>DATJCU010000119.1:0-13415 GCA_035497795.1 Edaphocola sp. | reverse complement strand
CTACCAATGGAGGTTGGGGTTTTCGTAATGAAGTGCATCGATTTGTATAACAAGAGCCGGATGAGCTGAGAGGTTCAAGTCCGGTTCTGTGAGAGGCTTAGGGGGAAGTTCCCTTTGCCTACTCGACCATGTGGGCGTTGTAAGCAAGCCTAAAGAACGACCGTGCAACTAAAAAACAGACATCTGAAAATCGAACTTTGACATCTTGACTAAAATTTACGGACTGACTTTGCCGACACATAATCCGACCCGAATGTTTTAAAAATTTTTCCCACCACACATTTAAAAAAATAATTTTATGCCAGCCGCACATTGGCACATTTGCAAAACCGCACGAGCCGACACACGATCCAAGTTTTGCAAAAGAGCCAATTTTCCTACGCTACAAATGATACTTATAATCCGTAGACTTATTTACATCTATTCATCAACTTTGTAACCAAATTATAAAAATGGGTACAGCATATTCTAAAAGTGAAAAAGCCTATTTAGAACAAATAGGAAATCGAATACGAGAACTTCGTTTAGACGCTGATTTATCACAGGAGAAACTATCCTTCGCTTGCGAGTTAGACAGAACATATATAGGCTCTGTTGAAAGAGGTGAAAGAAATATCTCAGTAATAAATCTTAGAAAAATAGCTCAAGCTTTAAATATTGAGGTATCCGCATTGCTAAACGTTGAAGAATGAACAAAGATTTTAAAATTCCACCAAAGTCAGTGAAAATGCTGACTCAACCAGAAACACTCGTAAAATATTTTTCTAAATTAATTGGACAACCTTTTATTCTAACTGGAAAAACAAGAACAGACGGTTCTAACATTCGGAAATTAATTGCTTCCACATTAGAAGAACAATCATTGCCTGAATTAGCAATTCTTGGACAATTTGAAATAGTTCCTCCTAAGGCTAAAGGTGTTCCTAAAATAACAAGTGAGTTTATAGATACATATATAGTAACAAGTGGAACATCATACAATTTACAAGTTTGGAACAGAATTCCAGCAGCAGAAACACTCTTGATAAAATATGATTCAGGAGAAAGTCTAAAATGTACTGATGTTAGGTTTGTTTTTGTAAAAATTGATACTGAAAAGAATAAAATCGCTTCCGTACTTATTCTTACTCCCGAATACATTGAAAAGAAATTTGGAAAGTTTGGAAAACCTACAATTAAACACCAACTCTTAATTTCAGGTAAAGTGAGAAAAGAAATTTATGAGCGTGAAGATAAAATTCTTTCTTTTCCTGATTCAAAGAAACTCTCCTATTATATCCTAAACGATTACAAACCGCCAAAATCGGGTATGGTTGAAGAACCAGACATCAAACAACTATTTTCCATTGCATTATTAAAGAAATTGGTCGCTGAAAAACTTATTGGTTTTAAATTAGATGCAGCGGCAACAAAAAACAGAGGCCAGGCATTAGAGAAAAAGGTATTAGAATTATTGGGCTACGAAGTAAATGAAAACGACCTATTATATGGTGCTTTTCCCGACATTAGAAATCAACTATTAGAAGTAAAAGTTCAAGACAGTGCAACTGTTGATTTAGGCAAATTTTCGCCTGAAAAGGAGGAAATTGTTATTGAAGATTCTAGCTTAACAACTTTTGATGTTCGTTATTTAATTGCATTAACTAATCCCAAAACAGAAATTATTGAAGGTATAATACTTTCTCCTGGTGAAAAATTAGGAGAGCTGTTTTCCTATGTTAGTGCTGAAAGCTATAAATGTCAACGTGCAATACCAATGACATTTTTTGAAAACCATAATGGGAAAGCTGTATTTAATCCAGATTAAATATTGGTTCAACCCCGAAAGATTCTGCAACTTTGATTTCTAATTGGTTCTCTAGTTTTGAAATTTCCAAAGTATCACTAGACTGATTTAAATCTTTCACAATAGCGATGATTTCTTTCGCCTTTAGCGAATCGAAATCTGGCAAAGGATATTTCTCGACATATTGGGAAAAGTACCTTCTTCTGCCTGAATATAGCTTGTTATTGAAAACTAAATCGTGATACTTAGTCATCAATTTTGAATTGGCAATTCCTTGGATTAACAAAAGCTTATCAACATCTTCATCTTTAATCGCTACAATCCAATAACAATTTCCATTGACAATTCTTCCATTAGTATCGAGGTAAAACCTAGGCTTTAAGCTTATATCTGGAAAAACAAGTTTCGGGTATTTCCATTGGTCTGGATGGTGAGGCACCCACAATTCGAACCATTGTCTACCAGCATCAATAAGATATTTTCTTGCTCTTAATTTATCTTCGTGTTGCAAGAAGTATTTTTTTGCTTTAGGGTATTTTTCAATATCAACGGTTTGCTTTTCACCATTAACAGAAATATGAGGATAAAGAACTTTTAATTCAAAGTTATTCCTAGCGTTCCACGGTTCAATGTTTTCTTGTGAAATCAATTCTTTCAGCAAGTCATCTTCGGGTTTTGTTCCATTTAACTCTTCCCATTTGTCGCTAATAAATACTTTGTCTGCCGTTGATTTAATTCCTACTTTGACCTTAAAAAAATCCTCAACACGGTTTTTTGCTACTTTGTCAATTTTATAAACCCATTCAGATTCTACGCTAGACAACATTTCCCAACAAGAACCCGAACCAATCTTGTATTTCAATTCACCAGATGATTTTTTATATCGCTTTCCGTTCTCTGTTACAAAATAGCCCGAATGTTTGCTTTTCAAAACATCATAAACAGATTCAACAGGTCTTAATTCTCCATTATAGCCATTCAATTCCTCATAAATTTTAATGAAGTTGGCCCCTGAAGGTTTTTTTTCTTTTTTCTTTCTACCAATAAAGATTGCAGGTAACACAGCAGCATCAAAAAGTTTTGTATCGCCTAAATCAATCAACTCTAAAATCTCATAATTTTCGGATAAATATTTTCTTATGCTTTCTCCTCCTTTAGTTGATAAATAACGATTAGAAGTAATAACACCTAGTATTCCACCTTCTTTTAAACTCTCCGTCATTGAAATCAGGAACGGATAATATAAATCTACTCTACCTTTTAAATTAAATTTCCGAGCTAGATATTGTGCTTGTTCAGTACCTAGTATTTGCGTCCGAACATAAGGTGGATTAGCAATAACAACATCAAAAGAGTTATTAACTTCTGAAGCACTTATATCATCAAACAATGAAGGAGGATTGATAGAGCTAGACACATCTACCGACATTAGAAAATCTCCGAGAATCAAAGCAGTTTTCTTATTTGAGAAACTCGATAATCGAGTTTCAGCAAAATTCAAATATTCTTTGTTAGAGTCGAAACCTGTTAATGAAAAATCACACCCTCTTTCTGAAAGAACCTCTCCCATAGCAACTAGAAGTTCCGCCTCCCCGCAAGCAGGGTCTAAAACACGGCTATGCTTAGAGTTGACATAATGACCAATCCTTTGAGCCAAAAAAACTGAAAGTTCTCTTGGTGTAAAGGTTGCCCCAGTGTTCTTTATTTGTTCCTTGGTTATCACTACTGCAAAGATACTTAAAATCATCAAAATTGCAAGCTAAAATCAATTTTTTCCACCTCTACTATAACGTTGAATTTATAAGGGTAATTTAAAATCAGGTTTAGCCTTTAAAATTTTCAGTAAAGTCAAACCATCTTGAGCCACGTATTCTTTTATTTGCTGCATCTCCCTAAAAGAATCACGATGACACCTTCTAAACTTTTCCTTGTGACAAAATGGGCATATTTCCCTTCTGTCAGGGTTATAATCTTTTAATATTAGGTCGAACATTGTAATAAGCTGAGCAGGGCTTTTGGCTTTTAACTTACTTTGGTAAAATTCAAGTCGCCCCTTAATTCCGTGCGAATATTCTCCATATAAATAATAACCTTCTCTAATTCTAAATAATTGGTTGGCAAAATAAGGTATTGCAAATTGCTTTATATAATCGACAACATTCAGACCATTTTTACAAATAATCTTTTCGCTCATTGGAACATCTACACAACAAGAAAAATCATTTTCATAAACGTGCCAATCAGCATTTTTAGGAAAAGCATTATTTGTTTCGTACAACCTAGGAAAAGCGTAAGGATAGCTTTCGCTACCCTTAATTTCCACTTGAAATGTTTCCCATATCTTACCTGTTCCGTCAATAATATCTAGCGAACCTTTTAAAAATCGTTCTTCGTTTTCTTCAACTATACTCAGTTTGTCAAATTCATCACGAACAAATAAGATATCTTCTTCGAATTTAACATTCTTCATTATTCTGCATACGGTTTTGTTGTTGCTGGAATAATTGCCCCGAGTCCTACGGACGAATTTGAAGTTTCGTCTTTATCTTCGCCTAATGGAAACCTGTCGCTTAAATGTTTACGCCAAAGTTCAGTTGACTTCTTGATATTTCTTTCCTGTAATGCTTTCGTAGCATCATCTATAAAATTAGCAAGGCAGTTCATAAAGTATTCTTTATGTCCATAATCAGCCAACAAGTTTTCCCCTTTGGGAGTTGTCGGACGTTTACACGCGAAAAGAATGTTCAATTTTCGTTGAATAGCCAATAATGTTTCTTTTAATGCAACATCATCTCGGTCTTTACGGTAAACTGCATTTTCAGCAATAAGAATTGTTAAGGTTAAACCGCTCGGCATTGGCTTGCTATTGTTTTCAAATTCACGTTTATCAACCCAACCTTTGCCGTAACGCACTAACCTTCTCAATTGTGGCTCTTTTTCAGCCAAATCATTAAACCAGTCAGTAAATTCCTTTGGGTCGCTTTCAATCCAACCATCTCTTTTATGAGCTAGTTCGGGGGTTTCTCCTTTTTTGTAATAAATTGGTTGGTCAATATTATGTCCATCTGCAAATAAAGTTCTTATACAAGTATTTTTGTCAATTGGGTCTTTATCTGTATGACCTTTAACAGCATCATAAATCCAATTATGGTAAGTGGTTGGAGTAGCTCTGTCTTTCGGGTCTTTATCGCCTTGAAAATATATACCGTCATCCACGTCATAGTAGAGTACTTTTTTTTCTTCTCCGTTTTCTGTTATTTTTCGTGGAATAGGATTAATAATTGTGTCCATCGACATTGATCCTTGACCACTAAATTTAGGTTTTGTTTCATTCGGCTTATTTTCATCAAACCATTTTCTAACCTTTTTGCGCAGCTCTTTACGAGAGCCTTTTAAACTTTTTCTACGAGCATCGGATAGTCTAATTTTTCCGTTGTACTCTTCAAAGTGTTCATTACAATTTGCCATAATATTAAATTTATTTTTCGTGACACATTTTTTTGTTAGTTAACTTTAAGTCTAGTTTTCCTCTAGTTTGAAATGGTAACCGCTCAGTGTAATATTTACCAACCAAGTGTTTGCCTTCTCCGTTTTCAATTAATTTAAGCACTTCCGTTCCATAATGAGGTGAAAAGCCTAATTCAAAATTACCGTCATTTAAATAGTTGTAGATTAGAGAGTATGTGCCATCTTTTTCTTTTACAATGCTTGCTTCAATGCTTGTAGATTTAGATGACATTGCCCCATCCTTTTGTTTAGTCCAAGAGTTTATTACAACATCAGACCCATTTTGTATAACAACTTTTATATGTTCGAGCAACCCCGAAATAACTTCGCATTTTTCATTTCTGAATTCATAATACAATGTACCTTCATATCGTCCTGAAAAGTCAGGCACATTATACATCCAACAGAATGGCTTTTTATTCCATAAATAGCTATTTATTATTCCGAATAAAGCACCAATAACAGCGAAAACAGAAACAGAAATTCCCCAATGTGAATTGATGTAGTTGTTTGCTGTGATTAATGAAATTCCCAAGACCACACAGATGAAAATAAAAGCACTTGGCTTTAAGTAACGTAAATTGTATTTTTCCATATTAATGATGATTTATTGTTATTTCCAGTCATAGTATCTTACCCTTAGAAAAGAATCTACCTTTTAACTTATATATGCTATGCTTTTATTTATTTTTGCCATCAGTGGCAATTTTTTTTCAAATTGTAGCATATAATTGTAGAAAAACAAATGAATTTAGCAGAAGCAATACAGTCAATAGATTTTGATGAAGTGATTGATAGGATGAATGCCTATGCTATCAGCCAAATGAAGTCAGTTGGAGTTAAAACCTTCAACGGCAAAGAGCCTATTGATTTCGTTGGTGAAGTAATTTTAAAAGTTATGGAGGGTCAACGAGACTGGACTAAAGCGAACTGCTCTTTTACTGAATTTCTCTTTGGATGCCTTAGAAGTGAAATTTCTAACTTCTTCAAAACTAATAAAAATATCTACGATAATGAATTGCCTAAAATTTCAACAACAGACGTTTCTTCTGATGTGGAACATTTACGTAGTTCCATTTCTGATAATTTAAAAATTGAAGGTGCAGACGATGATGAGTTAACGGTTTTCGAGTATTGGGCAGATGGTATTACAAAACCCTCAGAAATAGCAAAGGATTTGGGTATTGACGTTAAAGAAGTTTATAATATTACCAAACGACTTGAAAGACGACTATCAAAAATTCAAACGAAAATAAAAAATATCATATGAGCAACGAAATCAAAAATAAAATCAATGATGCTTTGTACAACTTCTATTTGGAAGCAGATAAAGACATTATCAAAGATTCGCAAAAAAGTGATATTCAAAATCTTGAAGAATATAACAAAAAGAAAAAGCAAATAATCTTTTTAGCACAGGCTAAAGCCAAACAAAAACATAATGAATATTTGTTAGCGTTAGCGAATAAATTTCAAGAAGCAGTTTTACAAAACATTGAAAAACCTGTTGCAATTTTAAAGCAGCTAATTCAGGGGAATGCCTCACTCGCATTGTATCGCAATCTTGACAAATTATCAAAAGAAGATATTATCGAAATCATTAAGGATAAGAATCTAGTTGAATTATTGGAACAATTAGAAAATAATGACAAGAGCCACTAACGCACATATTCAGGCACAGGAGCTATTGAATAGCTTTGGATTAGATGAAATTACTGATCTTGAAATGAGTTTATTTGTTTCTGGCTTAGATGCAATGCTCATTGAAGAAGCTTTACCAAATTGTGATGGTAAAATTATTTTCGGAAATACCAAAGCCGTCATTAAAGTAAACTCTAATATTCAATTTGAACAAAGAAAACGCTTTGTCATAGCACACGAAATTGGTCATTTAATTATGCATAAAAACATTCAACTTCCAGACGACACATTTTCCAATTTCAACATCATTTCAGGAATGGAAAATGCCCTGAAAAATGGCAAACAAGAATTAGAAGCCAACGAATTTGCTTGTGAACTTTTAATGCCTGAAAAATTATTTTTAAAAGAAGCTAAAGGAAAACAGTTTTCTCCGCTACTTATAAAACAACTTTCAGAACGGTTTAAAACCAGTTTAACAGCAACAGTTTTTCGCTATTTGCAATTTAAGCAATTACACCCTATTTGTCTTGTTTTTATTGAAAATGGAAAAGTAAAGTACTGGAAAAAATCAGATGACTTGAAGATTTGGTTTGGTGACTTCACCCGATTAGCTCCCCCTTCTGATTCTGTCGCAGCAGAATACATAGAAAATGATTACGCCTT
Source organism: Edaphocola sp. (assembly GCA_035497795.1). Classification (GTDB taxonomy): domain Bacteria; phylum Bacteroidota; class Bacteroidia; order Chitinophagales; family Chitinophagaceae; genus Edaphocola. The sequence continues at coordinate 5,818 of DATJCU010000119.1, read as the reverse complement.
TTTATATAAGCTTGAAGAAAAAGCTCAATTAATATCTAAATCAACTTGGTTTAATTTAGGAGATTATGATGAAGATAGCGATTTCTATGAGTATTGTATCCCAACTAGAAGATATAAAACAATTTTAAGCATTATATGGGAAGACTAATTTCAACACACAGGTGTAAGCACATTTGCAATTCGCTCAAGCCAACATACAAGCCAAAAATTGCAAAAGAGCTTCCACCTTTGCACCCGTAGGAAAAATTATTTTTTAAAATCCCTTCCCTTTAAAATTTTTAAAACAGCCAACAACACACAACCCCGACAGACAAAAAAGGAAAAAATAAAATGACAGTAAAAGCACAGAAATACAACAACTTGACAATGTCGGTGGACAGAAGGCCAGCTTACAACAGCGTGTATGTGGCAATAGCGGGTGAAGTGGTAAAATCAAGGTCTGTGCTTCTAAGAAACTTAGTGCTAAATGGACAGGAAAGTGCTTCTAAGAAACTTAGTGCTAAATGGACAGGAAAGTGCTTCTAATCCGCTACTGCACATACACGCGAAACGTTGTACGCAAGCCGAAAAAATGATACAGCAGTAACATGATTGCAGATTTTAAAAAAGAGAAAATGGAAAATTCCAACCCAAAAAAGCAAGAGTTTGGCAGCCCTTCCCTGCAATCGTCCCTTCGCTGCCAAACACATACTTTTTTTTGCCAGCACACCACTTATTTGTAAATTGACGATATAATATTTTGAAATATGGCCAAAATAGATAAAGCAAAAGAAATATTTGAGGATTTTAGGACTCAGTATGATAACTACAAACAACTGGATTTATCTGAATCTGATACACGTTCCAAAATATTAGATGAAATTTTAATAAAAGTTTTAGGCTGGGAAGAACCAAATATAAAAAGGGAAGGGTATAACTCGAATGGATATTACGATTACAGAATTTCGATACCTAATTTTCAATTTATTATTGAGGCAAAAAAAGATTTTGTTGAATTTCAATTACCAAATAATCATAAAACCAGTAAAATCGGAACTTTAGTTTCAGGTAATAAAGAGGTAATTAATCAGATTAAAGGATATTTAGTCGAAGAATCAATCCCATATGGTGTAATAACTAATGGGCATCAATTTATAATTAGTAAGTTTTTTAATACTGATGGGTCAAAGTGGCAGGATAATAAAAGCATTTTGTTTAATGGGTTCGAGGAAATTAGTAATCGATTTATTGAATTCTACAACTTATTGTCTAAGGAAGCAGTTAGTAACAACTCACTTTATAATGTGCTGAATATTGAAGTAATTGAAGGTAAAACAATATTTTCAATACTTGGAAACAAACAACATAAAGAATTAATTAGGAATGATTTAACCGCAAACCTAACACCAGTATTGAGTAAAGTCTTTGGCGAGATATACAAGTTTGAGAATCTTGACAGTAAGGAGATTTTGAAAGAGTGTTTTATTAAAAATGAAGAGACTAAAAAGAATAAATCAGAAATTGAAAAACTTATAGATGACCGACCACCTGAATTGGAAGAGGTTATTCCTGTGAGAAATACCGATAATACAATTTCATATATAAAAGATAAAATAAATGAAAATCAAGTAGCAAAAGAAAATCCTCCACCAGACCCGATAATAATTATTGGTTCAAAAGGTGCTGGGAAAACGACATTTATTAATTACTTGTTTCATATTTCACTCGATTCTGACAATGTTGCTTCTCGTCCATTTATATATTTGGATTTCAGGAAATATGATGATTTAAGTTATGAAAAAGAAAAAATATATCATGATATAATTGAAATAATATATAATCAATATCCAGAGTTAAATATTCATGACTTAACAGTTCTAAAAAGGACATTTTATAGAGAAATACAACAAAGAGATAGAGGAATTTGGAAACACCTTAAGGAGTCAGAAAGCACAGAATATGACAATAAGTTAAGCGAGTTTCTTGAAACCTCAATCAAAGATGTTCAAGACCACTTATTCAAGTTTTCTGAGTATCTAATACGAGAACGAAGAATTCGACTTACCATAGTTATAGATAATGCAGACCAAAAAAATCAAACTTTTCAACGGGAAGCATATAAGTTTGCAGCTGGTTTAAACAGACAAGCAAAATGTGCTGTTATAATTTCTTTACGTGAAGGTTATTATTATAGGTGGAGAAAAAAGCCTCCTTTCGATGCATTTGAACCAATTGTTTATCATATAACAGCTCCTCCTTATTCAGAAGTTCTTAAAAGTAGAATTGATTATGCTCTTAATAGAATAGACTTTAAAACCACCGCAAGCGGAAGAGTCTATGATAAAAATGTTACTGTTACTCCTGAAACAATTGAAATTTTTTTCAAGAACCTAGATAAAACCCTTTTTGCTAAGGATAATTCTGAGATGTTACGATATTTGGAACAAACATCATATCCAAATATTAGAGAAGGATTGGAGAGCTTTCGTCATTTCCTTCTTTCAGGACACACAAATGTGCATAAATATGTAATAAATCTAGAATCTGGAATTCCCATTTGGGAGTTCGTTAAATCTATTGGATTAAATAACACTTTATATTTCAATCATGAGGTAAGTGATATTAAAAATCTATTTTATCCAGCGGTAGATAATTTCAATCATTTTACTAAAATTCGGATTCTAAAGTATTTATTCAATTCTACAAAAAAACTTGGTTTTCGTGAGAAGTTTGTTCCTTGTACTGATATAATTGATTTGTTTAAAAGAGTTGGTTATACTGATAGTATAATTTTGAAAGAGATTCAAATTCTTCTCGATTATAAATTAGTTGATACTGATGACAATCTATCGGACATAGATAATATTGATGCAAACTGCTTAACAAATAATTTCTGCATTTCTTTAAAAGGTTACTATTATTTAGATGAACTTATAAATAGGGTTCATTATATAGGCTTAATACTTCAGGATACTCCGATTTTTGATAAGGAGTATTTCAAAAAGCTTAATGGAGCCTTCCCACTGTCTAATTCAGATGGATATCAAATACTCTCAAAACGCAAAGAGTCGATTGAGGTGTTTATGGAGTATTTAAAAGTTCAAGAATCAAAAGATTTGAATGGGTCGTTTATAGATGATGCATTAAGTTATTCTGTTACGGAGGAAATAAACAATAAGGGATTGTTAAGAGATTTAAATCGAATAGAAAAAGCTATTAATATTTATGGTTGACAGGATGATTCTCCAAACGCACACCGTCCCTTCACTTTTAGGCACATTTGGCATTCCCGCAGGGCTTTCCCTCAATCCAAAAATGCCAAAAGAGCCTTCAAGCCCGTCCCGCTACAACGCACGGTTTGAGCGGCAGTGCATTAAAAATGAGACAAATAGATTAGAAAACAATAACGGCCAGCGTACAACACACAATATAGCCAATAAGGGTTTCAGTGGTATGCGAAGGTTTGTAGCCCGCTTCAATTTTTCTTGTACCTTGATATGAAATCGCCCGCAATCCCTTACTGGCCATATTGTCAAACGTTGGCAACAATACATAAATTAAACACAATGAATAAAATATTACCGATAGTAATTTTGGGACTAATTCTCTACTCCTGTGACAAATCTGAAACTATTAATCTAATACCAACCACAAATATCGCGTTAGATGCAGGTGAAGACATTATTCTTCAGGATCATTTTTGCGTGGAATTACACGCTGACTCATTACCACAAGGTCATACTGGGGTATGGTCAATAAAAAACGGATTAATTGATGAACATGTATATGTTGAACAAAAGAACTCAGCAATTACGAAATTTTACGGTTTACCTGGTGAACAGTATCTTTTAATTTGGACTGTTACAGAGAATGACCATTCAGCTGAAGATAGTATTTTAGTAAAGTTTAAACCTTTAATTATTAATATTCAGTCTGGCTCTAATGAGAATTATTCTACAAGAAAGAGAATATGGGTCGATAGTCCGTTAAAAGGCCGTTGGACAATGGAAGGAGATATACATAATTATAGGTCCACACAACTAGGTGGTACTGTAATTCCCAAAGAAAATTTTCCTAGTATTATTGTTAATGGAAAAGAGAATGGCAAATATAAAGCTATTTGGACAGTTACTTATGGAAGTGTTTCCTTTTCCGATACATTAATAGTTAACACCGGTGAATACACCGAATATGAAGCTATTGAAGATTTACAATTATTGAACCGCCCCTATAAATACAAAGTGGAGAATAATCATATAACCGAAATGTATTTAAGTGGTGAAAGAATAGGATGGATATTTATGAGACCTGATATTTATCCTAGTTTAAAAGCTCTTAAATACTTACGTCATCTTGATTTAGCCGGCGATGGTATTGGTAGTTTTTCTGATTCAATAGCTGTTTTTTATAAAGAACTTGAATATCTTAGGTTAAATAACAATAACATTACTTCTTTACCTGAAAATATTGGTCTCCTTAAAAAATTAGAAACTTTAACACTCTACTTTAATGATATTGAACGCTTGCCAGATGGAATTGGAGGTCTTGAAAGTCTAAAAACATTAACACTTTATGGTTCGCCGATAACGGAATTCCCTGAATCATTTGGTAATCTAGAAGCTTTAGAAGTTTTAGATATAAATGATTTAAACTTGAAGCAACTACCAAATAGTTTTGGAAATCTTAAATCTTTAAAATATCTCCATATCGGAAGTGTATCCGACAAGCTCCCGGATTCTTTCTGTAATTTAATCAATCTCACAGACTTATACATTACCCAATGGAATAGATTTATCCTTAATTCATTACCGGAAAATTTTGGTAATTTAAAGAGCTTAAAACGTTTTAAGATAGATGGTTATAATAAAATTAAAAAATTGCCTGCTAGTTTCTGTGAATTAGACTCCCTTGAGGAATTGAAACTATCAACCGAACTTGAAGAATTACCTTATAATTTTTGGAATCTTAAACAGATACAATCTATGCGTTTAGTTCATACAAAATTAAAAACATTACCAAATGTCACTAATAATGAATCGCCCTTGAAAACTTTAAGTATAGAATTTACTCAGGATGTCAGTGGTGATAATTTTAATTTGCCAAATGATATAAGTAAGCTTTCCAATCTCATTTATTTAGAAATAAATTACCGCAAAATGGATAGTATCCCTTCTGATATAGGGAAATTGTCAAACCTTAAACATCTCTACTTAAGAGATTGTGGTCTTAATACTGTCCCTGATTCTATTGGAAACTTGAGTAAATTGCAAATATTAGATTTAACTTCTAATAATTTAACAATCCTTCCAACCACATTTAAAAACCTTACATCATTACAAAAATTATATTTAAGATATAATTATGACTTAGAATGGCAGATTAATGAAATTAAGAGCTGGTTTGAATATACGAAGGTTTACTTCTAAGAATTGATCCTAAAAAAACTAATATTCGAATTAAGTAATAAATGCTATTTTATTATTTGTTGGGATATTCATTATTGAAATCTTGAAGAAGCTTGCAATAAAATTTTAAAATAATTAGTACAGTTGCCAACAGCATGTATAAAACATTTGGGGGTTTAGTGGTTACTTGGAGCATTCTGCACCGCATCAGCTTTTGTAACGGTTGACAGTGACGAGCCCGCAATCGGCAACTTTTCATAGTGTGCCGAGAAGCAGAACATCGGCAAAATGTAGTTCTGCATGCTGTAGTTAAGATGGTGGAAACAGTTGTAAGTTGAACCACCGGTGTCGTCTTACAGGAGAGGGCATCAAACCACCTAAAGGTGCTGTAGTAAAGAGCTACGGTGCTGAGCGTTTAGGAAAAGGCTATCCAT
>DATJCU010000118.1:0-4259 GCA_035497795.1 Edaphocola sp. | reverse complement strand
ATAGGAACTGTATTAACATTTATGATGGGAGTAACAGCTTTATCAGTACCATCTATTGTAATGTTAAAAAATGTAATGAAACCTAAATTGCTTGCTATTTTTGTAGGAATTATAGCAGTTGGAATTATTGCCATTGGTTATATATTTAATATATTTTCATTTTTAGTAATTTAATTAAAGAAAGGAAAGGTTAATATGAATATCAAAGTTTTAGAAATGTCTTGTTGTAGTGGAGGAAAATTACAAGCTATTACAGAGGAAACAATAAAAGAATTAGGAATAAATGTGAATATTGAAATTATAGGAGATATGCAAAAAATGATGGCATTAGGTGTAATGAGAACACCAGCACTTATAATTGATGATGAAGTAGTTTTACAAGGTAGAATACCTAAAAAAGAAGAAATAAAAAGACTTCTTCAAAAGTAATTATATAATAAATTAGTTAAGCAAGTGATTTGATGATTACTTGCTTTTATGTTATAATCATCTCGACAACTTACAATATGGAAGTGAGATGAGTTAATGAATATTCACTTTGGATTTTCATATATAGGTTTAATATTTTTACTAATGTTGATGTTACCAAATATTATATGGAGTAAAAATAAGCCTAAAGGCTATGATAAATATGTAAAAAATGAAAATAAAGTATTACTACTATTGGAGTGGCTTGGAGAAATGCTAGTAACCTGTCTGTCATTGATATTTAGTGATTTTAATATAAATAAAATATCAAACTGGTCTAGTATATTGTTAATTGCCTTTATTATAATGATTTTATACGAAATATATTGGATAAGATATTTTAAAAGTAATAAAACAATGAAAGATATGTATAGTAGCTTGTTAGGAATACCAGTTGCAGGAGCTACTTTGCCAGTAGTTGCATTTCTGTTACTAGGTATATATGGTAGAAATATATTTCTTATTATATCAACAATAGTATTAGGAATAGGACATATAGGAATACACTTAAATCATAAAAAAGAATTAGAATAAGAAATTACAATTTTATAGTTATTGATTTATAGTAATTTACCGAAAAGATTGTCAGTAATGACAGTCTTTTTTGTACGACAAGCAGTTATACAAATAGATTAGTTCAGTGCAACTAATCTATTTTTTATAAGAATTATAAACGAATTAAATGCAATTATTTTTTTATTATTTATTGACATTTAATTATAACTACTATAAAATATAGTAGTATAGTTTGTAGTAGAAAGAAGGGCTTAAATATATGAAAAATTATGACAACTATTTTCTTCCTGTAGATAATATGGAAGAAGCAAAAAGATATTATGAGGAAATATTGGGGTTAAAAAAGAAATTTGATTTTTCTGATAAGGGAATGGTTGCTTATAATATTGGAAATGAAGAACCTGCAATAATTTTAAAAGACAAAAATAAATTTGAGAATTTAAAGCCTACAATATGGTTTGAAGTAGAAGATGTTGCAATCTTCTATAAAGAAATGTTGAATAATGGTATAAAATTTTTGAGTGAGCCTTTTAAAATTGGAACTGGTAATGCAGTCGAGTTTGAAGATCCATTTGGAAATAGACTTGGCGTTACAGATTATATTAAGTAAGAAGTAGAGATTATGTCAAATATAGATTTGGTATTATTAGGACTTATTAAACAAAAATCACAAAGTGCTTATGATATTAAAAAAAATATAGAATATCGTAATATACCAAGATGGGTAAAAATTAGTGAACAGTCTATTTATAAGAAAGTATTACAATTAGAATCAAAAGAATATATTGTTAGCCATAAAGAGAAAGAGGGAAATATGCCAGATAAAGCAGTATATACTATTACTGACAAAGGTAATGATTATTTTAATAAACTTATGAATGATATTTCAAATTCTGATGTTAGTCTATATTTGGATTTTAATGTTATTATCACGAATTTAGATTTAGTAGATGATGAACAAAAAAAGATTCTTGTTTCTAATATAAAATCAAAGATATTAGAATTAAAAGAATTACTAAATGAAAGACAATCTCATAGACAACATATTCCTAATGTTGGAAAACAAATGTTCAAACAACAATTAGCATTAGTAGAAACATTAGAAAAGTGGATAATTGATTTTGAGAATAGTTTAAAAGAACAAAATTAGTAAATATTGATTTTAAGTTAAAAGATAAATTTGTAGGGAGGGAAATTCCATGAAAATAATCAACATTGGTATTCTTGCTCATGTAGATGCAGGAAAGACAACTTTAACGGAAAGTCTGCTTTATACAAGTGGAGCGATTTTAGAATTAGGCAGTGTAGATAAGGGAACAACAAGGACAGATACTATGTTTTTAGAACGTCAGCGTGGAATCACAATTCAGGCAGCAGTTACTTCTTTTAATTGGAATGACTACAAAATCAATATTGTAGATACTCCTGGACATACAGATTTTATAACAGAAGTGTATCGTTCCTTATCTGTTCTTGATGGAGCTATTTTAGTAATTTCTGCTAAAGATGGTGTACAAGCACAAACCAGAATACTATTCCATGCACTTCAAAAAATGAATATACCAACAATTATTTTTATAAATAAAATAGATCAGGATGGAATTAACTTAAATAATATTTATCAAAATATCAAAGAAAAACTTTCAAATGATATTATTGTTATGCAAAATGTAACATTAACTCCAGAAATATCAATTAAAAATATTATTGATTTAGATGATTGGGATCCTGTAATTTCCAAAAATGATAAACTTTTAGAAAAATATATTGCAGGAGAAAAATTGACTATACAAGAATTAACGTATGAAGAATATAGGTGTGTTAAAAAAGGTTCGTTGTTTCCTATATACCATGGAAGTGCTAGAAATAATATAGGGACTCAACAACTCATCGAAGCTATTTCAAATCTTTTTTGTTCTGAAATGAATGAGAATGATTCAGAACTATGTGGAAGAGTTTTTAAAATTGAATATACAGACCATAAGCAAAGATTAGTTTATTTGCGTCTTTACAGTGGAACATTACACTTACGAGATACAATTATATTGCCAGAAAAAAAGAAAGTGAAACTTACAGAAATATATATTCCTTCAAATGGAGAAATGATACAGACAAAAACAGTTTGTTCTGGAGATATTTTTATTATACCTAACAATACATTAAGATTGAACGATATTATAGGAAATGAAAAGCTTTTGCCATGCAATGTATGGAATGACAAGACTGTACCAATACTACGAACAAGAATTGAACCGATAAAAATAGAAGAGAGAGAAAAATTATTGGATGCTCTTACAGAAATTGCAGATACTGATCCTCTTTTACGTTATTATGTTGATACGATAACACATGAAATCATCATTTCTTTTTTAGGAACAGTGCAGTTAGAAGTTATCTGTTCTCTGTTGATTGAAAAATATCACATAAACATAAGAATCGAAGATCCAACCGTAATTTATTTGGAAAAACCATTACAAAAGGCAGATTATACTATTCATATTGAAGTACCACCAAATCCATTTTGGGCATCAATTGGATTATCAATAACTCCACTTCCAATTGGCAGTGGAATACAGTACGAAAGCAAAGTTTCACTCGGTTATTTAAATCAAAGTTTCCAAAATGCAGTAAGAGAAGGTATTAATTATGGACTGGAGCAAGGATTGTATGGTTGGAAAGTGACAGATTGTAAAATATGTTTTGAATATGGTGTTTATTATAGCCCTGTTAGTACTCCCTCGGATTTTCGCTTTCTTGCCCCAATTGTACTTGAACAAACATTGAAAAAAGCGGGAACGCAATTATTAGAGCCATATTGTTCGTTTATACTTTTTACACCACAGGAATACTTTTCTCGTGCATATAATGATGCACAAAAACATTGTGCAATAATTGAAACAAGTCAATCAAAAAATGATGAAGTTATTTTTACAGGACATATTCCTGCACGTTGTATTAATGAATATCGTAATACTTTAACTCTATATACAAATGGGCAAGCAGTTTTTTTGACAGAATTAAAAGATTATCAAATTGCTACTTGTGAACCAGTTATTCAATCACGCAGACCAAATAATCGAATAGATAAAGTACGCCATATGTTTAATAAAAAAGAAAATTAAGTTACTATTCGCTAAATTACAATTTGTTAAGTAGTTGATGATATGGATAAGTATTTAGAAATCAAAAAGATTTTTGTACTGTTTAGATGTGATTATGATAGAGAAAGGATGCTAATACAATTTGGTCTGTAAGCTATGATATTAAAAATAATA
>DATJCU010000117.1:0-3777 GCA_035497795.1 Edaphocola sp. | reverse complement strand
GAGTGAACCGAAGCTTATCTGTGAACGTGCTATTCCTTGAATGTGTTGCATCATTAAAAATACAAAATTTTTATTTTTTTTACAAATATTTTTATGTATTTTTATCCACAAATACGGAGGTTTTTTCACAGACTGCCGTTGCCAGCAATTAGAACAAACCACAGCGTAAAAAGAGAAAAAGCAGAATGAAGTATAAAAATATCCGAGAAGAAGAACTGAAAAACAAGGTTGGAGCTGACTGGTTTAAGCAATTTGATACAACCGAAATTCTTGGAAATATTGACTTTACCGTCTTTCCAAAACAAGACAGTTTATTTGGACGAACACCACTTTTATGGGCAGAAGCAAAAACAGGAAATTTTGACGTTCCTACAATGTTTGTACAACTCATTCTGACAATCGGAAAAGCACGTACTTTCGACAAAACTTTACCACCTGCTTTTTTAGGTGCATTTGACTTTAAAAAAATTGCTTTTGTTGACTACGTTAATATTCAAGATATTTTCTATCTCAATGATTTTAATTGGAATGTAGCACCAAGCAACCACGAAACAAAAGAATTTCAATTAATTAAAGAAAGAATTGAAGCTATCTTAAAATCAAAAACCTATGTATTTGATTATCAAAAAGACGAAAAACTACTTAATACTTTCATTAAAAATAATGTGGCTAAAGCCACAACAAAAAGTAAAATCAAGATTGACAAAAACAATTTCATTCCCATTTATTTGCGTTGGATTGAGATTGTTAAACCAATAATTGACGTTAATTGGGACGACTTAAAAAAAGCAAATATTTTTGATAGTGATTTTTATTTGGCAGACATATTTGTTAATGACAAAGACACTCAAAATATAGAAGATGATTTAACCATAAGAGATAATTTATTTGTTGTATTTCAAAATCAAGGCTATAAAATAGCAAAAGAAAACATCAAGCAAATGTTTGATGCTACAATAAACATTCGTAACAAAGATGCTTATTTACAATTCTGGAAACTCTACAAAAGACCACCAATAAAGGAGTTTCAAGATTACATTATTGAGCGTAGAGATTTACTTGCACCGCAAGACATTAGAGAACGTAAAGGAGCATTCTTTACCCCTCGAATTTGGGTAGAGCTTTCGCAAAAATACCTGACCGATTATTTGGGCGAAGATTGGCAGGACGACTATTACATTTGGGATTGTGCGGCTGGAACAGGTAACCTTTTAGCGGGTTTAACCAATAAATACAACATTTACGCAAGTACATTAGACCAAGCTGATATTAATGTAATGCACGAACGTATAGACCACGGAGCCAACTTATTGCACAACCACGTTTTTCAGTTTGACTTTTTAAATGATGACTTTTCCAAATTACCTCAAAGCCTACAAGACATCATTAATGATGAAGAAAAGCGTAAAAAACTGGTAATTTATATCAATCCTCCATATGCAGAAGCAGCAAGTAAAGGTACTGTATCAAATACAGGAACAAATAAAACAGATGTTGCAGTTACCACAAAAATCTATGAAAAATATAAAAACAAAATTGGAATAGGCGGACGTGAACTTTTTATTCAATTCCTAACAAGAATTAATGCTGAAATCCCTAATACGGTGCTTGCAAATTTTTCAAAGTTGAAAAATTTGCAAGCACCTAACTTCTCGGATTTCCGAAGTTTTTTTCGAGCGAAGCTCGAAATTTTATTTGTCGTTCCAGCTGACTCATTTGATAATGTTAAAGGAAAATTTCCAATTGGCTTTTTTATATGGAACAATAATATTAAAGAGGATTTTAAAGAAATAAAAAGTGATATTTATAACTCTAAAGCCGATTTTATTGGCAACAAGAGATTTATTAATACTTCAATTTTCAAATCAATAAATGATTGGATAATAACTACAAGAAATAGAGTTAATGAAAAAAATATTGGTTTTATGTCTGCAAAAGGCAATGATTTCCAAAACGCAAATTTTATTTTCATTATTAATGATAAAAATCAATTACCACACCCTAGAGGAACGTGGGTGACAGATAAAAATATTATAGAAATTGCAATATATATTTCTGTTCGTCATTGCATTCAAGCAACTTGGCTAAATGATAGAGACCAATTTACCTACCCGAAAAATGATTGGGAGTATAATAAAGAATTTCAAAGCGATTGTTTAACTTTCTGCTTGTTCGATAATAGTAATAATATTTCATCAAGTTTTGGCATAAATAATTGGATACCTTTTACAGAGCAAGAAGTAAATGCCCAAAATAGATTTGAAAGCAATTTTATGTCCGACTTTATTAATGGTAAAATAAAAACAGAAAACGAAACCAACTTATTTGGAACTGACACTAATCAAACTTTAAAAAGAGAATTTTCGGAAGAAGCCAAAAACGTTTTTGATGCAGGTAGAGAGTTGTGGAAATACTATCATAGTCAACCCAATGTTAACGTAAACGCAAGTTTTTATGATATACGAGCGCATTTTCAAGGTAGAAACGCCAAAGGAAGGATGAACTCAAAAAGTGATGATGAAACCTATATGGAATTGATTGGCGAATTAAGAAATAAATTGAACTTTTTAGCCGACAAAATCAAACCGAAAATATACGAATACGAATTTTTAAAAGAATAATAACTGCTGGCAACAATGTATATAAAAAATAGGCGAAACAGTAATAAATTCAAGGCTTTTGGCTCGTATCAAACTTTGTGCTTAACCGCAAGTTCAGTGCTTCAAAATCGCCTACTTTTCATATACTAACCGTTAGCACCAATTTTATGAAGACACGACAATTTATAATCATATTGACAATTTTAATGACTGGCTGTAACTCAAACAGTCAGACTTATGAACCTTTGGACTTAGCGAAAAAGATATTTGGTAAGGACAGTTTACCCAATATTGAAAATTACACTTCTGGAGAATATAATGGAAGACCAAACGGACAAGACTTACAAAAAGGTTCAACAACAAAGTTCATATTACTTGGACAGACAGAGAAAACAGCAGTTGTTGCAATGACAATTCTGGACACAACTGGAAAAGGACTTGACACTTATTTGCACTTTGAGAAAGATACAATCTGGAAAATGAGTGCATTCAGAGCTTTAGCAATGACAGGTTTCATTGAGAATATTGTAAAAGTGCTTCAAGAAATGACACCTAAACAAATTGACGAAATAATAAATAAGCCAAAATCGGAAAGAACCGAATACGAAATGTTTCACTCAAAAGAAGAATATAATTTTGAATTAGGAAACGCTAAACTTACATTAGAGTTAGACGACAATATTGCCAAACACTTTTTGACAAATCAAGCAGAATTTGAACGGCTTAAAAATCTTGCATTAACACAACTTGAAAAGGAAAAAGCGGATGAAGAAAGAAGCATGAAACTTATTGAAAATCTAAAAACGGACTATCAAAAATTGTTTGTTTCTTCTGTTTCGACAGGCGGTTACGAATTAGGAAACTGTATCAACTTTTTAATTGGCGGAATGCTTGACAATTCTGTTGGGTATATTTATGTAAAAGACAAAAATGACTTGCCAGAAATGAATCCAAGCAGAGTTATAATGATAAGGGAAATTGGAAACGGCTGGTATATTTACAAGACAACATAATGACGACAGAAAGAAAAACTGGTGCTAACATTATGCCGAATAGAAAAAAGCCCTAACACATCCTAAATGTTGGGCTTTTTGCTATTCGGTGTTCAGCGACGCTAGCTGGGTTTTTATAGGTGGTTTTGTAGGTTTTTACTATGGGTTAGAAAAAAAACAAAGCT
>DATJCU010000116.1:0-4901 GCA_035497795.1 Edaphocola sp. | reverse complement strand
CTCTTTCAGCTTTTTACCCCTACATAAAACATATCCGTTGTGTTTTAATTCGTCACTAAATTTAGATAGATATCTATCAACAGTTGATATGTCCACCTCATAATATTCGGCCACCATCGATTTGGTAAATCGATACTCTCCCTCAAACAACATGCCCGGTACAGACAGTTGTTCTGCAACTGATTCTATTGCCAATCTGTTGTTGAGAATGTTTTGGCGTTCTATGTTTGATAGTGTTAGGTCTTTAGTCATTGTTGTTTGTTTTCTGGTTTCAGTTTACTGTTCAAATAATTGATAAATGCACTGCAAGTTATTAGCATATATAGAGCTTCGTCAGCTCCAGGTACATAATCAGAGTTTTCTCCCATTAAAGCGTGTCGAATTCCTGTTTCATCATTATTAGTATATCCATATAATATATTGAATGCGCTTAATAAAGCGGGTGCAATTGGCAAAGCTTTATGAATCATCTTATTTAAATTCCATGTGTTTTTTCCAGTAATTTCTTTGTTTAGAGCTTCTACAGCCGAAATAGATTCTTTAATTGAATTTCGGTAGTCTCCAGTAGGACGTATTGATAAGGCTTTTAACGCATTGTTTAGATGTATTCGTACATTATCTTTATTATCCTCTAATGCTTTTTCAATGGTTTGAATTTCTAATTCCGATGTGATTTCAGTAACTAAGCCATCTATAATTCTATAACCAAAATTTAGGCGTTCAAATTCATTATTTAGAGTGTTGATGAAAGATTGGGTGACATTTTCATAGGAACTATCGTATTTATCATTTAAATATTTAATAGTAGTTTCTATTAGATCAAGTTTTTTGTACCAAGGGTTTTTAGATTTTTCAATATATTCGGTAGCAACGATTCTATATCGTTGAAGAGAACCAAAATCATTTTTACGCTTATTTAAAAAATTACACCATAAATGCCATTCTAAATAAGTGTAACCATTATTTGAATATATCCGATTATTAAGTTCATCATAACAAGTACATATTGCATTCTGTATCTCAGTACTAATCCACTCTCTGATTATCACATCAGAGGGTTTTACGTATCCATATCTTTCTGAAAATCTCATTGTTAATCAAATATAAGTGTGTAATATTTTATCTCGAATTTATTCAAAGTATAGCTAATCAATTGTAGAGTGATTTATTATTTCAGGGGGGAACTTGTTTCTTAATATTTGTTTTGCAGAATCAGAATTTTGAAGAAATAATAAAGCTTTACTTCTATATTCGCTACTTTTATATCCTAATATTTTTTCAACAACAGTGTGTAACCCCTTATTATTGTATATCATTATAGCCTTATCATAATTATTGGACTGAACAATATCATCAATCTCTTCTATCCTTTCTAAATACCAATTATTGATTT
The DNA here is from genome assembly GCA_035497795.1 of Edaphocola sp. GTDB lineage: Bacteria > Bacteroidota > Bacteroidia > Chitinophagales > Chitinophagaceae > Edaphocola. The sequence continues at coordinate 3,508 of DATJCU010000116.1, read as the reverse complement.
TTATATCATTATTAAAAGCCTCAAATGATGAAAGCAATTCCTCTTTCGAATTTCCTTTTTTTATGTGACTTTCTTTATAATGATAATTAATTTTACTTGATACAAAATTAGAGGTTTGCAATTTTTTGTCAGTTTTCAATTTATATATTATTTCTTTTTTCAAAGCCTCCAAGTCACATTCTTCTTTTTTATATTTTACAAATGCTTCTATAAATTCTTCAACAAGAAAAAGGTTTTCTATTTCAGCAACAGTAAAAGAAAAAACATTTTCATCTTCAAGCTTAGTCAATTGAGTTGTTGTGCGAAAATCGCGATCAATAATTCCATATGCAATTAGATTGTTATTGGGTATCTTATTAAATGCTTTTGTATAGTTAATTACATCTTTACAAGTTCTAACAGGTCTTATTGTGTAATTTGGAAATAAGACCTCGTATATAGGTATATCCAGACTTCTTTCAGAGCTATCCCCTTCGCAAAATAATATCGGTTTCCGGCTGCCTAATAGTTCCATCAATAAATTTTCTGGAATACTATTATCTGGAATAGATTCTATTTCCCATAAGAGAGGATGCTTAAAAGACTTAATCCAAAACTTATTTGCATTTCTGTTAGAGGCGAAATCTAAATCATGAGTAAGATAAATAAAAATACAATCTGTTCTCTCTAATTCCAATTGATTCCATAATTTATCCACAATAGCCCGATGCAAATATAATTCAGGCTCATCAACAATTATCAACCCTTCATTTGAAGTCATTAGAACTCTTGCAATTAGGTATAAAATAACTTTCTCTCCATCACTCATTAAATAAGCAGGATATATATCTTCCTTTTCAGTATCAATTGTTTTAATTGATAAATTATTATTTTCATCACAAAACATCTTTCTGTGCTCAATAAGTGAGTTCCAAATAATAATAGCTTTATCTAAAGTGCATCCCAAATCTTCTTCTCTAGGAGCTAATCCCTGTTTGATATTTTCACAATAACTATTATTTATACTAGCACGCTCAGCAATTAAATTCCTCAAAATTATATTGAACTCAGATATATAAAGTTTAGACTCATTATATGGTAGCTCATCACCTTTATTTGAATTATAAGTGATTTTATCATTCCTAACATTCTTTTGGAATTTATCATATTCTGAATTTGTTAAACTATAATTTGGAATACTTTGAAGAGTTGGTACGATTAGTAATTTTTGTGATGGTATTACTATTCCTATTTTCTCGCTCATACCATTGATTAATGTATCCGCTAAAGTAGTTTTTCCACTTCCATTAGCTCCCACGATTACAGTATTAGAAATTATAAAACGTAATGATTTTAAGACATCGTATGAATGAAGTTTCGAAACTGCATTGGTAATGCTTGGTTGCTTTAATGTGCTTATAAAACTCTGTTTATGTATCTGAGTTTCGAAGTTCTCAGGATAAACACCTTTATATGGTAGATCCGTTAAACCTAATTCATTTAAATAAACACTAATTTTCGGGTAATAAAAAGAAGGAATCAAATCATATTTGATGTCGTTATTTATTTGAGATATAAACCTGTTGATAATAGATAAGCTATCACGCACTTCTTTTTTATCTGGAGTTTCGTCATCTAGGAGAATATCACATTGTTGTATCGTTATATCAACAATTGATAATGAATCATTAACTACATGGATTAATTCTTCTTTTGTCATATTGCCTGCTTTTTAACCATCTTCTCATACATCTTAAACAACACCTCCAACCGCTCTTCATCACTTGCAAAAGGAGCACCAGGGTAACAACTATCCACCGCCAAATCCAATGCACGATGCGCTTCCTTGAGGTCTTTTGGCATTTTATCGGGGTCGTACATTTGAGCCAATGTCTTTTCGGTATGGTTTTCACGCGTTAGTAGCACTTCTTCTGCTAAATAGGTAATCTCTTTTTTCTTCGCTTCAGAAATAGTGGGAAATTGGAAAGTATTGTAGCAAAGAGTAGCTGAATATCTTATTCGTGTCTCTAAAGAACCACCAACAGCTCTTACCCATGCATTGTGAATCTTGGATGTAAGAATACCAAACAGCCACATTTCGGCATCGTAAAGCGCAAAAGCAGAGTCAGAAATAACAATGTTTTTATCTAAAAAACCTATTGGGATATATTCTCTTCGTTCAGAAGATACACGTGGAATAATAATTTTTGCTTTTTGTAAAGGAAAATACTCTCTAAATTGATGCGCTCTTAATGCTAACTCTCTTCCTGCCTTATCAGGACTACTTAATCTGAAACTCTCAGTAGCTTTAATTCTACTCTTTATTATTGGGTTTTCTTTTGCACTTTCAAGTTCCTCATTTGAAATCCACAAACAATAACGAGGAATACCATTAATAAACTCTCTCGATCCCATTAGAGGTGCTAATAAGTGGGAGTGCTCAGGATATTTTTCTTCGAACTCTTCTTTCTGATATTCATCAAATAATAAATTACCTTTATCATAAGGCATTGCACCAAAACTGATTTTTGGCATACCTTTCGGCACTTTTGAGGTTCTTATTACGATTGATGAGTTTCCTGTTGTCAGATAAGGATTGATCTTATCTGAAACAATAATTTTATCATTTGTATAGATTCGTTTTTTGTTTTTATTTACATTAGAAGCTCCTATAATAACACAAGTAACTCCTGCATTGTATTTGGCATTATTAGCCCATTTGAAAGATGTATGAGCAAAATCAATTTCAATATTATAACTAAAAATCTCTGGCCACAAAACTCCAACTTGTTCTCCTTGACAAATGGAGTTGGTTGAAACAAAAGAATATTTCGCACTTGAACTTTCGATATATTTTGCTCCCAAATAAAACCAACAAGCAATATAGTCTAAGGTTTTGCTATTTTTTATTTTTCCAAAGACATGAATAATATCCTCTTTCTGGCTTTTATTCTGTAATTTACTTCCCAAATACGGCGGATTCCCAAACACATATACCTCTTCTTCAGGTGTACGTGGACATACCTCATTCCAATCCAAACGGCAGGCATTGCCTTGCACAATAGTGTTGATGTTTTTAAGGGGAAGAGCATCTATTTTTACTTGGGTGAATACTCGCGTAAACTCGGCATTCATCTGATGCTCTGCCAGCCAGAGAGAGAGCATTGCTATTTCGTGACCAAAGTTATCAAGCTCAATACCGTAGAATTGAGATAGGGTGATGTTTGAAAATGGAATAATGCGGATTCCTGTAAGTTCTGTAATGCGTTTCCAGATACGAATTTCTAATCTGCGAAGTTCTTTATAAGTAATAATAAGGAAGTTGCCGCTTCCACAGGCAGGGTCGAAGAGTTTTATTTTAGATATACGAATAAGCAGTTCGTCCAGCTTTTTGGCATTGTTAGATGCATTTGCAAATGATTCTTCTAAATCGTTAAGAAACAGTGGTTGTATCACTTTCATAATATTGGGCACACTGGTATAATGCATTCCCAGGCCTCCACGCAATTCGGGAGTAACCACTGCTTGC
>DATJCU010000115.1:0-2307 GCA_035497795.1 Edaphocola sp. | reverse complement strand
CTATTTCAGCAATTTGAAAATCAAATTATCTTAAGTTACAATTGATATCCATTCTCTCTTTTATTTAGCAAGCATCATTGATTGGATATCTTATCCACAAAAAAGAACATATATCAAGCAAGTTGGTTCAATAAGCACCCTGATTATTGTTCTTTTTTAAACTTAGCTAGCGATTATCGAAGTGCACTAATTGTAACAATTGAATTGATGCCAAACACTATGCATCTGTTCTTTGTTTTATTGCTTACATCATGGTTGGTAAAGTACTTTTGTAGGTTATCTTCATTTGTGCTGATAGTAATACCAAGAGAGAGAAGATTACTCAACACCATTGTGGGTTAGTTTATTTTTAAGTTTTTAATATATATCACAAATACACAATCAATGAAAGTTGCTTTTATTATCTCAGTGTTATTAATTTTTCTTGCTACAAATTACTATGTCGCTTTAAGGCTTTATCAATTAATACCTGATAACTCATTAATACGAATTGCTTTCATAGCTATTTTTGCGATTTGTGCTGGCTCATTGTTTCTTTTTTTCCCACTTTACAAAAACCTATCGTTTACAGTTGGTGCACTATTATATAGAATTGGTACGGCATGGCTTATTGCTTTTGGGTATTTCTTACTTCTCTTCATTATTATCGACTTATTGAAAGTCTCTAATAACATCTTCCATTTTATGGATAAGAGCTTAGTCTACTCATTGACGCACCATAACTATACATCCTTTTTTAGTGTGATTGGAGTTGTAGTTATTCTATTATTTATTGGAAATATCAATTACCATAAGAAAAGAAGGGTGCACTTTGAAATTGAGACATCGAAACTAACAACAAACAAGGATAGATTAAGAATAGTAGGCATTAGTGATTTACATCTAGGCTACACCATTGGAGCAAAAGAGCTCACAAAGTGGGTTCAAATAATTAATGACGAAAACCCTGATATAGTTGTTATTGGTGGAGATCTAATCGATAATAATGCTGAGATTATATTTGAAATGGGACTTGATAGAATACTTAGGAACATACATGCTCCTTTGGGAGTATATGCGTGCTTGGGTAATCATGAGTATATTTCAGGGAAATCTGAAAGCATACTTTTTCATGAAGCATCTAATATATTAGTGTTGAAAGACACTATATACCACGTCACTGAAAATATAACATTGATTGGGCGTGACGACCTATCGAATAAAAACCGGAAGACCTTGAATGCAATTATAAATGGAGTTGATAAAAACCAATTTAAACTATTATTAGACCATCAACCCTCCAATTTAGAAGAAGCGGAAAAAGAAAAAATTGATCTTCAGTTTTCGGGTCATACACATAACGGACAAGTATTCCCCTTTTCATTAATTGCAGAGTCAATGTTTGAAAACCCACATGGAATGATTCGAAAGGGATTAACTTGGGTATATGTTTCATCAGGACTTGGTATTTGGGGAGGTAAATTCCGAATTGGTACTCAATCGGAATATGCTGTGTTTGATTTAATACCCAAACAAAAATAAAGGAGCAGCCATGACAGTATATTTTTACGCCTTATTTGTTCATCTTTCACTCAATGTCTATATATTTATAAAAGGTATACGGCTTTTAGAGGAAAAGAGAGTTTGGCGAGCAATATTTGCATCCTTTTTTATACTTGAGTTTGCTTTTTACTTAACAGGTCTTTATTTACATCCTATTCTCCCAAATAATATTGTTCGATTTTTATGGTTGATGGGGTCAACCTGGATGGTTTTCTTGTTCTATATGACTCTCTTGTGGCTCGTTATAGACTTACTGCTGTATTTAAATAAACGAAGACCATTTATTGGTAGTTATTTAAATGATAATCCAAGAACATCAGGAGCCATTTTCTTTGTTGTCACAACACTCTCCATTATAACCATAATGTTCATAGGGAATTATCGATTTAGAAACCCAACTGTAACAGAGCTGGAGATAAATATCAATAAAGAAGCAAGAGGACGCTCTTCTTTGAAAATAGTGGCAGTAAGTGATGTACATTTGGGATACTTAATTAATAAAAAACATGCCACACGCTATGTTGAACTTATAAATGAACAAAATCCCGATATTATTTTGTTTGTAGGTGATATAATAGATGCCGAAATTGCTCCAATCCTTGAACAGAATATGCAAGATGATTTCCTTAAATTAAAAGCACCACTAGGAATCTACTCTTGTACAGGAAATCATGAGTATAGGTACGAAGCTGAAAAAAAAATAAATTGGTTGAATGATAATGCCGGTATCAAAATGATACGAGATTCGGCAGTGCTTATTGATAG
>DATJCU010000114.1:0-6266 GCA_035497795.1 Edaphocola sp. | reverse complement strand
TTTATTTTGATACCAATCATCCATGGCTTTATAATATCCACTTTGACCTTCTGTAGATTTTACATTAGTTAATGAACTTACAAAGTTTAGAAGCTGCTCATTTTTTGGTCGCACATTATATAATATGGAAATATTGAGATGCTCCTGTTTTTTGTCCAAAAGCGATTTTAACATATAATGGGGTTCGGTACAATGTCCACAAAATGGGCTAGTTACAATACTGATGTTCAGTTTTGAATCAAGATTTCCAAACACAAATAAACTTTTAGGCAAATCATAACGTTTTGAAGCCAATAACATATTTTTAAATAATTTGTAATTCCGTTTAAAACGATTGGCCTTTAGCTCTTCCTCCTTTAATTGCTTCATTTTGGTTAATGTTTCTTTGAGCGAAAACCACAGAACCGCTCCTGTTGAGGTTACGAAAAGAAAAATAAAAAGCCCACTCCATGTAATGTTGAAGCTAAATATTGAATTTAAATATAGCACGTATCCCAATTCTGCAATGAGAAGTGCAGAAATGGTCAAGCAGATTGGGCACCATTTTTTTTCTATTGCTTTTTGATAGTAAATGGAGATGGCTATAATGGGAACAGAAATAAGTAAAAGGATAACTTGGAGATAAAAATAACTTTCATAATTATTGGATATGCCCATTAAAAAGAGTGCTAGAAGTTGTGTGGCAAAAAAGACGATACTGAGATCACTAAAACTAATGATTTTAAAAACTTTCCATTTGTTTGAATTAACAACCGTTTGACAACTGGTTGCTGCAGTTACATTGCAAAACTTATCCATTAAAGTACTCTTAGTTCCAATTAAGTCTTTTAATACACTAATGGAAAGAAATAGACCTATAATCGGGAAGACATAAAAAAGTCCGAACCATTTGTTTGGTTGTCCGATAACCAAAACGGTAACAAAAAGAACAAGAGTTAAAACTCGCAGACTTAGGCTAATCCAGTTTTTTGGTTTAGGCTTTACAATTTCTGTGTCTTTCTCTGCTAGTAGGATCACATCGTCCCATAGTTCAACAAATTGATCCTTAGGCAGTGAATATTTCTTTTCAGAACCGTTGGTATATGAGATTGTTGTTTCTTTTTTCTCAACAAAGGACAGGAAGTTAACGTTGTCTTTTTTTAAATTAGCTAGAAAATTATTCGGTAACAAGTCAATTTCGGTACTTTCAATTTTGAATGCAGCATTATTGACATTAAAAAAACTCAAAGTATCACTTAGCGCCAATAAAGATGGGTAATCTGGATGGGAATTATATTGAAACTCAAATTCCTCCTTGTCCAATTGTATTTGTTCCGCATCCAGGTAATTGAAAACATTCTTTAGATTGTTCATTTAATAGAAAAATTATTTGATAAGAAACTGAACTCTTGATAATAGGTTCACTTCAAAATTAAATAGAACAATACAAATAACTTTCCGTCTCAGACGGAACTTATGTTAAAGTTTCTGTTCCAAAACCCATGTGTTCTGTCATTAAACTTTGAGAGAGATTTTGTGTCACATTGAATCATAACTCTACTAGGATACATGATTAATTCTATATAATTACTCTTTTAAGTGTTCATCCAATAATTTTCTTATTTCTCCACCACCTGGTCCTGGTGCATTTGGCTGAACTAATTTCCCATTTTTGTCGAATAGTATATAGCGAGGAATGGTTTGTATTTTTAAATCTTTATAAAAATTAGCATTCGGATAATTAACAGCTAAGAGATTGTTTTCAAATGAAAATAAATCTTCTTCTCTTGATGCTTTTTCCCATTTATTAGAGTCTTTATCTATTGAAATATAGACAAAAACAACATCTTTTTCTTTATATTCATTTACAAGAATTCTTGAATCTGGCATAGCTGCTATGCAGGGCGCACACCAACTTGCCCAAAAATCGATGTATATTAATTTGTTTTTGTTCGTTTTTATTAATGAATCCAATGATAATTGTGATGCATCAGAGGTAATTAAAATTACATCATCTTTAAGCGTTCTAAGTTTGGACAATTCTATTCGTATTTTTTTATCAAAACTATTAGTAAAAACAGAATCTGAATGGTGTTTTTTAAAATCCTCGTAATAAAACAATATATCTTCATAAGGATCCTCTTGCTCAACCATTCTATTTAAACATAGCATTCTTGAATACATTAATAAATCATTATCAAAATGGTTTGCTAACGCTTCATAAGCAAATTTATAATTTGTATGATGTCCTGATCTTGAAGTAGATTTTCTATCTTTCAATATCTTTTTATTAATATATGTATTCATGAAAAGCAACAAGTTCTTATTATTAACTAAAGAGTCGTTGATAAATTGATTTGATGTTATATTTTTAAGTATAAAATCATCATTAGAAAGATTGTGCAATCGCAATAAGTTTCTAAAAGTATTTCCTTCAGTTTCCTCTTTTAGAATTTTATAAAAACCTATGTTTTTTATATTATTTGAACTTAAAGAATCATAAAAAGCAATGCTGTTTTTAAGAAAATCTAATTCTAACAACGTTATGTTTTTTAATGAATCTTTATTTGCAATCAGTTCTTTATTTTTAATTATTGGATAGAGTGGGGTGAATTTCTCATACTTTGATGGCTTTAATTGAAGTGGTTTTGTAGAATCAATTTGATAAAACCTATTTTGTATACTTTGAATTTTTTTTCCTTTTTGACTTAAATTCAAAGAAAGTTTTGGAATAGAATATTCATGGGATTTTGAAATTTTATAGGTCAAAATGCTATCTTTCAAATTAACAAATAACGTATCTCCGGTATTAATTATTAACGGAATTTTAGGTGCAAATCTTGAAGATAAAAAAATACTTTGGAATGTATTTATAGGGATATTTAAAGTGTCATTCGTTTTTTCTGTATAAAAATGAACCTGATCATTGTCTTTAAAATCATAATTTTTAAAGATAGAAATCGGAACGCTGTTCATTTCATTATCAACAATCAGAACCAAATCGTTCGATACTAATTTTTCTGGAACTTCTGTTTTTTGTTTACAAAAACTTAACGAAAAGCATAAAGGAATTAACAACAGTAATTTCAATGTTTTTCTCATTTTTAATATCTTATTTTGATTATGTTTTTTATCTTAAAAATACTACAAGCTTTTTATTAAAAAAACTTGTAGTATTCAAATTAATTAACAACTTGAGCAGCAATATCCAGATGCATAGCTTCCATCATTATACTCTAAACTATTGTGATAAGCACTACTAGCTTCTTCATAAGAGTAGATGTTGTCAGACCAATATCCAAATGATCCGTCAGCATTTCTAACAGCAATGCGACACCCATCTGATTGGCCACCAAGTACAGATTTCAGTTGGTTACGCTGAAGGATATCATCTACTCCAAGTTTAAGGTTTTTAAGATTTAATTTTTTCATAATAACATTATTTACTGATTAATTTTGCTTTGACATTTATAGACACCAAAGACTTGTGTCTGTCCTTCGCGAAAGGAATATGTTGTAAGAAAGCCCCAAAATCATAGCTTAGCCTCTTCTTTATCTTAGCACTTCTGTTAAGTCCTCTATACTGTACTCCTGTGGTAATTGATAACCATTTATAAACAGGGTTGGGGTATGGGTGATTTGTTCCGCCTTACACCAGTCATGCATAGCATCAATTTTGGTGTCTTGCTCTTGTAATTCCCCATTCATTGGATATTTTTTTGCAAATGTTTCATAATTTTTTTCTTCCGCCATGTACCAATTGTCTAATGCTTCTTCTGTTTCTTTTTTATTTCTTTTTGAATCAATGGCTAAAAAATGGCGAACTGGCTGTACTCCAATATCTTTTTCATTAGTTGTTGCCGTAAACAATACCTGCAAATTAATACTTCCCGACTTTACTAAACTATCTAATATAGGATGTGCTTTTGCACATGGACCGCAATAAGGATTACATACTTTGATGACCTTATATTTGGCATTTTCATTTGTTATTGAAATTCCTAAGTTTTTAGTGCTATGTTTAATTTTATTTGATTTTTCCAATAAACTTTCTAAAACAAACGGGTTCGTCTTTATTTTTTTTAACCCCCTTTTATAAAGATTGGTTTCTTTCTGCTGCTCTATTAATGGTTTTATGAGTTTCCAAATTAAAATTGGTAATAAAAACAGGGCGAAATAAAAAGGTAGAGTTTCCATTGCGATTGTGTTTTTATAAAAACCACTGATTATAACAATACTGATTTCTGCAACTAAAACAACTTGTATAATCACACAGAATTTACACCATTGTTTAATGATTATCGCTTGATAATACACAGAGACTGCAATAATTGGAATAGCGATAAGGCTTGTTAATGCCAAAGCCCCTATAGCCGTACTGGAAAAGTTATAAGAAACCAAGTATATAAAAGTTCCAAAAAAATAGGAAAAACTCAGCAATGCCAAACTTAAATTACCATTAAACAATGAAGCATATTTGGACTTTAATACCGCATTACAATTGATGTTTTTACCCCCGCTACATAAATTTTGTAATGTAGGATTGTATTGGTCAACCTCAAACCATAGTAAAAAAATACCCGTTGTTAAACCTATTAATTTTAGGATACTATATAGAATGATGTATGAGGATAGGGCAACATTTCCAGATGTATCAGATTTAGTAAAACCTGAAACAATCCAGATGACTGACAATAGAGCCAATGCAACTATAAGGGAATTAAGGAGCCGTTTTTTTACCAGTTTTCTATCAATATCCTTTTCTTTAGATATTGCCGTGGTTTCTGCCAGTAAGCAAATTCCTGTCCATGTTTTTAAAAATTCATCCTTGGGTATTGCTTGTAATTTGTTTCTATCGTCATAATAGGACACGGTTAATTCCTTAATTTCACTCAATACATAAAACTGTGCTAAACCATGTTTAGAAACTTGAACGATACAGGGTGTAGGTAGTGCATCAAATTTTTCTTCAGTGATTTTTACGGCCACATTTTCAATGTTGTATTTATCTAATGTGTCTGCTATTGACAATAGGCTCGGGTGATCTGGATGGGAAAGGACACTATCTTTTATGTACCCATCAGTGTGTTTTATCTTCAGTAATTTTAGGAGCTGTTTTGAAGAAGAGTAACAATTATCCATAATTCAACCTTTATAATTCGACCTTTTTCTTAATTTATAAAACCGATTTTTATATTTTATTATGAAATTCCTAAAAAGATAATTTGGCAGAAGTAAGTTTCGCCATAACTTCCTTTACGGGAAATCATTACTTTTAGTAAGACTAAACCTTACCGAAGTAAACCTATAGCATTCAACTAAATATTACAAAAATTATAAGTCGAGATTTATAAATCTAAACCTCTATTCAACTCAAAATTTGTAAATTGTAGCAATCATCAAGAAAAGCTCTTATAATTAATTGGAGAATTTCCCGTAAATGTTATACAGCAGCAATATTAAAGATCTGATTAATAATAAGCTTAAAACAAATTTAAAAAGATCAATTCAAATAACTTTCCGCCTCAGACGGAACTTATGTTAAAGTTTATAAAGCAGATAGTTACACAATCCCTTGCTTTATCACTTCCTTGATAAGTCCATTAATGTCCTTTACATTAAACAGGGCTCTCATTTTTGCCACCCTTTTTTGGATGGTACTTTCACTTAGTGATAAAGCACTTCCTATTTCGTCTAATTTATAGCCTAATTTCAGATATAGTAAGATCTCACGATTAACGTCGTTAAATAACCCTTCATTGTTATTTATTATACCAATCGCTTTTTGAGCCGTAGGGCTCAAATATCGGTGTTCAGGTTGGAGACATTCCCTAAAGGAGGTGTACGAAATATCGTTCTTAATGATCAAAGCATCGGGTTGTACTTTTCTATGAATGTTATAAATAATTGTAGCTTCTTCATAAGCAGTGATCATCATTATTTTGCATATGGGATGGTATCTTCTTAATAATAAAGCAATGTCCGCGCCCGTTTCAAGTTTTTTTTCTTCAAATTCAGGAATCTGGTAATCAATGATTGCCATATCAAATTTAGAAACAGAAGTAATATAGTGATATGCTTCCTCGCAATTAAAGGCTTTGAATGCTGCAAATTCAGGAATTTCTTCTTTTAGCAATGAAATATAGCCTTCAATCGTCATTAAATGGTCATCTACCAATAGTACATTCATAATCGAAACTTTAACAAAGTTGGCGTTTCAGACGCAACCGAATAATTCTAAAGATACTTAAGTTGCCCACCGCTTTTAACGATGTATGAATTACTCT
>DATJCU010000113.1:0-9301 GCA_035497795.1 Edaphocola sp. | reverse complement strand
GTTGAAAACAAATAACAGCTGGAAAAATTGGAAATCTGGAAACCTATGACAACTAAAACAACCACAGCTAACATACGCTTAGCTCCATTTTTTTTTGCCGCAGGCGCAACACAAAAAAAACGGCGCCAAGCGTCAGCCGTTGTACGCAAGCCGAAAAAAGACACAGCAGTAACATGATTGCAGATTTGAAAAGAGAAAAAATGGAAAATGCCAACCCACAAAAGCAAGAGTTTGGCAGCCCATCCCTGCAACCGTCCCTTCGCTGCCAAACACATGCTTTTTTCCCAACGCACGCAGATTAGCATGATACTTTCGGATTTATATTGACAATAAAATTGTATTTTGCAGATTGATAACTGGATTAAAAATGAGATTAAAAGGTTAAAATGAGTTTGTTTCAAAAATCGGTAGAGAATAAATATTTAAGTGAATTAGATTCAGTTCTGATTGACAAGAAGTACAAGGAATTTCAAGACTATTTTGGAAATCCTTCGATTCAAGAGAACATCAGAAATTCTAAGGAGGAGCAATTTCAAGAAGGATTTTTACGGGAACTTTTCGTTTCGATTTTTGGATATACACTCAATCCGCAACCTAATTTCAACCTGACAACAGAATTAAAAAACATTGCCAACAGCAAAAAAGCTGACGGAGCGATTTTAAAAGGCGAAGATGCTATTGCAGTTATTGAATTAAAAGGAACAGAGACAACAGACTTAGACAAAATTGAAATTCAAGCATTCGGGTACAAAAACCATAATCCGAAATGCGTTTATGTGATAACGTCGAACTTTGAGAAACTCCGTTTTTACATACAAAATGCAGTTGACCATATCGACTTTGATTTGTTCAACCTGACACGGGAGGAGTTTTCGTTAATGTGGCTTTGTTTGGCAAAAGACAATTTGCTAAACGGATTACCTCAAAAGATTAAAGAATCATCGCTTTTACAGGAAGAAAATATTACCAAAAAATTGTATGCGGATTATTCAAAATTCCGTGAAGCGATTTATAACAACCTTGTAAAGAACAATCCAGAAACCGATAAACTCTTACTTTTCAAGAAAACTCAAAAATTACTTGACCGTTTTCTGTTCATTTTTTTTGCTGAAGACCGTTTGTTGTTGCCACCAAATTCAATCAGTGAGATTGTAAAACAATGGACGACATTAAAGGAGGAACTTGACGAATATGTTCCGTTGTATGACCGATTTAAAAAGTATTTCGGTTACATGAATACAGGTTACAAAGGCAAAAAATACGATATTTACGCATACAACGGTGGACTTTTCGCACCCGATGAAATTCTAGATAACATTTCGATTGATGATGAAATACTTCACAAACATACGTTAACATTAAGTCAGTATGATTTTGAAACCGATGTTGACGTAAATATTCTCGGACATATTTTTGAACATTCATTGGGCGAGATAGAAAATGTTCAAGCAGAAATTAAAGGCGAGAAAATTGACACCCAAAAGACCAAGCGTAAGAAAGATGGAATTTTTTACACGCCAAAATACATAACCAAGTACATTGTAGAAAATACCATTGGTAAACTTTGCGAGGAAAAACGGAAAGAACTATATATTGTTGATGAAGAATACGCTAAAGGGCGTAAAAATCGCAAAAAAGACACTATAAAAATCCTTGACGATAAATTAACTGATTATCGGAACTGGCTTTTAAGTTTAACTATACTTGACCCAGCTTGTGGTTCGGGAGCATTTTTAAACCAAGCTTTAGATTTTTTAATTACGGAACATCGCAAAATAGACGATTTGCGTGCACAGCTTTTTGGAAGTGGTTTGGTTTTCTCCGACATTACAACCGACATTCTCGAAAAAAACATTTATGGTGTTGACTTAAACGAAGAATCTGTTGAAATTGCTAAACTTTCGCTTTGGTTAAGAACTGCACAAAAAGGAAGAAAACTTAATAAACTAAACAACAACATAAAGTGCGGAAACTCACTTATTGACGACCCTGTAATAGCGGGAGAAAAAGCATTTAATTGGCAAAATGAGTTTCCAGATATTTTTGCAAATGGCGGGTTTGATGTTGTGATTGGGAATCCGCCCTATGGTATTTTTATTGACTCAAAATCACAAGAGCATTTTAATAAATATTTCCCTTTAACAAGTTACAAAACAAACTTATACATTCTTTTTATTGAAAGGATGTTACAAATTTTCAAGAAAGGAACAATTCATTTTATTATACCAAAATCACTTCTTTTTAATTCTTATTACGAAGCAATAAGAAAAGCTTTAATTCAAAATACTGAAATAGAAGAGATTTACACAATTACAGAGAAAGTATTTGAGGATGCAGAAGTTGGTAGTAGTTTGCTCCTGAAATTCAATATAAAAACAAATCCTAACCAAAAAAATATTGTTCGTTTGGCGGTAGCTGAGAAAATCGAAAATTTTATAACAAATTTTGGTATAACAGAAAATAATGTAGAACAAGATTTCTTTTTAGGCGTGCCAAATTGCGAAATATCTGTTATTTCTTCTAACTCACAATTAGTCCTTGAAAAATTACACTCATACAAACAAATAAAAGATTATTATGCTTTAAAAAACGGTTTAAATCCTGGCAACATCAAACATATTTTAGTTTCTGACATTAAAGAATCTGAAAATCATAAGCCCATAATTTGGGGTCGTGAAATTTCTCGTTATCACATATCTTGGTCGGGTCAATACATAAACTATGATTCATCTATTGTTGAAAGGATTACGCTTGATGACATAAAATCAAAAGAAGGTATGAATAAACAGACCCGAATTGATTTTGCTTTGCGTACACCTGATTTATTTGAAAACAAGAAAATTGTTATTAGAAAAACGGGGGATTCCTTGATTGGTTGCATTGATGAAAATAATTTCTACTTTGATACTTTAGTTCATGGAATTTATTCGACTACTGAAAATTATTCATTAGAACCATTGTTGGCAATACTTAATTCTAAGCCAGCTACTCTATTCTACAGATTACTTCATGACATAAAGGGAAAGGTTTTTGCAAAAATAAGTTTGGATAATCTTGGCTCTTTTCCTTTACCTTCATCAATGCTCGAATATTCGATGGTTTTAACAGAAAAGACAAATTCTTTATTAGCAAAACAAACTTCAATTATCAAAGAAATACAACAGTTTAATGAATTACTGGTCAATAAATTTGATTCGGTTCAATTTAATACCAAACTTCTTAATTGGTATATGTTGGAATCAAAGGATTTTTTAAAAGAATTATCTAAACAAAAAATTCAACTCAATCTATCAGAAGAATCTCAGTGGATACAATACTTCAAAGAAGAAAAACACAAAGTACAAAAATCAAAGAACGAGATTGAAAATATTGAAAATGAGATTGACCAAATAGTTTATGAATTATACGGTTTGACAGAGGAGGAAATTAAAATTTTGGAAAGCAAATAATGAGAATTTATCTTGATAGCAACGTTTTCAGATTTCTTAAAAAAAAGGAAACTGATTTTTACAAAAAGCTGGAAATTGTTTTAAATGAACGCAAATCGAATTTCCTTTTTTGCTATTCTTATGCTCATTTGGCAGATTTAAAAAGAGATAAATCTCAAAAAAAATATGATGACTTAAAATACATGGAAGGTTTTGTTGATAATAACTACCTGTGCCATTATTGGGGCAACAAAACCACATCGTGTTATTTAGTGAAACCTCTTGAGGCTTTTGAAAGCCTAGATGATGATTCTATTGATGATTTATTTGATTTTGAGTCCATATTCACTGGCGATTTAGAACCATTGGGTAAGGCTTTTACAGACTTACTAAAAAGTCAGAAGCTTGATTTTAGTATGATGCAAACCGAAAATCAGCCTGATAATTTAAAACAAGCTTTATCTACTTTATTTCCGTCTGATAAAAAGGAGTTTTCGCTTTTAGATTGGATGAAAAATTTTGGAGAATTCTATAAGAAATTGGATAATGATAAAAAAGCCTTCAAACAACTTAGGGAAGCTATAACTAACAACTTAACTAAATTAAATCTTTTCGACATTGATATTACTAAAGTAAATTTTAACGATGATTTTAAACTGACTCCTTTAAAAAAATCATTTAAACAATTCGTTACAGATAATCTAAATCCAAATGGTGATAAGGAAATATCTAATTATGACTTTTTTACAAATGCTTATTCAACATTAAACATCCTGGGTCTGGATAAGGAAAGAAATAAAAAAGCCGCATTTGCAAATACAATAAACGATTCTCTCCATTCATATTATGCTGCGCATTGTGATATTTTAGTATCAGATGATGAAGGTTTGTTAGTAAAGTCAAAAACATTGTATAAACTTTTGGATATTGACACTCAAATATTTCATATTGATGATTTTAATAATAACATTCGTTTCTTAGGAGAGAAAGAATCAAGTACAAATAGTTTCATTGATTTATTGCTTCGGGATTTGGAAAAAGGAATAGTTGTTTCTTCTTACCCTTCAATGCTTAATAAAAGGTACAATACAATAATAAAACCTATCCACATCTACTTAGGTTATTTTAATCGGATTAAACAAATTAAGGATTTTGATTCTTCAAATTATATTGTATTGTATAATTACCATAATAATTTTTCGGATTTTGTTTTTTACAAAGAATATGAAATGGTAACAAACACAACGATTGAAGTATTTGGGACTGACATAGATTATAAAGGTAAATACTCTGAAAAAGATACAGCAGAAATAAAAAAAGGTGATTGGTCAGGTAGATTTTGGAATTTTGGAAAATACAACTTATCGCTCGAAATTAATCAAGAAACAAAAGTGTTTAATTTAGTATTAGGTCCAATTAAAATTAATTCAAAATGATTCCACCCCTCACCATCCCTTCGCTCTCAGGCACATTTGGCATTCCCACAAGGCTTGCCCTCAATCCAAAAATGCCAAAAGAGCCTTCAAGCCCGTCCCGCTCCGACACACGGATTGAGCGACAGTGCATTAATAATGAGGCAAATAGACAAAGAAATAATAAAGGCCAGCGTACAACATCGTATATAAAACATTTGGCAGTCAGTGGGTTATCGAGCATTTCAGCCCGTATCATAAGTACTTGTAACTTGACAGGAAAGTGCTTCGAAATGCCAAACGTTTCATATACGTAACCGTTGTAAGAAACCTTTAAACAAACAACGGTACAAAAATGAAACTACATAACAAAGACCCCTCAATTAATAAAAATGAAACTATAACAATTTAAATTCTAAAAGAATGAAAAAAACACTAACAATTATATCCGCAATTCTTCTTTTTAATTCATGTAAAAAAGAAAAATCTAAACAATATTCTTATTGGAAAATTGATGGAATAGAATATAAATCTAATAATGTTGAAATCGCAATTGGACATCAAATTGCCTCAATGGGTTCAAGAGATTCAGATCGTTTTGATTTAAGATATTACCGTCCAAGTTTTCCAACTAGTGGAGAATGGTTAATAGTGAAACAAAATTTAAGCCAAAATCCGGAGTGGGTTTCAATGAACTTTTATTTAGGTAATAAAATTTATCATATTTCTCCAAATGAAATTAAATATTTAAATGTTACTTCAAATAACAATAAAGTTCAATTTAATTTATCTTCTACTTGGTTTGTAGAATACAACAACCCTATTGACAGTGTGCTTATAGAAGGCACATTTAACGAACCTTAAAAAAAATAAAATAATGAAACAATACTTAAAATTAATACTTTCATTCATAAGTATTTTTAGCTTCAAAGTCAATGCACAATGGTTACCACCAGTAAATTTTACCACGCCTCAAAACGTATGCGATACAGCCTCATGGAAATTGGTTTTCTACGACGGTTTTGATGGCACTACACTCAACAATTCTAAATGGGTAAAGTTTAATCATTATCCTGGTTTAGAATCAGACAACTGGGGTGAAGGTAGAATACCTTATCCTGGAAATCATACCGTAATTCAAGACGAAAATGTCGTAGTAAGTGGCGGAACTGTAAAACTTAAAGTAAAGCAAAAAACCACTACTTGGCAATGTGACACTTGTACTATGACCCCCTATACAAAAAATTACACTTCGGGATATATTTCTACTCGATACAGTAATGCATTTAATAATGGTCGAATAGAGGTAAGACTAAAGATGCCCTTATTTAAATATTCATGGGCTACATGTTGGACTTGGTATGGTTCTGATGTTAATGAAATCGATTTTGCGGAATCTTATGGATGAAAAGGTGGTCATAGTTGGCCATACATTGGACAACGACCAAACAACTCATATAATCTACACGCTTGGAGACCCGACCCCAATCCATATAATTTACCAGAACAGGTTGGAATTGGTAACGATTTTCCCAATCAAAGTTGGTGGAATTACTTTACAGGAAATCACCACCACCAAGAAGACTGGCATACCTATGTATGTGAATGGGATACTGCTTCTATAAAAACCTACCTAGATGGCGACCATATAAATACCATTTGGAAATATTACCAGAATTATGTTGTTCCTTATTATAACGGAAATAGTTGGCAATATTATGTAGTTAAAGTACCATCGGCTTGTAACTCTGTTTTGGGTAATTGGAATATTACAGAAGGGTTTCCATATAATAACAATTCCAATAGCAAAATAATATTTTCGGTAGCTATGAAAAAAGAAGAAAAAGTACTTTCAAACGATGGTGAACTGGGACAAATGGAAATTGATTATGTGAAAGTTTATCAAAGACATCCTGAATGGGAAGGAAGGACAGAAATCTGTAGTACACCTCCTGCTATAATAACAGGTCCCGATGTAATGTGTGGTACAACTGCTTATGGCACATCTCCAACGACAATTGGTGGCACATGGAGTAGAAGCAATGATGCTGTAACTTTTGGAGGAGGACCTGCTGGAGGAAATAGTGTATTAGTTACTGCTAATCCTGCTTCGCCTCACACCTCTACTGTACTATCTTATACATATACACCAACAGGATGTCCACCTGTTACTATTTCAAAAACAATAAATAATGGCACTATTGGTGCAAATGTATTTGTGTCCAGAAACTGGTATTTGTTTAAACAAGACTTTAGCCTTTGGGCTAGCCCAAATATTTCTGGAGCAAGCTATAGTTGGAAGGTTTGGTATGGTCGCTTAGGTTCAAACTTAAATTATTATACAGCTACAGGAAATTACATAACAACTCCTCGTATCAATCATTATTTATACACACCATACGATATTAATTGGGAATTAACCATTACTACAAATTGTGGTCAAAAAACAATCAAAGGTGGTAAATGGAGTTTAATATCAGGAAACATAAGTATGGAAACAGCTCCTAATCTATCCAACCCTTCTACCTTCATGAAAGCAGACACCACAGAATTTTATTTAGAAACTAGGTTCACAGAGGCTGATAGTTTACTATATGAGCAAACTGTAAAAGAGGTTATTGCTAAAAAGTTTATAGAAAATATAAAAGATACATTAGCTATTGCAGATATGATAGGTAAAATAAGAATGGAAGCATTAGAACCTTATTTATACTTTAGTATAGATTCCAATTTTATACCAGCTATGGCACAAATGGCTTTAAATTCCAATATTGAACTAGAGACGTCAAAAGTATATCCGAATCCTACAAAAACAAGTTTAACTGTTGAGGTTTCAAATAAATTTGATGTGAATAAGCCAATAGAATTTAAGGTACTCAATACATTAGGAACAGTATTAACTAATGGGGTATTAAAAGATGTAATCAAGGTAGGCAAGATACCGTCTGGAAACTACATCCTTGAACTATCTCAAAATCTACACAAAGAACATATTAAATTTATAAAAGAATAAAGGCTTCTTACAACGAGCAGTTTTGCAAGAGCTGGGGTGAAGTGCAAAATTCAACAGTTGTACTTCTATTCAGCAGTTGTGCTAAATTGAACTTTAGTGCATCTATTTCCCAGCCCTCGCAAAGCTGCCACTCGTTAGCGGTAATGTTGCGAGACCCTACAAAATATGACAGAACTTGAACAATACATAAAATCTTATTTTGGAGTAGTTAATGCTGATGACTTGACAACGATAGTGTCTTTATTCAATTTGACAACTATTAAAAAAGGTGATTTTTTATTAAAAGCAGGAAGACGTTGTGACAATTTAAGTTTTGTTCAATCAGGACTTTTAAGAATGTTTATTTCGACAGACGAAAAAGAAATAACTCAATGGATTTCGACAAAAGGATATTTTTCGACAGATTTATCAAGTTTTGTGTTTGAAACACCTTCTCGTTTATCAATTCAAGCATTAACTGACACAGAAGTTTACTCAATAACAAAAGCTGATTATAAAAAAATCGGAGAATTAGTACCTAAATGGCACGAATTAGAAAAGCTATTTATTGTTCGTTGTTTTATAATTCTTGAAGAACGAATTTTCAGTCATTTATCAATGACAGCGGAAGAAAGATATGATTATTTCTTTGAAAACAATAGAGAATTATTTAATCAAGTGCCTTTACAATACATTGCTTCAATGCTTGGTATGACCCCTGAAACATTTAGTAGAATTAGGAAAAAACAACTTTTATGATTTCTTGATTTTTGTCAAGAGCAAAACTATTGTTTGTATAGACCTTTGTAACGTAATTCAAAAACAAGACAAATGAAATATTTAACAACAATTAGTTTAATCACATTATTAAATGTAACAGCAATGGCAAAAGAAATCAAAACAGAAATTTTAATTAATGCAAAACCTGAAAAAATTTGGTCAATTCTTACAAATTTTGACAATTATCCGAATTGGAATCCATTTATAAAATCAATAAAAGGAGAAGTAAAAGTGGGAAATAAAATTACGGCAAGAATTGAACCACCAGAAGCTAAAGGAATGACTTTTAAACCTAAAATTCTTACATTTGAAACTAACAAAGAATTGAAGTGGCTTGGACATTTATTGTTTGCGGGACTTTTTGACGGAGAACATAAATTTGAACTTATTGACAACAAAAATGGTACAACAACGTTTAGACAAAGTGAAAAATTTAAAGGCATTCTTGTTCCACTCTTCAAAAAACAACTTGACAATAATACGAAAAAAGGGTTTGAAGAAATGAATAAAAAATTGAAAGAATTAGCAGAAATAAAATAAACACTACCGCTAACATTATGCCGAATAGAAAAAAGCCCTAACACATCCTAAATGTTGGGCTTTTTGCTATTCGGTGTTCAGCGACGCTAGCTGGGTTTTTATAGGTGGTTTTGTAGGTTTTTACTATGGGTTAGAAAAAAAACAAAGCT
>DATJCU010000112.1:0-59426 GCA_035497795.1 Edaphocola sp. | reverse complement strand
AGCTATTTTAAGAAATAAATTCAAACTACTACTTATATAACAAATAAATAGTAGTATGAATAAGTTATTGAATATTTACTAGTTTTACATCCGAATTATTATCATCATTTGTTTCTCCACCTGAATTTGAAGGAATAATAGTGTTTATAGATAAATTACTAAATGAAGCCGAACTCTTGACTTGAATATTAATACCTATAGAACTAAATCCGTATCCATTAAATGGCACCCCATCTTTAAGTTTGAATACCATCAGTGATGCGTTGTTAGTGACAAGTTCCCAATTTGTATTATTAATATTAGTTGCCATTGGCATGTTCATACTTGTTTGATTGGGATCAAAAGTATAATCAAAAACACTATTGCTTTTAAATACAATAATATTAACTGGAGTTGCTGGAGTGTTTTGTAAATCAGTGCCATTTAACTCAAAAACATCTACAATAAAATTCGAAATCGTATTATTAGCAGCAATAAAATTCAGGTTATTAATTCTTGTTGATAATTCTAAATCAGGCTTTTTACCAAAGATTACTAATCCGATATTTGAATTATCAACTTGATCATATATATGAGCATATAAATCACCATATATTTCTAATAAGCTCATGTTATTGTATAGCTTAGGAGTTCCTGCACCACCAACAGCATAGAGGTTATCTCCATCTACGATGTCTTTAGTCCAATATCCAGTTGTAGATGGAGCAGCTCCATTATCTGCATATTCTGGATAATTATTAGCAACTGTAGGATCACTTGTGGATATGCCGTTTGACTCATCAATATAAATATAATTCTGCATACCTTTATTAAAAGTGTTACCAGATACCGTAAAGGCTCCATATTGAGCTCCTGCACCATCATTCCAGTGATTATAGAAAGCTAGTCCTTTACCTGTATTCGTTCCAATTATTCCATTAAAAGTATTATCAGTTATTGTAGAACTAATAGCTACTCTTTGAAGTGCAGTAATATTGCCACCAAATATTCCTTTAGTGTTTACAGTAATATGCCTAAAATCAGAAGCGGTTGCCAAAGGAGTGAAAGTATTATTACTAATCACATTATTGTTATAGTTTTCTAAACTAATACCCCAACGAATATCAGTAAAAGTATTACCATTAACAATAGTATTCGCTCCAGAACTATTATTTTTCAATCTCAACATTGGATTTGCAACAGGATTGGTAGGATTTAAACCTATCCACCAATTTCCATTAAAACTATTATTGGATATTGTTGCAGAACCAGCTCCAGAATTTGGTGAAGTATATTCTGCTCCGCCTCCGTTAAAATTGTTACCAGTCATTGTAACTGGAGCAGTAGCAAAGCGTACTTGAACATCCTGATTGATACTAGTAATCGTATTTCCGATAAATGTTCCGCCCGCTGCATCTGCACTAATTCCAGCTCTAAATGAGTTAGAACCATCTGAAGCATTAGCATTTACGGTATTACCTTCAAAAGTAATATTGTTAACTCCGGTGCTTGTTCTATAATTAGTATTTCCAGCAAAGTTAATACTTACTGCATTTCTATCAGAATAAGTTCCAGAACTTGCAATTCCAAAAGGTGTAATTTCATTATCCTTAATGGTAACCTTATCAATACCAGAACCACTCACGATAATGGCACTTTTCAGCTTGCTCATATCTACATTAAACTGGACACCTTCAATACTTACATTATTAGCAGAAACATCAAATAATGTTGGTTTACCAGTTGATGTACCTGTAAAGTTTACAACAGGTGTAGTAGGACTTCCACTAACAGTTGCAGGAATAATAGATAATGATTTATTCACAATAACTTGCTCATCAAAAGGACCGTCACATAAAACTAATTCATTACCGTTTGTTGTTCCAACAGCATCAACCGCATCTTGTATCGTAGCATACGTCAAACCAGTAGTTGAGTTTTTAACTGGATAAGTATTTATAGTTACAACTTGCTCGACAAAAGTTCCATTTGCATCTTCTACTTTAACCGTACGATTTCCAGCATTTAAATTGCTAATCGTATAAGGTGATGTAGCAGTTGAAGCCGTTCCGCCATCAATTGATACGCTATAAGAACTTGTTCCACCTGACCAAGTCAAATCAATAGATCCTTCTCCATTTTCACATGATGCATGATTTGTAACATTAGCTGATGAAATAATAATTAGAGTACCATCACAAGAATATGTTGTAGAAGCCGACCATGGATAAGTAACACCAGAAACACTTGGTATTAGATAAGGTAAAAAGTCCACAGCTCCAGATACATTCGTTGAGATGTCATTAGCTGTAGTTGTTCCCCACCAGTTACACTCTGCATCTATAGTATTACTTGCATTAGAGTTAAACAAAGTAGCTCCAGAATTAATACTATTACCAGTGAAAGTTGCACTAACGATACCCGTAACAGATTCTGATATATTCACAGCCATTGGTGCGGTAATGGATGAGCCAGTAACAATAGCAGATACAGCACCATGAGTAGTACTTGAGGCATTATCCGAAATAGAAACACCAGTCACAGACGCATTTACATTAACATCTGTAATGGTTGCATTTGCTCCGTCTCCTCCATTAGAATTATATCCAACAAAGTTATCAACTAGAATACCTGTCTTCACATTTGAAATAACACCTCCAGTAATTAATGCTGGACTTGTATTTTTCACATTCCATACATCAATACCATATGAAGTATTGGAAATATTGTTCCCATCAATAGTATTATTACTTGTAATACTAGGTACCGATAAGGATGACAGTAATATACCATCCCATAAAGATTCATTAGTATTAACTAAAGCTGTAATATTATTATTTTCTATAGTAATAGCTGAAGCATTTGAATATTGTAGGTTATGAAAAACACCCCTTCTTCTTGAAGAAATTGTATTGTTCGAAATGGTCTGATAAGTCGCTGATCCTGGATTTGCCTTATAGAAATTACCAGTTTGAACACCTAGTCTTACATTTGTAATACAATTGTTAGTAACAGAAGCATACTGATTATTATACAACATAACACCTATACCCCAATTATTTAAAGCAATTGTAGGATCATAAGAACCCAAGTCTTGAATCATATTACCTGAAATTACATTACCAGAAGAAGCTACTCCAGCTGGATAATCATACATAACAATACCAGTATATGATAAATTCTTAATGATATTATTCGTAATTACTAAGTTATTTCCTGTTCCATAACGAGTAATACCTTCTGCTGCATCAATATCAGCACCATTAGTACTTGATTTACCAGTAGTAATATCTGGATTATCTCCATCAATTGTTAAACCTGAAATAACCACATCAGATGCTTCTACTTTAATTATAGTTCCGTTTATAGCATCATCTATATCTGAAATAGCTGGAAAAATGATTGCCTCGCCTACTCGGCTAACAGAACAACCATCGATAGTAGCGTTCGGACCTAATATAGAAACTGATTTGTTTACTACAACATTCTCTGCATAGGTACCTGGACCTACATTAATTTCATCTCCATTAATTGTAGCACCATCATCTATTGCATCTTGAATCGAGCAATATTTATTTCCTGTTCTTGCATTTACAATGTCTCCAGATACAGCTCCTGCTAAACGGTAATCCTCGCCATTACTACTAAATGTATTAGTACCAATGGTATTAGCACAAGTTGTAGGAGCATTCCCTCTACCGAAGAAGTTATCTGCTAAATTACTCTGATCGGCATCTCCAGGATAGTTAGAAGGATTTTGTTGCTGTAAAATACCAATATCATTATTATTCAAAGTATTACCTGAAACAATATGGTTACTACCTTCAATAACAATACCAAAACCTTCACTATTTGAAACTTGTTGATAACCTGTAACAATATTTCCAGTAATAGTCACACCATTTGGAACATCTACATTATTATTCAACACACCTCTTCTATAAACAGCGATACCAGCACGGTCTCTTACATCTGAGTTTTGACTACTTAAAGTTACATTATTGTTACTTACTGTAACGCCACCATTAGGATTTTTAATTTCGATACCGAAACGTCCACCACCTGTGATTGTATTATTGCTAATCAGGTTAGGACCAACAGATCCGTTTAACCCTATTAAACCTATAGCATTATCACCATCACCAATACTAATCGTATTTCCGGTAACGGTCACTGCTGAAGCGTCTCCATCAGATAATTCAATACCACAGCAATTATTATTAGCTAAAGTATTATTGGTAATCGCAATATTTGTTTTTAAACCATTCCAAACTACGATCCCTCTCGCACCTGTACCATGATCATTAAACTCAGAGCCATTAATCGTTAAACTGTCTATTGGACCATTGGCATAAAAACCAGAAGCATTTGATCCAGACGTACCTTTAGTAACCAAAACGTTGTCTACAGATAGGTTATTATTATTACCTACAGCATAAATACCTGCATGAGTATTCCCGTTTGTACCTTTTACATTTTGAATTGTCAAATCTCGGATTGTAACATCCTCAACACCAGAATTAATCTTAATACCACTATTTACACCAGCCGTACCATTGATTTTGACATTAGCTTTTGATTGTCCTTGTAAAGTTAGCGGTTTGTCTATCACTAAAGCTTCTGTATAAGTACCATTGAACAACTTATTAGCAATTGTAATAGTATCTCCCGCAGCAGCATAATTAATCGCAGTTTGAATCTGACTTGAGTTAATTGTATTGTTAAATATATTCTTCGATACAAAATAAACTAAGCCTTTGGTTCTGGTTCTATGATATATTTTACCATCCACAGTAAATTTCTGAGCCAGCGTTAAATCTGCAAACGGTGTGCCACCATAAGATCCTGCAGAAATATCAAAACGGCAAGCATCATCAACCGTACTTGTAACGTTAATTATTGTTGATATAGTAGATGCAAAATCATTAGCTCCAAAAGTAAAGTAAGCTGCTTGTACTGCAGATATTGATCCTATTGAAAAAGAGGTACTACTATTGCTGAAAGTATTTCCATCGATAACTAAGTTTGCTGGAGTTTGTTCAATATTTATATGTGTATTACAATTCTTCATTACATTATCCTGAATTGTTACGTTTCCACCATTATACCAAATACCTGAACGCCATGTTCTATGTGAGCCTGTTGAAGAATAGGTGGCTCTTCCTGTAAAGAAGTTATTTCTGATGATCTTTTGAGCCGAACTGTTAGATAGATATACACCTAATGCGAAGCTTCCTGTTACAGTTACATCTCTATTAAAGATATTATTCTGAACGGTTACAGTAGTAGCACCAGCTGTTAAATCAATACCATGATTTATATTCGTCCCGGTTCTGTCTATTGTAAAACCATCTATGACAACTGTTTTGGTGCCAAAAGCTTTAAATTGAGCATTTGATAAAATGGCCTCTCCAACACGAACTCCTGTATTTGGATCTATACCCGCATTTGGACCATTCAATGTAATACTCTTGTTAACATTAATTGTCTCTGTATATGTTCCTGCACAAACCTCTAATACATCACCATCTGTTGCATTTGTAATTGCAGCTGTTATTGTAGTATGGTAGGTATTATTATTGGTATTCGTTACTGGATAGTTTGTTAGCAATACTGAAGTATTATCAGTAGAGTTAACGGCATCAGTAATCGTAATATTATAGGTGCCAGTAGCAAGATTAGCTATGGTATAAGGACTAGTTACGTTACTTACGGATCCACCATTCCATGTCAAATCATAAGGCGCTGTACCACCAGTAAAGCTTACTTCAATCGACCCTTGAGAACAGTTAATACCGTCAGTAAGCACTGTAGCAATTTCTACTGGAGTACCTGAACAATTATAGTTTGTACCAGCTGACCAGAAATAACTGTTTCCAGCTACATCTGGTACCAAATAAGGCGCATAATCAACGAATCCTATTATCATTGATGCTATATCGTTACTAACTATAGAACCATACCAGTTACATTCAGCATTAATTTCTGAAGTATTAGTATTGTTAATAGCTTTCCCATTACTGGAAAACATATTATTGCTGATTGCTGTACCAGCAAAGTTACTACCAAAAGTAGCCCATACATATACTCCATTACCATTGCCAGTTAACATATTTTCTGAAATATCGTTATTGTAATTATTACCTTCCAAAACGATTGCAGATCCCATATCATTAGCACCTAGAGTTAATCCATGAATATTATTTTTTGTAATGGTATTGCCATGAGCACTAGATGATAAGTAAATACCTGCATAAGCATTTGTAATATCATTATTAGAAACATTAATGTTATTACTACCAGCAGCAAGAGACACAGCAAGATTATTACCTGACAATAAATTATCTTTGATAGTAAAGTCGTTCAATGTAGTGTTCATATATATTCCATTGCCACTACCTCCAACACTTACACCATTAATAGAACCGCCATTTGCTCCTACACCAAGATTAAAAGTGGTACCACTTACAGCTTGAACTACAGATTCATTAGCATCTGCAAATGTTCTTCCACTTACTGCATTTCCATATTGATACCCGCGGATATCAACTGCTTTATTAACATTTACATTTTCAGTATAGGTGAGTTTATTTAAATTAATAATGCCTCCTACTGGAGCATAATTAATAGCAGCTTGGATACTTGGATTAATAGATGCAACATACTGATTATTCGTTTTGTAGGTTACTAAACCATTCCTTCCAGAGCGGCCTCTGTGATACATCCCTAATTCTACATTAAATAACTCATCATTCGTCATGTTTGCAAATGGAATGCCATTTACTGATCCGGCTGAAATATCTAATCTAAAAGTTGAGGCGACATTACTCAAGTTCATCATTGCATCATAAGGTGCTTTATATTCATTGGCTCCTAATGTAAAAGAACCATTTGAAGGTGTGGTTCCACCAAAAGCCATATACGTTCCATTGTTTTCAAAAGTATTACCTGAAATATTTATGCCAGCTCCCATATCATCAAGATTTAATGCTGTTCGGCATTTCTCAAAAACATTATTTTCGACATTGATAACCGTAGTTGGCCCATTAATAAACATTCCAGAATTCCAAGATAAAGTATTGCTATAATTATTACCAGAACCATCGCCTGTAAACAAGTTATTTTTGATGTTCTTAGCACCAGGACCATTAGAAATTTCTATTCCTCTCGCACTTGCCGGGCCTCCACTAACAGCAACAGTAGCATTACGTTCGATAATGTTATTCTGTATTGTAGCTACGGTTCCACCACCTAATGCAATAGGTGTAGAATTAGAAACATGTGCAAATTTAAATCCGTCGAAAACAACTGTATTATTTCCTAATATTTTCAATTTCCCATCTTGTATAACCGCTTCTGGAACTCTTGTTCCTGTATTTGGATCAATACCAGCATTCGGGCCATTGATGGTTAAATCTTTATTAACATTAATTGTTTCAGCATAATTTCCTGCAACCATAACTTCGAGCACATCACTATTATTAGCTAAATCAACAGCAGCCTGAATTCCATATGTCCAAGTTGACTGAGTAAGGTTATAAACCCTATTACAAGAAGAAGGATTTAATAAGGTATTACTTAATGAAACATTCGCATTATTGATTTTAATATCATCCATTAAAGGACAAGTATAATAATTATCATTTGAAAAAATACCTGTGATAATTTCAATATTGGCTCCATTTGTATTTGGAATCCCAGTATTACCACTAAAAACAATCTCTGTATTAGCTGCAACCTGATATACCTGATCTGAAGCATTATTAATTACATTCCCTTTAACACCATCTGCCAATTTTATGGCTTGTCTTAGTTTACGGAATTCACTATTCTTAATATTTAGACCTTCCTTATAGTAATTAACAAAAATTCCCGCAACTAATGTATTTCCACTTGTCCATTGACCTTCAAATTTGACATTGTCAATAGTAACATTATTCGCATCTATATAAATAAGATTCTGGTTAGCATTATCTGTTTTTAAAATACCTAAATCTTGTATTGTGGTTCCGGCAGCTGTAATAACAAACAAACCATTAGGAGGAAATGTTCCGCCCATAGTCGAAGTTATACTTACTATGTGATTATTACCCTTAATAGTAAGCTTTTTATTTACAGTAGAAACAGCAGTTTCTGCTAAATCATCCAGAATTTCAATCACATCATTAGCATTGGCAGCATCTACTGCATCCTTAATACTGTAATAATATGAATTTTGAGTTACGTTAAAAACTGCAGGACTAGTAAGATTCCCTGTCGGAGTAAATCCAGGTATACCAATATTAGCATTAGCACCAGTTTCTAAATATGAGGCTAAGTTAATATTTCCAACCATAGTACCTATAATGGACGAATAATCATTCGATCCATGCCAATTAGCTATAGCATCGATAAAACCAACACTTCCACCGTAAAGCAAAGCCTGATTGTTAAAAGATGAGCCTAAATCATTATTTGTAATAGTAGCTTTTGCAGCTCCACCAGCTACTTGATTTAACTCTCCAATCTTTAATCCATTTTCAGGTCCAGAAATTATATTATTATGAATACTTAAACCTGTGATCGTAGCAGGATTAGTGCTATAGCCACCATCATTTCTGGCAAAGATGGATACCGCTGTGGGAGCTTCTGCATAAGTTGCGGTTCCATAGACACCACAATTAGTAATGGAAGAGTTTTTCAACTCTATATTCTCATATACACCATACTTGAGGTTAAGATCAAGCCCAACATTATTATTGTAAGCAATATCTGTACCACAATTGTCCATAGTAATACCATCAAAAACAGCATTACTCAATACTTCAAAATACGCACCTTTTCTTGTGTTATTACTTAAATCTGAGTTTTTAATCAATACATTGTCAAATTTATTGATATCATTAGCTTTAGCTGCTATAAAGAATCCCTGTTCATTACCTTTAACTTCACAATCAATCATAGTGAAGCCATTAATTTCTCTGACGTCTGTTCCTTTTCTAATTCCTAGTTTTCCATTATCATTAAATTTAGAATTTAAAATCTCTATATTTCCAATAATACCTCCACCAGTACTACGGAAATCTAAGCCTGAGTTACAATTTTCACTTGAACTTATATTTTCTAATGTTAATCCACTAGCTGAAGCCTCAACTCGGATACCAAAACCAAAATCAGTAATTGCAATATCTTTTATTGTAACATTTGCTGCTGTGATTTTAATACCATTATTAGTACTCGTCCCTGTACATACAGTAGCTGCTTTTATTAAGGTATTTGATGGACCATCTCCTATAAGTGTTATAGATTTATTGATGGTTACTTCCTCATTATAAACTCCTGGATAAACCTTAATTTCATCACCAGTTACTGTTGCAGCATTACTTATTGCAGTCTGAATAGTTGAGAACCACTTATCTTTAGTGACATTATGAACATTACATCCGCCCACCAATACCTGATTATCAACCTTTGGACTATTATTATTTGCAATCAATAGAACCATTACTGGACACTGAAAATAAATATTTGCCTGCGAAATAGATGGATTATTATCAATAATTGCAATATCAGTCGCATTCGAATCGATTCCACTTCCCCAAGTATTACCATTAAATACAACTTGAGCATCTGCAACGACAACCCAACCTCTAGTATGAGCAACATAATTATTTTCAATAGAAGCATTCGTTATTCCACCATTGATATAAGCGGGTTGACGTAAATTTTCAAAACTACTATTCTTCACGTTAAGCCCATTATTACCAGAAGCTACAACCATTCCTCTTGATACTTCACTATCGCCTAATACATATTCTCCTTTAATATGTACAGCATCAAGTGTAATATTATTACCACCTACATAGATAATACCTTGGTTTGTTTTATCTGTCTTGGTAATATTTACATTTTGTAAAATAGAACCAGCAGTACTAAAACTAAATAAAGCATTACCACCAGAAGTGCTAATAGTGTTGCCGTTCCCATCAATAGTTAATTGTTTATTGACAGCAATTGTACTTGTTCCAATATACAAGTTCTGCGTCAATTTAAGTAAATCTCCAGTAGATGCAGCTGAGATAGCATCTTGAAGATTGGTATGTGTTGTGATTTGGGTGATATTATCAACCTGTGCATTTCCTTTTATGCCAAAAAGCAGCAAAAGGAACGAAAGGGTGAAAAAATGGATAAATTTTTTTTTCATTAGAATTATATTTTGTTAAAAAAAAATAATATTGTTATATTCTTTTATTATTTAATGATAATATTAAGAATATAATTTTAAATCACTATCAGGAGTTAACCATTATACAATATGGATAAATATGTCTTAGATGGGTCAGATAAACATGTCTTTTTCTCAATCAGGTGTTAGAGGTAATTGGTTTTTTCATTAAAAAACAAATTCAGTAGCTTTCGTATTAAAAATCATTTATATTTGGAATCTCTTAGTCGGCAGTCACAATTCACCCGAAATCTTAAAAAGATACTACTTTTATATAAGAAATCGTTAACAAATGTAAATCACTATTTCGACTTTAACAAATTATTCTAATAATTTTTTAAATATTTCTTGATATATACTCGTATGTTTCAAGAGACTAACATATATAAAATTTCATTCTCAATATAAAAACTCTAATTCTAATTTTAGGAAATTAAATAAATCATATTTCCCAAAACATCAATAAGTCGATAAAATTCCCCCTTTATGGGGGATAATAACTAAAACATTGATACATATCTTTGTAAAATTATATATATGCATTTTCAAAACTAGAAATTCATGAAATTAGTCATTAAAGATTTAAACAAAATCTACCCCAATGGTGTAAAAGCACTAAATAATATTAACCTTACTATTAACCAAGGCTTATTTGGATTATTAGGACCTAATGGCGCAGGAAAATCATCACTAATGAGAACCTTGGCCACTCTTCAAGATCCTGATAGTGGTGATGTGCATTTGGATGATTTAAATATTTTAAAAGAAAAGACAGCTTTAAGAAAAATATTAGGTTATCTGCCTCAGGATTTTGGATTTTATCCTAAAGTAAGTGCTATAGAATTGCTCAATCATTTTGCTATTCTTAAAGGCATTTCGAATAAAGAGGAACGTAAGGAATTGGTCACCTCACTCCTTCAACAAACTAATCTCTATGAAGCCAGAAATAGAAATGTAAGTGACTATTCTGGAGGTATGCGTCAAAGATTTGGAATAGCTCAGGCACTCATTGGGAATCCTAAACTCATTATTGTAGATGAGCCTACAGCAGGTTTAGATCCTATGGAACGCAATAGATTTCAAAATATCCTTAGTGAAATTGCAAGTAATACCATAGTCATCTTATCAACCCATATCGTTGATGACGTGAAAAACCTTTGTAATGATATGGTTATCATGAACCAAGGCACAATTCTTTATGAAGGGAATCCCAAAGAAGCAGTTGAAGCAGTAAAAGGTAAAATTTGGCAAAAGACTATAGAAGTTAATAGCCTTGGAGCTTATCGAGCTAAATATAATGCGATTTCCTCTTCTATGGTGAGGGGTGCAATGGAACTTCGCATTTATGATGAAAATGATCCTGGAGATGGGTTTACACTTTCAGAAGTAGATTTGGAAGATGTATACTTTTCAACTATCGTCAATAACCTACGCAAAAAAGACTAAAAATGTTTGGAACAATATTTTCATTTGAACTCAGGCAAGGTTTAAAGCGCCCGATGGTATATATATTCTTCGGAATTTATTTACTTTTATCTATGGCAATTGGTTTTGCTGCCACAGGAGTTTTTGGCACTACCGAAGGAGATTCTTTAACTATTTTAAACTCAGCACCAGCTATTGCTAATATTTTAGTTGGCTTGAATGGCAATATCCTTGGGATGTTGAATAGTATAGTTTTAGTCAGCATTATGGCTTCTACAATTCAAAAGGATTATCAGTATAATTCACATGCCTTATTTTTCACAAAACCCATTTCAAAATTTGATTATTTCTTTGGTCGGTTTTTGGCTGGATTACTCTTGGGTATTTTTGTAATGTCTGGTATGATTTTTGGCTATGCATTAGGACTAATACCCGGTATAGGAACTCATTTAGTAGGTAGTTTTAAACTGATTAATTTTATACAGCCATTTTTAATCTTTACACTCATTAATACATTTGTTCTAGGCGTAATATTCTTTTCGCTCACAACTTTTACCAGAAGCACAATGGCTGCCTATATGGCCTGTATCATTATGCTGGTAGGAAGATTCATTGCTGAAAACTTATCCAATAATATGGATTACGACTATATAGCTGCACTTATAGAACCATTCGGGAGCAATGCTTTTATATATCTAACCAAATATTGGATGGCAGCAGAGCGAAACATAGAACTTATCCCGTTTGAAGGTGCATTACTTTATAACCGTTTAATCTGGTTAGGTTTGGCTATCATTGTGATGGCTGTAAGTTATTATAAATTTAGTTTTAGTCAGTTTTTAACTCCTTTCAATTGGTTTAGAAAGAAAGAAGTTGCAGAGGCTGCGGTGCTTTATGAAGAAAAACCATTGTCAGAAATCCTAACTGCCAAACAAGATTATTCTGCTTCTTTTAACTGGAAACAATTAACTTACCTCAGCTTTTTTGAATTTAAAAAAGTTATCAGTAGCACTTTCTTTATTATTTCTGGTGCACTTACACTTGTGATGATCGGTGTTATCTATTATTATTCCGGTAAAGTATATGATACAGAATATTACCCTTTAACTGAAAATGTAGTTAGTATAGTAGGTGTATATTCTTTACTAGCTAATATATTTATCATCTTTTATGCTGGCACAGTTATATTTAGAGAACGAGAAAATAAAATTGACGAGCTAATACATGCTACCCCTGTCAACAATATCGTTTTATACTTTTCAAAATTCTTAAGCTTATTAGCTGCTATTATTCTATTACAAGTATTGGCGATCTTAACAGGAATTGGCATCCAATTCGCTCAAGGCTTTTTTGATATCCATATCAGTATTTATTTAGTAGAGATATTATTATTTGGAATTCTATCCTATATCATTACGATTGGCATATGTTTAGTAATGCAAGTTTTTGCTCCCAACAAATATTTAGGTTTCTTCTACTCCTTAATTCCATTGATGCTGTTAGGAATAGTATTTGGTCTTTTAGAATGGAATAATCAAATCTATCACTTTGGGTCAAGTGGTCCAAGAATGCCCTATACCCAATTAAATGGATTTGGACCTCTATCACCATCAATGGCTTATCATTTTTATTGGATCGCATTTGTATTATTCCTCAGCTTTGTTTCATTATTCTTTTATGCTAGAGGAAAAGAGAAAGACATTAAATCAAGATATCTCTTTTCTAAGAAAGAAGTGGGTAAGCAATTAAGAATAGCGCTTTATCTCTGTTTGTTTACCTTTATTGCTTTAGGATCTTATATTTTTTACAATACTAATATTCTAAATAAGTATGTCAGTAACACCGACTATGTAAAGGAAATGGTCCACTACGAAAAGACATACAAAAAATATGAAACCACTCTTCAACCCAGAATTGTAGCTTCTAATATCAATGTAGATATCTATCCAGATAAAGGAGGACTTCATGTTAAAGGTTATTATTGGTTGAAAAACAAACATCAACTTCCAGTTGACTCTATTTTTATTAATTTCTTTGACGAGACATCTGATTTTGAATATAAAACCTTAAAATTGGAATCAGCTTCAAAAGAGTTCATAAATGACTTAAAGAATGGAATAAAAATACTCGTTTTAGACAAATCATTAAACACTGGAGATTCTATTAAATTAGAATTTGAATTTGATTATCAACCTAAAGGCTTTAGTAATGATGGATTAAAAACTATGGTGGTCAAAAATGGCACCTTCTTTAATAATTCCATTATGCCTAGTTTAGGATACAATACCAATTCTGAATTGAGCTCCAACGCTGAGCGTAAAAAACAAGGCTTAGGATTTAAGAAGAGAATGAACAGTATTGATGATACCGCTGCATATGCCAATACCTATATTTCAAATGATGCCGACTGGATTCGATTTGAAACTGTAGTAAGTACAAAAGCTAACCAAACTGCAATTGCTCCTGGATATTTAATTAAAAATTGGCAGGAGAACGGCAGAAACTATTTCCATTATAAAATGGATAATCTCATCTTAAACTTTTATGCTTATCAGTCTGCTGAATACAAGATAAAGAAAGAAGTTTATAAAGGGATTAATTTAGAAATCTATTACGACAAAGCACATGAGTTCAATATCGAAAATATGCTTTTGTCAATGAAAAGATCTTTAGATTATTATGGTAGTAATTTTTCACCCTATCAGTTTAGGCAATTAAGAATTATCGAATTCCCGGCTTTTGCCTCTTTTGCTCAATCTTTTGCCAATACCATTCCTTTTTCTGAGAATATTGGCTTCACCAATAAAGTAGACACAGCTGATCATAATAAGATTGACATGCCATTCTATATTACTGCGCATGAGATTGCACATCAATGGTGGGCACATCAAATTATTGGAGCCGATGTTCAAGGTGCTACTTTACTATCAGAAACCATGTCTCAATATGGTGCTTTAATGGTTATGGAACATCGCTATGGGAAAAATAATATGAAGAAGTTTTTGAAGCATGAAATGGATCAATATTTACAAGGAAGAACGTTTGACTCAAAAGGAGAAAAGCCATTAATGTATGTAGAGAACCAACAATATATTCATTATCAAAAAGGTTCTGTTATCATGTATGCAATGAAAGACTATATTGGAGAGGAGGCTTTAAATGGAGCTTTACAAAAGTTTATAAAAACTTATGCATTCCAAGAACCGCCTTATGTTACTTCTAAGCAGTTTGTGAATTATTTAAGTGATGCCACTCCGGATAGTTTAAAATATTTAATTAATGACTTCTTTGAAACGATTACTATTTATGAGAATTATGTTGATTCTTTAGGTTTTACAAAACAGCCTGATGGTAAATATAAAGTTACCTTAAAAGTAGGTTCGGTCAAGTTCAAAGTAGATAGTATGGGTAACAATAAAAAAGTAGCTTTGGATGACTATATAGATATCGGTGTTTTTGGAAAAGTAAAAGATAAGCATTCAGATTACCGTCCATTAATTCTTCAAAAAATGAAAATGGACAGCAATAAAAAGCAATTTGAATTTATTGTTGATGAGGAACCTCTTTTTGCAGGTATCGATCCTTATAATAAATTGATAGACCGTACTCCTGATAATAATATTTGCAATTTTGGGACTAAGCCTAAAACACCTTCTTTATCCGAAAAAGAAAACCGGTTTATTCTTAAAAAGCAAGAGGATGATTAAAAAATAAAACCCTCGAAAAAAAATGGGATTAGGTAAATTTACTAAATCCCATTTTTTTAGGTCCTTTTTATTTGACAAGATGGCATTTTCAAAATAAAAATAGTATTATCAAAATATAAATAATAAGTCCTGCCATTTGTTTTCGATTGTAGTATCTTTGCAGGTTGAATACTTTTTTTTTAAAAATTCATTATTTTTTATGCAAGGATTTACAGTTGCCATAGTAGGTAGGCCAAATGTGGGCAAGTCAACCTTGTTCAACCGATTGGTTGAACAAAGACAAGCCATAGTAGATGACTTTAGTGGAGTGACCCGTGACCGCCAATATGGTATTTGCGACTGGAATGGCAAATCATTTAATGTGATTGATACAGGAGGTTTTGTTTCTGATTCTGAAGATGTTTTTGAAAGAGAGATTCGCACACAAGTACATATTGCTATTGAAGAAGCACACGTTATTTTGTTTGTTGTTGATACAAGTGAAGGTATTACACTTTTAGATGAAGACATGGCTAAGGTATTAAGCCGTAGTTCCAAACCTGTAATTTTGGTAGTAAACAAAGTAGATAACCCTAAACGACAATTAGCTGCAACCGAGTTTTATTCTTTTGGTTTTGAGCATATAGTAATGATTGCCTCGGCTTCTGGACAAGGTACAGGAGATATGCTGGATATGGTTACAGGCTTTATTCCTACAGATTATGTAAATAATGAAGATGTAATTTGGGTAGAGGAAGAAAATGAATATGGGGAACTTATAAAAGTTCCTTATCCTAAAAACCCAATACCTAAAATTGCAATCATTGGGCAGCCGAATGCAGGGAAATCAACCTTACTGAATGCTTTAGTAGGAAAAGAAAGATCCATTGTTTCTGACATTCCTGGCACCACAAGAGATGCTATACATACCCAATACAATATGTTTCAAAAGGAATTCATATTGATTGACACTGCTGGTATAAGAAAGAAAAAGAGTGTAAATGAAGATTTAGAGTTTTATTCAGTAATTCGTGCCATTAAGGCAATGGATGAAGCAGATGTTTGTATGATGCTATTAGATGCAGAAGTAGGCATTACAGCACAAGATATTAATATCTATAGTTTGGCAACCCGTAAAGGAAAGGGAATAGTAGTACTTATAAATAAATGGGACAAAATTGAAGGTAAGACTACAAATACTGCAAAAGAATATGAAAAAAAGCTAAAAGAAAGACTATTACCTTTTTGTGATGTTCCAGTTATGTTTATTTCTGCACAAGAAAAACAAAGAATTTTTCAGGCAATGGAAAAGGCATTGGAAGTTTATGAAACTCGTAAACAAAAGATTGCTACTTCTGTTTTAAATGAAGTGATGTTAAAAGAAACGGAATACTATAAGCCACCAATGGCTCGAGGACTTAACGTTCGTATTAAGTTTGTTATGCAAATTCCAACGATCGTTCCTTCATTTGCTTTTTATTCTAATCGTCCAGAAGATATTAAAAAGCCATATCAAAATTTCTTAGAAAATAAATTAAGACAACATTTTGGTTTCCATGGAGTACCAATAAATATATTTTTCAGAAAGAAATAAGCATGATTTTTTTAAATCAATAAAAAAAATAGAAACCAAAATGGTTTCTATTTTTTTTGCACTTTTCAATCTAGCTTAATTTAAAAAAATATATTAGATTTGTGAACTTTTCTTCAACATTAAAATCTGAATCAAAGGACTATGCATTAGACTATCTTTAAAATTATAGATTTTTTTCCTAAAATAAAAGGTATAGGTTTTAGAAGGATAAAATCAAAGTCTCGTTAAAAATATTTTTACATAATCTTTATTAGCAAGTTTGAAAAACAGAGTTTTGGTTAATTTCAGTGACAGCATATATTTTCAACTTTCATCTCTAATAAACACTTACAATCTGTTTGTTCTCATTTGCTTGTGTAAAGATATATTCTATAATGTATAAAATGGATCATTTTGTACAAACGGTATAAAAATTTGTACAAATGGTTTGAAAAATTGTATTGATTGTCATTATAATTTGTAAAAGTAATTAAAAATCGGACTTCCGATTGTGGTATTCAATTATTAATCTGTTATTTAAGAAATATTAAATTTTTTAAATAAATTTTTATTACCTTTATTTCCCCATCTTACAATCTATATAGTAATGATTAATTGTGTAATAATTGATGACGAATCAAAAGCTTTAAGAACATTACATCTTGAGTTAAAAAGACACTCGGACAAAGTAGATGTAATAGGTCAATTTGTATATCCTTTAGATGCAATAGAATTCATTAATAAGCATGAAGTACATTTAGTATTTTTGGATATAGAAATGCCAGAAATGAATGGATTAGAATTTATCGAACAATTTCCAAATAAGAATTTCCAAGTTATATTCACTACAGCTTATAGTAATTATGCTATAAAAGCTATAAAATGTGGTGCCTTAGATTATTTATTAAAACCAATTGATGCTCAAGAATTAGACCAGTCAATTCTTAAATGTGAAGAAGCAATTAAAAACAACCAAATTGATAAACGTATCGTATCGGCTATAGAGAAAATAAATAATACAGATGTAAA
The DNA here is from genome assembly GCA_035497795.1 of Edaphocola sp. GTDB lineage: Bacteria > Bacteroidota > Bacteroidia > Chitinophagales > Chitinophagaceae > Edaphocola. Next base: position 41,530 of record DATJCU010000112.1, on the reverse strand, counting down.
AACACAAAAAGTCAAAATTCCTCATGATGGTAAGATTGAACTCTTTAGTCCTAAAGAAATAATTTATTTTAAAGGAGAAGGAAATTACAGCGCTATGTTTTTAAACAATGGTGAAAAAATATTATTGACTATGAATCTTAAAGATATTGAACAAATTTTACCAATGAACATTTTTAATAGAATACATAATTCTTATATTGTAAACCTTAGTAAAATAAAAGCATACCTAAAAAATGAAGGATTAATAGAATTAGAAAACCAAATAGTACTTCCTGTTTCCAGACAAAAACGAAATCAAATATTAGATAATTTATAAATTATGAGAAATGTGGTACACTTTCTTTTTTACACTTTCTTGTAGCTACTTAACGATTTTACTGATTGGTTCTACTTTTTTTTTTAAAGGATCCAAATCAAAAGTATTTCTATATTATTCCCTCTATTGTTTATTTCTACTCCTTTATTTATTTTCTAAAGGTACTTTTTTTGATAATGTTTTTGGGAAATATAGTGAAACAACTTTCTTTAAGACGACAAACTGGTATATTCAAATTATATTTTACAATATCTATGTTTTTTTTGGAATTCATTATGTGGGTTTATATAAAAACATTAGTATTGCTACCAAGAAAACGATCCTTTACACCTCCTTTTCGATTACGCTTTTAAGCACTTTACTGTTTATCTTAGCTCAAGTAAACATCTTATCTGCTGAAGGCTATGAAAAATATTTTACATTTTTTTTCTTACCAATATACTTAATCTTAGTATTTTACCTGCTTTATCTCATCTTATTTAGAAACAAAAGTAGAATAAAATATTATTTTCTTACAGGCTCTTTTTTTTATATTTTATTTGCGTTAACTGCTTTTTTGTATTCCATAGCAGATAAAAAAATTGGTACGCTTGACCCTTTAATTTTATTTTTCATCGCTGTCATAATTGAATGCACATTCTTTACAATTGGATTAACGACAAAAGTTCAAAAAGTTTATAAGGATCGTTTAAAATTCCACACGGAACTGGTAAAAACACAAAATACTTTAAATAAAAGTCTACGAAGTAAATTAAATGAACAAAAACAATTAAATGATCTGCTAATTGCAGAAAAAGAAAAACAAAGATTAGAAACTCAAGTAGCCATTCTTCAAAATAAAGCATTAAGAAGCCAAATGAATTCTCATTTAGTATTTAATGTTCTCAATGCTATAAAATTATATATCCTTGAAAAAAACAATGAGGAAGCAGTTAAATATTTAGGTTTTTTTGCAAAATTTATACGCAACGTTTTAGATGGAAGTATTAATGAAACGATTACTCTAAAAGAAGAAATCAATATAATAGAGAATTATCTAAAAGTGGAACAAATAAGATTTGAAAATGATTTAATCTTTGAAATAATTATACCAAACACAATTAACCTAGAAGACTATGTAATTCCGTCACTCTTCCTTCAACCTTTTGTTGAAAATGCAATATGGCAAGGTCTAAAGTCAATAAAAGGCGAAAAAAAGATAACCGTAAAAATAATTAAAAAAAATGATATTATCTGTATCTCAATTGACGATAACGGAATTGGTTACTATCCAGAGAATAAGAAAAAAGACAATGAACACAAATCTTATGGATTAAGTATTACAAAAGACCGCGCCATTCAATTTAACAAGGATAAAAATACTACACTCTCTTTTACCATAAAAAATAAAAAAGATTTTTCTGATGAAAGCGGAACGCTTGTTGAAGTGTTTTTATGATTCTACACATCTCCCTTTTACGGTATTATCAACTTTAGTTGCCGAAACGGTTACTATTTAGTTTTTCGGGTATAACAAAAGTTTAAAAAACTCCTTCGACTATTTTTGAAGATTATATATTTACCTAATTAAATAAAATAACGATCTTTTAAAATATGCTCATGATGTCGGATATGACCTATCATAAAATAAAATAAAACCCTTACGCTAACTTGTTTATTTGAAGCTATACCTATTCTTTTAATTTCATCTTCTGAAAAAGATTTAAATAATGAAATACTTCCTTTTCGCATAATCTCAAAATCTTCAATCAACGCTGCCATACTCTTAGAATTAAAATCTGTAGCAGCTACATAAGCATCCTCATCAAAACCAGGAATCGGCGTTTGATCATTTCGAGCAATACGTAATGCAGTAAACAATTTAATTCTTTCAGTATCTGTATTATGTCCAATTACCTCTTTCACTGTCCATTTACCAGGAGCATAACGAAATAGCTCTTTATCTTTTGGAATATTACGAACAAACTCTGCATAGTTAGATAATTGATCTTCTAATTCTTTAAGAATATCTGACTCTACTATTTGTAGATAGGGTACAAAGAACTGAGGACATTCATTTTCAGGAAGCGTTACCATTTTAAAAAAATTTAATTATACAAAAGTACAAAATCGCCATTAAGAAACTTAATGGCGATTTATAAAAACATTTTTTATTACGATTATTTTACATCACCCATCAGTTTCCTAACCAATGGAGAAATAATTATCAGCGTTCCTCCAGCAATTATCGCATAAATACCTAATTGCTTAAAGCTTTCTGTATAGGCTATTAAACGCTCTGGCAATGCACCTCCACCACTAGCATCGGCCATTCCTGCACCAATTAATCCGGCAACATATTGACCATAAGCACTAGCTAAGAACCACATACCCATCATCACACCTTGTAATCTGACCGGAGATAGCTTTGTCATAATCGACAAGCCAATTGGTGATAAACAAAGCTCACCAAGGGTAACGATTAAATAAGCAGAGGCAAACACATTCAAATTTGCAATACCACCACTAGCGAAGAAACGAGTAGAAAAGAAGATGAAATATGCTAAACCCAAGAACACAAATCCCAAACCAAATTTAACCACCGTATTAGGCTCAATTTTTCGCTTAGCCATTCCTAACCACAACAAGCCAACTAATGGTGCAAAAATAATTACAAATAAAGAGTTTGCTGAGTTATTAACGCCCACTGGATTTACTTTCAAAAAGCCTAAAAGCTTATCATCCAAATTAGTGTTTGCAAAAATACTTAATGATCCACCTGCTTGTTCAAAAAACGCCCAGAACAAAACTGAAAATATGATAAAAATTAAAGCTGCAATCAGTTTTTTCTTCTCTATCCAATTGTGCTTAGTCATTTCATAAAATAGATAAATAAGTGTTAATGGTCCAATGGTGTACATGAAATAATCAGTGTATTCTGGTTTCTTTACCATAGTCATAATCAAAGGAATAACGGCTAAAGAACCAATAAATACAGCCAATTCGAACCATTTTACTTTTGCTTTTTTCCCTTCTGAAGAATTTTTAAATGGAGATAAACCAATTGGTCCTAATTGTCTTTTAGTAAAAACAAAAGTTATTAAGCTAATCGTCATCACAATTGCCGCAAGACCAAAAGCTAAATTCCAAGACCATGGATGATTACTCTGACCGATTGTTATACAAGCATATCCTCCTAATAAGGCACCAATATTGATTCCAGAATAGAATAATGAAAAACCAGCATCTCTACGAGGATCTCCTTTTCTATATAACTGTCCGACCATAGTAGATATATTCGGTTTAAAGAAACCAGTTCCTACTACCGTAAAACTTATCCCAATAAAGAAAAAAGTTTTAGGGTCAATAGCTAAAATAATACTACCAATAATCATAAGTAGCCCACCCCAAAAAAGCGACTTTCTGAATCCTAAAATCTTATCTGCAAATAAACCACCAATAAATGTAAATGCATAAACAAAAGCTTGAATCGAGCCATATTGTAGGTTTGCATCACGTTCTGCCATTTTAGTTACGCCATCTATTCCTGGAAGATTAGTAATCATGAAAACCACCAACATCCCTCTCATTCCATAGAAAGAAAAACGTTCCCACATTTCAGAAAGGAATAAGGACCAAATTTGTTTTGGATATTTTCCTTTAAAATTATGAATTTCTTCTAACTCGGGATCAAATTCAGTGTCATCATTTTTAAAGATATCACCTTCATAAGTTTCCTCCTGTCCTAATGGATGTTCCGTCAAATTACTCATGATTAAATAAGTTTAGTTTTTAAATATTATCGTACGCCATGCATCAACTTGCTAATAACCTTACCTAACAATATTAACAATAATCCACAAAGCATTACAAAGCCTGCAATATAAGTAAATACTTCACCAGCGCCTAACTTTTCAACTGTTGAAGCCAAATACCCTCCAATGAAATTGGCTACAGAAGATGATAACATCCACACCGCCATTAAAATAGATGCTAATTTTGGAGGAGCTAATTTTGTCACCACTGATAACCCTACTGGAGATAAACACAACTCTCCAATTGTATGTAATAAATAAGTCATGATTAACCACATTAAGGCTGCTTTATTTGCCTCATCAACAACACTACCATTAGCGGCTCTTTCTGAAACTGCTCCTAACATAAATAAGAAGCCTAGTCCTAATATAATCATACCGATACCCATCTTGACTGGAGTAGTTAACCTTTTCCCTAATTTAGAAGTCCAAAATATTGCAAATAATGGAGCTAAAGTCACAATAAAAATAGGGTTGACAGATTGGAACCATGAAGTTGGGATTTCAAATCCACCAATTGTTCTATTTACAAACTTATCGGTATATAGAGAAAGGGAAGATCCGGCTTGTTCGAATCCTGCCCAGAAGAATACCGCAAAAGCGAATAAAATAAAGATTACTGATATTCTCTGTTTTTCTTGTGCTGGATTCAACACTTCTCCTGTAACTGGATTAATTGATTTAACATTTTCTAGATTCTCTTCAATTTCAAAAACCGAAGTATCAGGATCTGGGTTTAAAACCGCTTCTGCTTCTGCCTCTTCTTTGGAAATAAGCTGTTTAACCTTTTTAACAGGTTTTTTGCCCAGATCGCCTAAATATTTCTGACCTAAAGTATTAAATAAGATTTGACCTATAAGCATCCCTACACCAGAAGCTAGAAAACCCCAACGATAACCATAAGCAATAGTACCATCTAGGTTAGTAGTTTTAAACAAATTATCTGTAAAATAACCTATTAAAAAAGGTGCGATTAAAGCTCCTAAGTTAATTCCCATATAGAAAATAGAAAAAGCAGAATCTCTTCTTTCGTCACCTTCTTTATATAAGCCTCCAACTAAAGTCGAAATATTTGGTTTAAAGAATCCATTTCCTACTATCAAAAGGAATAGTCCTAAATAGAGTCCCGTCATATTAGTAAGCGCAAAAAGAGCAAACTGACCTAACATCATGGTAATACCACCAATGGTAATAGATAAACGTTTGCCTAAATATTTATCTGCTAACCAGCCACCAATTAAGGGTGTGAAATAAACGAGTCCTGTAAAATATCCATACAATAAAGTGGCACTTTGTGTATCCATTCCTAATCCACCTTCAAAAAGCTTCTTAGTTAAATAAAGAATAAGAATAGCACGCATCCCATAATAACTAAAACGTTCCCACATTTCAGTAAAAAACAAAAGATAAAGACCTTTAGGATGCCCTTTTTCTGGGCTAGTTACAACTGTTGCCATTAATGTTTTATTGTTTTAATTTTAAAATAACAGTGTAAATTAATTAAAATTCTAAAAAATTTGCATCTTATTATGATAAATATTTTATTTTAGTTCTAAAATGCAATAATATGGGAGCTCAAAAGTCAAGAAACACCCCATTCAAACAAAAAAATACGTATGCTAATAATATATCAAAGAGTTAGCATTTGATAACATGGAGCAAATAGAAATGCGACCATAATGAAATAATGATAGTACACTTTCCACTGGTCTATGCTTCGACAAGCTCATTATTGTCACATTGAGCTTGTCGAAATGCGACCATAATGAAATAATGATAGTACACTTCTCGCTGGTCTATGCTTCGACAAGCTCAGCATGACTTGCTACGGTGTGCCCAGCATGACATGCTTCGTTGGCCTATGCATAACAACATTTTATCATATTGATCTTGTAGAAGTATTGACGAAATGTTGTGATACGCGTTAAAAATAAACCGAGGTATTATTCTGAACTTGTCGAAGAATCTTTTGATTTTGATAATTCTTGTAACAAATCCCACCGATCATTAATAATGGCTTCTTTCTTTTTTCTCCTCCATCCTTTAACTTGTTTTTCAAAAGCAATAGCTTGTGTAGGATCATTAAATTTTTGATAAAATACTAATTTTACAGGACGCTTTCTAAATGTGTAAGAACGCTTATCTAAGCCTTCATTATGTTCACTTAGTCGTCGTTCAATATTATTTGTAATTCCTGTATAATAGGATTCGTCAGAACACTTTAGTATGTATACATAATAATGTTTCATATCGATTAATAATATTTTGTTTAAAAACATTAATTATGGTAAAAATAAGGATTAGTTATGAACTTTTTATTTTCGTTATTTTTAAAGAATATTTATTGTCTCTTCTTTCCATACTTCGAAAGACTCATTATTGTCACATTGAGCTTGTCGAAATGCGACCATAATAAAATAATGATTGTACACTTTCCACTGGTCTATGCTTCGACAAGCTCAGCATGACATTCCACGGTGCGCTCAGCATGACATGCTACAGTGAGCCCTATGCTTCGAAAGACTCATTATTGTCACATTGAGCCTGTCGAAATGCGACTATAATGAAATAATGATAGCACACTTCCAGCTGGTCTTTGCTTCGACAAGCTCAGCATAACATGCTACGGTGGCCCTATGCGTCGAAAGACTCATTATTGTCACATTGAGCTTGTCGAAATGCGACCATAATGAAATAATGATTGTACACTTCCCGCTGGTCTATGCTTCGACAAGCTCAGCATGACATGCTACGGTGTGCCCTATGTTTCGCAAGACTCATTATTGTCACATTGAGCTTGTCGAAATGCGACCATAATGAAATAATGATAGTATGCTTCCCGCTGGTCTATCCTTCGACAAGCTCAGCATAACATTCCACGGTGCGCTCAGCATGACATGATACGGTGTGCCCTATGCGTCGAAAGACTCATTATTGTCACATTGAGCTTGTCGAAATGCGACCATAATGAAATAATGATAGTATGCTTCCCACTAGTCTATGCTTCGACAAGCTCAGCATGACATGCTACGGCGTGCCCTATGCGTCGAAAGACTCATTATGGTCACATTGAGCATATAGAAATGCGACCATAATGAAATAATGATTGTACACTCCCGATGGTCTATGCTTCGACAAGCTCTGCATGACATGCTACGGTGTGCCCTATGTTTCGCAAGACTCATTATTGTCACATTGAGCCTATCGAAATGCGACCATAATGAAATAATGATAGTACTTACCGCTGGTCTATGCTTCGACAAGCTCAGCATGACATGCTACAATGGCCCTATGTTTCGAAAGACTCATTATTGTCACATTGAGCTTGTCGAAATGCGACCATAATGAAATAATGATAGCACACTACCCGCTAGTCTATGCTTCGACAAGCTCAGCATGACATGCTACGGTGACCCTATGCGTCGAAAGACTCATTATTGTCACATTGAGCTTGTCGAAATGCGACTATAATGAAATAATGATTGTATGCTTCCCGCTGGTCTATGCTTCGACAAGCTCAGCATGACATGCTACGGTGACCCTATGTTTCGAAGATTCATTATTGTCACATTGAGCTTGTCGAAATGCGACCATAATGAAATAATGATAGTACACTTTCCGCTGGTCTATGCTTCGACAAGCTCAGCATGACTTGCTACGGTGGGTTCAGCATGACATACTACGGTGGAATCAGCATGATGATACTGTATTGTCGCACTCAAGATTTCAAAACATAAAAATCGATGTATTATTATTTATTAAAAGTCAAGAAAAAGTTTAAACTCATTTTAGCTAATAACTAAACACTCTTAATAATAAAAAACTTACCTTTGCAAACTTTAAAACACAATATATGTTTGCATTAAGAAGGTTTATCGTAATAAACAGACTTTGGATAGCATTGGTGCTTATTGCCTTAGGCATGCTAATAGGCATTAAGCTTACTTGGTGGGTAGGCTGGCTTCCTTTATTTATAGCTATTTTGATGGTAGTTGCCCATTTTTTAATAGGTCCTATGACCATTCTTACTCGTTATGTAGAAAACGGAGATATAGAACAAGCTCAAAAATTAATTGATTCCGTAAAGAAGCCAGAATGGCTATTCTCACAGGTACGTTCAGGGTATTATATGCTAAAAGCAAACCTTTCAACGATGAATAATGATTTTGACAAGGCAGAAGAAGAATTAAAAAAAGGTTTAAGTTCTGGAAAAACTGATAAAGAATCAAAAGGAATGGCCTTGTTACAATTAGGTTTTATTGCTGCTCAAAAAGGGAATATGAAAGAATCCTATGAAAAGCTAAGAGAAGCGGTTAAAAACGGCTTACCTGATAATAATACAAAGGCTCAAGCTTATATGCAACTATCTTCTATTTGTGCCCAAAGAAGAGATTACAGAGGATGTAAATTCTATTTTGCAAAAGCAAAAGAAGCCAAACCTACAAATAAAGAAATTGTAGATCAATTGAAAGAGATGAACAAACAGATTGCTAGAATTCCAGGATAATAATAATTTTGTTTTTATAATTTGAAGCGACTATAAAAAGTCGCTTTTCTTTTTCGAAAATCTTGGCTTATTAAATTCCTTTGTTTACTTTTGTTTGATTAATGATTTTTTGTTATAAAAAAATTACTGCCTTTATAAAATTTAGATGAAATACAAACATATTATCGGTTTAGTCTTCTTAATTGTATTAATAGACCAATTTATAAAAATTTACATAAAACTTCATTTTGAATATGGAGAAAGCATAAATGTCTTTAACCAAAAATGGTTTCAACTCTATTTTATTGAAAACTCGGGTATGGCTTTTGGAATGAAAATCATGGATTCAACATTAGGAAAACTCATTCTGACTGTTTTTAGATTAGTAGCTGTTACAGCGGGTTTCTATTGGTTAAAAACATTGGTAAATAAAGGACTTGGAAATGGTGCAAAAATTTGTGCCTCTTTAATTCTAGCAGGAGCATTAGGAAATTTAATAGATAGTTTATTTTATGGAATATGGTTTGACAAAGGATTAGCTTATGACCCTAATCTTAAAGATTATGTTAGTTATCTTGGTTTAGCTCAGTTCACTCCTGGACATGGTTATTCTAGTTTATTTCATGGTTCAGTTGTTGACATGTTTTATTTTCCTATTATTGAAACAAATTGGCCCAATTGGATGCCATTTGTAGGAGGAAAGCATTTTTCATTCTTTGACCCAATCTTTAACTTTGCAGATGCTTCTATTTCAACAGGAGTAATTACTTTATTAGTTTTTCAAAAAAAATTTCTAAAACCATTCGATCAAAAATCTACCGATCAAAATACTGCTTAATAAAAAGCAATCAAAAATATTATTATGAATCCTCAATTTGAAGCTACTTTAGAATTTGCAAAATATAAAGATGATGTGGATATCCTCCATGTAATCAGAGAGCGATTTCACTTTCCTCAATTTGAAGGAAAAAATTGTTATTATTTTTGTGGAAACTCACTAGGTTTACAACCAAAGAGTACAGGCTACCTTTTCCAAAGAGAACTAAATGAATGGGCTAAATACGGAGTTGAAGGGCATTTTAGAGCTTTTGAGCCGTGGATGTATTATCATAAACAATTTAATGAGCCTTTAGCTAAAATTGTTGGAGCCAATAGTTCTGAGGTAGTAGCAATGAACACATTAACGGTAAATCTACATTTATTGTTGATCTCATTTTACAAACCTACGGCAAGCCGTTATAAGATCATTATGGAAGCAGGAGCTTTCCCCTCTGACCAATATGCTATAGAAACTCAGGTGAGAATGCATGGTTATGATCCGGCAGATGCAATAATCGAAATCAGCCCGAAAGAAGGTGCTTTTAATTTAGAAGATGAGGACATTTTAACAGCTATTAGAGAAGCTGGAGACAGCCTAGCATGTGTACTGATGGGTGGTGTTAATTATTACACCGGCCAATTATACGACATGAAATCTATAACTAAAACTGCTCATGAAGTAGGTGCATTATGCGGTTTTGATCTTGCACATGCTATTGGCAATATTCCAATGCAATTACATGATTGGCAAGTTGACTTTGCATGCTGGTGTTCTTATAAATATTTAAATTCTGGACCAGGAGGTGTAGGTGGCATTTATGTTAATGAAAAGCATGGTAACGATCCCGAAACTTTAAGATTAGCAGGTTGGTGGGGTAATGAAGAATCTACTCGTTTTCAAATGAAAAAAGGTTTTATGCCAGCTAAAGGAGCTGCAAGCTGGCAAATGAGTAATGCACCAATATTCAATATGATTGCTCATAAGGCTTCTTTAGATATATTTGAAAAGGTCACTATGGATCAATTAAGAGAAAAGAGTATCAAGTTAACAGCCTATTTAGAGTTCTTACTATTACAATTAGATCATCTTGATTTCGAAATAATTACACCAAAAGAAAAAGAGCGTAGAGGTGCGCAACTTTCTCTATTATTTAGTAAAGATGGTCGTAAAGTGTTCGAACATTTAGAACAGAATGGCGTCATTGCTGACTGGAGAGAACCTAATGTAATAAGGGTAGCACCTGTACCTATGTATAATTCATATGAAGATGCTTATATGTTATATGATATTTTAAAAAACTATCCTAATTAATTTTATATTTCATAAATAAGATCAAATTACAAATTAGACTCCTCTTTTTAAGCGTCCAAAAGCTTAAATTTTCAACAAAAAACTGTCCTGAATTTCTTTATTCAGGACAGTTTTTTAAATAATTTAATATAGTAATCTATGCAATTACTGTATGCTGTTGCTTAGCTAAAGTCTGATATAAACTATAAGCGCCAAAAAGCACTCCAGAGAAAAGCATGTCGCTGATTAATGTATTTCTATAAAATGGGATTCCCATTTCTATACATGCAATCAATCCCGCAAAATTAGTTGGATATAAAGCCGGAACTGCAGCTGTTGGGAAAAACCCAGCAAACCATGTTCCAATGTTAGAGATAAAGAAAAACAATAAAGACGCTATAATAGAGTAGCCAAATACACTACCTGCTTTTACACGCTTCATTCTGGTTCCTAACAATACTACTAGTAACAAACTAGCATAGACAAAATATTGAGAAACACCATAAAATCCAAATCCATAAGTAAAATGAATAATTAAATCTGAAGCCAATACTGCTAACAAAGGTAAAAGCAGCGCATACATTTTATTATTCTTAAACATGGCACCACTAAATAATGCAATTGCACCTAAACTGGCAAAGTTATACCAACTCATTTCAATGGTTAATAGCCTTGAACCTACCGCCAAAGCAACCAATATTGTACAAAATAAAATAAGTTTTTTACTATTGTTCATTTCTGTATTAATTTAATAAACTAATAAGCAAAGTTAGCATAAAATTGTATAATATTTTGAACTATTTTCCACAACTCTTATTTTGTTTGAAAGGATTCCATAGAATTTCCTTTAATTTGCATCAAATATTTTTCTTTGTTAAAAGGCCTTTTTGCATTCATTCGTCAATACAAAGCAGCGTCTATAGCTGTCCTTATCATTTTTTCAGTGATAATGATAGCTATTTTTGCTTATCCACTAGCATCTGACAAATCACCAAATGCTAATACAATGATAGTAGAACTTAGCGCCAAACCGATTTCTTATAAGAAAACATTCTTAAAAGTACCTAAAGCACAACAAAGAATAGAAGGCAACGCTTTCAGCCGATTTTTTTTAGGCACACCAGATAAATACAATTGGATACCCATTAATGGTTGGGTTTTACTCACAGATGGTATTCAAGTGCGACATTATATAGATGAGGGCTTAGAAGACAATCTAAAATTTAGTTATAAGGCTTTAGGTGTATCTTCTACTCAGGAAGTTAAGAAGTTATTAGTAATAAAATCGTTTATATTAGGTACTGACCGTTATGGTCGTGATATCTTTTCAAGATTATTGATTGGGTCAAGAATAAGCTTAGGGGTTGGTATCATATCAGTATTGTTATCAATAAGTATTGGCATTTTTATGGGAACGATGTCTGGCTGGTATGGTGGCAAGATAGATTATATAATTATGTGGTTTGTCAATATACTTTGGGCGATTCCAACTTTATTATTAGTATTTGCGATTACCTTAACGATAGGTAAAGGATTTTGGGAAATCTTTATTGCTATTGGGCTCAGCTCTTGGGTGAGTGCTGCACGTTTGATAAGAGGACAAGTGATGCAAATAAAAGAACAGGATTTTATTGTGGCTGCCAAGGCTCTTGGTTTTAAAGATTTCAGAATAATTTTCAAACATATCTTACCCAATATTGCTGGTCCGATTACCGTTATTGCAGCCGCAAATTTTGCTACTGCAATATTAGTAGAAGCTGGTTTGAGCTTTTTAGGCATTGGAGTACAACCTCCAATGCCCTCTTGGGGTTTAATGATTAAAGAACATTATAATTTTTTAATTGCCGGCAATCCCGTTCCAGCATTACTGCCAGGCTTTGCTATCATGATATTGGTATTAGCGTTTAATATCTTAGGCAATGCAATACGAGATATTCTAGATGTCAGAAATCAAATCAATTAAATCGATTCATTTTTCTTTGACACTTCAAGTAAATAAAAATCAAGGTCAAGGTTCATCAAATTTATTTTGGAATACTAAAAAATAGATGTTTATTTTGAGGAATCAATATTTATAAAAGATTATTAGGCAATTGTGCTTCATGGATATAAATAAAAAAATTAGAAAAAACTCAATACTTAGATTCTTCATATTTTTATGTGGATCCTTTTTGTTATTGAACCATTTTTCTTTTAGTCAATCTAAAGAAGAAGTACAAGATACAATTACCGAAACTGAAGATTCAACTACCGAAGCGTATGAGTCGGACAATAGCCCTCAAGAACAGAATGATCAAAACGGCTTTCATTATAATAAAGAAATAAATTCCAAAAAATGGAGTCCCAAAAAAATCGACCAAAATAAATGGGAAAAAATCAGTAAGCATCCCGATTACACTTACCAGAAGGAAGTTATTAAACCCATTCGAGAGCATAAACCGGATATTTTCAGTAGATTTCTAATATGGTTTTTAAAGCTTTTAAGTGGTGCAGCAGGTTCTTTTTTAATGTGGGCTTTACTTCTTATTCTGGTCATTTATACACTCTATCAGTTTTTCAAAAGAAATGGTTATTCGATCTTTCAAAATAAGCATAAAAAGTTTGATACAGCATTCGATTCTGAAGAAGACAAATATTTGCCCGAACAATGGGAACAGTTAATCAAACAATCTGAAAAAGATGGCAACTTCAGACTAGCAACACGACAAAGCTTCAGGCATATTATCTCAATCTTGAAACAGAAAAGTGATTGGGACTCAAAGGATTCTGCGACTAACTATGACTATTTAAAATCGATAAAGGATAAAACCAAAAAAGATGAATTCAAAAAGCTGTTAAGACATTATGAATATGTTTGGTATGGAGCATTCCCTATAGAAGCGCTTCAATATCAAAAAATAACATCGGTGTATCAATCATTAAAATCAAAACTGATCCATCATTGAAAAAGACATTATTCATATTATCTGTTTTTCTGGCTTTTGTATTTTGGTCTTCTTGTAATAAAATACCTAAAAGAACAGATTGGAAACCTGCTTATACTACTAAGTCGAAGCAGCCATTTGGGTTTAACTTGTTCAAAAGGGCGCTTCCTCTTATATTTCCAGATGCAAATATCCAAGAAGTAGGGATTAATTCCTCGATATTTAGCAATATTGATTATGATAAAAACTCAGCTTTTATCATTTTGGCTAGTAATATTGACTTTAGTGATGCTGAGTTAAACCAATTAAACCATTGGTTAAATTACGGTAATGATGTGGTTATTATTTCCGAAGGATTTGGAGAAGGTTTAAGTGAATTTATAGGTTATGATAGTGCCTTGATTTTAAAAGGTACTGAAAATCCAATCACTGAATTTTTAAATATCCCAAATAATGAATCCTCCAAAGAAAAAATCCTTAAAGTAATAACGAACCATACTTCACAAAAAACTAAAGCAAATTATAAGTTCTCAATTTATAAATTTAATCCATTTGAATTATCCTTTGCTTTTAATGAAAAAAGCAAAACCTACAAAAAACTAATTACCGAATCGAATATTATCAGTCAGCTGGATAATAAAGATTTCAATGCGCTCTCTTTTCAAGTAGGAGAAGGTAATCTTATATTAGTTACCAGTCCTTTAGCATTTTCTAATTATTATATGCTGCAAGAAAACAATATTCAATATTTTAGTGATATTCTTTCTTTTACGAATGAAAACATCTCAAAAGTATACTTTGCAGTAGGAACCCAAAGAGAAAAGCATGTTTCTGATTGGGGAATTCTTTGGAAGCATAAGGCAACTAGAACAGCATTACTTATTGCTATATTTGCTTTAATAATTTATGCACTGATCAATTTAAAAAGAAGACAAAACATTATTCCAGTAATGGAACCTTTAACAAATGATTCCAAATCTTTTGTGGAAACAATTGCCAATTTATATTATTTAAAACACAATAATAAAAATATGGCATTGAAAATGATTCAGCATTTCTTAGAGCATGTAAGAAGTAATTATAAATTAAACACAAGTATTCTTGATAAAGAATTTGGACTGAAATTAGCAACAAGAACTGCTAATACAGAAGCAGATACAAATGCTTTGATGTATCAAATAAAATCAATACTAGATAATACTATAATAGTTGACGACAAACAATTATTTAAGCTTCATGCCAATATTCAAAAATTTTTAAAGAAATAAAATCTTAAAAACATGGAACAAGAACAAATCAATATGGAACCAAATGGCTATCAAGAAAGGATTCCGGTAACTCGTGTAACGGAAATGATGGACAGAGTAAAAGAAGCTATTGGTGCGATAATTATTGGTCAAAACGAGATGGTTGAATTATTAATGACTGCACTTTTAGCTGATGGCCATGTATTATTAGAAGGCGTTCCGGGTGTCGCTAAAACACTTACAGCAAAAACTTTGGCAGCATTGATAGCAGTTGATTTCAGTAGGATTCAATTTACACCTGACTTGATGCCTTCTGATGTAATAGGCACTAATATTTTCAATCCTAAAGAAGGTGGTTTTGAATTCAAAAAGGGTCCTATTTTCGGAAATATTGTTTTGATAGATGAGATTAATCGCTCTCCTGCCAAGACTCAAGCAGCCTTATTTGAAGTAATGGAAGAACGACAAATAACTTCTGATGGTTTCACTCATAAAATGGAAGCTCCTTTTATGGTTGTAGCCACTCAAAACCCTATAGAACACGAGGGAACTTATAGATTACCTGAAGCACAGTTAGATCGTTTCTTATTTAAAATCAATATCAATTATCCGAGTTTAGAAGAAGAATTACAGATTTTGAATCTGCATCATAAAAAGAGCGCCCTTAATTTTCTTGACAATATTCAAACTGTGATCGACAAGAAAGATATTGATTTCTGCCGTTCTGTAATTAGTCAGGTTATTGTAGAAGAAAAACTATTAATTTATATTACCCAGATTATTCACGATACTAGAAATAACCCGTCTTTATATTTAGGAGCTTCTCCAAGGGCATCGATTGCTTTACTGAATGCTTCAAAAAGTCTTGCTGTTTTAAGAGGTAGGGATTTTGTAACGCCTGAAGATATCAAAGACAATGTAATGCCTGCGCTAAGACATAGAGTAGCATTAACTCCAGAGAAAGAAATGGATGGTTTAACCACAGATAGTGTTTTGAAAGAAATAATAGATAGAATAGAGATTCCGAGATAGCATTGAATACAAATAGTATTCTTGAATAGTCCTTTTTTAAAAATAAATTTTAATGAATGGAGCAACAGTGAATGCTCTAATTCAGGGCACTTTTCCCAATGCATCCGTGTGGACGTCTATCTATTTTCAAGACCTAAAAACACAAGCAAAAATTCAATAAAAATGCATGCTTAAATATTAAATAAAAATTCGAAAAACAAATATTAGAATAAAAGACTTTAATCTATTCTTGAGGCATTATTAATCTGTTTTGAAAACAGTAAAGCATACAACACAACAAATAATAAACTGGTAACTAAGGATGCTAAAAGCTTTATTACAAAATACAAAGGTGCGTTTAAACTCCAAACCTCTAATAATAATAAAGCAAAATGATGAATTAATAATAACACTCCTACATAGGTTAAAAAAGGAGTCCAGTTCATCACTTCTACAGATGGAGTAGCATTTCTGTATTCATACAATTTACGAGGTAAAATAAATTTTAAAATGGGTAACCTGCTATAAGCCATTAATACACTGGCTGCCGCATTTAATCCAGGTGTATTCATAAATACATCAACCGTTAAACCAAGTACAAAACCAGAAACCAACATGAACCAAACAGGAGTTTCAATGGGTAGTAATAATAAAAACAATGGATAAATATATGGAATAAAAGTAGGAAAACTACTAGAACCAGAAAACCAATGCAAAGACAAGGTATTGAGCAACAGAACCTGTATACCCACTAAGAATATAAATCTTAAAAAATTCCTTAAATAAACGCTCATCTCTTCTAGCTTTTACTGTGTTTTATTGTCTTTATTTTTCAATGCACTTTCTTGACGTTCAATTTCTTTTTCTAATTCTGTTTTTTCTATTCCAATCGTACTCCCTACAACGTAAACATAGTGTAAGTTTCTGAAATTATTCAATAATTTTAAATTCAAATTTAATGTATTATTTGATTTAAAAGTATCTATTTTAGTAACAGTACCTATGGCAATATTTTCTGGGAAGAAAGAGTAGCCTGTAGTATAAGCGGTATCACCTTTTTTTACAAAAGTTTGTATATCTACCTGTGTCATAGTAACATAATCTGCGGTTTTTCCGTCCCAAATGGTAATTCCCATATTACCATTGGCAATTTGAGAACTTACAGGTCTAGAACTCAACATCGAAATCACCGCTGCATAATGTTTAGAAACATAAGCGACACGACCTACAACACCATTTGCAGACACGACAGCCATACCTTTTTGAACCCCATCTTCAGTTCCTCGATTAATAGTGATAAAATTATTTTTGTCATTCACTACCGAATTATTAATCACCTTTGCTGCTATATAATTAAAGGAAGCATACTTGGTTACCCTTGGCGGTCCATAAGGTCTTAAATCCTGTACAATAGTTGGTTTGCCTACACTATCTGTATGAATAAGGGTATCGGTGGGTTTTTGTTTTATGGAATCATATTTCACTATAGGAACTTTAGCCACTACGTTTTGAGTAGTATCAAAATATTTATATTGATCTAAAGCATTTTTAAGTTTAGTGTTTTCAGCCAATAATTGTTTATTAGCAGATCCCATATTAAAATAAGAGATAATTTGGGTTTGTTTTCCGTAAAAATAAGCAGATAATGCATTTGAGGAATTTAGAAGATCATTCCCTTGGACAGTATTACTATTTTTAATCAATCTAAGGCAGAATATTTCTAACATCACAAAGAGGATGATGTTCCAATATTTACCAATGAGTTGAAAAATTTTTACCACAGTTATTTTTGTATGAAGCGAATTTAGACAAAATTTGCATTAAGAAAAAAAAGGCTCTTCATTTTTTTATAAAAAGCCTTTTTTTTATTGTTTTAATTCCTTATTTCATTAAAAAAGTAAATCTATCTAAATTTTTCAAGGCCATTCCTGTACCTCTAACAACAGCTCTTAATGGATCTTCAGCTACATGAACAGGTAATTTAATTTTATTAGCAATTCTCTTATCCAAACCTCTCAATAAAGCGCCTCCTCCAGTTAAATATAAACCTCTTCTATAAATATCAGATGCTAATTCTGGCGGTGTACTTTCTAATGCCTTTAAAATAGCCTCTTCAATTTTGAATATTGACTTATCTAAAGCTTCAGCAATCTCTTGATAAGACACATGAATTTGCTTAGGAATACCTGTAACAAGGTCTCTACCATTAACAGCGATGTCGTCAGGCGGATTATCTAATTCTTTCAAAGCAGAGCCTACGTGAATTTTTATCTGCTCGGCAGTACGTTCACCGATATTCAAACTATGATAACGGCGCATTGCTTCTAAAATATCAGCAGTAAATTCATCTCCAGCAATCCGAATACTTTGATCGCAAACTATACCAGCAAGAGAAATTACAGAAATACCAGTGGTACCCCCTCCAATATCAATAATCATATTCCCGGTAGGTACTTCTACATCTATGCCAATTCCTAAAGCTGCAGCCATAGGTTCATGAATCATATAAACTTCTTTGGCTCCTGCCTGTTCTGCACTATCTCTAACGGCACGTTTTTCTACTTCTGTTATGCTAGAGGGAATACATATTACCATTCTCCAACTGGGAGGAAATAAAGGCTTTTTAGGATAAACCATTCTAATCATTTCACGAAGCATTCCTTCAGCTGCATCAAAATCTGCGATTACACCATCTTTCATTGGCCGGATAGTTCTCAAATTATCATGCGTCTTTTCATGCATCATCATAGCCTTCTTTCCAACGGCTATAATTTTATTCGTATCTCTTTGCTTTGCCACAATCGATGGTTCGTCTACCACCACTTGGTCATTATGAATGATTAGAGTATTGGCAGTACCTAAGTCAATAGCAATTTCTTGTGTTAAAAAGTTAAATAAACCCATTTGGTTCTATAATATATTTTGGATATTTCATTGAGTATGCAAAGATAGGATTATTCATTGGAAATAATTTTAAGAAAAAAAATTATTAACATCCTGAAAGCTAACAAATTGTTAATCTTGTCTTGTCTTATCTTATCTTATCTTTTCTTTTCTTATGTTTGCATCTATAAAATTTAAAAACGAAATGAGAAAATTACTTTTTGTTATTGCAGCCATCACTTTTTTGGCAAGTTCCTGCTCTAAAAACGACAGTCAAGATCGTAAGAAAATGATGCTAGGCACTTGGACTTTGATTGAACTCGGAGAGGACCTTAATACTAATGGAAACTTAGACAATGGAGAAACACAGCCTGCTTCAAGTTATGGCGTTTCTGGTTATTACACTTTTAATGAAGACGGAACAGCCGTTTCAAGTGTAACCATCGGAACTGGAAGTCAAACAAGTAATGTAAATTGGTCTTTAACAAATAATGATCAAAATCTTTACGTTAGCAGTGGCAGCCAGAGTGTTACTTTTCCAATCAAGGAACTTACTAAAAATAGATTAGTATTATTAAACACTGATAGCAGTCCAGGCACTTGGAATGTTTATTCTAAATAAAAATTTATACAAAAAAAACGACCATTACAATTAAAAAGTAATGGTCATTTTTCTTATATGAGAATTTATATTATTCCATCATTTTATCAACTATCTTATCTCTCAAGTCATAAAAATCAGGTCGCAAGGCACTATTACCATCTGTTCCATAATTTACAATTAAAATAAAAGTTTGTCCTTTTTTAGGAAAGTAAAACATATCCGCACTATATCCTAAATCTCTTCCACGATGGCCATAGCCATATTCCTCTGAATTATTTCTTAGAATAAAATCCTTCATCACTCCAGCACCTAATAATCTAGTGGCATCCTCTTCTAAAGGCATTGAAAAGGTCAACATTTGATCTAATGAATTTTGGCTAATTAAAGTTTTATTTTCAAATAAAGCTTCAGAAAACTTCAACAAATCAAAAACATTAGTATAAAGCCCAGTATATCCATTTCCACTGCCAGTATTATAACTAGAGACATTCACCAATGTGCCATTATTATATAAATCATAATAGCCTTGTGCAACTTTATTTTCTGGCAAGGCATCATGATAGTAGTAAAAACTATTGTTCAAGTCTAGTGCCTCAATAATTTTTTCTTTTAATAGTTGAGCATGATTAATACCAGTTGCCTTATCAATAATCATACTCAATAAAAGAGTATTCGTATTGCTATAACCCTCTTCCGTACCGGTTTCAAACGCTGGTGCCTTCCCTCTAACAAAAGCTAAGATATCCATTTGGTTTCTAAAAGCCGGCGGATTATTCAATACCGAAAGATAAAATCCATTATCTGTGATCACATCAAATATTCCAGTAGTATGGTTCATTAATTGACGAACCGTTACCTTATCAGCATTAGCTATATCTTTTAAAACGGAAGCATCTAAATAGTCACTCACCTTTTTATCCAAATCAATTTTTCCTTCTTCAGCAAGTTTAAAACTGAGTGCTCCCATAAATATTTTTGTAAGACTCGCAACTTTAGAAACATGACAAGGTTCCATTTTAATTCCTTTTTTTATATCTGCCAACCCAGAAGCTCCATACCAAACTCCTTCACTGTCTTTTACCAACAATGAAATACCGGGTAGTCCTTTTTCGGTAAAATCATCAATAATATCTTGAAAGGCAACACCTTTAGAATGTGAAGCTGTTGGGCTCACTAAACAAGCAGCAGTAGGCTCTATGCTTGGCTTTTGCATACAAGCGTAAAAGAAAAATGGAATCAATACACCTAGAATTATTTTTATATTATTGGTCATGACTTTTCTTTTTTGGTAAATAATAAATAATACCTAAGTGGACGGAATTATTGGGTAACAATGGAACATAGCCATTGACAAAAGGCGATTGAACCCAAAATTGATATCCTGTAAACAAATCAATGGGTTGATGAATAATATCTTGAAAATCATAACCAATATGGAGAGAAAGTCCACCCATAAATTGACTTCTAGCTTTGTTGTTTTTAGTTGCATACGATCCTTGTTGGAACTCAAAAACTTGCAAATCAGGGATGGAAAGTAAATAACCAAGCCCTAATCGAGCTTCTCCAAAAAATCGTTTTGTGAAATTATACCTATAACCCAACTCCGTATACAATTGTACTCCGTGTTGCGCAAAACGATGATAGAAATATCCGATTTTTACAGTTTGAAATAATTCGGATTTCTGTTTCTCTTTATAATAAAATCGGGTACCTGCACTGATTCCAGGATGAACTGTTGGACTCCAAATACCTAATACGCCACTACCCGGCATAAAACTTCCATTATTAAACAAACTTAACTCAATCGGAATAGACTGTGAATGATATTTTTGAGCAACAAGTTGATGAATCGAGAAGATTACTATTATAAATAAGGTAATACACTTCTTCATAAGCTATATTTTTAATACATTAATCATAAAATAAAAATTTCCTTATAATTAAATTTTTAATAAGCATATAAATTTCAAGAAGGAAACCCGAATGAATTATTGTAACAAAATTAAGTAAAAAATATTGTAAAAATAGAAAGAGCTACTGAATCAGTAGCTCTTTCTATTTTTGTTTTTAGTTTAAATCTTTTTCTATAAGATTATTGTGCAGCGCTTTCAGCAGCTTTATCAGCAGCAGCAGGAGCGTCAGCATCAGTAGCAGCAGGAGCTTCTACTTGAGCATCAGCAGGAGCAACTTCTTCAGTTACAGGAGCAACTTCTTCAGTAGTAGTAGCAGTTTGTTCAGTCTGAGTTTCGTCAGCATTAGCAGCTGCTTCTTCATTGTTACCGCAAGATACTGCGAAAAGACCCATAGCTATAGCGAAAACGCCTAATTTTAAAGCTTTCATTTGATTGATTTTTTAAATTTTAAATTAATGATTTGTAGATTAATACAGAATTCAAAGAAAGGTAACCCTAATTTTAAAAAAAAATTTAAATACACTTATTGGGTTACAATTTTCAGTTTTTAGTATTAATAAATGTATAGAAATAAAAGAGGAAAAAGAAACTAATTTTAGTTCTTATCTTTGTTAATCCTTTTAGAGTAAATTGCAATTTTGATTGCAGACTATTATTAAATATTGATCAATAAGGATTATTACATTGAACCAAAAATATTTTTATACCGACGAAACTCTTTTTGATGGACTTTCTAATTATGATAGCCATGCAATAGAGGAAATATATAGACTATACCAACCAATGGTATTAAGTTGGCTGGTAACGAGAGGAGGTAATGAAGCAGATGCTTATGATATTTTTCAAGAAGGCTTAATGGTCTTATTTGAAAAAGCTCAAGACAAAGACTTTAAACTGACGAGTAAATTAAGCACTTATTTAATTGCTGTTTGCAAAAGAATATGGTATAAAAAGACGCAACAAAGAGACATTACCAGTAGTTTTGATGAGAAATTGGAAACTGATAGTAATGAAAACGGGATAGAATTTGGACAATATGATGACGGCATTCAGCTACATTTAGAAAAAGAAGCAGATTTTGAAAAACTAGAAGAAGCATTAGATGTATTAGGTAATCCTTGTAGCCAATTATTGAAAGCATTTTATTTAGAAAATAAAACAATGCAGGAAATTGCACTACAATTTGATTATACGAATGCGGAAAATGCAAAAACACAAAAATACAAATGCCTAAACCGATTAAAAAAAATATTTTTTTCTTCTAAGGTGTTATTAAAAAATTAAGAAATGACGATAAACTTATTGAATATTGAAGAGTGGGCAGAGCGTTATGCTAATGAGAATTTGTCATCTTTAGAATTAAAAGATCTTCATAACGCTTTAAATAAAGATAACGATTTAAATAAAGCCTTTGAAGAAGCACTAAATATCCAAGTGCTCCTAAAAGATTATAAAAAGAAAAGTGAATTTAAAAATCTGGTTTCACAGATTGCTCAAAAACATAAAGCAACTACAGGTTCTGTTTCAAAATCAATTGGGAAACCAACAGCAAATGAAAAAAGAAATTCTAAATCTAAAGTAATCTTCTGGATAAGTAAAAATTGGAAAACCGTTTCTGCTGCAGCTGTAATAGCCATTTTCTCTTCCTTAAGTACTTATTCTATAATTAAAACAAATAGCTCGAAAAACAATAATAGCCAATTTGTTTTATTAAAAAGAGATTTAGAAACATTAAAACAATCTCAAAACAAGATTATTAGTGATATAAAAAATGTAGATTCTAGTGCGGATTCACCATCTAATCCTGCAACATTTGGAGGCTCTGCCTTTGCAATAAGTGAAGATGGATACTTTACCACTAACTATCATGTAGTAGAAAAAGCTGACTCGGTATTCATTCAAACTAAAGATGGGGTTCATCATAAAGTTACAGTAGTAAAAGTGAATCCTGAAACTGATTTAGCCATCCTGAAAATTAGTGATGAAAACTTTAAATTACCTTCCAGATTACCTTATACAATAGATAAGCGCGTCGCAAAATTAGGTCAGAAAATATTTTCTATAGGATTCCCTAAGGATGACGTTGTGTATAACGAAGGTTATGTTAGTGCAGCAAAAGGCTTTGATGACAATACACTAACCTATCAGTTAGAAATCACAGCTAATCCAGGTCAAAGCGGCGCTCCTATTTTTGACAATAATGGAAATATAATAGGTATCATCACAGGTAAACAATTAAATACTACAGGTACTACTTTTGCTGTTCATGCGGAACAATTATTAAAATTGATAGATGAATTACCAAAATCAGAAAAAATAAACTTAAGCAATAAAAATAAATATAAGAATTTAGAGAGAACCGAACAAGTAGGTCTACTTCAAGATTTCGTTTGCTCTGTAAAAGTTTACTAAATTCAACAAACAAAAAAACATTAAATCACAAGGAGCAAATTAATATTTGCTCCTTGTGATTTATAATATGTTCTATTAATTTTTATATTTGTTTAGCATCATTCCACATAGGTTTAGCAAATAATATTTCCTTATAAACTGGACATCCTTCTTCATGTGCTCCTGGTAAATAACCTATACTCATCAGAAATTCATTCACTATTTCTGGCCCAGTAAATTTAAAGCTCTTTTTAAATAATTTTACCCAATCCTGAAGAACTAATGAATGATTGCTTGCTAACCATTTTTCAAAACTTCCGTATTCGTTTTGTAATTCAACAATTTTCTGAGCATTATAAATCGTTGCATTTATTTTCAATTTATTTCTGATAATTCCAGCATTTTGAATTAACGCATCAAAATCTTTTTTGCCAAAACACGCAATCTTTTTTATATCATAGTTTTGAAACGCTTTCTTGAAATTCTCCTCCTTTTTAAGAATAGTTTCCCAACTTAACCCTGCTTGAAAAACTTCAAGGATTAAACGACCAAATAATTCATTATCATCATGAAGTGGAAATCCATAATGATAATTATGGTAATTTTCATGTAGCGATCGTCGCTCACCGACTTGCATTTCTTTTATAACATTACAATAAGACATTAGGTTACATTGATTTCAACAAAATTAATGTTTTTTTAAAGGTAAATAGCCTTTTGAAATAAGGAAGAACATTCAATGCATATTTTCTTACTTATTAATCTTTTACCTAAATTAGGCTATAATATAGAGAACATAAGTTTATCAGCATTAATAGATCTTTTTGAAATTATTATGCTGATAAATTATAATAAAAAAAGGGAGAATAAATCTCCCTTACTAAAATTCATTAAAACCTATATCCAAAATGGAATCCAAAAAGAACCATCCCATCTATACCATCAGAAAAAGTTGTATTATTTGCAACATCTTTTCTGGTATTAATATAACTCGGACCAGCACCAAACTCAAATCCAAGATTAATATTCTCAGTAATATTAAATTGAAGATATTGATTAATCATAATTCCAGTAGAGAAAGTGTTATAATTAGTCATAATTGTAGTCGGTCCTCCTCCCCAACTTTCTCTAGTTTCCTTTCCACTGGTCATAAATAATGAAGTACCTAATGCATAGGTTGTTTTTCGTTGTCCCCAAGGATATATCTTTAATCCAGGATTAAACATAAAAGTAGCATCATAATTAGAATTGGAATTATAACCACTACTCAATCCCAAATGAACTGGCAATTGTATTCCTATTAAACCTTTTTTATCTACGATTCGCTCATAAGATAAGCCAAAGCCAACTCCACCATAAGTGAATGCATTTAATGGGTAAAACTTAATATTATCGCGACCCCAATCTCCATCTTGACCATCAGCCTTTGCATTAAGACTTAATCCTAGAGCTAAAAGCCCTATCGCTATTATTTTTATTGTTTTCATATTATAATCTTTAATTTTAAAAAAATTTATTGTAAATTATAGACGTAGTTTATTGTAAACATCTTAGATACAAAGGTATTGTATTTTGCAAACCTAAATATAATGCATCAGAAATTAAGGCATGACCAATTGAAACTTCTGAAAGATTTGGAATGCTAGAGGCAAAAAACGCCAAATTATTCAAATCTAAATCATGACCAGCATTTAATCTCAAATTTTCTTTTGCCGCCACCTCAGCTGCCAATAAGTAATTTTTAATAGCTGCACTTCTATCTATTGCATAATTCTTGGCATACGACTCAGTGTAAAGCTCTACGCTATCCGTTCCACAATCTTTTGCACCTTTAATAATTGCCTCCACCGGATCTACAAAAATAGAAACTCTAATACCTTCGTTTTTAAAAACTTGAATCATGTTTTCTAAAAACTTTTTTTCTTTAATAGTATCCCAACCATGATTTGAAGTTAATTGATTTGTAGCATCTGGGACTAAAGTAACTTGCTCTGGTTTATTATCAATAACCAATTGTACAAACTTATCCTCTTTTGGGTTTCCCTCAATATTAAACTCGGTAATTAAATGCTGCTTTAACTCATAAACATCTGCATATTTTATATGTCTTTCATCAGGTCTTGGATGAACAGTAATACCTTGAGCTCCAAATCGCTCACAGTCTAAGGCTACTTTTAAAAGATTAGGATTGTCTCCACCTCTGCTATTACGCAAGGTGGCAATTTTATTTATATTTACAGAAAGTCTGCAATGTTGTTCTTGGTACATCTTAGTAAAATCTATTTAAATAAGGATATCTTTTTTGATAAAGTTCTTTAACTTTATCGAGTAAGCGCTCTCTCAAAAGCTCAATATTAGTTAATTCAAGAGCTGAAATAAAGAAGGCATTTCCCTCCGTTATATTATCCCATTTTCGAAACAAATCTTTCAATAAACTTTGCTTTACGTCTTCTGTTAAGAACTCATCAAAAGTATCGCTAATATATTGATCCATTTTATTGAATATCAAAATTGTTGGCTTGTCAAAAGCATGGATATCTTGAAGTGTCGAATTCACAACATTGATTTGATCCTCAAATTGGGGATGAGAAATATCCACAACATGCAATAAGATATCTGCTTCTCTGACTTCATCCAAAGTAGATTTAAAACTTTCCACTAAATGATGTGGAAGTTTTCTAATAAATCCAACTGTATCACTTAAAAGGAACGGTGTTTGGTCAAAAACTACTTTTCTAGTAGTAGTTTCTAGTGTCGCAAATAATTTATTTTCAGCAAATACATCAGATTTACTCAAGACGCGCATCAATGTGCTCTTCCCCACATTCGTATATCCTACCAATGCAATTCTTATCAATTCTCCTCTTTGCTGTCTTTGAGTTTGCGACTGCTTATCTATTTCAGCGAGCTTCTTTCTCAATAAGCTTATTTTATCCTTTACAATCCGTCGGTCAGTTTCTATTTCTGTTTCACCCGGCCCACGAGATCCAATTCCACCTCCTTGACGTTCAAGGTGTGTCCACATTCCTCTTAATCTAGGAAGAATATATTGATATTGAGCTAGTTCTACCTGAGTTTTTGCTTGAGCGGTCTTGGCACGTTTTGCACAAATATCAAGAATTAGATCTGATCGATCAACTACTTTTATACCAACTACTTTTTGAATATTTGCAATTTGTGAACCAGAAAGTTCATCGTCAAAAATAATCAATTCAATATTTTTCCTTTTTACGTATTCTGTTACCTCTTCCAATTTCCCTTTCCCAATAAAAGTCTTATTATCAGGGTGTGGCAATCTTTGAAAAAAGCGCTTCATGGTAATGGCACCAGCAGTCTCAGCCAAAAAAGCAAGTTCAGTCAAATACTCTTTTACTTGAGTTTCTGTTTGTCCATCCTGAATAAGGCCAATTAATATTGCCTTTACCTCTTCTTCTATAATATTTTTATTTTCTATCAAAAGTTTTAATCTTTAAGAATTAATATGATTATTGCAAATTTAACGCTGATTATCCATAACTCAATATAACTTTTTGATAATATTAGTGATAATGGGTCTTTTCCTTAAGATGTAGCAGAAATATTGCTATAATTAGGATTAAAATTGAAGTCAAATCGGTTGAAATATATTTTTTATTTGAATCCGACTATTTCTTAGAAAATTTATTTTTTGAAAAAAAATTTAATTCTTGAAATAAAAATGCGATCGCAATCAAAATTATAATAGTTAAAGCTAAAGTTAGACTTAAGATTCCTGAGAATTGCATAAAATCAATAAAAAGCCAATGTAGGAAAAAACTTGCGCCACCAAAAATAATTATTTTCTTTATCCAATCTTGTATCGGTAAAATATGATACCATTTGCTTTCTAAAATCTTTTGGTGATAAATCATATAATATCCAGCCTGCATCAATGTTGCCAATACAAAACTTAGAGGAATGCCTTTAAGACCTAGGAAATAATAGCAGGGCCCAACAAACACCAATAATGAACTAATATCAACAATAGCACCTTTATTTATAATGCTCCCTTTTTCTCTTTTTCGAAACAACATGGTGAAGTTAAAGGCCTTAAAAGGTAACATAAATAAGCTTACAAAAAATATAGGTACAGATGCTAGGTATTTATCTGAAAAATAAAATACAATAAATTCATTCCTAAAGAAAAGAAAGTAAAAGAATACTGGAAAAACTACTGTACTTAACGCTCTACCTGTTCTATTTAAAATACTTATTTGATTTTCATGATTATCCTCCATATTATTAAATTGCATTAAAGCTGCACTACTCACCGCAGAAAAAATAATGGGTATAAATGGAATTGGATAAGTACCATTGATATATACTGCAGAGGTTGCAGCTGGTGCTAATAAGGAAACAATAAACTTATCAGAATAAGAAAAAAATATTTGAATTAAATCAAAAACAAATAGATGCATCCATAAATGGAGATGCTTTTTATCACTTAAATGTTCATTGCTAACTTGACCAAACTCATTTTTAAAAATCAGGAAAGAAACCAATACTTTGCATAAACTAAGTCCTGACAATAACTGAAATAATAAATTAAAGTCCATGTAAGGCTGTGACAAACAATAATAATGCAAGGCGACAAATCCAATAAAGTATAAAAAATTGATCAAAAGCATTATTCGGAACCGCTTGAAAATAATTAGAAAGCTATCCGACAATAAACTTAATGTATTAAGGATTAGGAATGTTGAAGTCCAAACTAAACTGAGACCAGCATTTTTTTGCATAAGTCCAAATACAATTGCACTAGCTAGAATTAGGCTTATACCCACTCCGAGACGCTTTTTACTCAAACTTTTAAAAATCTGAACAACTTTCTGTGGCGTATAGGAAAAAATAAATGAAGCTATTCCTAAACCGCTAATCGCGAAAAGTGTATTAAATTGTGTCCAAAAATTTTGATAAATGCCATATTGATGTTGGGGTAAACGATGCGCAAACAAATATGTGGTTACCACCAGACATAGCGTAATAAACAGGCGATTGATGAAAATCAAAGTCGCCTCACGATACATTATTCGATTAGATAGACGATCTTTCAATAGTTTGGCATTTTTCTTTATCCAAATATTTTATAATTTTAGCAGGATTTCCAGCTATCACACAATAGCCTTCTTCAAAACTTTTTGTTACAACTGTTCCTGCTCCTACAATAGTATAATCACCCAAAACAACAGCTGGCAATAGCACACTATGAGAACCTATCCAACAATGTTTCCCGATTTTAATCGGTGAAGCAAAGAGTATTTTTTGATTTTCATAAACATCATGATTAGAAGATATGATACTTACATTTGGACCTATATTGGTATAATCTCCAACGTAAATTCCATTTGTGGCATTTATATAATTATTGGGAGAGTCCCCTGGAAATGTTTCCTTGCCAATAATTAATTTCTTTGCAGAACGAATTGTAGAGGTGAAATGAACAGGCCACTTTACCTCAGCGTTATGCCTCAAGATCTTTCTAAAAAAAATATCGGTAAGATAAAAGCTAACCGGATACTCCTCTCGCCATCCAAATATTTTCCTAAGCCAGTTTCTCATTTATTATCTAAATCATTATTTTTTGAATACTGATAATCCTACACAATTAGAACCTTTTGCTCTTTGAGCATAAAATAACACATACACACCATCTTTCGTTGCTTTGAATCGCTCTTTTATAAGATTAATGCTCCCTTTCTCTAAACTTTGTTTTGATTGTACCACATATTCTGATTGTTCTGCAAGCACATATAATTGATATCTCTTTGTTTTTCTTCCTAAAACATATCTAATTTCGTATTCTTCTCCAGCTTTGCATTCTAATCGGACATACTTAAAGGCATTAGACTTTAGGTTTTCTGAAGAAAAAGAAACTAATTTATAAGCTTTAGCTTCCAATTCCTGATTAGCTTCTACCAATCTTGAATGGACCAAAACATCACTACAATTTTCCGTTGCGGTAATGGCAGCAGCTTTGGGCTTATCTTGTGCAAAGCTAATGTTGTTTGAAAATAATATTACTAAAAATAATAAAAAACTTAATACTTTCATAAATCGTTTGATTAATCAGCGAAAATACTGAAATTTGCAGTATAAGTTTGTTTTTGTGTCCGGAATCTATATCCACATCCCTTTTTGTCGTCAAGCATGTAATTATTGCAACTTTCATTTCTCTACTTCTTTAAAATTAAAAGAAGAAATGATTGACGCTTTAATAATTGAATTATCCAGTCGAAAAGGATATTTAAATAAAAAAATTGAAACGGTATATTTTGGAGGAGGCACACCTTCTTTATTAAATGAGAAGGATTTAGGTAAGATCTGGGAAGCTATATATAAAAACTATTCCATTGAACAGTTGAAAGAATGCACAATAGAAGCCAATCCTGACGATATCAATAAAGACTATTTGAAATTACTTCAAAAGTTTCCGATAAATAGATTGAGTATAGGTATTCAATCTTTCAAGGAAGCTGATTTGAAATATATGAACAGAGCACACACCGCAACTGAAGCAGAAAAAGCAGTAAAGCTTTCTCAAGATGCAGGATTCGATAACCTTACCATAGATTTGATTTATGGAACGCCTAATTTAAGTAATGAAGAATGGAAAACTCATCTAAATAAAGCTATCGATTGGGAGATTCCACATATCTCCTCTTATGCATTAACCATCGAAGACAAAACAAAGTTGGCGCACGATATTAAAAATGGAAAAAGTCCTGCTCCTTCTAATGAACAAACTGCCAAACAGTTTGAAATTATGACGGAAACACTTTGTAGCAGTGGTTTTGAGCATTATGAAATTTCAAACTTTGCTAGATATGAAAAATATGCAGTTCATAATACTAGTTATTGGCAAGGAAAGCAATATTTAGGCATTGGTCCTTCTGCTCATTCATTTGATGGTAATGATCGACAATGGAATATTGCAAACAATGCCCTTTACTTAAAAGGGATGGCGCAAAATAATCCAAATTATGAAATTGAAAATCTAAGCTTAGAAAATAAAATTAATGAATCATTATTGATAGGTTTACGCACAATGTGGGGCGTAAGTCTTCAAGAATTCGAATCAAGATTTGGAGCTGAAAATAAAAACGAATTATTAAAGAAGCTCGAATTTATTAATAAAACACAATTCTCACAAGATAAAAATTCAATTATATTAACAGAGGCAGGTAAACTCTTTGCAGATCAGATAGCCTCTAATCTATTTTTTTAAAACCATTTAATTCATAAAACTATAATAACAATGAGAGTAAGATTTCTATTTTTAAGTATCCTAATTTTCTCTTTCAACCAAAGCTATGCTAAAAAAGTAAAAGCATTATTTATTGGGAATAGTTACACATTTGTAAATAATCTTCCAGATTTAATTCAACAAATGGCTATTGCTTCAGGAGACACATTAGAGTATGGCAATAATACACCTGGTGGCTATACACTTCAACAACATTCAAACGATGCAAATACCAAAAATCTGATTCAAGCAGGTAACTGGGATTTTGTTATTCTTCAAGAGCAAAGCCAATTACCCTCCTTTCCTGACCCACAAGTTCAAATTGATGTGTATCCTTATGCAAAGAAATTAGATAGTATGATAAAAGCTAGTAATCCTTGTGCTACCACCTTATTTTATATGACTTGGGGCAGAAAGAATGGTGATGCTCAAAACTGTCCTTCATTCCCTCCATTATGTACTTATGAAGGCATGGATAGCTTATTACAATTAAGATATACCATTATGGCTGAGCAAAACAATGCGGCTATTGCACCTGTGGCAGTTGTTTGGCGAGCGTTAAGAACTAATAATCCTGGTATTGAACTATATTCCCAAGATGAAAGTCACCCAGATATCAATGGATCTTATGCTGCTGCTTGTACTTTTTACAGTGTACTTTTTCAAAAATCTCCTATTGGCAATAGTTTTCATTCAACGGTGAGCACTGCCAATGCACAAATTATACAAAACACAAGTTCAAACTTAGTATTTGATAGCTTATCCACATGGAACCGATTTTTAATTGTTCCGAAAGCAAAGTTTACTTCAAATACCGTTGAAGACACCGTTAATTTTAATAATCTTTCAGAAAATGCCTCAGAATATCTTTGGGATTTTGGAGACGGTAATCAAGATACTGTAACTCAGCCGAGCCATATTTACACTAATTCTGGAACTTATACGGTGACTTTAATTGCCAAAGACAGCCCTTGCGAAAAGATAGATACTTTTACTCAAACGATTACTATTACCACATCTTCAAAAATAAAAGACCTAAACTTTAAGAATGATTTCAAGATTTATCCTAATCCTGCCAATCAGTATATTAAGATTAATAGTCAACACCAAATCTTAGGCTATGAAATTATAAATATTCTTGGAAAGGCAGTATTCTTCAGCTCTAATTTGAAACCTAGTTTAGAAACTAATATTGATATTTCAAACTTAACATCAGGTTTATATTTATTAAAACTTCATTATAAAAATTCAATTAGCACTGAAAAATTCATAAAGCAATAAATATAAAAGAGGCTGTCCCAAAAGGTCAGCCTCTTTTTTTATATTTTTTAATCCTAGTATTTAATACCTAAGGTCAATGCGATGATATTTCTATTATTTTGATAGCTGGCATCATAAAAAGTCACACCTGGGATATTTAAGCTATAAGGTGTTTCCTTATAAGTCCTTTGACTTAAAACATAGGTTAAATCAAGCGTTAGACTTGTTCCAATTTGATAGCCTAAACCCAAAGAGCCATCGAATCGACTACCGCCTAAATTATTAGCATTGTCTTTATATGGATTTCCGTAGTAAGCAACTCCTGCTCTTAAAGAGAATTCATTATTCACTCTCACTTCTGATCCTAATCTGGCATTAATGGTACTGCTAAAGTTATTTCTAATAAAATCATTTTGAGCTCTAGAAGCCTGACTGCTATTCACGCCGCCACCACTATATTTAATACGCATAGTGTTATAAGGAACAAACTCTACATCACCTGTAACAAATCCTCTAGTACCAAAAAATCCAGTAGCACTAATTATACCTCTCATTGGAGTAGTAATATTATAATCAGAACGATACAGATTTTCTGGACTTACATCATAAGTCGATCCATTATCCATAACACTAACCACATTATAATCAACTAAATCAGTTAAAGTAGAAACGGTAGGAGTGTGTACACTCGCCCCTATACGAAACATAGGATTAATGGCATAAATAAATCCAAACTTTCCATTAATACCTACTCCAGAGGTTTGTAAACTTTCTCTAAAAGTAAAAGAATTAAATTCATTACTTATACTGGCTGTATTATCAGCCTCTATGAAATCACTAGTTCTGTTTAATCGGTAAGTAGTGATTCCTAAGGTACCACCAATCATAAACTTATCATCATAATTTCCAGCAACACTCATCGTGTATTCATTTACGGCACCTTTAGATTCAATATATTTTGTTTGTTTTAAAGTTCCTCCTGTTGCAATGACATTATGATATGGAATAGATTTGAAATCATTACTCAATAAATAACTTTGATAACCTAAAAACCCTAAAGGACCACTATCTTCAGTCACGCCATAATTTTGAGCATCATAGGCCATAACTTCAGAAAATGAACTTTGATTATTAATTCCATGAAAAGTTGAATGATTATTAAAATCAGCCAATTTATTATAACCAATAGCAAAAGATACACCTTTCCATCCACTTCTTTCTTTACTACTCTGATTTAAAACTATACCAAGATTACCCACCTTGAATGCTGTATTATTATCATTTACAGTGTTACCTATATATTCTCCAGAAGTATTATTATAACTTAAATATGGTGTAAAGGATATTTGATTCTGCCGAAAAACTGCGAGCCCAGCTGGGTTTACACTAGAAGCAGAGAAATCGGCACCTAAAGAACCTGCAGCGCCACCAATAGCCATTGATCTTGCAGTAGTTCCAGTACTTAAACTGCTATATCTAAGAGCATCAGAAAAGTCCTGAGCATTAGCATTATTACCCAAAAAAGAAAACGAGCCCAAAAGTAGAGCAGGAATAATTAATATATTTTTCATTTTATTAATTTTGTTAGAACAAAAATAAGACTAATTCTTTTAATCAAAGCATCTCAATATTAGTTAATGAGACTATTTATAGCTTTAAAGGTTTAAAGTAAAGCTTAAAATATTCTAAATAAGTATTAAAATGGGAGAAAAAATAAAAATCAGTGACCTATCTTAGTGCACATTTCAAAAAAAATATTGAGCATTAAAAAAGGGCAGCATTGGAAATTGCTACCCTTGTTTAAAACTTTTAATTAAATTATTTAACTGCTAATAATTCATGAATATTAGGAATCTCATCAGGATACTCCTTATTTTCTAATTTAGCTCTTACTGCTGAGAATGCTTTAAGTGATATTTCTATATCTTCATCTGTATGCACAGCGGTAGGAATTAAACGTAAAATTATTTGTCCTTTAGGAATAACAGGATACACCACTACAGAACAGAAAATATTATAATTTTCGCGTAAGTCCACCACCATTTGCAAGGCTTGCTCTAGTTCTCCATGCATTATTACTGGTGTTACTGGCGTATTAGTAGTTCCTATATCAAAACCATTTTCTCTTAGTCCATTTTGTAATTTATGAACATTATGCCAAAGTTTCTCTCTATATTCTGGATGTGCTTTAATCAATTCCATTCTTTTCAATCCACCTATTACCATTGGCATTGGTAAAGATTTAGCAAAGATTTGAGAACGCATATTATAACGTAAATAATACACAATTTCTTTATCAGCAGCAATAAAACCGCCAATGCCTGCTAAAGATTTAGCAAAAGTTCCAAAGTAGATATCTATATCCTCAATACAATCTTGCTCTTCTCCTATACCTTTCCCATGAGCTCCCATAGTACCAAAACCGTGTGCGTCATCAACAAAAAGCCTAAAATCATATTTAGATTTTAAAGCAGCAATTTCTTTAATTTTTCCTTGATTACCATTCATACCAAAAACACCTTCGGTAATCACTAAAATACCACCTTCTGTACCATCTAAATATTTTGTAGCTCTTTGTAACTGTTTTTCACAATCTGCTACATCATTATGATTAAATTTATAACGCATTCCGGAATGCAGTCTCAATCCATCTAAAATACAAGCATGGCTTTCCGCATCATAAACAATTACATCATGACGAGAAACTAAGGTATCAATTGCAGAAACCATTCCTTGGTATCCAAAATTTAATAAAATAGCATCTTCTTTACCTACAAAGTCTGCGAATTCTCTTTCCATCTTATCATGATTATCAGAGTTTCCGCTCATCATTCTTGCACCCATGGGATAGGCCATCCCATATTCTGCAGCGGCATCAGCATCTGCCTTTCTTACTTCAGGATGATTGGCTAATCCTAAATAATTATTTAGGCTCCATACAATCTTTTCCTTCCCGTTAAATTTCATACGGTTGCTAATCTCTCCCTCAAGTTTTGGAAAAGCAAAATATTCGTGAGCCATGTCCTGATATTGTCCAAGAGGCCCTCTATCGCGTTTAATTTTGGCAAATATGTCCATTAATATATAGTTTAAATATTGTAAAATGCGAAATTATATATCGGCAAAGGTACTAAATATAAAATGACAATTAATGTAATTTTTAGTCACATCATTTAGCTTATTCCGGACATTTTAATAAAAATGATAATTATTGAGAATTTGAAAGTTTTAACCAAAATATTATTCATAATTCCAACTCAAGTAAACAATTGTATACAATAAATTCTTTTTTATAAACATTAGTGTAAACTATATTAATAATTTTTCAGGCAATAGGTTTAACTTTGTCAAGTTAAGCACACCATTATGAAAGATTTAAACAGTTTTACAGCAATTGATTTTGAAACAGCTTGTGGAGAATATAATAGTATATGTCAAATAGGACTCGTTAGAGTAGAACAAGGGAAGATTGTACACACTATTAATCAACTAGTTAAACCACCAAATAATTATTATCATTGGGGAAACGTTAGAGTACATGGGATTAAAAAAATGGATACTATAAATCAACCCACTTTTGATAAACTTTGGCACTTAATAGAACCTTTTATTACAAATGACTTAGTCGTGGCACATAATGCTTCTTTTGATGTTAATTGTCTTAAAAAAACATTGGCCTATTATGAAATGCCTATTCCTCCTTTTTCTCAGGCATGTACTTATAAGATATATAAATCAGGCTTAAAAAAACTTAGTGAAAAATATCAAATTGAACTTAATCATCATGATGCCTTGAGCGATGCAATGGCTTGCGCACAATTATATCTTAACTATTTAAATAACGAAAATAGAATCATAAACAATTAATAAAATCTCCTTAAAAAATAAAATATGAGTATCATTTTATATGGTATCCCTAATTGCAATACAGTAAAAAAAACAATGAATTGGCTTACTGAAAATCAAATTTCATACCAATTTCATAACTTCAGAAAGGATGGGATTACTAAAACGCTTATTAAAGATTGGACTCAACAAACAAATTGGGAGCAATTAGTGAATAAAAAAAGCGCTACTTGGCGAAATTTAGAACAATCCGAAAAAGACGGACTTAAAAATGTAAGTGCCGCAATAGACTTACTTTATCAACATCCAACTTTAATTAAAAGACCCGTAATTACCCAAGAAAATAAAATTATTAGTATTGGTTTTGAAGAAGACCAATTAAAAGAATTAAAAAACAAATCTAATTAAATAAAAATAACAAGTTATTATAAAATATTTTAATAAATTTGCGGAATAAAAATATAAATATGAAAAAAGTTTTTGGTATTGCATTATCAGCTATTTTATTATTAAGCTATACAGCGCAGGCACAAGATGTGGATAAAGAACCAGGATGCATCAAGTCTGAAGAAAAAACCACAATTCCTACTGCAAAGAAAGGTCAGGTTTATGGTGCAGATATTGCTTCAAAAAACGTGGTTAATGTAAAGGATTTTAGTAAACGTTTGAACGGTGAAAATCCTGTAAAAATGCAAGTAAAAGGAACCGTTACTTCTGTTTGTCAAGCCAAAGGTTGTTGGGCAATGGTTGACCTTGGTAAAGGAGTAGAAGTTTTTGTAAAAATGAAAGATTATAACTTTTTCCTTCCTACAGATATTAAAGGGAAACAAATATTATTAAGTGGTGACGCCTTTGTCGAAACACATTCCATAGAAGAATTGAGAGACGAAGCTAGAAAGCATAATAAGAGTGATGAGGAAGTGGATGCTATCAATAAACCTGAAGAAGAGCTAAGATTTACAGCGTACGGAGTAACCGTATTATAAGTGGCTCCTCATTTTAGTTATAGAAAAACTAATTTTATATAAATATTTCGGGATGCATAAGTAAATTGTTTACTTTTGCATCCCGAAAATATATACTAAGTATAAAAAAATTATGACAACTAACAGAACATTTACAATGATTAAGCCTGATGCTGTAAAAGCAGGGCATATTGGAGCTATTTTAGCGAAAATTAATGAAGGTGGTTTTAGAATTGTAGCGATGAAATATACACATCTTACAAAAGATACCGCTGGAAGATTTTATGAAGTACACAAAGAGCGCCCTTTCTATGGCGAATTAGTGGATTTTATGAGTAGCGGTCCTATCGTTGCAGCCATCTTAGAAAAAGATAATGCAGTTGATGATTTCAGAACTTTAATTGGTGCTACTAATCCTGCTGAAGCTGCTGAAGGTACTATAAGAAAAATGTTTGCTACTTCAATTGGAGAAAATGCCGTTCATGGTTCTGATAGTAATGAAAATGCTGCAATAGAAGGAAATTTCTTCTTTAGCCAATTAGAACGCTTCTAAACAATCTCAAGAATTTAAAAATAGCCTCAACAGTAATTGTTGAGGCTATTTTTATACTTTAACATCCAATTTTAGCCTAATAGTTTTTGAAATTAAAAATATTGTAGAAAACGTATTGCTTTGATTCCCAATATTATAAAAACTCTCTATTCGTTCTAAACTGTTGCTTAACAATTTCAGCTTTAGCTTTCTTTCCTTTAATTAAACCATCTTTTATTAAATGAAAAGTATGGGTAGCCTTACTTTTACGAATAGCGACAAATATATGAAAATCCTTCACTTCAATTATACCAATTTCATCTGGTTTTAGTGCTCCAACATTCGTTAGAAACCCTACCACATCAGTTTTATTCACTTTATTTTTCTTTCCTAAAGGAATATAAAGACTTACCCATTTTGGTTTCTCAGGTAATTCAAAAGGAGGATTCCATTGGACTTCTTCAACTGTTGCTTCATCTAAATATTCAGGAAATTCCTCATCTGGTCCCAGAATCAAAATTGCAGTTCCGCTAGCATCCATCCTTGCGGTACGACCATTTCTATGAATAAAGGCATCTTCTGTCAAAGGTAAATGATAATGGATTATATAACGAATATGAGCAATGTCTAATCCACGTGCAGCAAGGTCTGTAGTGATCAAAAACTGTGTACTGCCATTTCTGAATTTAGCTAAAGCCGCCTCTCTTTCTCTTTGATCCATTGCTCCATGATAATATTCATTAATCACTCCTTTCTCCCATAGATGATAACTCAGTCTTTCTACAGACTCTCTATGATTGCAGAAAATAATAGTAGGTCGAGCACCAATTTGACATATCAACTGTAACAAAAACTCCACCTTATCTTTTTTATCACTTGTGGCCTTTTGTATTGTTAAAGCTTTTGGCTGGCTTTCTTCTAATAAAAAATTGACCAGCTTAGGATTTTTCCATTTAATAAACTCTGGAATATCGATTGCATCAGTGGCTGAAGTCAACATTTGCTTTTTAACATTTTTCAATCCATCCGTAATAAATTGAACTTCTTCTTGAAAACCTAGTTCAAGACTTTTATCAAATTCATCCAAAACTAGAAATCGGATATGCTCTGTACTGAAATTATTACGTCTGATATGATCGCCTAAACGTCCAGGTGTGCCAACAATTACTAAAGGGGGATCCACCAATTCATTTTCTTCAATCTCTCTTTTATGTCCACCATAACAACAAGTAATTTTGATTGTAGTTCGCATACTTTTAAAAACCTTTTCTATCTGTAAAGCCAGTTCTCTAGAAGGTACAATAATCAAGGCCTGTGGGACTTTTATATCAGCTTGTAAAGATTTCAAAATTGGAATTAGAAAAGCTAAAGTCTTACCAGAACCGGTAGCAGCAAGCAGCTGCACATTATCGTGTTCATGGATAGCTTCTATTGCAGTTTTCTGCATAGGATTTAACTCTGAAAATCCTAGGATATTTAATATATTTTCTATATCGTTTGTTGTTTCACTCATCATTGTAATTTCTATATCGCAAAGCTAATTTAAAAAAGCGGCTTATTGCGGATTAGGCTTTATTAATATACATAAGATACAAAACAATAACAATATCATTTCTATTAATAAAAGAAATTTTAATTAAAAATAAAGATCTTAATGAAATACAGGTTTTGAAATCATTTCATCTATATTAATTTGGGAATAAGTTGGGAACAATTCAGCTAAAAATTCAATTTTAAGGTAGAAGAATTTGTATCGAAAAAATTGAAAATAGATCAATTTATTAATTTCTATTTTTAAAGCCAATTTAAGAATAACATTTATTCATTCTATCCTGATTAAAATAATAGGACAAAAGTGAAATTGACCTGTATTTTTGCTCAAAAAGTTACAAATTCGATATAAGGTTAAGCAGCAATGAATTTGGAAAATAAAAATGAAAAAAAACGCTATGCCTATTCGGCATTTGCTTATAAACAATGTTGTCAAAGCAAACTAAATTGAGGATTATGAATCAGTAATAGAAGTAACAAAAATATTTCAACCAAAAAGATGTGGTCTTAATTATACATCATTTAATAATATTAGGAACTAGAGTCTGATTAAATAATTTCATATTGTCGACACTGCCTATATCGTACCGATTCTTGCAGTCTTCAAGAACTAAACATAAAGTATAATTTATAAAAAGAAATACTAAAAAAGAAACTTAAAAAATTTAAAAATAGGTGTTCTAACTTTAACAGCATAATTAAATGTCCCACTTATAAAGTTTGATGGAAGTCTTTCGGACATTTATAGTACATTTAAACGTTTAAACTAAAAGTTGGAACCATCATTTTTAAAAGAGATATAAAAATATAATAGATATTCATAAATTCAAAATCTAATCGGGAAGCGAACAAGTACTAAAGTAATTTTATAGTAAAATGAATGTCATGCTAATGGTGATCATGCTGAGCCTATCGAAGCCTTGTCATGATGAGCCTATCGAAGTCGTATTATGCTAAGCCTATCAAAGCCGTATCATGCTGAGCCAGTTGAAGCCTTGTCATGAAGAACCAATTGAAGCCTTGTCATGCTGAGCTTGTCGAAGCATGTCGAAGCATGTTGAAGCATGTTGAAGCATGTCG
Organism: Edaphocola sp.; assembly: GCA_035497795.1. Lineage (GTDB taxonomy): Bacteria > Bacteroidota > Bacteroidia > Chitinophagales > Chitinophagaceae > Edaphocola. Next base: position 1,356 of record DATJCU010000112.1, on the reverse strand, counting down.
AAGCTTGTCGAAGCTTGTCGAAGCATGTCGAAGCATGTCGAAGCAATGGGATTAACAAAAAACCCTTCAACTAAAAAGTTGAAGGGTTTTTAAAATAAATATGGCTGCTGCCAAATTTCCCGGAGCTAACCAATCCAAGTTACAAAAACAAATTAAAAAACTTTAATCAATTTCTAAAATAATAATCTTAAGTTTATAATCTTTATGCATATAAAAATTCAATTAAGAAACTAAGATCTATTTAATCTTAATTAAGTTATAGGTCACTTCTCTATTGAAATCCAAAACCATTGAATCAGCTGTAAGCAAATTTAAAAATGCAGTATCACCATAAAATAAATCTAAATTGACTAGTTGGTCATTAACACGCACAGCTTTATTGATTTTAAAAAATGATAACACTTTAGCAGAATCATCCAATAGCGATATGGAATTAGAAGATATTTCAATAAACCCACGATTAAGCTCATTCATTGACAGTAAAGAGATCATATCATCAAGACTACGAATAGTATCTTTAAATAATAAAGCTGAATCAACTTGGGCACTTAAAATGGTCCACCTGCCTTCAAAAGCACTAGAACTAAGGTTAATACACGAAATAAAACTAGAACCAATTAAAAACAAAAATATCAAACTTTTCATAAACAATATATTTAATCATTCTCTAGGCTTGGAATATATTCTAATTGAAGTTCCTCCAATATTTCATTAAAACCCGGGAAATCTGGTACAATTTCAGATTCTACAATTTGGGTGCTATTGCTTTTTACACTTGCAACAAAGCGGTGGGTTCCGCAAGGACCGCTCATAGTAACATCATAAGAATTTACAGAGATAGGAGGCCAACCTAATTTAACAGAAACATCAACCCATCCAGAAATATGCCACTTACAGCCATCTAGGGATGTTACATTGTAATCTAAATTAATCTTTTTTGATAAGCATTATTAACAATAGCAAAAGAAAATATCATTAAAACGATAGAAAGTGCAAGGGTCTTTTTCATATCATAAAAATTAAAACAATTAAATAATATGAATCAAATCAAATCTGCAAGTTTATCATCTTATAGAAAAGTTAAATAGTCAAGCCTTAAAAAGCAAATTTACTATTTTTTCGGATTAATAAAAGGCAGGAAAACAGATAAAACATTTTTTGTAAAAAGTGCCAAAAAGATGATTTCCATTTATTGATCATCCTTTTGAAGTTAAATGCGGCTGCAGCAAGCATAATATTGATATTATCGCCCACGACTCCCTTGTAAAAGTTTCGATTGAGTCGATGATCTGATTTAATATGCCCAATTATAGGTTCGATGGCTGCTCTTTTTTTGTGAGCGGTACTCAGTTTCTT
>DATJCU010000111.1:0-4987 GCA_035497795.1 Edaphocola sp. | reverse complement strand
CCCATTTAAGACATCATAAACAGTGATTATTAAATAATGCACACTTTATATTATAACCTCTTTTTAAGTTTTAGGAAAGAGGCATGAACCTATTTAATTATTTCCTGTTTCCTTTATAATTCTGATTATTCGGATTCAATTGATTAGCATGGTTATTATTGTTTGCTCGATTTGCAGAATTGTTTGAGTTGCGTTGATTAGCATAATCATTCACTTGTTGTCGTGAATGTGTCTTGCCAGAAACTCCATTGCTTTTACTCATCGTTTAATCCTCCTCACTAAATTCGTCTGGTAATCCAAAGAAATCGCAAAGAACTAAGTAAGCAGCATATCGCTTAGCTTCTTTCTTTGATGTTGCATAGGCAGTATGTTTCATTGCCCAGCTTCTCACATAACATGAACATTCCCACATCAATCTTCCATCATTCATTAAAACTTGTTCTTCTGGTTGATTGTATTCAGGAATAGAACATCTACCTTTTTCTGCTAGTTCTTTTAAGGTAGTTATTGCGTTTTGTAACTGAAACTTTGATGGTCTTGGTTCCTCAGTGTCAACACCTACTAGGAAATCCTCTATACGAAGCATAACTTCAACCACATTTTGAAGCTCATCAGGATTCCAATCACTATCAATAGCAATAGCTCCAAGTATTGCTTCAAATAGATCAGCTTTAACTTTTGTTAAATTCTTTTTAAAGTTCTCATTTTCTAGGTCACTATCACCTAAATACATGAACTTATATAATCCTAATTGATTTATTTTTTTTGCGAGTGTTTCATTTGATACTATTTGTTTCCTTAACTCTGTAAAATCAGCTTCATTTTTATGAGCCACAATGCTGTACTCGTTAAGGTCATCATCTTCGTCATAGTAATCTGATTGAGATTTTACAAAACCAAATCTATCGGCGATAACTTTTGTTACATAAAAATCTAGAACCTTGTCGCCTAAAAATTCTAGAACTTCATTGTTTTCACCACCATATTGTGATGAATAAGAGCTACGTGTGAAAGCTTGAAAAAGCAAGTCCACATTATTAAACCAGTAGCCAATCTTCTTTTGAACATCATCTAAATGTTCTCTTAAATCTTGCATATTAATTCCTCCTTTTATTTTATTGTCCGAGAGGAAACAAAAAAGACCTATGCCGATAAGGATATCTGCTTCTAGCAGTAAGCAAAAATAACCCTATTTACTTAAGTCTTAATTAAATCAAAATAATATTTGTAAGTTTATTTATCTAATTTTTCCCACTCGCATAGAAAAGTTCAAATAAATACCGTTACGCTGTTACTTTGAGGAAACTAATCCTTCCATCGGACACTTATATTTTATCACAAGGAGTTTTTTTTGTCTATACACTTATTAAAAAAACACCACCAAAGTGGTGCTTATTTAACTGTTAGTCCGTTATAAAACTTAAATGTGATACTTGAATCCCTATGAACCGTTGCACTTTCAACTATTAACATCCAAACCATCTCGTTCCAATATTGAATTTGATCCTCTGAGTTTTCAAGACTCGATATGAAAGCAGTAAGCTTTATTGCCTTTGCTTGTTTACTATTTTTTTGTTTTAATAACTCTTCATGTCTTAATCTTAATTTTTCATAACGTTCTGATAATTGCTCATATCTCTTGTTATACTCTTCAATTTGAATATCAGTTTTTGAATTTTCTTTAACTAGCTTACTTACAAGTTCTGATACGACAATAATTTCATCGTTGATTTTTACAATCTCTTCATCAATTTTACTTGTATCAGTTAGTAATTCAATAACCTCGTTTGCATCGTCTATGATTCTTCTTTTATCAGCCATTGTTAAATTATATGCTTTGATAAATTTTTCTTTAATATCTTCTTGATTTAGGTGTGGAGTTAAGCATTTATCTTTGCCTTTGTGAAACTTATTATTACATTGATAAACAAACTTTTCATAATTACTTCCTGAATGCCATTTTTTCCTACCATAAAAGCCACCACAATCTTCACATATAAGTTTGGATGAAAATAAATCATTAGCTGAGTATCTTGGTCCCATAACACTTCTTCTTTGAAGCTCTATTTGTACGAGGTCCCAGAAACTTCTATCAATAATTGCAGGATGACTGTTTTCAACATAATATTGAGGAATTTGTCCAGTGTTTTTCACTACTGTTTGCTCTAAAAAGTTATCAGTGAATGTCTTTTGTAATAGAGCATCACCTTTATATTTTTCATTACTAAGTATTGATGTTACTGTGTTTTTGGTCCAGTTAGTATTCTTTCCTGAAGGAGTCTTTACTTCATGCTCTTTTAAATATCTAGCTATTCCTGTGGCAGTTTTACCTTCTACTAAAAACATCCTATAAATTCGTCTTACAATTTCTGCCTCTTCCTCAACAATCATAATCTTGTCATTTTCTTTTTTATAACCTAAGAAAGTACTATAAGCAAACGATACTCTACCTTCTTGAAAAGCTACTCTTTTCCCCCATGTAACGTTCTGACTAATGGACCTTGATTCCTCTTGAGCTATCGATGCCATAATAGTTAATATCAGCTCACTTTTTTGATCCAATGTCCATAGGTTTTCCTTTTCAAAATAAACCTCTATTCCCTTTTCTTTTAGCTTTCTAACATATGAAATGGTATCTAATGTGTTACGAGCAAACCTTGATATTGATTTGGTAATAATAAGATTGATTTTCCCATCTAAAGCATCATTAATCATCTTATTAAATCCAACTCTTCTTTTTGTGTTTATTCCACTAATACCTTCGTCAGAATATACATCTACATATTCCCAATCGAGCCTTTCTCTAATAAGTCCTTTATAGTAATTTACTTGAGCTTCATAACTTGTGTATTGTTCATCTGTATTTGTTGACACTCTAGCATATGCCGCTACTTTTAGTTTTTCTTTGCTTCCTATTGGTAACTGTGACAAAGGATCGATTGTTGATGGTATAACTGTTACCTTAGCCATTTTAGCCATTTCCATTCCCCCTATATCTATTCAATGCTTTAATTCTTGCTGCCTTTTTCATTTCATCGGTCCAGCCAGCCGATCTTGGATCGTATTCCCAAATATACTCTATTTCTCTTCCATCTCTTAATTTAAATAAAAGCTTATTATCTGGTAGGACAATTACAGTTTCTACAGTTATATCAAAAGTATGTCTATTGAATGATGTCATTTTAAGAATATGATTTGATGCTTCAATTATTTTTGCATCTAATACTTGCTTAGAACTACACTCTGATGTTCCTTTTTGTCTGGCAGTTGAGCATAGCCAAACATCATTATATTTTGTTTTTCTAAAGGTATACATTTTGTTACATTGGCCACATCTAATACGGCCTTTAAAAATGCTGTCATTATTACTTTGTTTAACATTAACTGTTTTTAATCTTCTCAATTCTTGTGCTGCAAAAAATGTCTCTTTACTTATAATTGGTTCGTGATTATCTTCTACACAATATTTATCAAGTTCACCATAGTTTAATTTCGTAAGTTTTGTTAGGTGATTTTCTCTAAATGTTTTTTGAAGTATCAAACTTCCTGTGTAATTATAGTTAATCAAAACACCTCTAATTGAGGCCCTGTTCCATTTCTCTGAAAATTTAGGTTTATAGTCTCTTTCATTTAAAATTTTACTAATTTGCATATCGCCATAGCCTTCAATATATAACTGATAAATTAGTCTAACAATTTCTGCTTCTTCTGGAACTAATACTAAATTCCTATTTTCTAATTTATAACCATAACTATCTTTTCCACCCCAAGGGATACCTTCTTCAAAGTCTTTCTTAATTCGCCACTTCATATTTTCGGATACACTTCTTGATTCCTCTTGTGCGAAAGTAGCTAAAAACGTGAGTATCATTTCACCTTCACCACTTAGTGTATGAATATTTTGTTCCTCAAAGAAAATATCAACTTCTAAAGCTTTTAATTCTCTAACTACCTCAAGTAGAGTTAAAGTGTTTCTGGCAAACCTTGATATTGATTTAGTTATGATCATATCAATTTTACCGTTTCTACTATCTTCAATTAATGCTTGAAATTCCTCTCTTGTATCTCTTGTGCCGGTTAGTGCTTCATCCGCATAAACACCAACGAACTCCCAATCAGAATTATTTTGTATTAATTGCTTGTAATAATTCACTTGAGCGGCTAATGAGTTCAGCATCGCTTCTTTACCGGATGAAACTCTAGCATAAGCTGCAACTCTAGTTCTTTTAGGTAATTCTTGTAATGCTTCTATCTTTGTTATTGTTTTGTTCATTTTTATTAACCTCCTCTTGCGTTACACTATTAATCACTTTAGTTGGAGGAATAGTCAAGTCATTTAAACGATAAAGGTTACCTTTATTGATACAATATTTTTTTGCTATAAATTCCTCTGCTTCAAAGTACTCTTTTTTAGTAATAAGACCATTCTTAAACATCTCATGAATTGGTGAAATTGATAGAAGATACTTTTCTGTATTATCTTGCTTCATCATCATTCACCTCATTTGATTTTTTTGAGTTTATGTAACATTCCTGGCTACAATAAAGTCTCTTACTATTTCCATAGGCTGTAAATTCTTTATGGCAATGATTACATTTATAGGTGTAGTATGCTTTTTTATTTACTTTGCTTGGGTTACTATTCCACCACTGCAATCTACATTTGTCGGAACAGAAGAGCTTTTTCTTTTTACCTTTAGTCGATTTTATTTTTGTATTGCAGTTCTTACAGTTGCCAGTTGTCTCTAATTCTAAACACACATATCTTACGGTTCCTATTGATATAGATAGTTCTTTAGCAATTCTTTTATAGCCATACCCCTCTTGTCTTAACTCATTAACTTTAATTTTTAATTCATTCTCATTCATAGAACAAACCTCCTTCAAAGGTTAATGGCAAGTAAGAAGCCGTTTTGCCAATAAAATCGAAATTTTGTTGTATTTTGGTATTACTTCAATACTTAAACTAAAAGCCAACACAGCGAAA
>DATJCU010000110.1:0-2125 GCA_035497795.1 Edaphocola sp. | reverse complement strand
TTTTGCGGAAATGCAACCGTCCACTGGTTATGGTCCCATTCAAGGGCGCACAAATAAGGGTCCATTAACTGCTCCTATTGTAACCCATCAAACGGTGCAGATGGATGCAATGGCGGGAATAATTTTGAATGGCGAAAAACCTCCAATCCCAGTAGATGGGGAAGAAGGGTTGAGGGATTTAAAAATCATAGATGCTATTTACAAAGCGGTAAAAATAGATGGCAGGGTGGAATTGAATCTTTAGGCTAAAGTATTTGGTGCAAAATATTATGACCTTTCCTAAATAGGATTGACCGTTTTGGTTAGGATGGATATAGACAAGACCATGCGTGATGCAATTGCGTGGAAGCGATGGAAAAGGTGAACTTATGCATTTATAAGAAACAAAGAAAATTTACAATATATAGATTTTGATTATATGAAAATTGAATTAACAATGTGTTTTATATATATACTGATACAAAGAACAAACAAACAAAGAAAAAATACGTTGTATAGTTGTAATGTATTAAATATGTAGTAATTTTGTATTCTAACTCTATGTCTATAAATTAAGAGCTTTTTTATTTAAGATTTGTATTAAGGAAAAAATCTATTACGTAAACAAAAAATGAAGCTTTTTCAAAAATCGGAATTTAATGCAGATGCTTCTGAAGAGCTAATTAAATCCTATCTATATGCTCCGAGTGTTCATTGTTCTTACTATTCAGTATTTCAACTCATGAAATATTTAATGAATACTTTTTGTGGAATTAATTATGAGGATATTGATGTTTTTGTTAGAAATAATAAAACTAGTGAACATAGATATATCCAAAGACAAATTCTAAATGAGATAAATAATGCAGATAGGGAAAATTATCAACGTATTAAAAGAGAAGTTGATGATCTTTTTCAGTTTAGAGTTTATTCAGATTATAAGAACGTTGAGATTTTACATGACCAAGCTGAAAAGGCCTTTAAATACTCTCAAGAATTGAGGAACTACTTAAAAACTAAAATGATTAAATAATTATGAACTCAAAAATATACCTCAAAAATAGATTAACTGAACTATATAATAAGTTTGCAAATTTATCTATTAAATATCAATATGATTCATACACGGAAAAACACATAGTGGAAGTTCTCCCTTTTTCTGAATATGATACGAATGAAGATTATCTCAATTTTGAATCAGAACTATCGTTCGAATTTGATAATATGTTTTTTCCAGAATCTGTAATGTTTATATCTGAGGAATCTTTAACGAAGATTACAAATCCGGAATTTATATTAGAAAAACAGATTTTCTCCATTGAAAATCATAACATAAAACATACTTTCAGGATTGAGAAAGAAGACAAATATACCTGTGTTGAGTATACATATGTAGATAAAACAAATTATTGTTTAGCAGCTTAAATTATGGCAGAAGAGAAAGCAAAATTTAGATTTGAAAGATATCAGATAACGAAATCACTTATAGAAATATTGAATATTTCTGATATTGGTAAAGATATTGAAATTGAAATTAAAAAGACAAATGCTGAACATAATGAAGAAAACAAATTTAAACTTATGTTTGACGTGAATATTAAAGACGTAAATAAATCTTTAAATATAGATATTAATGCTGAAGGATTCTTTGAATTCGATAAAGAATTGAATGATTCAGAGAAAAGTTCATTCTTTAATATAAATGCTCCTGCTATTCTATTCCCTTACATCAGAGCATATATAACAACTCTTACCTCTTTATCTGGTATTACTCCTATAATCTTACCTACTATTAATCTTGTTAACAGGAAGTAGATATAATTCTAAATATGAATCTTAAGCCCGAAGTATTCGGGTTTTTTTATATTTGCAACTTTCATAATAATTTCTCCACCTCATTGATTTCTCCTCCCTCCTTTCCCCAAAATAAAACAATCCCCCCTAAACTTTTTTACTCAACAAAGGTTTATAAATAGAAAAGGAGTTTATTCAAAAGCATTAAATATAAATCAATTAAAAACAGTTACTTATGGGATTAATTATCGTGTTGGCTATTGTTGCCATTGTTGTATTGTATGGCGTGAGTGTTTATAACAAATTGGTAAGATTCAGAACCCTTGTTGATGAGGCATGGAGTGGAATAAAT
>DATJCU010000109.1:0-2473 GCA_035497795.1 Edaphocola sp. | reverse complement strand
CTGATGAAAGCTATTCAATAAAAACTCCTGGCCGTCCCTATTACGCACAATTTAGTGCCGATGGAAAACGCATCTATTTTATGTTGGAATCACCTATTGCAAGGTATTTATGTAAAACCAACAATCTCTCTGAGGAAGCTGCTATTGATACATTGTGCACATTATCATCTGAGGTAAAGGAGTTTATGGTTATAAAATAATGAACTCAAACTTCTATTAATTATTTCAATGTAGGGCGCCGACGCCTTTAGATCTAAAGTGGATTTGGAGGCGTTGCTTTTTATTTAAGCATCAAAATATTGCGAAAGGTTAATTTGAAGTAAAAAGTGTTAAATACCTGAAAATATCATGATTAAAATCAAGTTTCATTTTTTTTCTCATACGAGTGATGGCTTTTCTTACTGACTCAGCTTCTATGTGTAGAAAAAAAGCAATTTCTTGATGCCCTAAATTCATTTTTAAAAACGCACAAAGACGTAATTCACGTTGAGTCAATGAAGGATGCGTTCTCAGCAAATTATCAAAAAATAGGGGGTGAACCTTTTCAAAATGCAATAAATACTCATTATTTTTTCTAAAATCAAAGCTGCTTTTAACCAAATCGAGAACAGCTGAAAACGATTTCCCATTCTTTTCTAAATGTTGCTCCTTAAGATCAAGGAGCCTTTCCTCAATTTTCTTTAAAAGCTGATTGGATCTAGAGTTTTGTAAAACTATAGAAACAAGCTCTCTTTGCTTGGCCTCAAGCGCCTCTCTTGATTTTATTTCTACTTCCTTTTGAAGATTTTTGTTGTGCTCATCCAAGGCTATCGTCAACTCTTCATTTTTGCGAAAAGTTTGCGAAAAGTCAGAAGACAATGCATAGGATTGAAAAAAGATAAAACCCACCAAGCCATAATGTATTACATAGTCGGCATATACTACTCTATTAAAAACGAGAACTTCAAACACAGTGGATAGTAGCAGAAATAATATGCCAACACCAATTATTTTTTTATTTAAGGATACAAAAAAGAATGACCTTATAACCAGAAGTAAAATGTAGCCAAGTCCGACAATAATAAAAAATTGAAAATAATGAATACTTACAGAGACATCATAAACCGGCAATAAAAAAATTAGAAAAACAGAAAAGATTGTAAATCCGCTGTACACATTTCGAATTCGTTTGCTTAAATATTCAGGGAAAGCAGAATTAAAAAAGAAAAACAGCAACATAGGCACAATAACGGCGGTTAAAAAAGAGATGCGAAGAAATAAATGTGCATGTTCGTTAAGCCATAATCCAAAAATATTATTACTTGAAAGTAAGCTCAAGCGTAAACCAATAAAAAATGCCAACAGCCCAAACCATAAAAATGCTTTTCGTTGTTTGTTCATCCAAAACAAGGCGAAATGATAGAGAGCTACCATAAATATTATGCCCAAAACGAAGGCATCTACAACTTTGTGTCTAGTAACAATGGCATAGACTTTAGCTTCATTTCCAAACAGAAATGGCTGCCTAAAGCCACCATACTGCTCTTCAAAGTTGGCTGTTTGAAATACTACTTCATTAAGTCCTTTAACAGGTGTAAAACGCTCAAAAATATTGATTTTTACAGCTTTATTGGTTGCTTCGTCTGTTCCGATTTTCCCTGCTTCAGCAATTAGTGCCCCGTTTATCCACAGTTTTAATGTGTTACAATAGTCATCTATTTTGATGGCCATGGGAGCTACTGAGTCAACTTCAAACCATGTTCGATAGGTGGTGAAACCCCTTCCTGATTTTTTTTCACCGTTCAGTTCAAAATGGTTCCAAGTCTCGGGAAAATCGACCCATGCAGAAATAGCTGGCTCATCTCCATTTTTGAAATCAGAGGGTTCTAACAACTGGTTCCAGTAAAAAGCAATGGGTCCTTCAATAACTGCTGTTCCATTTTTGCAATGAGCGAATAATAAACATTTATCCGTCTGGTCATAATCTTGATTATGATTGTAGCATGCCGAAAGAAGTAGAATAATAAATGACAAATAAAAGAAAATGTTCTTTTTGAAAACGAGTTGGATAGGCATTGTGCTCATAATATGGTTGTTATACGTTAGTAAATGAAAAATCCATTTACAATAAATCCAATCATTCATTCACAAAAAAGATCCATTTACAGAAAAAAGCCGCATGTCCCGCTTTTGTCCCGTTACATTTATTAAAGGTAAGAAAAAGATTAGATAGCTTTAAAAATAAAACAAACTTAACTGCTAAACTTATAACGCCATGAAAAAATTTATCTTCCTCTTTTTAATAACATTTATTTTATCGGGGTTTAGCCTCGTGGCTCAAACATCTACTTTACCTGAAAATGGAGATGGATCTAAATCATCTCCCTATGAGATAGCGACTCTGGACAACCTCTATTGGTTATCACAAACCAGCACTGCATGGAATAACCATTTTGTTCAGACGGCCGACATTGATGCTTTCGACACCCAAAAC
>DATJCU010000108.1:0-22402 GCA_035497795.1 Edaphocola sp. | reverse complement strand
TTCAAGTAAACTTTCAATCCCTCCATTCTTGTAATTCCTTTTCCATTTAGCAATGGAATTTCGACTTACTCCAACTCCTACAGCCAAATCATCAATCGAAAAAATTGATTGATACATTAATTGTAGCATTTTGATTCTTGGCCTTAGGTGAATAGAAGACTTTTTGAATAATACGTTCAATTCTTCTTGCGTTTCTTGCAGGGTTATTATTTGTGGTTTTGACATAATAAACTTATTGCAATAATCGTTCCAAACTAGTTGTCTAAATGGTATTAAATGGGATAGGGTGAAGATTTAATATTTAATCATTATTGAATACTCCTCCGGTATTACTGTATGGTTTGAAAAACCTATTAAAATGAAAAATAGCCATTCTTTTCAGAATGGCTATTTAATATTGAATTTTATATTATCGTAAAACTTATTGTTGAACAGGTTGTCTTCCTGACACTCTTCCAGTTTTCATCATGCCATCATATTGACGCATTAATAAGTAACTTTCAATTTGTTGAATGGTGTCTAAAACAACAGCCACACCAATTAACATTGAAGTTCCTCCAAAGAAAGAGGCAAAGCCACTTGTTACACCTAAGAATGCTGCAATACCTGGGAGAATACCTGCTAATGCTAGGAATAAGGATCCTGGTAAGGTAATTCTATCCATAATAGCACCTATATAATCTGCAGTAGGTTTACCCGGTTTAATCCCCGGAATAAAGCTATTATTACGTTTAAGGTTTTCAGCCATTTCAGTAGGGTTAAAGATTAACGCCGTATAGAAATAAGTAAATAGAATCACTAAGGTTGCATATATGGCATTATAGGAGAATGAGGTGTAATCTGATAAGCTTCTTAGCCATTCAGAAGATCCTGAATCATCTCCACTTGCAAAACCTGCAAACATAGAAGGTATAAACATAAGTGCTTGTGCAAAGATAATCGGCATTACGTTTGCAGAGTTCACTTTCAATGGAATAAAGTTTCTTGCTCCACCAACTTCTCTAGCAGCATTTGTACCTATGATTCTTCTAGCATAGTTCAAAGGAATCTTACGAACACCTTCATTTAACATTACTAGACCCATAATTACAGCAATGAAAGCCATAAATTCAATTAATAAGAAAAGAATCTTATCTTGACCTATTTTAGCAGTAATTTCTTGAGTTAGAGAATGTGGTAATCTGGCCAAAATACCGACCATAATTAAAATAGATACACCATTTCCGACACCTTTATCTGTCATTTTCTCACCTAACCACATTACGAATAATGTACCCATAGTAAGGATAATTACTGTAGAAACGTAGAATAGTAAATTATCTGTTACGATAGCACCACCAGTAGAAGTTCTAAGGTAAGTGATATAGGCAATAGATTGGAATAAGGTTACTACTATAGTTAAGTAACGTGTAATTTGAGTAATTTTTTCTCTTCCACTTTCTTCTTTTTGCATTTTTGCAAACTGTGGAACCACGATTCCTGCTAATTGCATAAAGATGGATGCAGAGATATAAGGCATTACCCCTAATGCAAATATGGAAGCATTATTAAATGCTCCACCAGCAAACATATTTATCAACCCTAGCAAACCATCATTAGACATGTTGGATGCTTGTTTCAAAATATTAGGATCAATACCTGGTAGTACTATAAAACTACCTAATCGATAAACTAAAATAAGACTTAAAGTTAACAGGATTCTGTTTCTTAATTCTTCGATATTCCAGATATCTTTGATTTTATCAATAAATTTTTTCACTTAATTTGGGTTTAAACAAGGGGCGAATAAACAACAAAATTCGCATTTTACCAAAAACTTATAAATTTATTTATTCTAATAATAAACAATTATTATAAATTGCTAAATGGTAAAATGTGAATTTTGAAGAATTTAATAAAGTTCTACTGTACCTCCAGCAGTTTCGATAGCAGCTTTCGCACTAACAGATACTGCGTTTACTTTTACAGTTACAGCTGTTTTTAATTCTCCTGAACCTAAAACTTTAACTAAGTCGGTACGGCTAATTAATCCATTGATATAAAGATTCTCAATAGAAAATTCTTTAATACCATATTTTTCAGCATAATATTCTAATTGGCTAAGATTGAAAACTTTATAATCTACTCTGTTTCTGTTTTTGAAACCACGCTTAGGAGAACGACGAGCTAAAGGCATTTGACCACCTTCAAAACCAATTTTTGATTGGTAACCCGTTCTTGATTGTTGTCCTTTGTTTCCTTTACCAGCAGTTACGCCATATCCAGAACCTTCTCCGCGTCCTACACGCTTAGTGTGATGAGTGCTGCCATAAGCAGGCTTTAAATTGTGCAATTGCATAATTAATACTTTTTGTTTTTGTTTACTTTGCGCGGCAACATTTCCGCTCGCAAAATTGTTATTTAAAAATAGGACTTTCGTCAATTATTTTACTTCTTCAACGCTTACTAAGTGATTAACTTTAGTAATCATTCCTTGGATTTGATCATTTAATTCCTTCTCAACTGTAGCGTTTATTTTGTTAAGACCTAATGCTTTTAATGTACGCTTTTGATTTTCAGGACGATCAATGCCGCTTTTAATTTGTTTGATTATTACTTTAGCCATGATTTGGTTTTTTTAAAGATAATAGAATGTTGATAATTGTATTTCAATTATCCGTTAAATACCTTTTTAAGGTTAACATTGCGTTGTTTAGCAACTTCTATTGGTTGACGCATTTCAGTTAATGCTTTGATGGTTGCTTTAACCACATTTTGTGGATTTGCAGAACCTAAAGATTTAGCTAAAATGTCAGTATAACCGGCAACCTCCAAAACAGCACGCATGCTACCTCCAGAAAGTACACCAGTACCTTGTGCAGCTGGCTTAATCAATACTTTAGCAGCTCCGTATTTTGAATACTGATCATGAGGAACAGTACCTTTCATTACCGGAACGGTTACTAAGTTTTTCTTAGCATCATCAATTCCTTTTTGGATAGCTTCTTGTACTTCTTTAGCTTTACCAAGACCTTGACCGACAACACCGTTACCATTTCCTACAACTACCAAAGCAGAAAAAGAAAATGCACGACCACCTTTAGTTGCTTTTACCACACGATTGATAGCAACAACTTTATCTTTTAATTCAACCTCTCCGGTTTTAATTTGACTTTTATGTGAATTAGACATTATTTGAATTTTTTTACTGAGGTTTTAAGCCTCGAATTAAAGTTTTATTTTTATTTAGAATTGAAGACCACCTTCACGTGCACCGTCAGCAACGGCTTTTATACGACCATGGTATAAATAACCACTTCTGTCGAATACCACAGATTCAATACCTAATTCTTTAGCTTTTGCTGCAATTGCTTTACCTACCAATGCTGCTTTCTCAGTTTTGTTTCCTGCCTCTGCACTAATGTCTTTTTGGCGACTACTCGCTGCTCCAAGAGTGAAACCGTTGGTGTCATCAATTAATTGAACATAAATGTCCTTGTTGGAACGGAATACTGACAAGCGTGGACAGCTTGAACTTCCTGAAACGTTCTTACGGATTCTATAATGAATCTTTTTACGACGATCTTTTTTTGTACTACTCATTTTTACTTTTATTTGTACGGGCTCTACTTTTTTATTGCAGTTTTGGCATGAGTATGTTTTAGCTTTAATCTAAAATACCTTTTTGTCATACTAAACGCCATACAATTATAAAAAATAGGCTTCCGAAGGTTACTTGTCTAAAATTTTTATATAATAAGCTTAAGCTTATAAATTGAATGATCTTGTTAATTAAATTATTTACCAGCTGTTTTACCTGCTTTACGACGAACAATCTCACCAACAAAGCGAACTCCTTTACCTTTGTACGGTTCTGGCTTACGGAAACTACGAACCTTAGCTGCAACTTGACCAACTAATTGTTTGTCCATAGAGTTAAGTGTTACTAAAGGTGGTTTACCTTTTTCCATTACTGCAGTAGCCTTTACTTCTTCAGGTAATTGTAGAACAATGTTGTGAGAATAGCCTAGAGCTAAGTCTAATTGCTGACCATTTACGGCAGCACGGAAACCCACACCTACTAATTCTAACTTTAATTCATACCCTTCTGTTACGCCAATAACCATATTGTTTATTAAAGAACGAGATAAACCATGAATGGCTTTATGTCGGATTTGTTCAGTAGGACGTGTTATTTTAACCTCTGATCCGTCAATCTCAACCTTCATTTCACGGTCAATATGTTGTTTTAATTCGCCTTTTGGGCCTTTAACGGTTATCTCATTTGAAGGAGAAACTGTCAGTGTTACGTTTTCTGGTAAATTAATTACCTTTTTGCCTATACGAGACATGGTTTACAAAATTTAATTAGTTAATTAATACTTCTAAGTCTGTGTTCAGTTCCACGTATAGGAAAAAACTTTAGATAGTCAGACTTATAAGTGCACTTATTTTTGGAGTGCAAAGGTAGAATTACTTTTTTATATAGCCAAATATTTATTATCTAAATATTCAAGCTGAAAATAATGCTTCAGCACAAAATTTAATCCTTAAATGAGATAATAATGCCTTCCAAAAGATTGCAAAAGTATGATTTTATTATTATGGCATTAGGTATTTTTATTTTTGAGATGTTTTAGCATAGCTATAAGTTTGGTAACTTTGTAATCGTAAATCTAGATTTTTATTAATGGGAGATTAAATTATGGAGAAATTGAGTTTTTTAAATGAAATTGTTGTTGATCAAAGAGCTTTTTTTAAGAAAGGAGTTTTATTGGATATTAATTATAGAAAGGAATTATTACTAAAACTTAAAACTATAATTAATCAAAATGAATCCTTTTTGTATGATGCCATTAAGATGGACTTTGGTAAATCTGCGTTTGAAACATTTGCTACAGAATTGAGTTTAATATATGCAGAGATTGATTATTTTTTAAAAAATCTTAATAAATTAGCCAAGCCCAAATCAGTTGCTACCAATTTGGCCAATCAATTAGGGAAGAGTAAAATATATACTGAAGCATATGGAGCTGTTTTGGTTATTGGTGCATGGAATTATCCTTATCAACTCTCCTTACTTCCTGCAGTTTCTGCTTTAGCTGCTGGTAATACCGTTTTATTAAAACCGAGTGAAATTGCTTTTCAATCTGCATTGATTATAGAAAAGATAATAAATGAAAATTTCCCAAAAGAAGTTTTTCATGTCGTAAATGGTGGCGTAGCCATGGCAACTGCATTATTAAAAATTAGGTTTGATAAAATATTTTTTACTGGAAGCCCTCAAGTTGGAAAAATTGTATATAAGGCTGCTGCCGAATACTTGACACCTGTCACCCTTGAGTTAGGTGGAAAATCACCTACCATTGTTACCCAATCAGCCAATTTAAAGGTGGCTGCTCGGCGTATAGTTTGGGGAAAATTTTTGAACGCAGGTCAGACCTGTATTGCACCTGATTATATTTATGTTCATCATTCGGTTAAAAAGGAATTCATTGAAGAGATAATAAAACATATAAAAGCATTTCAATATACACCAGATTCTGAAAATTATACTTATATAATTAATAAGCATCACTTTGACCGCTTATTAGCCTTAATGGATTCTAATAAAATTATTTATGGAGGAAACGCGAATCCAGATGTTTGTTTTATAGAACCCACCATAATGGATAATGTTAATTGGGAGGATAAAATAATGCAAGAGGAGATTTTCGGTCCTATTCTACCTATTTTAGTTTATCAAGATTTGGAGGAGGTTTTCAAAACCATAGATAGCAATGAAAAACCTTTATCAGCCTATATTTTTACTTCAGATAATGAGGATAAAGATTTATTTGTAAAACAACTTTCATTTGGGGGTGCTTGTATAAATGACACGATAATGCATGTTTCTAATCCTAATTTACCTTTTGGTGGGGTAGGGAACTCAGGAATGGGAAGCTACCATGGAAAATATGGATTTGATACCTTTTCTCATAAGAAATCTGTTTTGGAAAAGAGGATTATAGGGGAGCCGAAAATTAAATATCCACCTTATACCTCCTCAAAGAAAAAGTGGATAGAAAAATTAATTTAAGCATTACTCCTAGTCTTTACTTTTCTTTTGCTTTTGAGCTATAGCTTCAAAATTATATCCAGCTCTTTCTAGAGCTCTTACTGTTGCACCCCAAACCGCTTCCGAGCCATTGGGAGGATGAACAGGAACCAAAGTGGTTTTATAGAGCTGATCTAGGATCTGTTCGGTTTGATCTTGGGTTAAAGATTCACATATATCATACATCCCTCCGGGTTCTTCCTCTGCTAAATCGTGTAAATCTAAAATGTATTTTGCTACATTGACTACATCTTCATTTGGGGGAATCGTCATTAAAGCTGTAATCGCTCCATGATCCAAACGTAGTTTTGCTGCTAATGGAATCGCTTGATTATTATTAGCCATTACGGCTGCTGGAAACAATATTTTTTCTTCCATTTTTATGTGAGTTAATAAACCAACTCTAAATTGATTGTAAAGATCCATATTGATATTCGCAATATCTTTAGTTGCTTGTTCTAAAATATCTTCCAGTCTTCTATGGTCTTTCGTAAAGAAATCGTATATCGGCTTATTCATTTTCAAAAAATTTTGGGGTAATCGCAAAAATATCTAAAAGAATTGGATTGTGAAACTTTAAATTGTCAAAAAGGATAAAGCTTTCTTGAATGTGATTTATTATTCTACATTATCGAATTTATGAATTAATAGGATTTTAAAAATTGTTTTATTAAATTTGACTGCCTATAATAAGGGTGTTTATATTTATAGTCTTCAAATTAATGGAAAGACCGTAAAGGCAAAAAGACTAGTCTTACAAAAATAATTTCTCCATTTGCTTGGTAACGTATATCTTTATGTTACCCATTTTAAATATTCATCATTATGAAATTTTATTTTTATATAATAGGAATTATCTTTTTATTTTTTGTGAATAGTATTCATATGAATGCTCAAAACAAAGATTATTATGGGTTTTCTAAAACTTTTGTTTATTCGGGTGATTCATTAAAAAGAGGTGATAATAGTTTCTATACTTTAGATTTTATACCAAATTCAACAAACATCATATTTGCTTTAAATTCAAGAAATATTAAAAATACAGTACAAAATGAATGGTTTAAAATCGATATTAATGGAAACAAAATAGCTCAAAGTATAGATTCTATCCCAGATGCATTTAATTATAGTCAAAAGAAAATAGCATTTTTAAATAATAATTCTAAATTTTTTTATGTTGCGGGATGGTACCCTAATAAATCAGATGGAAGATATTATTTAACATTACAAAAAATAGATACTTCTTTAAATTCAAAATGGAAGAGAATCTATAATTTAGGAGCAGATGATATAATATATAGAAATACTACTATAGGAATAGATAATGAACATTTATTAATGTGTTTTATTAAAGCTGAAAAGGATGCAACCCGACCCAATGGCATTAAAAATGCACTGATAGGTCTCTGGAAAATGGACACTTTAGGCAATATTGTATGGAAAAAGACTATCGATTCTTTAGAATGGAATAATGCCATTGATATCACCCATGCACATGACGGAAATTTAATGATTTGTGGCATGACAGAAGGCTACGGTGGAACTACTTTTGGAAGAGCCTTTGCAATGAAAATAGATACCGCAGGCAATAAAATTTGGCATAAAGTTTATAATCTACCAGATTATAATGGATTAGAAAAGATCATAGCTACTGGTGATGGTCATTATATTTGTGCTGGTTGGGCAAGGACGCCCTCAACAGTAATATACATGTCGCATAAAATGCCAAATGCAGCGGGCAGATTGCTAAAAATTGATGAGAATGGCAATATCATATGGGATAAAATAATTGATATTTCAGATAGAGGAGATGAATTTCGAACTTTAATACAAACTAATAATGGGGATATTATCGCGTTGGGAAGTTCTTATAAATATTATGCATATGATAGTTATAATTACCAAGTAGGTAGCACTAGAGAACCTGATGGCTGGGCTGTTAGATTAGACAAAGATGGAAATATCAAATGGAGCCGGGTTTTTGGTCATAATGCAGAACCTCATGCCCATGATTATCTTTATAATGCAATAGCACTTCCGGATGGCGGGTTTATAGCCAGTGGCAGTACAATGATAAAAGATTCTACTTGGTGGAATAATGGAGAGCCAATCTACGCTATGCGACAATCTGGCTGGGTGGTCAAGTTAGACAGTATGGGTTGTCTGGGACCGGGCTGTCCAGAGATGCTGGCAGATTATATAGATAGTATGAAAAATCCAAAGCCACCAATTGAACACCTAACAGAAATCACACTGTATCCCAATCCCGGTGGCAATCAAGCTATTTTAGAAAATAAGGCTGGCTTTAGCGAAGATGCTTTTTACTACATCAGCGATATTTCTGGTAAGGTAATCCAGGATAAAACCTATATCGGCAAACAAACCCAAGTATCGATACACTTTAAAGGTAGCGCTAATGCTCAGTACATCATCAAGCTACAACATAATTTTGGGCTATATAGTTTTAAGTATGCAAAGGTTAAGGATTAGTGGTAATTTAGTTGCTGGAAATCAAATTCAATCTTTTGATTTGACTGCCTATAATAACGGCGTTTATATTTATAATCTTCAAATTAATGGAAAGACCGTTAAGTCAAAAAGACTAGTCTTACAAAAATAATTTCTCCATTTGCTTGGTAACGTATATCTTTATGTTACCCATTTTAATATTCATCATTATGAAATTTTATTATTATATAATAGGAATTGTATTTTTATTTTTTGTGAAAAGTATTCATTTGAATGCTCAAAACAAAGATTATTATGGATTTTCTAAAACTTTTGTTTATACCGGTGACAGTCTAAGAAGGTTTGGTGGTAATTTTTCTAATATATTATATCTTAATAATTCAGAAAATTTAATTTTTACAAATACTTCTATTACACTTCAAAATAAACATTTGAATCAATGGTTTAAAATAGATAAAAATGGCAGTATCATATTTCAAACAACGGACAGTTTTGGATATGCATCAAATTACTATATATTAGATATAGAACCAAATAATAATGATCCATCAAGTTATTTTGCAACTGGTTGGTATGATAATTATATTGATAAGAAAAGGTCTGTTGTTATTGAAAATAGGGATACAAGTTTATCGCTTAACTGGAGAAAAGTAATAACTTTAAATGAAGATACTGTTGTAATGAATACTTTTATTTTATCCTTTAACAAAAAACTATTGATTGGATTAAACACAGGAATTATTGATTCTTTAAATCCAGGTCAATACAAGAAAGTATTTATTTGGATTTGGGAAACAGACACCTTAGGTAATATTATTTGGAAAAAAACAGTCGAAGAAACCGAATGGAATAATTTAGGAGGATGGCTAAAAACATCAGACGGAAACATTCTAATATATGGAAGGACTTCAGGTTATGGCGTTTCTACATCTACCCTTGCCTCAGGCTATGTAATGAAAATAGACACCGCAGGCAATAAACTTTGGCATAAAGTCTATCTATTACCTGAATATAACGGCATAGAAAAAATCATAGCCACAGCTGATGGTAATTATATTTGTGCCGGATGGGGTGGGATTGAACCAGAAAAAGAAGACATGCTAAACGGAGTTGGGAGAATTATAAAAATAAATGATCAAGGAAATATTATTTGGGATAAAATAATCAATATTTCCCCTCGAACTGAAACTTTTTGGGATATCATTTCAACAGAAAATAATGATTTAATTACAATTGGTGCATCTTCAAAATACTATGCTTATGATATTTATAATTACGAGGTAGGCAATACCAGAGCGCCTGATGGTTGGGCACTCAAGATAGATCTAGATGGCAATATAAAATGGAGCCGAGTAATTGGTCATAATGCTATCCCTCATGCTCATGATTATTTGTATAATGCAGTGCCATTACCGGATGGTGGCTTTATAGCCAGCGGCAGTACAATGATAAAAGATTCTACTTGGTGGAATAATGGAGAGCCAATCTACGCTATGCGACAATCTGGCTGGGTGGTAAAATTAGACAGTATGGGTTGTCTGGGACCAGGCTGTCCGGAGATGCTGGCAGATTATATAGATAGTATGAAAAATCCAAAGCCACCAATTGAGCACCTAACAGAAATCACATTGTATCCCAATCCCGGTGGCAATCAGGCTATTTTAGAAAATAAGGCTGGCTTTAGCGAAGAGGCTTTTTACTACATCAGTGATATGCAAGGGAAAATTATTCAAGATCAAACGCCTATAGATGGTCAAACCCAAGTAAAAATAGATTTAAGAGGTCATGCAGCAGCGAGTTATATTGTAAGAGTGTATCATGATTATGGCTATTACTCGTTTAAGTATGCCAAGAAGGAGTAGAAATGAATTATGAATTATGAATTATGAATTATGGAAAAGTCAAATAAACACCGTCTTCTCGACCACAAACGAATTAAAAAATATGAAAAATTTTTATGAAGTTTGTGAACGCAGTTCAAAATGACAGATAATGAATAATGAAAAATTTGGATTTCGTTATTCAGACAGGATGCTAATGAAAACCAACATGGCTTTCGTCATTGCGAGGGCTTTGCCCGAAGCAATCCAGCAAAGTTGGCTTATAGTTTGCTTAGAATGATGGGTTTTGCCTCTCTGGATTGCTTCACATTGGATACTGTACAAAAAAGTGTGTAAAATTCGAAAATTTAAGATTTTTGTTTTGAAAATAAAAAATCAAAACATGAATTTTACCAGAGAACAAATTTCAGAAATTTTGCTGACAATAGCAAATGAAAAAGATGGCTACCGTTTGCTATTGAAGCATTCCTTAGAGGCTATTATGCGTGCAGAAAGGTATCAATTCAATCGGGAGCACCAGGATTACAGCAATGATTATCGTTTTAGCAATGTTTGTGTTCATAACAGAAAGATGGAGTTAGTTATACCGAGAAGTCGTCACAACAACTTCTATCCCTTAATTTTAGCTATTATAGCATCTTCATTCTGAATAGTTATTAGTTTTTGTGACACAAAAAAGTCTGACAAATGAATTATCAGAATTCAGAATGGAGTTAAATTATTTTATTTTTTTTAATTTGAGCTTTAGTTTAATGATACTAGGCATTGTATCTCCAAGTAAAAATCCCCATGGTTTTAGTCCGTCAATGTGATCAAAAATTACTTTAACAATAGCTACAAGCGGTATAGATAAAAACATGCCGCCAATGCCCCATAAAGCACCGCCAATAACAACTACAACAATAGCTACTAAGGCATTGATTTTTACTTTTGATCCGACGAGTTTAGGAACAATCAAATTATTATCGATGAGTTGAATAACAGTGTAAAGCACTAAGACGTAAAATACATAAGAAATAGAATCTTTGGTAACCAAAGCAATTATCATATATAAAACAATAGCGATTAATCCACCCAAGTAGGGGATGATATTCAATAAAGCTCTAATTATACCTAAAATTACAGCATATTTAAGTCCAATGATCAATAATCCGATAGAATTCAGAATGGCAATAATTGCTGCTTCCAATAGCAATGCCAACAAGTATCGTTGAATAATGTTTTTGGTTAAAGAAAGTATTTTATTCACCTTTTCAAGGTGGTCCTTTCCAAATAGTTTGCGGATAAAGTCGAGGAGGAGTGGCTTGTAAAATAAGAACATGAAAACATATACTGGTATTAAAACCACCATTATTAAGATGTCTAAAATTTTATTCAGTGTTAATCCAATTGCAGTACTACTATTATCTAAAATTATAGTTTGTGTCTCTACTACATAGCTGTCTATTTTTCGAGAATTAATATTAAAATATTTTGATGCCCATGCTACAGTATCATCTAGTGTCAGATAAAATCGATCTAAAAGCTTTGGAAGTGCGTTGGTAAACTCAATAAATTGTGATGAAAGCAGTATTATCAGTAGAATGAAGATGCAAGAAACGAGTAATAATGAAAAAGCAATTGCTATAACCCTATTTATTCTTTTTCTAACAAAAAAATCAATCAATGGACTCATTGTTATTGCGATCATCGCAGAAAAAACGAGTGGAATAATTATTTCTTCTCCAATATAAAGGATAAAAAATAAAGCAACCAAACCGATAATGATGAGTGATGCCTTAGCCTAAAATGGGAAACTAAGATTAGCTTTCATTTAAGAAGTCTTGTAATTATTTTTTAAAAGAAATTTATCAGCTAAACCTTTGGTAAAGGATTTAATAGCATCCACATTTTTTGAAAAAACACTAGTAACGCTTGCTTGTAAAAGGTCTCCAAAAACTTGCTTAACATGACTCTGAGAATTTCCAAAAATAATTTTTTTCGAAAGAAAACCTGCTGCAAGACTTAAAGAAGCGTCTAGTACATTTTCTTTTAAATAGGGTGATTTTATAAATTCACCTACACCACTTTTAATTAGGTTTAAAGGGTTTAAGCTTTCTATTGTTGCCTTAAGTTCGGCTTTTAAAAGCATTTCTTCATTCGCTCGTTGCGTTTCAAGAAATAGAATTGATTTTTGTAATTGCGATTGGAGAGTTAATTTTTTCATGGTGTGTTAATTAAGTAATTGTGTGATTATTGAATTACTGACACATTTCTTTATTGGTTTGTGAAGGACGAAATAAACAAATGTTCCGATAACACCATAAAATCCAGCTACACAGAAGAAACCGTAATAGGACTTACCTAACAAATCTCCCAGCCATAGTGAAACGCCAATATTTGCAGTAACTATGAAAATAGAAAATAGAGTAATGGCTATTATGCGAGATACACTGTTTGATACGATGTCTACTGATTTATTTATTGTTTTAAGTTTGTATAGCTCAAAACTAGTCTTAGCGTAATTTTCTATCTTTTCAAACAAAGGTTCAAATAGTTGTGTTTTATTATCCATTTTCGATAGCTTTTTAAATAACACGCACGCTTATTACCTATTCTAATGAGATAAGAGCGTGCGTGTTGTGATTCTTTTAATTAAAGTACTTTTCCGTCTTTGCTGAACCCTTCAACTTTGTCTTTCATTTTACCGTAAACTCCAGCAAGTTCTTCTTTTCCATCTTCAATTTTCCCTGTAACATCGTCAATAAGATGAGAAATTTTATTTTTCACATCATTTACAGTATCTGTGCTTTTCTTTGCGATCTTTTTTCTTGTTTCAGATCCCTTATTTGGTGCGAATAACAAACTTACTATTGCACCTGCAGCAGCTCCTCCCAATATTCCTACTAATACTTTTCCTTTTGACTTCATAACTCTTTTTTTTTATTGATTATTAATTAATTAATTTATTTTTAACTTTTTCTTATTATTCCTAATAATACTGCTATAACGGCAATTACCAGACGTAAGTGTATGATTCCAGTTGCTAGAAAGTTAAAAATCCAATAGCCAAGAGAAAAATAAAATCACAGCTATTATGTAAAGTAAATTTCTCTTGTTGTTTAACTTTAAATTACTATTGATTAGAAGTAATTATTTAACGTTATCCTTTCCTAAGTTTTTAATTGACGTGCCGATTTCATCCATGTCATGATTAAATTCTTCTTTGAATGAATCCCAGTTTTCTTTACTAGCCTCTTTTTGAGCGGCTATTCTTTCTTTCATCCTTTGGTTTTTAGCCTCTAAATCGTTAACAGCTTTTTCATAATCGGCTTTTACTTCATTTTTCTTATTTTTAGAATATCCTTTTAAATCTGCAATCATTTGTTCGTTAGCTGTTATTTTTGTTTCTGACTCAAGTTTGAATTTGTTATACTCTAATTCATATTCTCTTTTTGCTTCATCTAGGTCTATTTCAGCTTGTTCCACTTTTTCTTTTGAATTATCTACTTTTTCTGCAGAAGATGTACAAGCTGTGAAAATGAATCCTGTTGCCAAAGCGATAAATGAAAGTTTAAGAATTGTTTTTTTCATGTTTCTATATTTAAATTGTTAGTAATTTATCTTTACAAATCCGAAATAATCTTATGTATTTCTTCTTTTGTTTTTCCTAATTTTATTTGAAGTCGACCAAGCATTTCGTCTTTTTTGCCTTCTGCGAACAACAAATCGTCATCTGTTAACTGCGCATACTGTTGTTTCAGTTTGCCTTTTATTTCGTTCCAGTTACCTTTTAATTCTGTTGAATGCTTCATGTCTTAATGGTTTTAATTACTTTTGTCTGTAGAACAAAGGTCTGTTAATCGTAAGGATTAAGTGTTACACATTAAGCGCATTCTTTTACATCATTCACAGATATGAAAGATGCTATTATTTTTAGTCGCTTTTAATTATCGCAAATTCAGTCGGTTAATCTTTAATGCTCAGTTTCCGAACATTCAGAAACCACATTTCCACTCTAGTGATAAAATCTTTTGAAGATACACCCCTTTATACATCTTAAATGTACAAGCCCGAGATACTATTACCCTTCCAATATTAGATGCCTCAACTTTACAATATGTAACCCAATATGATTCCACTATGACCTATATTATTGATTCCATTAAAATGGTGCATTATAATGGTTCTTTCCAAAAAACATTTTTCACGAGTATAGATTTTACTAAAATATTATTCCCATATAGAATTTCTAAAATATGAATTTAAGTTTTTACATGTTTTAGGAAGCTTGGTGCTACATCAAACCATCAACAAGGCTTCTAAACAATCTGAAATAAATATAAGTGCGCTTAATCCAGGAATATATTGACTAAAATTATCCTAAGGAAATTTGGGTTATACAACAGAGCAATTGAGCAAGCAATAGAACAAATTTTGAATTCCAAAAATAGCAACAATAATAATTGTACTTTTTAAAAATTTTTATTTTCAAAACAAAAATCTTAAATTTTTGATTTTTACACACTTTTTTGTACAGTATCCAAATATTCTAATAACTTTGTCCTTTACCACTTAAAAAAATGGAACCACAAAGCGAAATATTATTAGACTTATTTAAAAACAAAATGCCATTTGGTAAATATGAAGGAAGGTATATTGGTGATCTTCCGGAACATTATATTTTATGGTTTGCACAAAAAGGATTTCCTAAAGGAAAATTGGGGCTTTTAATGCAAACGATGTATGAAATTAAACTCAATGGTTTAAGTTATCTTTTAGAACCCATTAGAGAAATGATGAATAATCGGAGATAATAATATCGTTCTTCATTTAAAAAAATTAAAAGTTTAAGGATAAATTATGAGTTTGTTTCAATAGACTAAATATACATCCTTCGTATTAAATAAATTATTAAATTAAAAAATAAACTTATTACATGAGACAAATAAAACTGATAATTTCGCTCTTTATTATTTGTATTATATTTTTCCAATCTTGCAAAAGCACCAATTCTCCAAAAGCTGTTACAGAAACCTTCTTGGTAAGCTTAGCTAGACTGGATATCGTTACTGCTCGAAACTATTCCACTAAACAGACATGGGGTTTTCTAAAAGTTTTAGAAAAAGAAACAAATTTTATAGAGGAGGAAGAAAAAGAAGATTTTATAGAGGATTTTAAGGTAACCATAATCAATGAGAAAAAAATTAACGATTCTTTATACACCGTTACATTTGAGACAAGCCCACCCTTATTTCCATTTAAAACATTGAACCTGGTGGGAGAAAAGAATTTAGAAGGAAAAATCCGATGGAAAGTGGATTTTAATAGTTTTGAATATATGGAAGCGGACTCCACAATCCGACAAATAATGATTCCTGGAAGCGACCCTGACGAAGATTCTAGAGAAGAAATTGAGCAGATACAACAAATCCCTGACAGTAGTATTAAGAGAAATTAATCAAACCACACTAATTATTCTTATCTTTGACAAATTTTTAAAACCAAATTAATAATGCCATATTTATTCACTTCTGAAGCGGTATCAGAAGGACATCCAGATAAAATTGCTGATCAAATCTCAGATGCTTTAGTTGATAACTTTTTAGCTTTTGATCCTGAAAGTAAAGTCGCTTGTGAAACCTTAGTTACCACTGGACAGGTAGTGCTTGCTGGTGAGGTAAAATCGAAAGCGTATTTAGACGTTCAGGAAATAACTAGAAATGTCATTAGACATATAGGTTATACCAAGAGTGAATATATGTTTGAGGCCAATAGCTGTGGAATATTTTCTTCTATTCATGAGCAATCTCCAGACATTAATCAAGGTGTAGAGCGTGAAAACAAAGATGAACAAGGTGCGGGTGACCAAGGAATGATGTTTGGTTATGCCACAAATGAAACTACTAATTACATGCCTTTAGCTTTAGATCTAGCACAAAAGCTTTTAATAGAATTAGCAGCCATTAGAAGAGAAAATAATGAAATTACTTATCTTAGACCCGACTCCAAAAGTCAGGTAACTTTGGAATATGATGATAATCATAAGCCAATAAGAATTGATAGTATTGTCATTTCTACCCAGCATGATGACTTTGATAAAGAAGAAAAAATGTTGAAGAAAATCGAAAAAGACATGAAAACGATTCTTATACCAAGAGTAATTCAAAAACATCCTGAGTATGAGAATTTTTTCAATAAAAAAATAAAATATTTTATTAATCCAACTGGAAAATTTGTTATCGGTGGGCCACATGGAGATACTGGACTTACAGGTAGAAAAATCATTGTAGACACATACGGTGGCAAAGGTGCTCATGGTGGCGGTGCATTTAGTGGAAAAGACCCAAGCAAGGTGGACAGAAGTGCTGCTTATGCTACTCGTCATATGGCAAAGAACATGGTGGCTGCTGGTTTGTGCGAGGAAGTGCTTGTTCAAGTCTCATACGCTATTGGTATTGCAGAGCCTGTTGGTTTGTATGTGGATACAAAAGGTACAGCTAAAATAGCAATGTCTGATGGAGAGATTTCACAAAAGATAAGTGAACTTTTCGATATGCGCCCTTATGCTATAGAAAAGAGATTAAAACTTCGTAACCCAATCTATGGTCCTACTGCTGCATATGGGCATATGGGCAGAGCGTATGAAAAGAAAGAAGTGGTATTCTTAGATTATTCAAAGACTAAAGAGAAAAGAACAACTGTTGAGTTTTTCACTTGGGAGAAGTTAGATTATGTAGAAAAGATTAAAAAAGCATTTAACATTCAATAAAGAATTATTTAATTATTAATCCTTATCCATAAAATATGAAAAGACTTTTTGCAATTGTTGTGCTAATACCTTTTTTGCTAATTTCCTGCAATAAAATACAAGGTAAAAAATCGAATGAGAAAGCAGGAGCACTCTTTCAAAAAAATAGCTGGCGTGTATCAGAGTTTTACAATGAGGAAAATGATTTTTCATACCTCCTTTCTGGATATGCATTCACTTTTAATACAGATGGAACAGTGAGGGCTTTTAAAAATGGAACCGAATTTATGGGAAACTGGAAAGATACTATTTCCATCGACTCTCTCAATACAGAAAAAGAGTCCATAAAATTAAATTTCCCAAACATTAGGCCAATAAATGATCTCAACAAAAATTGGGAAGTAGCTGAAAAAATGACCAAGTTTATTCATTTGAAGAATTTAGAAAGAGAAGAAGCAGGATATAATCATATATTTTTTAAATTAAATGAATAATCCAATTGAGTTAAAAACTTAAGTCATAATACTTCTAATATATACTATTAGAAATTAAACTTAAAATAGGAATAAAAAATTTATTCCTATTTTTTTTTGCTTAAATATTTTAGAAAAATAAACTGAAATTCATTTTGGATTTTTTTGAAAACATCTAATAAAACTATTTTTAAATATACCATTAAGCATAATTTATTGCTAAAAAATAATTTTATATCGATATGGGTTTTAGTATAATTATGGTTTTTGTATGCCCATTTTTATTCGATATTTACATTTAAACCAATGCCTAAAATCCTTTTGTTAAATCTCACTATATTTAACTAAACTTAAAGGATGTTTTTGTCTTAAATTATCTTTGTTTATTTACCTTTGGACGCATATTTTAACTGAGCATAATTCTTAATAAGCATTTTAGGAGGCATACAACTGTTTAAATTGAATTATTAACATAAAAAATCGAAATTTCCATACTTGTATCCTCAAATATTGAAGGTACCGCGTACCAAAAAAAACATAATGATTAAAAACAATTATCATAACTTTCATATCCCTGTAATGGGCATTGGTTTTACTATTGACACTCCATTAAAAGTTGCACCTTTAGGAATAGATTCTGTTATTTCAATCGTAGACGATACTATTATTGAGCAGATGCGAGAGCACTATATTAAATTAAATCAGCAACCTTATTTGGAAATTAGTAAAAAAGATCCTGATTATAGAGAAAGACGAATTACTGATTACTTAAATTTAATTAATCAGTTGGTAATTGAAAAGTTTCAGAAAATTCAAAATCAAGCTTTTGAAGAAGGAAGTGAAATCAACAATTATTTTGAATTATTACCTAAGCATTCAGAATTGTCAACCCAATTCTATAAAATGCTTGAAGAGACTGATCGCTCAAAAAAAGAGTTCATTCAAGAGCATTTACGAAGTGAGATGAAATGTGGTTCTATAGATGTCAATATCATGGCTAAAATAGACACCACTACTTACGATAAAGCAGGCAATGCACTTCCCGAGATATACAATGATGCTATGTCGGCACTAAGAGCATTTGCAAATACTGATTTAAATGCTTCTGTCGTTTTAAGTGCTGGTTATAACCCAAGATTATATAATTATATTGAAACTTTCAATGATTTCTTACCTAATGGGTCGGGTGAGTTAAAAAAGAAAGTTATTTTAAAAGTTAGTGATTATAGATCTGCTGCCATTCAAGGAAAAATTTTAGCAAAAAAAGGTATCTGGATTTCTGAATTTAGAATAGAATCTGGTTTAAATTGTGGAGGACACACTTTTGCAACAGAAGGTAAATTATTAGGACCCATTTTAGAAGAATTTAAGACCGAAAGAACTCAGTTGCAAGAGGAACTATTTACTCTTTGTCAAGAAGCATTAAAAGAATCTGGAAGATTCTTATTCCAAAAGAAACCTCATTTGAGAATTACTGCTCAAGGAGGTATAGGCACCTCAATGGAGCATGATTTTTTAATGAATCATTATGAATTAGATGCCACCGGTTGGGGTAGTCCATTCTTATTAGTATCAGAAGTTACTAATGTAGATGATGCAACAAGAAACCAATTAGCACAAGCTAGAAAAGAAGATTATTATGTAAGTACTGCATCTCCACTTGGGGTTCCATTTAATAATTTCCATAATACTTCCTCTCAAAAGTTATTAAAAGAGCGAATAGATAAAAATAGACCTGGAAGTCCTTGTCATAAGAAGTTTCTTACTTTTGATGGAGAATTTACTGAAAAAGATATTTGTACAGCTTCCAGACAATATCAACATCTAAAGTTGAAGCAATTAGAAGAAAGTAATCTCTCTGCTGAGGAGTATGAGCAAAAAAGTAAATCAATTTTAGAAAAAGAATGTCTTTGTGAAGGACTCGCTGTTTCTGCTGTATTAGTTCATAATGAAGAAAAACCTAAACAAATAACAGCTGTTTCTGTTTGTCCTGGACCCAACTTAGCCTATTTCTCTGGTAAGTTCTCTCTAAAAGAAATGGTGCAGCATATTTATGGACAAAATAATCTGCTCAATTCTTTAAATAGAAATCACATGTTTGTGAATGAACTAGAAATGTACATGGATTATTTAAAAAAGGAAATCAATAACTGTGGCGGAATATTTAATAAAAAACAAGCTCGATATTTTAAAAATTTCAAAATATCATTATTTGAAGGTATTAACTACTATAAAGATCTCTTTTCTAGTTTCTATTCAGAGGCAGAGGAACTCCTTTTAAAACATACCAATGCACTAAAAACCTATCCTGAATTTTAAATTAAGCAATCATAATATTATAATAAAAGGGCTACCCATTAAGTTGGTAGCCCATTTATTATTAAAAAATAAGCTTAAAAAAAATAAATTAAAGTATACAATTGTATTAATGATTTTCCCACCTTTTCATTTAGTATAATTATTGTCCCATAAAAAAATATTGAGAAAAACTAAGACCAATTCATTATTTTAAAACCAGTCCAAACTTTTACTCTGTTTTAGGATACAAAGGTGCTACATTAATATTTAGCGCTTGTGTGAAAATCCCGAGAAAGCACTACTAAAAATCCTTCAAAAGAGAAGTCAAACTCCAATATCAAATTTATTTGATTAAAAGAGGCTTAATTTTAATTTACATTGCCTAATGCTGATTTAACAAGGCTTAGTGCTATCATTTTTTGCTTTTTTTAGTTTCCACCAAACAACAATATTTTCAAATGTCAATTTATAATTATATATTTGATTAATAATTATTCTTTAATTCCATTTTATGGAACTAAAGAAGGAAAAGCTGTGTTGACATAAAAGATTAATTATGATTAGCATCAAAAGAATAGTTCATCGAAATGGAAAACGAATAGGAATATTTATTCCTAAATATCATCAAAAAGAGATTAGTGTTCGAGGTATTCATGGCAGACTATGGAGCCAATCATTAAGTTGCTGGCATATTGAAGACAATTTGGAAAACATAGAGCTGTTAAAAGCAATATTCCCAGAATTAATTAAAAATACAGTATCTTTATCTTCAGAAAAAGATTTAAGATCTATTGAAAACGCCACTATATCTTCAGTAGAAAAACAAGCTGGAGCTTCCTTAATACCGAATAATACCAGCAATCAGGCGCCAAAGCTGCCCAGCTCGGTTGGTGACAAAATATTGGATGCCGAAACAAGTTTGCGACAAGAAAACACTGAATTCAAAAAAAACAATAGTTTTATTTGAAGCTGGCTACATCATGTGTAAAGTCAATTACAGATTAACTGAGGCAGAAATGCAAAGCATAAGAAATTATCCTGCAATATTCTATAGTAAAAAGAACAAATCATGGTGTGCCAGGGCCAATGTGCCCAACGCACAATCTTTTCAACGCTTATTTTCCATTTGGACAGACCTTGAATTTGAAAATATCTTACAAAAAACACCAAAAGAATCTAAATACGCCACATTAGAAATTGATGATAGGTTTACTGGAAAGTTCAGTCTTCAATTTTTCCCGCTACATGCCGAAACCCTTGAATTCATTAAGCAAATCCCATTAAGGAAATATCATAAAGTAGATAAAAAATGGCTATTGCCTTATAGCAAAGAAGTGATAGAAAAGCTTTTGGCGTTTTTAGATAACCATCAATACCATATTAAAAATAATATTGATACTAAAAAACCATTTAGAAAATTAAACCACCGAGAAAAACAGGCCTTTTTAATTGAACAATCACCCAAAGTTGCAAGAGAAGCTATCCTCCATTATACCAATCATTTAATTGCCAAACGATATAGTTATAATACCATACAGGTATATGCACAAGCCTTTAATCGATTCTTGAAGTATCATCCAGCACAAAAGCACAGTAAAAACGACAAAGTATATATTGAGCATTACTTTTATGAATTAGCCAAGACCAATATGGCGGAAAGTACCCTAAACACACATATCAATGCAGTAAAGTATTATTATGAACAAATTTTGAATTACGAACCCATGTTCGTCCATTTTTTAAGACCCAAAAAAGCATTAACCCTACCCTCTGTTTTAAATAAGGAAGAAGTAGTAAAAATATTTAAAGCCATAGGTAATAAAAAGCATTTAGCTATGTTGCTATTAGCTTATAGTGCTGGTTTACGATTAGGAGAAATTGTCCGTTTGCAGATAAAAGACATTGACAGCAAAAGAATGTTGATACACATTAGAGGTGCAAAAGGGAAAAAGGACAGAATGGTTACCCTCAGCGAGATAATGCTGGCACATTTGCGTGAATACGTCGTTCTTTATCGTCCCAAAATATATTTATTTGAAGGTCAAATATTAGGAGATCATTATAGTGAGCGCAGCCTGCAACAAGTCTTTAGTGATGCCAAAAAGAAAGCTAATATTAAAAAGCAAGCAAGTATGCATACCTTAAGGCATAGTTACGCCACTCATTTATTAGAAGCCGGCACAGACATTCATTTAATTCAAATGCTTTTAGGACATCATAATATCAAGACTACCTTAAAATATTTACATGTATCTAATAGAACACTTTCGAGTATTAAAAGTCCGTTGGATAATTTATTTTAATTTTTAACTTTATAAAAACATTTAGTATCTTTGATTTTTAAAAAAGTACTTAAAACATGCGCATATATATGCGTTATGTGCCATTTTTGAATGACAATGCGAATAGATACAGACAAACAAATGAATTTACTTAGTGATAAGAACGTTGCAATAATTGGTGGTGGACCCGTTGGACTGACTATGGCAAAATTATTACAGCAAAACGGCATAGA
>DATJCU010000107.1:0-2095 GCA_035497795.1 Edaphocola sp. | reverse complement strand
GATACGTTGCTATTATTGTATCCTAAAACGCCGTAACCAGGCTGTTTATTAATTCCCGCTGACTCAAACTCATCATTGCTATACACTACGGGTAAATATTTTAAATTTTCAGCCATCCATTCTTGATCCCCTATCTTTACTGTTTTATAAACAGATCCATCGCGCAAGTCAGAAAAAGTTGAACCTTGAGTCACAAAGGATATGTCGTTACCATAGGATGTGCCCACGCTATTTGTAGCATACGCTCTTACGTAGTATTTTGTATTCGATTTTAGGTCGGATAAATTTATTGTAAAACTTTTTGAGTCATCCATTTTTGCCGATACCTTATTGTTTTCTAATGTGGGTTTTTCTGTAATAGAGTACACAATTCCACGTTCAGTAACTGGACTGTTCCCGTCTGACTTTATTTCTCCACCTAATGTAGCACTACTTTCTGTGACATCAGTTGCCTCTATCGTAATTATAGATGGGAGCGAAATTTCCTTGGTTGTTGTAAAACTTATCTGTTCACCATAAGATGTGCCTATGCTATTTGTAGCATAAGCTCTGATATAATAAGTGGTTTCCGGGATCAGTTCAGTTACTTTGCTAATATAACTTCCGGTTCCAATACCATCTTTTGTTTTACTATCTTCAATAGTAGGAGTTTGATTTGTACTCCAACACACGCCTCTTGAGGATATTTTAGCACCTCCATTGCTTGTTATTGTTCCACCTGAAATTATTTGAGTTGAGGTGATTTCTGACACTATAGTTGTTTTAACACTCGGTGTTTTTAGTGTAATCTTATCGTTATCCTCTTTCTCACAGCTAAGAATAAACAAAAATATTCCTATAAGGAGAAGTGGATAGATCAAAAAACAGGGTTTTTTTTTCATCTTTGTTAATTTTTAGGAAGGGATAGTTTTCAAAGATATTATTTTTTTTGAAATTAAAAAATAAGAAAGATACGTGCTTAAATACTTTTATTGAAAATTATTTGTAATGTTAAGATTCATGAGTGGTTTAACTTAAAAACTTATGAATAACATTGTAAATCAGCTGTGAACAGCTTATATATACATAGGGATAGCTCCCTCTGCACCCATTTATTCTTATTGCAAAGTGCAAAAAAATCTTGCTTCTTACAGATTTTCACTGTTGCACTCTCTTCATCTCTTACGAATAAAAAAGCTTCCTCACACCTCATAAAAGCACACATTTCAAAATAATTCATCCATTTAAAATGCATATAAAGTGAAAGGTTGTTATCTTTTCAGAAAATTTTGAAATTAAGTCACTATGAATGAGAAACTAAACAAACAAGTTAAAATATTGCAGCTCTATTCTGCTTTCTTGACCATTGCACTTATTATAATTGTCACTCTAATGCTATTTCAAAACAAAGCAAATTCTTTTGATGAAATCAATGTTGAGAGAATAAACATTGTTGAATCAAATGGTTTGAAGGAAAGAACTTCAACAATGATGTGGGGTTTTTTATAAATGACACCAGAGGCACTTCAAGAATAAAGATATGTATTGATAAAGAGAATAACCCTAAAATAGAACTCTTAGACGAAGAGGGGAATCCTATATCGAAGGAATAGAATCATATTAATCTGTATACATCAAAACCGAGAATAAAATGAAACGAAAAAAAATTAAACGTCTATTTTTTGTCTCTCGGTTCTTTTTGTTGGTGTTTATTTCCTCCAATTATTTTATAGATATTTTCACAGCTACAGGCTCAAACATAATGTTAATTAGATATTCAGATTAACTTGTCAATCTTTTCAGCTAATTCTCTGTCTTTATCCGTAATGGTATTTTCTTTATCGTGAGTAGTCAATGTTATATTCACAATGTTGTATGAATTGCTCCAATCCGGATGATGGTTCATTTTTTCTGCCACCATAGCTACTTTAGTCATAAATGACCATGCTTCTATAAAGTTTTTAAATTTAAAACCCTTTGTAAGGGTATTGTTTTCTTCTTTCCAGTTCATAATTTCTGTTTTTTTTATTGAGAACCAACCCTGAGTTGTCGTTGGTTGCATATATAAAACAATACTAAAGGTAAGATGTTCAGGTGAATAAAAATTGAAAAATGA
>DATJCU010000106.1:0-26570 GCA_035497795.1 Edaphocola sp. | reverse complement strand
GTGCCAAGCAACGTAGATAATTACTTAAAGTGCTGGTTGCTTTACCAGAAATCACGAAATTGCGGCTCAGTTTTTCACAAACAATACCAAAGTCAGGAACTTGTTCTATTGCTTCTTGCAATAAGGTTTTTGATTTTTTTTAAACATAATTCTAAATTTTAAAGATTATATCAGCAAGTTCTACTATTTTAGCAATAATAAAAAGCTTCCGCTTTAGCGGATTAGTTCAACAATTTATTAGAAAGATATTGGGTTCAACAAAAACTAAACTACTTAAATGTAAACTTCCAAGATAATAAGGAAGAGCTTACCTCATTAGGGAAAAAGTATGGTATGGTTACTAAAACGACATCTTTGATTGTATTGGACGATATTGCTGATTATGTAACATATAAAATTACACCACCTACAGAACTTCAAGAAGAATACTATGCATTATTAGCAAAGAAGAAGAAAGAGGAAAAATTAAGTTTGGAAGAACGCTTAGATGATGTGCATAGTTTATATAAGAAGAAGGTTGATTGGTGGAAAACGGACTGGAAAAAAGTAGCGGAGAAGCAAAAGGAAAAGGCGAGAATTGATAGTATTCAACGAATAGAAAGAGCCAGATTAGATCGTATTAAGGCACGAAATAAATTTATTGTTGATAGCACAGCAAAAGCCGAAGAAGTACTTTTATATAATAAAAATAAGGCTATTGCAGATAGTCTTAAAATAATTGAAAAAATTAAAAATGATAGTTTATTAGCGATTAGAAATGCTTCACCAATCAAAGAAATTTCAGGAATAATCTTTTCTGCTGAAGACAATTTACCATTACCAGGAGTAACTATTGTTGTCATAGGAACAGCTAATGGAACAATCTCTGATATTGATGGACGCTTTTCTCTTAGTGTTCCTGATAAATCTATTCTTTCTTTCCACTCCTGGGGCTTTTTTGAACAGCAAATTGATGTTTCTAATTTATATAATCTTGCTGTTATACTTAAAAACGATACTTCTGATCTACAAGGAATTATTATTATGGGTTCCCGAATTGAAAGTCGTAGCTATACAGGTTCCGTCTCCATGGTTACTGCAGCAAATATTTCAAATGA
Organism: Edaphocola sp.; assembly: GCA_035497795.1. Classification (GTDB taxonomy): domain Bacteria; phylum Bacteroidota; class Bacteroidia; order Chitinophagales; family Chitinophagaceae; genus Edaphocola. The sequence goes on along the minus strand of DATJCU010000106.1, from coordinate 25,473 downwards.
TAGGAATCAGGTAACAACAGATAAACAAATGGATAATTTACATTCAACAATTGAACTAAAAGATTGGAATCCTGAAGTACCTTATTTGGATTCACTTAAAAAAGTAAAGCTACCCGATGCTTACAATAAACATTTGGAAATGAGCAACCAATATCTTAAAAACCCATCCTATTTTCTAGATGTTGCTAACTTTTTCATGAGTCATAATGATAAGGATAATGCTATAAGAGTTTTGTCTAATCTTTCAGAAATGCAAATGCAAGACCATGAAATATTAAGAGTATTAGGTCGTAAATTATTAGAATTTGGAGAAACAGATGCAGCCATTGCAGTCTTTAAACAAGTATTAGAATTGAGGCCTTTTGAACCACATTCCTATCGGGATTTAGGCTTGGCTTATGCCGAGAATAAAGAATATCAAAAAGCAGTAGAAACACTGTATAAAGTAATTACTACCCAATGGAGTGAATCTATTGCAGAGAAATTTGAGGAGATAGAAACTATTGTAATTGGAGAAATGAACAGTATAATCATTAAAGCCGGAAAGCGTGTGGATGTAAGTTTTATTGATAAACGATTCCTTGTAAACCTACCCGTGGACATCAGGGTTGTTTTAAATTGGGATGCTGACAATACCGACATGGACTTATGGGTAACTGATCCAGAGAATGAAAAATGTTTCTATAAAAATAGGCATACAAAAATTGGAGGCTATGTTTCAGAGGATTTGATAGAAGGATACGGCCCTGAAGAATTTTTACTAAAAAATGCAATTGAAGGCAATTATAAAATCGAAGTGAATTATTATAGTAGTTCACAACAAACTATTAGTGGTCCGGTTACGATACAAGTATTGCTTTATAGTAATTTTGGGAAACCAAATGAAACGATGAAACGCATGACTGTTCGATTATCTGAGAATAAAGAAGTAATACATATCGGTGATTTATTGTTTGAATTAAATAAATAACAATACAATCGGTATTAAAAACATTGGATTAGATGGTTACTCAAACTTTCAACGCGCATCAAGTATATTTAGGCATTAAAGTGGTCATAACTATACGGATTTTATAATACAAATTGTACAGCATATCATTATTGAAATTCATATAAAAAAAAGATTAAATCGTGACCAAACTATTACTTGCATTACTATTTTGTATTTTCTATGTGCCTGGATATTTTTTTCTTTTTAAAGAAATAGGGAAAAGTGATTATTCCTTACCGTCAGTAATTTTTGGCTCTTTTTTTACTTTATTTGGAATATTTGGACACTGTGTACTTCTTTTTGAGAAACAATATTCAAAATTTGAAAAAGACAGAAATAGAACGAAATATGTAAGATTATTTTTCAAAATAATCGGAACACTTTTTGCCTTAGGGTTTGGATTATTAATTATTATAGCTTCATTATTTTCTAAGCCTGACAAAATAACGCAACAAGATTTAAGATTTATAACAGGAACATTACAGTCAAAACCGAAATTTAGTCGAGGTTCAAAGTCCTCTACCAGCTTGTATATTTACCTTAATGAATTTCCAAAATACGCTTTTGAACCCACTTATAATAAATTCGTCCATTTCCAAACAATGTTTGAAAAAGAGAGCAATAGTGGCGATACCATTATTTTGGGAATAATAAAATCGGAATATTTCAAACATATATCCCAAACATCTGAATTAACTTATACGGATAAACACATAAACTCAAATATTATATCAACTTATTATATTGAAGCAAACAAAAAAGCATATTATAACACCGTTGTTCATAACCAGCTTGACAAGGAAGATAAAGAATTAGGTCGCTACTTGTGGATAATAGGACTAGCACCATTGCTCGCGATTATTTCAATTTGGTTTTCTGAACTGACGAAATATTTAGAATTCAAACAGAGCAATAAAATATTGTCAATCTTATTAAAACTAAGAAAAAAGAAAATTTTATAAAAAACATACTCAACATTACATTTTCGCCGTTTGTTCGCCGCAGACCATATACAAACAAACAGCGTAAATGCCAGCGAATCTGCATTTCACAAAAGCCGAAATGGAATTGAATATTAGATGTACTCGGAATTTATAAAACTATGGAGCATTTTACAGTTCGTAAAAAGTAATAACATTTTAAAAAGAATCAAATTGAAAAAAACATTAAGAGATATCATTGTTCAACATATTGAAAGTCAAAGAGCAGTTTTCGCAACAAACAAACCAAAGGATATTAATTTCAGGTTAGCGCAACTTCGCAAACTCAAAAAAGCAATTCAAAAAAATAAGAAAAAACTGGAAGAGGCTTTATTGGAAGATTTGCATAAATCACCTGAAGAAGCTTGCTTAACCGAAACTAGTATTGTAACCGGTGAAATTGATAATCCCATAAAACATTTAAAGAAGTTGGCAAAATCTACTTGGATTGATTTACCTTTGAAATATGCACCATTTAAATATTTAAAATGGATTAAAAAATTAGTAAAATTAGGAATAACTTCAGCTGACAAAACACATTTAAAAAGAACATTTTTAGCAAAAATATTTAATGATGCATTCCACCCATATATCCTAAAAACAACTTGCAGACAAACAAGAACATACCATATTATATAACAGCATTAGGACTTTTCATCTTATTGAAATTCGGATATACTCTTGCTGAAAATAAGGACTTAACCTTCCTCCTCAAACCGACCGATAAACTCGTTGGACTTTTGACCGGTTCGCATTCTATTTATTTTCCTGAAAGCGGATATTATCATGAACACTTAAATATTATTATTGACAAATCTTGTTCGGGTTTCAACTTTTGGATTTTGTGTTTTTTGGTTTTTACATATTTAATGGTAAAGCATTTTGACAAGACTTTAAACAAAATCCTGACTATTCCGATTGCCATAATTGGAGCTTATCTGCTGACCATATTTGTAAATGCATCACGAATTTTTGCTTCTATCGTTGTGCAGACACAACTAAAAAACCTGCTACCGAATCATCAACATATTTTACACGAGGGGATTGGGATAATTACTAATCTAACTTTTTTGATTTTGGCTTACCTACTTATTGAAAAATTATTAAATCCTAAACAAGCTAATGAGAAATTTGCTTAACCCAAAATGGCTTTTCATCATCAATACACTACCCTTAATCGTATTGTATTTTATATTTTTTGGACAGTTCAATATCATTAAAACCTTATTGGATGAAAACAGTATCCAACTATGGAAATCTTTTGGTTTATCCTTAGGAATTATTGGTTTGCTGAATTTTGCTTACATCGTTTATTTAACTATGAAGCAGAAGGAGGTTTCTGTTTGGTACGGCGTACTTGCTCTACTTTGTTACATCCCTTTCATTTACTTGTATGGCTATCATTTAGATAAAATTATTCCTTTTTCAATCCCTCAATGGATGATTTCGGGTAATATTTTCTTATATGTTGGAACATTTTTAATGCCAACGCTTGCCTATTCCTTATTTATTTTGGTCGCTCATTTTACACCAGAAAATAAAAAACACAAAGCTTGGGCAAACTTTCTAATTGCAATTGGAATTCCAATTGTAGGCTACTTGTTTTCACAAATCATTCTTCCTTTATGGCAACATGTTGAAGGCGAATTTTACACACACACCTTGATAGTACTGCTTATAACTGCCACATTAGTTTTTCTATTTTTCTTAATTCGAGCTGTTTTTATTCTTGCTACTAAAAAAGCTGCTGTTTGGCAGCAATATCAATTAGCTTGGAAAATTCCAATTGCAATTGTACTTCCATTTATTGGGCTGTCCGTAAACAATGGTCATCTATTCAATAGTTTTGGACCAAGTGAATCTGGAATTTTTGGAGATTTTAATAATAATTGGTTTTATATTCTTGCGGTTCTTAACGGTATATTGATCTGCTTGCCCAACCTTGAAAACAAAACATATCGGCTACTCTTGTTTATAGGAAGAAGTGTGACTTTTGCTTATACATTCTATTTCTTTTTAGTGTTTTTACCATTTTTACCTTTATCTGTAATTGCTATTATTGCCATAGGTACCGGATTTTTAATGTTAACGCCTTTACTTCTTTTCGTTATTCATATTAACGAATTATCGAATGATTTTACATACCTAAAAACATTTTTTACAAAAAAACTACTTATTGGAGTAGCTGCCTTGGGCTTTTTAATCATTCCGGCATTTATCACAACAACTTATCTAAAAGACAAAAGGGTTTTGAATGAAACACTCTCCTACCTATATAGTCCTGATTACTCAGTGCAAAATGAAATTGATAAAGTTTCGCTTCAAAAAACGCTCAATGTTATAAAAAGCCATAAAGGCCATAGAGATGGAAGAGGTGGAATATTTGGTAATGGCATTCCTTATTTATCTTCCTATTTCAATTGGTTGGTATTGGACAACCTTACTTTATCAGACTCCAAAATCAACACTATCGAAAAAATATATTTCGGTAAGACTTCTTTTGAATTGCAACCAGAGCCAATCCAAAACGATAATGTTAAAATAAGTAATATCTCAACTCGCAGCACATACGATAAGAATCAGAATGTATGGAAAAGTTGGGTTGATTTAGAAATAGCTAACAAAAGCGGAAACACTCCGTTCGCGGAGTATGCCACCACTATTGATTTACCTGATGGTTGTTGGATAAGCGATTATTACCTATATGTTGGTGATAAAAAAGAACCAGGAATTTTAGCAGAGAAAAAATCAGCGATGTGGATATTCTCTCAAATCCGAAATGAAAACAAAGATCCGGGCATTTTGTATTATTTGACTGGCAACAAGATAGCTTTCAGAGTTTTTCCATTCTCAAAAGATGAAATAAGAAAAACAGGAATTGAATTTTTACACAAAGAACCCATAAAATTAAAATTTGACAAGAATGTAATTGAGCTAGGCAACCCAGAAGAAACCATTTACGAAAAAATTGAGACTGAAGATATCGCATACGTTTCAGCAAAAGAAAAGCAATCATTAAAATCTGTTCAACGACAAGCCTATTTTCATTTTTTAGTTGACGTTTCCAAAGAGCAAAGAATAAATTCAACCGATTTCATCAAAAGAATTGAACAAGTTTTAGAAACACATAAACCACTTTCAGAAAATGCAAAAATCAGCTTTGTAAACAGTTCTATTCATACCATATCATTAGATAAGGATTGGCAAAAAATCTACAATAACGAATCTTTTGAAGGTGGATTTTACTTAGACAGAGCAATTAGAACAGCATTTTTCAATGCTTACAAAGACAAATCAAAAACTTACCCTGTAATTGTAGTCGTAACGGACAGTATTCAAAATGCAGTTTTAGATAAAGATTTTTCAGACTTCCAATTTTCATTTCCGGAAAGCAATTTGTTTTATAATCTCGACCAGAATGGAACTTTAAAAGAACATGCTTTGACTGACAACCCAATAAAAGAACTTCCTGAATTACAGAAAGCATGTATGTTTTGTGAAACGGTTTTGGAATATCCATTATCGGACAATTCATTTGCTTATCTCGCCAACAACAATGAGCCAAGTATCATTTTGAAAAAGGATATTTTTGAAATTACTGAAAAGGAAATTAAAGAAAAAAATTGGCAATCTGCTTTGAAAATGCAAGGAAAATGGACATCTCAAATATTACATCCTGAAATCTCAGATAGGGAATGGTTAAATATGGTAAAATACAGTTTCATCTCAAAAGTAATGACACCCGTAACATCCTATTTGGTAGTTGAAAACGAAGCACAAAAAGCAATGTTGAAAAAGAAACAAAAACAGGTTTTGTCGGGTAATAAATCATTAGACTTGGGAGAAGATACCCAACGAATGAGCGAACCAAGCTTAATATTATTGACTATCCTGACCGCAATGGCTATTTGGTATAGAGAAAAACGAAAACGACAATAAATATTATAAGAAATACCTGTGGAAAGAATGTTTTTGAAAAAACGGAAAAAATAGGAAGTGGTCAAAGGTCTTAGATCGTATCAAAATGTGAAATTATTTGGAGGTTTAATGATTAGACAGAATTCGAACTTAGAATATGTCATTAAAAGCTAATGATCCTTAATGTAAGAATGTTTGATTCCTTACTAACAAACAGGTTAAAGAGTTGTTTCTCAGCTACAGGATTGTCTTTTTTGAAATCGATCCTCCAAAGAACCAAAACTAAGCTGAAATCTTGAAATTCTTTGAATATTAATATATTTATAAATACAAAGGAACTTACACTTTTACAAATAAAAAACCTATTTTTATCCGCTAAAAAGGGAGTTGTTTAACGGTTGGGGTTGTAAACTTATTAATATTTAAAATCAAAAATAAATACTATGGAAACAATAATTGGAATTGGTATAATAATTTTAGTTGCTATAATTTGGGCAATAATAAGCGGAATAAATAAAAGTAAAACCTCTGCTGAACATGAAGAAATTTACAAAAAAATTCTTATAGAAAAAGGTCTTCAACCAGATCAAATTTTATTTACCGCACACAACGATAGTCAAAATTGCTTAAGTATAAATGAAATTAAGAAGAAACTAAGTTTAGGTTATGTTGATAACAATCAGTTTGTTACGAAAGAATATGATTTTAACGACGTAATTTCTTTTGAGCTACAGGTAGATGATAAAAGCCAAAGAAAAGTTTCAATTGGAGGTGCCATTGTGGGTGCGGCACTTGCGGGTGGCTTAGGAGCTTTAATTGGAAGTCAATCTGGGAAACAAAATGTTAAAGTTCGAAATATGCATTTACTAATAACAGTTAACAGCATTAGCCACCCACTAATCAAGTTTTCAATTCTTAACCCATCTGCTGACGGAAAAGGTTGGAATAGTGATGGTTTTATGGTTCAAAATGCTATTCAACGTGCTGAAATATGGACAGGTATTTTCAATGTTATTCTAAAACAAAAAGAAAAAGAAAAATAATAAATCTAAAATTTAGAAAAAATGAAATGAATAAATTATATTTGTATTCTATCTATTAACAGCCTATTAGCAACCAAATTAAAAATGAAAAACATAAAACAATGAATCCGAAAATAAAATACACAGTCCTATTTTTCGGACTGATGATTCTTTTAAATAGCTGTACAAACAACTATAAGGAAGGAATGAAAAAATACAATGAAAAAAATTTTGATAATGCTTTAGTGCACTTAAGAAAAGTTGAGTCCACTGACAAAAATTACAAAATAGCACAAAACAAAATTAGAGAAATAGATAGTATTTTATTCCAAATTAAGAAAGAGAAAATTATACAAGATAGTGTCTCCAAAGTGGAAAAGGCAAGTAAGGACAGCATAGCAAGAATAAAAAGAGAACAAAAAGAAATAGAAGATTTCAAAATTCAATTAAGTAGAGAAATTGAAAGTTTTAAAACTATTAATGGGGAAACGTACAGAGATGATGTTAGCTCAATTCAACTTGAAATTGCACTTTTTAAAGCTTGGGCTAATAATATTAAAAAGGCAAAGAATCATAAAGACAAGGAAATAAATAGATTAGGAAATACGCTTAATTTAAAAACAATTGCTTTGCAGAAATCTGAATTTCCTCAATTACGAAAAAACTATGGAGACATCCTTAAACAAAAATTATGGCTAGAGAACATAAAAGTGAAGACAAAAGGTACCGGATACAACACTTTAGAATTTGAAGGAGGAATTTTTGCAAATAACAAAAATAAACAGAACACTCAACAAACTTTAAGTGAAATGCTCAACCTTTTAAGGTTTAAAAGAATTAATTATAAATGGTATGAATACGATGACGACTACACCTATTATTCTTTAAAAACACTGCAAGATGGTGACTTGGTTGAACTATAAAATAATAAAAATATTTGCTAACGACTAGCCTATCGGTATGCTTATAGGCTAAAGCTAATTGATTTAAATAGCAATTCTCAAAACTTAGAGATTCAGTCGTTAAATCATACTTAGTATTTTTATCAAAGTTTATATTTAACTGAAAATAATATCATTATAACTATGATAGTTTCATATACTAAATGTAAGATTATGAAAAAACCTCAATTAAATCCAAAAAACTAACTTAGAATTCATAAAAGATATAGTATTTTGTTTAGAATAATACTTTTTTATTTAGCTTTTGGAAGACTTAAAAAAGACCGAATTTGGTCATAAAAAAAGTCATTAAAAATAAAAAATAGTTATATCTTATTCTATAAGCAGTTTACAAAAAACAGCAAATCCTATTTCAAAACGCAACAACTAAAGATTTTCTAAATTTTGATTACGCTTCTCTTTCAATTTCTTATAAAAGGTAGGCGTAAGTCCTGTAATTTTCTTAAATTGATTAGAAAGATGTGCTACACTGCTATAATTCAACTTATAGGAGATTTCAGTGAGGTTTAACTCGTCATATAAAAGCAGTTCCTTTATTCTTTCAACTTTATTAAGAATAATGTATTGTTGCAAGGTAATGCCTGTTACTTCACAAAAAGTGTTAGAAAGATAAGTATAATCATAACTCAATTTATGACTAATATAATCAGAGTAATTTTCCTTAGGTAATTCATCTAAATAATGAATCATTTCAGTAATAACATTTTTTATTCTTTCTATTAATATTGCCTTTTTATCGTCCATGAGCTCCAGCCCTGACTTCAATAAGTTTACTTTCAATTGCTCCCGTTGATCTTCTGATAGTTTCTCCATTATTTCTACCATACCTAACTCCACGGACACATATTTCAGCCCCAGATTATTAAGTTCTTCCTTTACCTTCATTTTACATCGAAGGCTCACCATATATTTGATGTATATCTTCATTAATAAAGTAAAGTTAATTCTATTTGTTAGATTATTTTCAAAATTATATATATATGTTATATTTTAAAACTTACACTACAAAAATTCAGTATGTTAATGTGTTTTTTATATGCCGATTTTTAACAATAGAAAACAGTTTAAGTCTGAAGACTTAAACTGTTACTATCAGTTGGTAAGCAAAAGTTTATTCAACTAACAAACTAATTTCTGTTCTTCTCGCATTCGTTTCATTAGTACCTTGATCGACACCATGATACATTGTGATGATATTTCTTGCATTTAATCCTTTGGATAATAAATACTGTTTTACTGCTTCTGCTCTATTAAAAGACAATTGACTATTGTACTTGGCATTACCTGTTTTGCTAGCAAATCCTTGTACCATGATGGTAACTCTCGGATTATGCTCCTTAACAATAGCGATTACTTCGTCCAATTTTTCTTTATCTGCATTACTGATAGCACTACTATTATTTGCATAAAAGATATCATGTCTATAATTTTCCAATCCTTTTTTCAATGCATCATCCTTTTTGATGTAGATTACAGTATTATCGTGAATGGCTTGATTTTTCTTTTCCACCTGGATATTTAATTCATTAATTTTTGACTTTAATGACTCGATTTCCTGATCATATTCCCCATCTTTCTTATTATTAGACAATAGCGTTAATACTCTTACTTCCTCTTTTAAGGTGTTAACTTTCTTTTGTAATAACAGGGTTTCTTCAGATGGGGCGTTTGCATTAAAAGGTGTAGGCGCTTCATTTAGCTCACGTTTTTGGATAGGTGGATTCTGTATTGGTGGCTGTTGTTGATAAATTACAGTAGGTGCTTGTGCAGGCTGTTGATAGATTATATCAGGTGCTTGTGCAGGCTGTTGATAAATTGCAGCAGGTACTTGTGCAGGCTGTTGGTAAATTACAGCAGGTGCTTGTGCAGGCTGTTGCATTTGTGGTGCCGCATAAGTATTCATTCGATTTCCGGCATTCATCATTAGCATATCGATGCGCTGGTTTATTCGATCGAATTCACGATACATCCTATCATCTGTATTGTCTTTAGGCTCAAAATATGTATTGTCTTTAGGCTCAAAAGAATTATTAAATTCTTGATTTACTCTCAATTCATTATTTCTTTTCGCAATTTGCTCTCTTTTTCTTTCTGCTATTTTAGCCAAGAAAGATTCTAGTTCTGATTTTGTCATGACTATTTCACTTTCGTTAGATTTGGCCTTTTGATCTTGTGCATTAGACAAGAACCCTAAACCCAAACCCAGCGTTATAAGTAACAGCATGAATTTATTATTTATATTCATTTCTTATATTTTTTGTTAGGACTAAAATTTAAATCTATACCCTGCTGCAATTTGATTGTTTCTAAATAGACCTCTTATTGAATAATCAGCAAACAAACTACCTCTACCGATTTTAAAGCCAGTACCTGCGATTACATTAGTATTGAAACTCAACTCTTCTCCTAAGTAATGTAAACCTAAACCTAATCCTACATAAGGTTGAAATCTAGAATTTGCGATATCGATAGGATATATTCCATTTGCACTTACTCCAAAACCATTTATTGATCCTAAGGCTACATAAGCTTCTGGCATAAACATAATTTCGGAATTAGTAAATCCATAAAAACCTCTTATACCTACATTAGTTGTAGCTGCATCACCGAAGCTACCACCAATATACATGCCCATGCCTCTGTTTAATACCGCTCCTACCACTTGTGCATTTCCAGAAGTATTAGGCACGACTGTTATTACAGAAGGAGTTGTCACCACATTTTGATTTTGATTTTGAAGCATATTGATGCTTTGTTGTTGCATATCAATCTTTTGGTTCAATTTGTTTATTTCTGCGATTAATCTGTCATTTACAGTACTATAGTTAGCATCATCATTCATTTGATTTACAGTTTCCGGCTGTGTATTATTTATATTCGAAGATGTCCCTTGCTTCTTCATGTCAAGTAATAAATGCTCTAATCGATCCAATTTATTTTCTAAAATGGGGGTTTGCTCATTTTCTACACCATCAATTACTTTATCAATAAGACTTTCCAATTCTGCCGGAGTCAATCTAATTAAATCATCTTTCGTTTTTGTACTTTTAATTTCTAATGATTTTTTCTCCGCCATTATTTCGGTTACTTTTTCAACATCATTGTTGTCATAGGCAGTTTTCAATTCTTTTTCTAAAGAATTTATTTGTTCATTATATGCGTTACGCTCTGAAGAGAAGCGATTATCAAATGCTTTGTCCGTTTGCTTATCGGTATTTGCACTTTTACCTAATTTCAATTTAACGCCCACATTATACATCGTATGTTGTCTCAATTGATCGGTATTGCTGATATCGATGATTTTCATGTTTTTATCTTCTACTGTGTACATTAAATTGGCGGCACCAAATACATCTACATATTTACCTAATGGAACAGAAAGTCCTGCACCACCCTTTGCATAATATCCTGATGCTGCTTTTTGATATGCAATAGGCAATACACTCAATTGTTTTCCCTTATAGGCATCATTAACATTGATATAACCGGCACCTACTGTGATATAAGGTACAATTCCTCTAGGCACATTTAGTTGTCCTAAAAAATCAACTCCAAACATAGATAATTCATCAAAATCAAAAGATGGATCCTTTCCTTCTGTTGATTGATAATAATATCCTCTGATTCCTACGAAATCAGTTATATCCATTCCTAAAACACCACCTAGCATATAAGTACTCCTGTATGCAGACTTTTGATTAAAAGCGACATAGGCACCTGCTGGAGCTAAAGTTAATTTCATTCCAGAAAAACCGCTACTGAATCGATTTAAATACGCTTGGTCCATATCAGAATATTCATTTTCTCCCCTACCTCCTAAATAAAATTGTAAGCCAGCAGCCACATTCCAATTATACATTACAGTTCGATCTTGAGTATTAATCCAGTCATTAAAATCATCCGACCCATTTGGATCGTAAAGGAGGCTTCCTGGATTCATGTTATATACCAATCCACGGCCTTCTAAATTAATGGTTACACGATCCGTTAGATTTATTTTAAACCCTAATCCTCCCGTACCATACAAATTTTGATTTTTAAAGAGGTTTAAGGTATCATTATCGCGTTCAAAAGTTTGTACTCCAGTACCTAAAATAATATAAGGCGCAAAGTGTTTACCTGGTATATTTGCCTTGAACTCTCCACCAATTCTATTTACATTGATTTTTCTATCTGTAAAATTAAAATTAGGAAACAATTCTCGGATATCACTTTCATAACTTCCAAAGTTTTGCTTCATATTAAAGGACTGCTCGTAAATACCATGTAATTCAATGTATTTCCCAAATCCAAAACCTGCTTGAACGCCCCACATTGGACCTTTTTCTATTGTTGACTTTCCATCAAACCAATTGTAGCTCATGGTTGGTGTAACAATAATACTCACATCCTCAACTTGTGCATACCCGTAGGAGAATGTTAGTATTGAGAGTGCTGTAAATAGTAGATGTTTATTCATTTTATTTTATTTTAATTGTTTTTAGGATATTTTAAATTTGTAATCTTCTTTTTATTATTTTATTAAGTGTACCTTCAATTTCCTGTGTAAAGGGTATTTTAATTATTGACAGAATAGTTATCAATAGGAATTATGTAAAGGTATAAACAGTTGAAGCATTATTGTTACACTATTCTGATTAGGAATTACATATATCACAGATTATAGGAATATCGTGCGTATTTAATAGATTAAAATAAGGTTGCTGAAGCAGTATATAAATCTAATTTATTGACTAATTTTTTTGTAATCGCATTTCAACTTTGACATATCATTTTAAACATGTAAAGGAAATACAAAGGAAATAAAGTTTATATGGAGTTCTTGAAACGGAATGCATTTTAGAAAACGCCAACTCCTCTATTAGTAGAAGTAAATCGATATTTTAAGATTTTCTTTTTGCTCCTCTAATTTGAAGAAAACTTTTTTAGCATAGAGGGCCTGTTTAATGGCATTGTTGAAAAATTAACCATAAATTGTTGCATTCTTCCTCTATCTCTTTTTATAATTTAGAAACAGTTTTCAGTTTTTTGTAGGAGTTTGTTAAGTATATTGAATACTTGCAATGCTTCATCCATCAATACATTAAAATCAAAAATGGATATATTTTAATCTAACGTATCATTTTGTATTTTGCTGACATCTAATAATTCATTAATCAAACCATTTAGTTTTTCTATGGATTGCTTAATTTTATTTACATATAAAAGATCTGTTTTGTTGGCTCCATCTAAGGATTGTAGTAGCTTTTCAACATATTTCTTAGCGGTGGATAAAGGAGTTATTAATTCATGACTTGCAATGCTTCTAAGGTCATCTTTTTGCTGTTCTTTCCGCCGAAGGATCGTTACATCCTCAATGACCAACAAAATTAATTTTTGTGCAGCTGTCTCATTCACTATTTGCCTCGCATTTAATTGCATAATGCGTTCTCCTAACTCCGGAAAAGTAAGGCTTATTTCATAATCAACAAGCCATTCTTTATGCGGTAATATTTTTTCAAGTAAGACACGCATTTTATGATCATCCCATTGCTGATCTTGAATTTCATAAAATAACTTACCTTCAATTTCTCCTTCACTGGCATTAAATCTTTTATAAAATGAAGCATTAGCTGTTATTATTCTAAGATCTTTATCCAACACAATAATCGGATTTCGGATGGTAGAAATAATATTCTCTGAATAAATAAGTGCATGATTCAATTGCCCTTGCTTGTCCAATAATTCTTGGTAAACAATGCTGAGTTCTTCATTACTACTTTGAAGTTCTTCCTTTGAGGTTTCCAGTTCTTCGTTGAGGCTTTGCATTTCCTCATTGCTGCTTTGTAACTCTTCGTTAGCACCCTGCAATTCTTCGTTGACCGATTCTTGATCTTCACTAATGCTGCGCATGTCTTCTCGCAGCTGCCCTATTTCCAGTTCTAAATGGGAATTTTGTAGTTGAGATTCCTTATATTGTTTTGCTTTTACAGATTTAATATCCAATTCTTCAGAGGGAGCTGAAGTGATTTCCACTTTTCTAAATAAAATTAAATAATGGGGTTCGATTGTATCTGTGAGTTTTACTACCTCAATATTTACAAGATAAGGTTTGCCATTAGGTTTAGAAGGAATACCTTCTTTAATGACTGGTTCTGTCGATGTTTTAGCTTTATGTACCGCACTGCGCAATTCAAAGCTTAAGCCTCCACGCGCCATTTTCAACAGATTAAAAGTTGGTTTTCCAGGAGGTGGCTCTAAAAATGGAGTAACGCTTCCATGTATATGTACGATATCCATTTGTTCATTTACAATAACCGAAGCAGGTGTATAATTACTCAATAGCATGGCTTCGCCACTCTTTCTAAAATCAGTTTGCATTACTTCCGGCTTGCGTTTTGTAATAACTTGTGTTGCAATTTTTTCTTCTTTTTTTTCGGTAGCTAAATGTATAAAGCGACCGGGTATAGGTTTGGGACTATAAATTTTATCCTGCTTTTCTTTCAAGGCAAACAATTCAGATGCGGCGCTGGTTGTTTCTGTTTTACCCAATAACAAAAATCCATTTTGTTTTAGTGAATAATGAAAGGTGATTAATGCTTTTTTCTGTAAAAAATTATCAAAATAAATAAGCACATTTCGACAGCTAATCAAATCCATCTTACCAAAAGGCGGATCTTTCAAAAAATTATGTGGCGCAAACACACACATATCTCTAATAATCTTATGTACTTCATAATGCCCATCTATTTTTCGAAAATATTTTTTTAAATAATCATCACTGACCATTTGTACATCCACTTTTGAATAAATGCCATTTCGAGCCTTTTTAATGGCTAATTCAGAAATATCAGATGCAAAAATTTGTATGGGTAAGGTCAAAATTCTTTCCTCAAAATATTCGTGCAAGCAAATAGCTATGGAATAAGCTTCTTCTCCTGTGGAACAACCAGCAACCCAAATACGAATAGGTTCATCTGCTGTTCTATTTTTAAACAATATAGGAAATATTTGGCTAGTTAAAATATCAAAAGTCTTAGGATCACGAAAAAAAGATGTGACAGGAATAAGCATATCCTGAAACAATGCATCTTGTTCGTCTTTATGACTCCTTAAAAAACTTAAATAGTCTTTAAGGTTTTTCTTTTTACACATTGCTATTCTTCTTGCTATGCGTCTTTGAATTGTACTTTGTTTGTAATAGGTAAAATCAACACCGCTACTTTGATTGAGTAAGGCTAATATTTCTTCATAAGCAGATTCTTCTTCATTTGGCGAAGACTCCTTTATGGCTTTTGTATCTTTAATAGCAGTATTTTTATCAATTTGCAGAAGTTGTGCTGAAATTTCTGCAGGTGCCAAAACAAAATCGACAACACCTGCATCCATCGCGTTTTGTGGCATTTCATTATAGGCTGCTGATTGTAAATCTTGTGCTATGGTAATTCCTCCATGTTCTTTGATGGCTTTTAATCCTAGCGTACCATCGCTGCCCATCCCCGACAATACTACACCAGCAGCAAGTTCTTTATGTACCTCGGCAAGGGAAGTAAAAAAGATATTTATGGGAAGATTTGTTTTTAATTTTTCGCGAGAGCTAAGACTTAATATACCATCTGTTGCTGTAAGAATTTTATTGGAAGGTATAGTATAGATGTTATTTGGTGCAAGATGAATATCATCTGTAATTTCATACACCGAGATTTTAGTTATTTTTTGCAAAATATCTGGCAAAAGACTTTCATGAGACGGACTTAAATGCTGCACCAATACATATGCCATTCCTGAATTTTCAGGTATTGCGGCAATGAACTGTTTAAAAGCCTCTAGTCCACCTGCACTCGCACCAACGCCTACTACTCTAAATTGTTGTAAAGTGGCAGGAGGTGTCGATTCTTTACTTTTTTTTGATGTAGCCATGATATTTTTTATTGTAAACTAATGTTCGTTAAGTGTAAATGGACTGTTTTAATTTATTAAAATCAATAATGGTTTATTTGTTTTATAGGAAGAATTATGTGAAAAGATGCGCCTTTATTTTCTCTTGCTATTGCAAATATTTCGCCATGATGGTTCTCTACAATTCTTTTGCAAAGTGCAAGACCTATACCCGTTCCATTATATGTTTCTTTGTCGTGAAGTCTTTGGAAGATGGAAAATATTTTACTGGCATATTTTTGTTCAAAACCGATGCCATTATCCTTAAAAATCATTTCTACACAGCTTATGTGTGGATTTAATTTAGGGAATTTTTCAACTTCTTTTTCGGAAAGCATTCGTGATTTAATAGTTACAATTAGGGACACATTTTCTTTAGAAAATTTAAGCGCATTACTGATGATATTGAGAAATAGTTGGTTCATTTGTAAAGGAATTGCATCAATAGTTGGAAGATCAGCTATTTTTATTGTTGCATTCTTTTCTTCTATAAGCAGTTCAAAATCAGATAAAACATCCTTCATTATTTCATTAAGGTTGGTAGGTATAAATAGTTTTTCATGTTGTAGAAGTCGAGAATAGTTGAGTAAATCTGAAATGAGTTTTTGCATCCTTCCTGATGCGTTTTCAATTTTATTGATATAGGTTTTTGAATCTGCGCTTAATTCGTCATGATGCTCTTTCTTCAAACGATTGATGAATGTTAATACTTTTCTCAAAGGTTCTTGCATATCGTGGCTAGCCGCATTTGCAAACTGATCCAACTGTTGGTTACTCTGTTTCAATTCTTCGATTGTCACTTTCAATTCAGCAGTTCTTTCTTTTACCTTATTTTCTAATCTTTCTGTAAATGTTTTTAGCTTTTGCTCATTTTCTTTTCTTTCTGTAACATCTTCAATAGCAAGAAGAATCAATTGTTCTGAAGTTTTTTTGTTTGCAATCTGTCTCGCGTTCATCAACATGGTTCGTTTGCCTAGCAATGGAAATTGGAGCGTAATTTCAAAATCTGTTAATCGTTCTTTCCCTGGAAGAAATTTTTCGAAGAGTGATTTCATAACCGGATTATCCCACAAACGATTTTGTATTTCATAAAATAACCTGCCTTCTATTTCATGCTCTTCGGCATTAAACTCTTTGTAGAACGAAGCGTTGGCAGTTTTTACACGAAGTTTATTATCTAGCACAATTAAAGGCTCACGAAGAGTAGAAACAATACTTTCAGCATAATGACGTGACGCACTTAGTTGTTGTTGCTTTTCAATCAATTCTTGATTTATTATAATTAGTTCTTGGTTGGTTGATTGTAGCTCTTCTTTGGATGTCTCTAATTCCTCGTTCAAACTTTGCATCTCTTCGTTGCTACTTTGCAATTCTTCATTAGCATTTTGCAATTCTTCATTGGCAGCCTCCATTTCTTCAGTAATGGAACGCATATCTTTCCTTGTTTGCAAAAGTTCTTCCTCTAATTTTTGATTTCTAATTTGTAGCGTACTTTCTATTTTTGAAGATAAATTATTTCCTTGCTTTTCTTCAAGACTTATTTTCTTTTCAAATTGAATTAAAAAGTACGGATTATCAGTATGCTTTAGTGGAATAATTGTTAGTGTAATTAAGTAATGCTCTTCCTTTGATTGGAAAGAAATATCCTCCTTAATTACAAAATTTTTACTTGATTTCGCTTTATGGATAGCGCTCCGCATTTCAAATGCCAAACCCTTTCTCGCCATTTTTAGAAGGTTATGAGTTGGTTTTCCTTGTGGTTGTTGAAGAAAAGGAGCTATTTCACCATAAATATGGACGACATCCATATCCTCATCCACAACCACACTTGGAGGTGCATTAGAAATCATAATGGCTTCTGCACTTTTTCGAAAGTCTGAATGTAGCGCCTCTTGTTTCGTAGTGGTTTTAATTTTTGCAGTCAACGATTCTTTTTTCTGTACTTCCACAAACTGGGAAGACCTTTTGAGCGAAGGTTTTCGCAAATAAATTTTATCGTTCTTTACAAATTGTGAAAATAACTTGGAAGAGTTGTCAATGGTTTCAGATTTTCCTAATAAAAGAAATCCTTTTTCTTTAAGTGCATAATGAAAAGTAGATAAAGCTTCCTTCTGCAATAAAGGAACCATATAAATAAGTACATTTCGACAACTGACTAAATCCATTTTTGCAAATGGTGGATCTTTCAAAAAATTGTGTTGCGCAAAAATACACATCTCACGAATGAGCTTGCTAATTTCATAATGACTATTGGATCTAACAAAATACTTTTTGATTTGATTATCAGATAGATGTGCTAAATCGACACTGTTGTAAATTCCTGCTCGCGCTTTCCGAATGGCTTTTTCTGAAATATCACTTGCAAAGATTTGAATCTTAGTTTCTTTAAATTTTTCACCTAAAAATTCATGAAGACAAATAGCCATTGAAAATGGTTCTTCGCCTGTCGAGCATCCCGCAATCCAAACACGAAAAGATTCACCTAAAGGTTTATCTTTAAATAAGGTTGGAAAAATGATATTACTCAAATTTTCAAAAGTTTTAGGGTCACGGAAAAAAGAAGTTACAGGGATCAGAACATCCTGAAAGAGCGCATCTTGTTCTTCAACATTATTGTGCAGAAATTTAAAATAATCGTCAAGATTATTCTTGTTCCTCATTGCAATGCGTCTTGCAATTCCTCTTTGAAAAATAGATGGTTTATAGAAAGAAAAATCTACCCCCCTTAGCTGATGAAGACTGCCTATAATCTGATTGGGAATTTCTTCTTTTTCTTTGGATACTTCGTCAGTGAATTTAAAAACAGGAATTGTTTGAAAGACTTTGTTGATTTTTAATAGCTGTTCTAAAATTTCTTCTGGAGTTAGAACAAAATCGACAACCCCAGCATTTATAGCGCTTTGTGGCATATTATAGTATTCAGCCGATATTTTGTCCTGAACAAAACTTATGCCACCATGATCTTTAATATTTTTCAATCCTATTGTTCCGTCATTGCCTGTACCAGATAAGACAACACCGATTGCAAATTCTTTATGCACCTCAGCCAAGGCAGTAAAAAAAACATCAATGCATAGATTTATGCTGTTTTTGACTCTGGGTGAAAGTTGAAAACCTTCATCAGTAGCCCTCAAAATCTTGTTGGAAGGAATGATATAGATATGATCAGGTGCAAGTTGAGTCGCTTCGGTTATTTCACACACAGGAATTTTTGAAATTCGCTGCAATATTTCCACTAAAAAACTTTCATGTGAAGGATCAAAATGCTGAATCAATACATATGCCATTCCCGAAACTTCAGGAATAATTTTAATAAATCTCGTGAAAGCCTCAAGTCCTCCTGCACTAGCTCCAATACCTACAATGGGAAATTTTTGCAAGGAAGTTTGAGCTTGGATCTTATGTTTTTTTTGAGCTGCCATGGATACGAAAAATAATTATTAAAGCGTGCTGTTCCTTTCTTCTTTCCTATATCTGTAATTATTAGCTCGAGCTTTCTTTTTTTTCCGAAAAACTATTTGCTTGTTTGTAAAGGAAACTTAAAACATGATTATTAAAAACAATATAAGAGAAAATAATTTGCTACACAATGTTCGTCTTAAAAATCTTTTTTACAAGAATGCTGATTTGTAGTAAATGCAGGATAAGATAAAAATGATTAGTTTTTTTCTACTACCTTTTTCATAGCTTTTACAAGTTCTTCAGGCAAAGAATAAATATCCGATAATTTGGTTAAAATATAGTCTGCTCCCAGCTCATTGATTAATTCATTATTAATATCATTATCAGTAGAACTATAAATAATTACTGAAATATTTTTCAATACTTTATCTTTCTTCAATTCTATTAAACATTCTCTGCCACCCATTTTAGGCATGTAAAGATCTAGAAAAATAAAGTCTGGCAATCTTTTTGCCTTGCGCAATTGTTTAAGTGCATCTTCGCCATTCTTAGCTTCTATACATTCGTAGGATGGATTATTTTTACGAGTTGCACTCAGAAAAAAACTTCGATCTAGTTCATCATCATCCACAATCATTAAAAGCTTTTTTTCTGATGATTCGTTTTTTGTATTTATCATAAAAAAAAATTATAAAACCTTATTTGCAAATATACTGTTTTATGCTAGAGGGATTATTACATTTTTATAAAAATAATTTACATAATACACAGAAATAATAATATTCATAAGAACGATGCTAATAATTTACAATAAAAAAAGAATGGCTTTGACTATATAAGTGATTTATAGAAAAAAATCTTTTGGCAAATCTTTAGACCCGTTTATTCTCGAATGCAAGCACACATTATTGCTCTTGAACATTCACAAAAGGTATACTCAAATTAAAATTTATGGAGGAGACAAAAAAATTGTTTTAATTAATAGTTCCATTTCAAAACCGATAATTTTCTATGAATCTTATTGGCAAAGCAATGCCATTTTCCATGCTACTAATTATCAGCTATGTGTGAAAAAAATATATTAAAGGTGTTTTTCAATTTCCGTATGAAAAAATTCACAATGAATTATATATTTGATTGTATTTATTATTAATTAAAAATGAGCAGATTTGCGGTTTCTATTTCCTCTTGAGAAATGGTATGTGGTCGTCCATTATACACTTTAAGATGAACCACCGCATTCATTTTTTCCAGAATACGGACACTTTCATTTACACGCTGTATTGGAACATGTGGATCTGGATTCCCAGTACCAATAAAAAATGAAGTTCCATTAAAGTTGCCAGAATAATTCCCCTCATTTATTTTATCACCTATTAGTCCACCAGTAAATGCTGCAATCCCTCCAAATCTTTCTGCATTTCGAGTAACAAATTCTAATGCCAAACAAGCTCCCTGAGAAAATCCCATAAAATAGATATTTTCGGAAGGGAAACCTTCTTTCTTTATTTCCTCTAGGGCAGTTTTTAATAATTCAAGAGCTGAGGATAGCCACGGTTCATTTTGCTCAGATTTAGCCATAAACGAATAGGGATACCATGTATTATTTGTAGCCTCGGGTGCCAATAGAGCATAATCTGAAACATTAAAATGTGTTGCAAGACCCAAAACATCATGAGCATTTGCACCACGACCATGAACCATTATCAATATCTTTTTGGCATCTTTTAATGATTTACCTGCAATTTTGATGTTTTTTTTGTGCATAATCTTTTATTTATATTTCAAGTTTCGGAAGTCCTTTTTCAATCTGATCGCGCATAGCTTTGTATTGATCTGGTAATTGCAAGGCACTTCCCAAATTTTCTACTGTTTCATCAGTTGCAAATCCAGGATTGTCAGTGGCAATTTCAAATAGAACGCCTCCTGGTTCACGGAAATAGAGTGAGAAGAAATAATCTCTATTAATTTTCTCGGTAATTTGCAATCCTTTTGCCACTATTTTTTCTCTTAATACCATCAATGTATCTTCATCTTTGACCCGAAATGCAACATGATGATTCGTGCCACCGGCATTTAAACCCCTTGGTGCGAGTGGTGCTTCTAATAAATCCACTATGGCAGCATTTTCAACCGAATCGGTTTGATATCGATAAAAATAACCTTCTTTTTCAATTTGTTCATATCCAAATATTTCTGTTAATATTGCTGCAGTTGCTTTAATATTATTCAAGGTTAAGGTAACCGTTTGAAATCCTTTAAGTGCAACATTATTTTTTATTTCTTCCGTTTCATATCCTTTTCTCTCATCTTTTTGCTTTGTTTCTATCAAATGGAGTATTAAACCATCTGGATCTTGAAATGCAAGATGTTTTTCTCCAAAACGCTCACTGACTTCATCGTGTTTGACATTCAATTTCCCTAAACGATTTTTCCAAAAATCTATACTTCCATTGGGTACAGAATAACCAATTTCTGTTGCCATTCCAGCTCCATTGATTCCTTGTCTTACATTTGACCAAGGGAAAAAAGTAAGTATGGTTCCCGGATTACCCAATTCATCTCCAAAATAGAAATGATAGGTATTCGGATCGTCAAAATTGACTGTTTTCTTTACCATTCTTAATCCTAGAACTTTTGTGTAAAAGTCATAGTTTCGCTGGGCATCACCAGCAATAGCGGTGATATGATGTAATCCTAATATTTTTTTCATATTATTTTTTTTATTATCTCAATTTAATATCTCCCCCATCTGACATCAAGTTTTGACCGGTCATATTTGGCTGTCATCACTTAAAAAAAAACGATAATAGGTGCAACATCTTTTTCAGAATCTCCAAAACGATTCATTGGGTTTTTACTAACAAACTATTTATACTGCTCTGGAAAGTTTGCCTTCCAATTTTTAACTCCTCAGTAAGGGCTAATGGACAAACAATATTTACTATAATAACTTCTTTAGCAACTGCGTAACTACCTTTATTTTTTTGACAGAGAAGCCCTACACCTTATCCAAAGTTTACAATAGCACATTTATTCTTTTTAAGCTCTGAATATGCAGCTTTCATAAAGTTCAATATGCCTTTTAAACCAGTGTTTATAGAAAATTCCCAATCATCTTCGATTAATTCCATAAATGGTTTTTGCCGAGATACATGTGCATTATTGACAAGACTTGTTAATTACCCAAATTTAGAAATGGCTAATGCTACAGCTTCATTAGCAACTGGTTCTTTTGAAATATCTCTTTTTAAAAATACAATTTGTTCTGGATTTCAGTCTGCCTTTCCTTTTCCAGCATTTTCTTCTTAATCTACTGCCACTACACAAGCTCCTCTTTATGTTAATACCGAAGTCATAGCATCTCCTATTCCGGCTGCTGCTCCTATTATAATTATTACTTTATCTTTTAAATTTTTCAAGATTTTTTCTACTTATTTTTAATTAAAAATTACTTTTGAAATGTTGGATAAGGGATATATTCAGTTTCGTCTCCTTTAATTTTAGGAAAAGTTTGATCTTTCCATTTCTGTTTCGCCTCTTTAATGAGTTCTTTGCTTGATGAAACAAAATTCCAATCAATATGTCGCTCTTCTGGAAAAGCTTCGCCACCAAATATATAAATGGTACTATTTTCTTGAATGGTAAATTCACAAAGTTTACTGTCTTTTGCGACTAATAACTGTTTAGGTTCAAAAACATTTCCTTCACTTTCAATTCCACCATTAAGAATATACAATCCAGATTCTCCATAAAGATTGTCACCAATATTAACTACCTGCTTTGATTTACTTTTTATTTCAAGCATATAAAGTTTGCTAAAAACAGGTACCGACGATTTTCGTCCAAAGGCTTCGCCAGCGACTAATTTAAACTGTAAATCTCCATCTGTCCAAGTGGGAATTTGGCTGGCTTCGATATGAGAGAATCGTGGCTCCATTTGTTCTAAATCTTTAGGCAATGCCACCCAGATTTGCAAACCGTGCATAAATAATTGAGAATCCCTTAAATATTCCGGTGTCCTTTCAGAATGAACTATTCCTTTTCCTGCAGTCATCCAATTAACCGCACCGGGCATTATTTCCACTTCATTACCAAGCGTATCTCGGTGCATTATGCTGCCTTCAAATAAAAAAGTAAGGGTGGAAAGTCCAATATGCGGATGTGGTAAAACATCAAAATTTTCCCTTTCACTTAATTTGACTGGCCCCATATGATCAATATAAATGAAAGGTCCTACCATTCGTTTTTGCCGAAACGGTAATAAGCGACCAACCATAAATTTACCGATATTGGCAGCCCTTTCTTCTATAATCAGTTTAATGTTTGACATACTTATTTTTTTTTAATATTATTATATTTATAGTTGATGAAAAGAAACTACTCTTATTCAATCATATGAAAAAATTTCAAATAACAATACGGACGTTTTGAAACATCGATCCGTGGATTATAACCATCGATCCAAATATTCATTTAATGCTTATTGAGTAATTAATCTTTTACACAAAGTTCTATTTCCTAAAGTCTTTATTTTAAGCAATTAAGATGCACCAAACTACACCTTTTATCAATTATTTATAAGGCACCGGCAACACAAAAAGATGCGGTGCCTTATATTTCATCTATGCTGAAAAATTCCCTAAGAACTCAATTAATTTTTTGAATGCTAAAAATCAATAGGAAACCATAGCAAAAAACCATAATTTTTCAATTTATATTAAGTCTGAATGATTGTCATTAATTTCCAATTTTAATTTAAATTACAATTATTCAAATCGGGTACGAAAAACCTAAGTCAATGGTTTCCATAATCCTAAATAATAATCCCCATTCAGTTCAAATTTCAAATGCATTAAAAAATATTTGGTTCTAAATCCAATTGAATTACTTGAATCAATTCCTAACGCTTTTCCAATTGCTTTTGCAATTTGTTTTCCACGTTGGACAACAATGCATGGAAATCATCTCCATATTCAGAAGCAAAGGGGTCATTACCAGGAATACCTAGACGGATACTTACCTGCTTTTGTTGTGTACTTTTTTCTTTTTTATCTTCCAGGTAGACATCTGCCCATTCTATTTTGTCATAATAACGATTTAGTCTATTAATACTTTTACGAATCGAATCTTTCACATCTTCAGAGATGGTGATATCTACAGCTTCAACATTAATTTTTATTCCAGTAATATCTTCTGTGTATTGCATAATTCTGTTTTTTATTTATATTATTATTGGTTATTCGTCAAAATCAATGGAAAATGAAATTATTCGGTCTCTTCCAAAGTGGTTAATGTCTCCACCAATCACTTTCTCAAGCTCTTTGTTTGATAGCGAAACAACAAGCACGGATGTTTTCAAGTAGTTTGTACTTTCCACTAGTCATGACAAAGAACAAACTTAAAATTATTCTTTATCTATAAACCATTCCGCCATCAACAATAATGGCCTGTCCTGTAATATAATCGGAATCATTAGAGGCTAGAAACGAACATAATCCAGCGACATCTTCGGGTTTTTGAAATCTTCCAAGAGCAATACCAGCTCCAAACTGCTCCAAGGCTTCACCTTTTTTCGTACCCATATATTTGCCCATTTCCTCATCAATTCTATCCCACATTTTGGTAGGCGAAACACCTGGACAATAGGCGTTAACGGTAATGTTTTCTTTAGCTAACTCCTTGGCGGCTGTAGCTGTCAAGGAACGAACAGCATATTTGCTTACACAATAGGTTCCTAAAAACTCAAAAGATTCGTGTCCAGCAATACTGCAAGCATTTATGATTTTGTAAATTGAATCTTTGTTTTGCTTTTTCATCTGTTCAGAAGCCGCCTGAATACCCCACAAAACTCCTTTCACATTAATACTCATCACTCTATCAAAACTTTCTTCTGTAATGTCGTTGATAGCATGAACATCCTCTATACCTGCATTATTAATGAATACATCTAACTGCCCGAAGTTTTTAACAGCAAAATACACCAAAGCAAACACATCATCTCTTTTACTAACATCACCTTGAAATGAAGCCACCTGAAATCCTTCATTTCTGAACTCCCTTTCCGTTTGTTTTAAGGTTTTTTCATCAATGTCGTTTAAGACTATCGCAAACCCATTTTTGGCTAACCTATAGGCAATTCCTTTGCCAAGCCCATCACCTGATCCTGTGATTACTGCTACTTTTTGTTTCATAATTCTTGGCTTTTAGTATTTTATTAAAAATTACTTTAAATAAGCAGAGTACATCCATACTGATTTTTCTTGTTCCCGAATGTAGTC
>DATJCU010000105.1:0-1546 GCA_035497795.1 Edaphocola sp. | reverse complement strand
CCTTCTTGCCCAAGTAATATTCACTTATACGTATTTTACTCGCTATAATACCTTGTTCATGATTGATACTATCCCTGATTCTTAAAGATAAAAAAAGTAAGGAATCTACCTGACGACTATCTCCCGATTGCATTTTGTTATGCGCATAATTATTTAATAGCATAGCGTGCAATTTGGGATTGTCTTTTAACCCGTCAAAAGCAAGGCCTTTAATATAATATTGTTTACCTTTAACATAATCACCTGTTTCATCATAAAGGTTTCCAATATTATTATAATAAGTTGAATAGGAGTTATCCAACCTGTCTTTTGAAATGTCCTCTTTTTTTAGCTCATTTAATTGTGCAAATACTGCGTTATAATACTTTAAAGCATCCTCATACTCTTTAAGTTCTTT
This sequence comes from Edaphocola sp., assembly GCA_035497795.1. Lineage (GTDB taxonomy): Bacteria > Bacteroidota > Bacteroidia > Chitinophagales > Chitinophagaceae > Edaphocola. The sequence continues at coordinate 1,149 of DATJCU010000105.1, read as the reverse complement.
TAAATTTAAAGCCATTTGAAGATTAGCCCGATAAATAAACCAATTATGTTTAACATTGGATAAAACCATCAAGGCCTTTACTGCTTCCGCTTCACTTTCAGTATAAATACCAGTATCATATAATACACCTGCTTTATACAAAAGCATTCTGCCCCAGTTAAGGCTGTCTTTTTTTGAAAATCGGTACAGTTTTTCAGATTGTGAATAATAATGAAAAGCACTGTCATACTCTTCTTTGGAATCATGGAAATCGCCTTTATACCAAAGGGATTTTGCGATATCTAAAGTATCATTTTTTTCTAATGCCCATTCGTGAATTTTATTAACTGTGTTAAAATATTTAGTCTCCAGATCAAGTTTTTCATATCGGGAAGCAACTTTGAATAAAGCATATCTATTAACAGAGTTGTTGCTTTGTGAACTAAAGTGAAAGTACAAACTATCTAATAATTCTTCTTTTTGTTTATCATCTAATTCAGAGTGGTCATATCTCAAAAAATAATCGTTATTCTCCAAGTTTTTTTTATTACAACCTATTATTAAAGTTGACAGAACTATTAGATATACTTTTATTTTCATTTTGATAAAGGGGGATCTTTTATCAAAAATAAAGATAAATCCGAGATCGCTTACACTCTCTCGGATTTTATCTGGGTTTTAATCTTTTTTGTCATCTCCCCTTTTATCCTTATCATAATCTCCATTGTCAATTGAATTGGGTTCAGATTCAGGTATTATGATTTCTTGGGTTTGGATTTCGTTTAAATTCAGTGTCTCGTCGAGGTCATCGGCAGTGCAGGAACTTACCGAAACAATAAGGCATAATGATGCCATAGCAGTACATAGCTTTTTCATAAAACTTCAAATTAATTAGGTTAAAAATTCTCATTGGAAAAGCTGGGAGTTAGCTGTTCCGAACCTGTTAAAATGAAACCCATGCTTGATGTGTTTTCCCTCATTTTACCAGATTTGTTTATGTAGAAGCTTCTGTTTTTTTAGGTTAATAACCAAAGCAAAGAAACAGGCAAAAAACGATATAAGAGACTGATTTTAAGTTTAAAAGGCAAACTGTAGTGGCGTGATGGTAAACACTAAGGTTTGAAGTGTGAAATGGTTGATTTGGACTTATAAATTATGAAAACCCAAAAC
>DATJCU010000104.1:0-3743 GCA_035497795.1 Edaphocola sp. | reverse complement strand
TGTTGTACGCTGGCCTTATTCATATATTTCATTTAATATCTTATCAAGCTCTTCTGCAGTAGGATTAATTGCTAAAATTTGTCCATTCTTATCAATAAGGTATGTGCATCCCGCAGCATTGGAAATATTATATTTATTCCAAATGTCATTTTTATTATCCAACTCTATAAGATTTAACCAAGGATATTTGTCTTTTTCAATCGCAGTTTTAAATCTTTCAGTATCATTATATTCTCGTGCGATACCAACAATGACAAACCCTTTATCTTTGTATTTTTCATAAACAGGAATCATACTCATACTTAATCTCCTGCAGGGAGAGCACCATGAAGCCCACAAATCAATTACTGCTATTTTATTTTTAATAATTTCTGAAATTCCTACAGATTCACCATCCAATGTGTTTGCATTGAAATCAATGTATTGTCCCCCAACCTTAATGGTATTAATTGCTCCAATCATTGCATAAATCTGATTTGTATATGGATGGGATGAGAATTTAGATGCAAACACTGAATATAGTTTTATTAAACTGTCAATATCAACCTTGTCCTTTAATTGTTCTTTTTGTTGAAAAGTCTCCAATAATAACGAATAAGAAAAAATATCATGATTTGATTTAATATATTCATTTTGCCAATCCAACATTTCTTTATGGAGTGAATCCCCCTTAATTTTGTAGATTAATGCTTCTTCAGAATACCCTTCATTATTTTCCATTAAAGTCCGTAACTCACCAAAAAGCTTGTTCTTTTCATCAGGATTTGTAGAATTTCTTGCACTAGATTGAAGTAATTTTGCTTTTTCATTCATCAAATTGTCTGCAGCATCAAGAGAATCCATTGCTAACTCAATAGGTTCGAATTGAGAATAAAAAATTTCTTTCCTTTTATTCTCAAAATCCTGCATTTTTATTGAAAGTTCACCTCCTATAATTTCATTTTTTTCAAATTCATTTGATGGATGCAAATTAAATTTAATTGAACAATTTTCTGGAAAAAAATCAATTGGCTTAAAAGCTCCTTGTTGAAGTTCATCTTCAAAAATCAATTGATATTTTTCAATATTTTTTGTTTTCAATTCGTACTCAAAACGATTATCAATAATTGGTATTTTTACTCCATTGAATCGTGGGTCTTCCTGACCATTTACCAAAATCAAATTTTTAGAATCTCTTCCTATGATTTGGCCTGTCATTTGACAATTAATGTCCTGGCTTAATAAGTCATTTGAAAATGAAATAGAAATCAATAAGACAATTAGGCTGCTAATTTTTTTCATAAGGTTTCTGTTTGTTTTTAGTTTTTTATTTTAAGTTGTAGTTTTTAGGCTTGCGTACAACGGATGGCGGTATGAAATCGTTGGGGATTGGGGCTACTTTCCTGTCCAGTTACACCAAACTTGATGCGTGGCAGAATGTTTGAATAACCACTTAAACCCCAATGTTTTATACCGCGTGTTGTATGCTGGGCTTTATTCATTATCAGTTCATTATCAATTTTTTTACAATCATTAATCTGCTCAAACAAAGCACGGCTGTTCCCGGAAAAAAATAGTTTTTAGGGTGGGCAAAAAAGCGGTGGCAAACAGACAAGCTTTTTTGTAATTTTTGGTCGTGCGTTGGCTTGTGCGAATTTCAAATATGCTTGGCTGTGTGGGTTTGCTAAAAATCTTCAATTGTTAATTCAGTATTTCCATGCAAAACTAAAGCATCCCTATTTTCCATAAATAATGTTGCTGTCAACATATCTTTCGAATAGAAATCATCAATACATTCTGTATATTTATTTTTCATCATGATTAATACTTGACCTGTTGTATTTCCTTTAGCTAATGCTTCAATTCCACACACAGCACATTCAATAAATGCATTTTCAGCTCCAAAGTACTTTTGAACAGTTACATTTTCATTGTAACCAATAAAACACAATGAACCATTAGCACACAATTCTTTTCCCAGATTCTTGCCAGCTTTACATGCATAACAATAAGCAAATGAGTTTTTAAGTGAATCTATATTCTGGGCGATTGAAATAAACGGATTATTCCCATTTTTAAGTAATTCATCTTCTGAGCCATGTGAGTATGACACGAACAGAAAAGGTTTTGAATTAATGGAATTAGCATTCATTGGAACAGCAATTTCGAACGCCGCATTACCTGAAATCTCAATTTTATTAAACTTGAAATCAGATGAAGCAAGCAATCGTTCAGTTTCGACTTTACATTTCTCAAAAAAATCTCCCAAATTGGAGTCGTTGTTATCACAAACAAGTAGTGCGTTAATCATCAAGTTTTTCCTTGTTTCTGGTTAATAAGTCAATGGTTAGTTTAGATAAATTTTTTGAAAAGTATTTACCTGTATTAGATTGCATCCTAATTTCATTCAACAGTTCATTAAGAGATAGTTGTCTGCCATCAACAGTTATTAGGTACGGCTTTTCCTTTTGCTCATCGGAATGAGCAACAATCCATTCTTCTAAAGCAATACTAATATCATTATCAGCATAATTGTAGGCTTCTTTCAATTTTCCGATTATTTCTTCAGTTGATGCATTCTTATTCAAAAATGCATAAGCTCGGTTGTTAATTAAATCAGCAAAAGACTCCTTGTCTTCATCTACTCCACTCCATATCAAAACAGGAATAAGAAATGAAACTTCTCTGATTGATTCTAAAATTTCATGATCACTTGGTGTTCCTGAAGGAAATCCTAAGTCTAATAATACGATTATTCTTTTATCCAGATTATTCTGGATGTATTCTAATCCATCTTCTTGTTTATAAAAAAAACGAATAGATTCAAAATTCATATTTAACTCAATCATTAATCCTGAATCAGGATTATTTAAAGCTTTATCGTTGTCAATAATTACAATTGTTGCATCAAGTTTATCCATAACTATTGTTTAAATGGTAATTCTATTTTAAATGTTGCTCCAGTAGGTTTAAATTCATTTTCTACAACTTGGATTGTCCCTTTCAAAGCTTCAAGCCTTGATTTAATAATAAACAAACCTAACCCAGCACCTCCTTGCTCAGAAGTAGTAGTAACAAAAACATCAAAAATTCGATATCTATTATCCTCAGGGATTCCATAACCATTGTCAGAAAACAGTATTATAAATTTATCATTTTCAACTATAGCACTACATTTTATGAGTTTTTCACCAGAATTATTTCCTACTGCTTTAAATGAATTACTAATAAGATTATCAAAAATATCCTCAAATGATTTTAGATTATAATTAATGAGAAGGTCACGGTTAATTTCTAAAGACGCCTTAATCCCACGTTTTTCAAACTCATCAATGTATATCTTATTAAAAATCCTTTCGAGAGTATCTTTTACATTTATTTCTTCAAATTTTTGGTCGTCTTTGGCATACTTCAATAGAAAGTCAACAGCATCACCCAGATGATTCATTTCTGTAAAAACATTTAATCCCATTTTCTTATAGCTGTCATTAAATCGAGGGTCAGGAATCCATTTGTGAATAAATTCAGCATCTCTTTTTATTTTGCCAATAGATGTTCGAGTAATATGGGAAAGCATCCCGGCATAGGTTTGTAGCGACACTAAACTAAAAAAAAGATTTTCTTGTTGCTGTTTTTCTTTCTCTAATCTTTGATAATCAGCTAAAGACCTTTGTACGGTAGCTTGCGTTTTTTTTAGTTCTTTTTCTACATTTATTAATGTTTGTTGCACTTCCTGAGATTCAGCCTTGTCTTTTACTAAATTA
>DATJCU010000103.1:0-2018 GCA_035497795.1 Edaphocola sp. | reverse complement strand
AGTAAAAGGGAGTGCATCCCAAATTCTCTGTAAAGACTTCCAAATAATCCACCAATTTGTGACAATCAACGTTATAAAAAGCATCAAGCCCAAATCTTTAACGGGCAAAAAATATTTTACACCGCTAATAATTTCAGCAATCTTTATTCCAACATCCGCAGGGATACTAATATTTACTTTAGGTAATATTTGAATATTAACTATTATTGCAACCTTGAGAATATCGAAAATACTTTCAATTATCATTTTAAACCTCCTACTAACAACTAATAAACCAAATGCGGTAATTTTTTTAACATTCGTCTAAGGAAAAAATACCACATCATAGCCCGAATAATTCCTAATATAAAATCCCTATACTGAACGAAAAAAGAAAAATCAATGATACTCACAGACCTACCGCCAAGCTTGGCAGGTAGATTTATGTTAAATTCAGGCGGACCGACTGGCGTTGTATCAGTAAAAGAATCTATAAAATATTCAAATATTATTTTCAAATCTTCAACCAACGGAATCTTGGAATATAAAACCAATCTTATATCTTCAATATCACTTTGAACAAAACCAGAACGAGGAATGAACATAACTTTAAAAATATTATTACTTGAAAGTGGATTGAACCAACTGATTAAATTACCCAATTGAGTTAATATGTCGCTAAGTTTATTAAACAAGGCTTGTCCAGTTTGAATTATGCCTGTCGCAATGCTTTGGAGAGGACTGACAAGCCCTTGTAAAAGCCCACCAACACTATTAGTAACCCAATCAAGAATGGAATGATACCACGCATCGGGCGGGCCATTGCTGCCTTCATCCATGAGCCTTTGAAAAAAAAAACGCTACCGTCAGTTAAATCTATAACATCTTTAGATGAATATAAAATATCAGTATTTTTAATTGAATTATTTCCGTAAGCACCCCAACGGTAAGTAGCTAAACCACCCTCACTTGTTCTAAACTCCCATTCATCACCAACTAACTTAAATAACTTTATATCTAAAAAATCTTCTACCTTTCTTCTAAAATATAAAATATCATGCGAATGAGGTGTAAATTCTGATGTATTTGGATAAATTAAATCTAAATATTCTTCATAAGTTCCAACATACATATTATCTAAATTGTTAAAGGTAATAGCATATATACCACTACCAACTAAAGATGAAGCATCAAAAATAATATAATCTTCATCTTCCCCGGGCAAGTCTGGTAATGTCAAAGTTGCAGCATTGACAGGAATAATCATTATAATAAATAATAATATTGTTATAAATATAATTTTTAAATATTTCATTTTTTCACTCCTTTAAAAATCTAGCCCACCCTTCAACAAGAGTGGGCTAATAATTTACTTACCTATGCACCACGCAACGCGGACTTCACGAATGCAAGACCCTTGCGGAAAGCAATAAAACCAATAACCACTGGTAGAACGATAGGTAGCAAAGCTACAACCTCATCAAGAACAGCAGTTAAATTTAAACCCGTTAAATCAATCATGTTAGATACCTCCATTTCTTCACCTTCTTTTTTATATTAAACCCCACCGAAAAACCAATTATTAAAGATTGTCCAGAGGAATTTTACGGTAAAAACAAAAATAATAACACCAGCAGCATACATTATGAATTTTATTCCATGACTTAGATTATTTAGTTGTGAATTAATCATATTAAATAATCTATCTATTTCTACAATTATTCCATCTAGCTTATCCAGCTTAGCTATAATAATGTTTATTTGCTCATCCGACATTATGCCTCACCTTCTAATGTGCATACAAATTTTGCTGACTTGAATTTTCCTCTAAGATTTAGTTGTAGGTCATATATAGCTGGCACTACTGGGAACAATTCAATTTTTTCTGGTTCTCCAATTATTGAAATTTTTATAGGTGGTTCAATTCCCCTATGAAGTTGTTCATGCACTATTTTTTCTTGTGGTTCTATATTTCCTGAATCTGAAACCCATAACGTAACACCACATTTTTTATCTCCCTCTTGAGTTGTAAACTCGTA
>DATJCU010000102.1:0-1572 GCA_035497795.1 Edaphocola sp. | reverse complement strand
AAATCCTTTCCTGTTGTAAGCTTTCCATCAGTGGAACTGCTTTTAAAAGCAGTCTATGAGTCATCCGTTGTTATTAGTAATGATTCAGGTGGCGGACACATAGCCTCTTTGTGTGGGGTGAAAACATTTACCTTTACTCGACGAGACAAGTCTTTCACTTGGAGACCTGGGTTTTCAGGTGAAAATCAAGTGATTAGTCCGTTGATTAGATTTAAAGTTTTTGGAAGGTATATATGGCGGCCTTTTTTGCCAATTTACATTGTGTTTAATAAAATTGGTAGATATGAGTAAAATATTATGAATGGTTCATTGCTTTTCCCCCGTATGAGTATCTTTTTACTTCCAGTTATATTGTTTTTTTATTATTTTGGTAATTTTTTCTGGTTTTTTGATGATACAAGTTTAAATGCAAATATAAGAGCTTTGGTTATTTTTCTGGCAATTGTGGGGGGGGTTAGTTATTCACCAGTTTTTTTTAATGGAAGTTTTTTTTCAAAGATAAAAAGCAATAAATTATTTTTAATAGTTTTTCTTTTTTTATCATACGCTTCAATTAATTCATTTTTAATATTAGAAGATATGAAGATGGCAAGAAGAAGCCTTTTGGTATTTTCTTTTGTTTTTATTATTGGGTTTAGTTTTTTTGAAAAATGTACATGGGAGCTCTTTTTGCGCGCTTTGGCTATCTCTAGCTTTGGCTTTGCTCTGTTTTCTTTAATAAATATGTATCGAATTGACGCTCTACCAACAGGTTACCGAATGGGAGGGATTTCTGTATCTGGTGTTGAGGGTGTCGCTGATTTTGGTAATACTATTATTGCTGCAATGCATTATGCAATGGGCTTTACTGCTGCTTTATACTTGTTTTTTACTGAAACAAATAAATATAAGCTGGTTTTCTGGGTTATGACCCTGGGGACTTTGTCATTATATATCATTCTTACCTTCTCAAGAGCAGGTTGGCTTGCGTGTTTGATACCTTTAGTAATAATGACGCTTTTTCTTTATGATAATAAAAAGAAAGTACGCTGGTTTGTACTCTTTTCATTTCTGTTCTGTGTATTATCTTTTTTCGTTACGGTTTATTTGAATTATGAAGTAGGGCAGCGAGGCCTGACACATCGTGATGAAATATGGCTGACAGTGATATCTAGAATGCCTGGAAGCTGGCTTTTTGGTCATGGCGCAGGGGCTAATATAGAGCCGATACTCGTTGCAGGAACGACATATGTTAATAACTCACATAATGTATACCTTGAAGTGCTTTATAAACTCGGCTTGGTAGGTGTTTTATTCTTTGTGGGGGTTTTAATTTTTTCGATATATATTCTTTATAAAAATAGAGAACATTACAAATATGGCTCAATTGCGGTGTATTGGTTGTCAGTGTTGTGTTCCAGTGCTGTTGTTATGACAGTTGAACTAAACGAATTGATACATACGCCTAATATGCTTTGGCACTGGTTCTGGATGCCTGTTGCGTTTGCTATACTTGTTGATCGAGAGAAGTATGAATAGTAATATTTCTGACTTTAAATTTAAGTACTTAGATAAAAGTGTTTTTGTGGTTGC
>DATJCU010000101.1:0-3697 GCA_035497795.1 Edaphocola sp. | reverse complement strand
GAACCCCGAAGGGGTGAAATAATAAACTGCGGATAATTAGACAAAAAGATTTTGTAATAGAAATTTCTTTTGCTTTTCCAATTGTTCTAAAACATCTTTTTCTGTTTGAAGCTTTTGGTCAATGCTTGACAGAAATTGAGCAATGGCGGTTTGTTCTTTTATGGAGGGAATTCCAAGATTTTCATTCTTATAATCCTTAAAGTAAATATGTGGAATAGTACTACCAGTTACATATTTTTTAAAATCAATATTACTCAATAAGTAAAATAAAAAATGAGTATTTGTATTAACTAGAGGTTTAATAATATCCATCGTTCCTAAAACAGAAGATTTTCCTTTGCAATAAAATAGCCTTCCAACCCCGGCACCATCTTTAACAATACTGATATAATCATTTTCCTCTTCATAAAAATCAACATTCTTTAAAACTCCTGAAGCACCGTAAATAATATACTTTCCAAAATTCTCCTCTATTTTGTTTGCTGAAATATTAGAGGATTTCTTTTCACAAATTTCTCCCAAATTCTTCTTTTCCCACTTAGGAAAATCTTTTTCATTATTATTTCTAAACTTTAATCGCTGGGTAAATATATGTTTAACCAGCCCTTTAATTAAGGAATCTAATTGTTCAATTATTTTGTTTTGGGTGTGGATTCTTGAATCCAAAAGGGAAAGAAGAAATGCAATCTTATTTTGTTCTTCAAGTTTTGGGAGATTAAGTGTTATTGAGGCTAATTGACTTGAATATAAATGTACAACCGAACTACCTTGTGCTAAACTTGCTATTTTCATTTTCTTCTTATTATTTAAATAATAGGAAAGAAAAACTCCATTATTTGAACTCTTTATAATATTTAAATCTCCACCTAATACAACATCTGACTTTAAAACACAAGAGGCTGTGGCAATATCAATTGCTGTTTCTCCTGATGCTGGAATGATAACATCGTTTGCTTCACTTAATATTAAATTCGATATATTGATATTTGTTTTCGACCTTATCTCATCGATAACTTCGCCATAATGTGTGTATAATTCTCCATATCTGATACATTCGGTCATACCGTTCTCTTCAATATCATTTTTCGAAATTCCTTTTCCTTTTGAAAAAGTGGCAATCTCCCCCAACTTCTTCCTTTCCCACTCTCCCTCAAATCCCGGAAATCTCAAATTTGGAACAATCATGGGTACTTACAAAAGAAAAATCCTCAATGTATAAATGTTTTCCTTTGTCATTTTAATCTTAAATTCATAGAAAATGAACAAAAAACAAATTTCAGAAGTAATTCGTTTGTGGAAAACAGACAAGAAACAGTACGTGAAAAAGTCAAGTTTTTCGGCTTACACATTATTAATTGAAAATCATATATTGCCTGATTTTGGTGATCATTATGAAATAGAAGAAGCAGAAGTACAAGCTTTCGTTTTGAGAAAATTAGAATCGGGACTAAGCCAAAAAACCATCAAGGATATTTTAATCGTTTTGAAAATGATTCTCAAATTTGGCGCAAAATACAAATGGCTGGATTACGCTCCTTTTGACATTCAATATCCAACCGTCCGTGAAAGTCAACATATCGAAGTATTGAGCAGATCCGATCAGAAAAAAATAATGAATTATATTCAAGAACATTTTACCTTTAGAAACTTGGGCATTCTTATTTGCTTATGTTCTGGCATGCGAATTGGCGAAATCTGTGCACTGACTTGGGAAGATATTGATACAGACAATGGAGTGATTAGCGTTAATAGAACCATTCAACGGATTTATGTGATAGAGGAAAAAACCCGCAAAACGGAATTGATATTGGATACGCCCAAGACGAAAAATTCAATCCGCGAAATCCCAATGAATAAAGATTTGATTCGACTAATAAAACCCATTAAAAAAATTGTCAATCCGTCATTTTTTGTTCTAACCAATGATGCCAAACCCACAGAGCCAAGAACGTATCGTAGTTTTTATAAAAATTTAATGCGTTATTTAGGTATTCCAGAACTCAAATTTCATGGACTTCGACACAGCTTTGCTACCCGATGTATTGAAAGTAATTGCGATTATAAAACGGTAAGTGTGCTGTTGGGACATTCCAATATTAGTACAACCTTAAATTTGTATGTACATCCTAATATGGAACAGAAAAAGAAAGCCATTGAGCAGATGTTTAAAGGACTGAGATAGTTGTCAAGATTAGAATTATGAGTTAGAAGTGAATTTTAGCTATATTTGTTTAGTAAGAAATTAACATTATAACTCATAATTTATTAATGCTTCAAGAACTACCTAAATTTCACGAAACCTTTAATCCGATTCTTGATATTTTATCAAATGGTGAAATAATTCATTCGAGGGAAATGCAAAAGAAAGTGATCGAAAAATATTACGCTCATTTACCGAAAGAACTTCTTGAAGAAAAGACGAAATCGGGAGAGAATTTAATTAACAACAGAATTGCTTGGGGAAAATCTTATCTTAAGAAAGGTGGATATATTCATTATCCTTTAAGAGGAAGTGTACAAATTACAGAAAAAGGACTTGCTCAGAAAACACATTTAAATTTAAGTAGCTTAGAGCAAGAAAGTTCTCTAATAGATTTTTACCAGACTGAAAATGATAAAAATTCCACTGAAATCAAAAAAATCTCAAATGATTCTCCTCAAGATTTGGTTGATGAAGGATTTAATCAAATTGAAAAGGAAACTAAAAATGACCTTCTCGAAAAGTTGAAATCAATTGACCCTTATTATTTTGAAAAGGTAATTCTGATTTTATTAAAGAAAATGGGATATGGAGACTTTATCGAAACAGCGAAGTCTTCCGATGGAGGAATTGACGGAATTATAAATGAAGATAAACTTGGTTTGGATAAAATCTATATTCAAGCGAAAAGATTTACAGAAAATAAAGTTCGTGAAAAAGACATTAGAAATTTTATCGGAGCAATGAGTGGAGATACAAATAAGGGTGTTTTTGTAACAACATCTCTGTTCGATAAAAATGCAGAAGAAAAGGCGAAAAATGCACACCATAAAATAATATTAATAGATGGTAATAAATTGGTTGATTTAATGCATGAATACAATGTTGGCGTACAAATAAAAGCAATTTACGAAGTAAAGCATTTAGATGAAGATTTCTTTGTAGAACAATAAAACTCCTAACTTTCGATTCCTAAATTCACAACTATTTTGAGCAAACAATCCGAACAAGTTTTAGAAGAACAATTAATTGACCACTTACAAAAATTGGGGTACGCTTTTATTTCTATTTCAAATGAAAATGAGCTTTTAATCAATCTGAAAAATCAATTAGAAAAACACAATCACATACAATTTAGCGACAGTGAGTTTGAAAAAGTAGTCAATCTGATAAGTAAAGGATCGGTCTTTGAAAAAGCGAAACTTTTAAGAGAAAAGAAACATCATATCCTCCGAGATAACGGTGACAATCTCTATTTCGAATTTTTGAATGTAGAACATTGGTGCCAGAATGAATATCAAGTAACCAATCAGATTACACAAACAGGGAAATATGAAAATCGCTATGATGTAACGTTGTTAATCAATGGTTTACCGTTGGTTCAAATCGAATTGAAGCGAAGAGGTCTGGAAATGAAGGAAGCCTTCAATCAAATCAACCGCTATCAAAAACATAGCTTTGGCGCAGGGAAAGGATTGTTCCATTTTGTCCAAATAT
>DATJCU010000100.1:0-2904 GCA_035497795.1 Edaphocola sp. | reverse complement strand
ATGTCCAAATGGGGATAAAGGAAATACATTGAGATGTAAAAGTAATGGTGATAAAGAAAAATGTACACCGACTCAGCAAGGATCAAACGCATGTTATAATATGTTCGGGAAGTTATTATGCGAAGGCGCAGGAATTATATTTAATTAATATTAATTTACTACATTAGGGGAGGATTATCATCCTTCCCCTAATGTGTTTAAAATGAATAAGATGAAAATTGTCAATATATCTCTTTTAGCGATTGTAATTGTATTGACGGCATGTCATGATCGCAGTGATGTTCAAGTTGATCCAATAATGAAAATCCACAATACAGATTTACATAAAGAATATAAACTTTCCGAAATTATAGATAGCATACAACTAATTCCACTAGAGACATCGAGTAATTGTTTAATAGGTAATTGCAAAAAAGTTCTCGTAAGTAGTCAATATATATATATATATGATGATGTTTCCAAAGGTTTGTTTGTATTTGATTTAAAAGGAAAGCTTAAAAAAAGAATCAAGAATTTGGGTAAAGGGCCGAATGAATACTTGGAAATAGAGGATTTTTGTCTCTCAAATAATGGTGATATCGCATTATTAGATGGAGGATTGAAGAAGGTTATTTTTGTTAATCATCTAGATTTTTCTTTAACAGATCAACAGATTCCTTTCTTTGCCGATGCTATTGAATTCTTAGATGATAAACATTTAGTATTTAATGGGAGCGCATTTGAAGATAGGATAATAATTTGGAATTATAAGAATAAAAGCAGGGTGAGTTCTTTTATTAAATACAATAAGAAATCAAATTCAACAAGAACTTTGAAACCATTAATTAAATATGGAGACAATGTCTATTATGCCCATGAGTTTCAAACTAATTTAGAGCAAATATCAGTTGATAATATTAAAAGTTGCAAGTATATTGATTTTGGCAAGTATAATTTCCAAGGAGATTTTATGAAGGTAAGGTTTTTAGGTATCACTGATCTTTATATCAACCCTCCCAATACTGCTACAATTTATAATTATACTGAAACTGAATCGATAATCTATTTTCAGTTTCAAATAGAAGAACATAGTGATTCACCATATTTCGTATTCTTCTCGAAAACAACGAAGAATAAAATAATTTTGAACAATCATAATTACGAAGATGATGTGGTGAATTATCCCTATCCACCTGTGATAGAAACATCTACTCCCAACGGAGGACTCGTTGCAATTTTGCATCCAAGTTTTTTGTTAGAAAACAGTGATAAATTGAAAAATAAGAGTGGTAAATTAATAAATGACAATAAATTTGATAGTGTAAATTGGGTAATAAAGGACTTGAAAATAACCGATAATCCAATTATAGCAATATGTTATTTTAAGAAAATGTAAATCAATATGGTATGAGAAATAAGAATATAATCATAGTTCTTTTTGTAATAATAATTTCACAACTGATTATTACCATGTTGGTTTCATTGAAAAATAGAGATTGCAAAAAAGCCTTAGTGAAAACAACTTTAGATGGACAATATATCTCAAGTAAATTGACCATAAGAGGTAAAAGGGAGCTTTTGTGTTTTAAAGCACCTGGCAATCGGGTTGATAAAGCTATTTTATTGACAAAGCAAGACGGGATTAAAAGCACTCTGTTGGTAATGCTTCAAAATGAAGAAAATTATATTTTACGTTTACCTGAGTCATTATGTCCATCTTGTAATGAAAGATTGTTAAGTAATTTAAGCAATATAAATCCTCATATATTAAACAATATGCTTGTCATAGCTGGAAAGTTTAATTTAAGACAGATTGCTGTTTACTGTCAAGAAGGACAAGTTTCTGAACCATTTACAATTATCAACAAGGAAAATATCATAGAAGGATTAGACCTTGAGCAATTTAATACCCCTTTTATCCTAAACGTTAAAAAGAATGGCGTATTAAAATCCGTATTTTTTTTAGATGAAATCAACATAGAATACATTATTGCTCCCGTATGAATAATCATTATTATCATTATTATTTTTCCTTAATTTATTTTTCAGGTATAATATTGATCAAGTTTAAAGCAAAAAACTAAAAGTTTCTTCATCGTAAATGAGAAAATTATCAAAGGGTAGGAAAATAAAATTTTAATTATTTAAATATTGAGATAGTTTTTACTAGTCAAATGCTTAGAAAGAATATTGGTTTTGAAGAATCGTAACAAGCTTAATTCCATGTCTTACCCCATCATCATGGCCACCATTGCCCTAATGATTTTGGGATTGGCTTTGGCGCCCTTGTTAAAAGTTAAACTACTGCCCGATCGCAGGCTGCCCTCTGTATCTATTTATTATGGCTATGGAGGTGCCAATGCGGTGGTGGTGGATAGTGAGGTCACATCGCCCATGGAGGCTATATTCTCTAACCTGGAAGGTCTGGAAAAGTTGCACTCGCGCACAGGCGATGGTAATGGTTCCATTACCTTGGAAATGGATAAGGAAGCCGATATGGATGCGGTGCGCTTTGAGGTATCCATGTTAATCCGTCAGGTGTATCCTGAGCTCCCTCCCGGGGTAAGTTATCCCGAGATACGTGTATCCCGACCCGATGAGGAAGAGCGGGTAGAGCAGTTGATGAGTTTAATACTCAATGGCCCTGGCAATCGTTGGGAAGTGGGGCAAGTGGCCGAAACAGTTATTAAACCCATGCTTCCGTTTGTTAACTATGATATGTAAATGTTTATTTCGTTTTTTCCCATGCCGGAAACATTTAAATATGTTAATATGGTAGATAAATGATTAAAATACAGCGTTTGTTCGTTTGTGGAAAACTTATATTCATTATAAATTAAAAAGTGTATGAGTAAATATTTTAATATTATTAATATAAAAATAAATAGTTTTTTGTTTGTTGATCAATAGTGCTAATTTATAGCT
>DATJCU010000099.1:0-3415 GCA_035497795.1 Edaphocola sp. | reverse complement strand
CACTGTTAGTTGAAAATGGATTAACTCCTTTTGAAGCATTAGAAACAGGAACAGTTAATGCTGCAAAAACAATGGAGCAAAATGATTGGGGAATGATAAAAGAAAATTTTCGGGCAAATCTTGTTTTATTAGATGAAAATCCACTTGAGAATATTGAAAACACGCAAAAGATTTTTGGAGTATTTAAAGACGGAAAATATTATAGCAAAGATGACATAGCTAAAAAATTGAAGGATATTTACACTTATAGACAAAATAATGATAGACTAATAACACCAATGGAAGGAAGATAGACAAGGCCAGCGTACAACACGCAATATATGTAAGCCGGGGGATGTGGGTAAATTTAACTTTTGTACATTTACTCAAAATTGTAACGGTTTGACAAGTTGGAGCTTCGAAATCCCGGCCTCCGCATATTGCCAACCGTTAGCAATCAGATAAAAAAGAAAGGAGGTGCACTATGAATACAAGTTAAAACAAAACCTAAGAGAGAAGATAGATGTGGCGATAGTAGAATATAAATAAAAATATAAAAACAAAATTAATTTTATAACATATAATAGATTGAAAATCATGAAAATAATAAAACACATATTTATATTAGTCATAACATTAGGACTAATACATTCTTGTCAAAATGATGATACACTTAAAGATACTACAACCTTCATCGAGGATAATATTTCTCAAATCGAGCAATCTTTTAGTATCGCAAATAGACCCGAACAACCTACTGTTTTAGGAGAGCAAAAAGAAAATCCATTTTCAGTTGAAAATATGCTAATTGCACTTGATTCATTAAAGCAATACGCAACAGAGGAAAATAGTGAACCATACCTTAAATCAGCAGAAACTATTGAGATTTACCCAACAGATTTATATGTGAGATTTTTACCAAATGACAGTATACAGTACAATAATCTTACTTCTAACACTACACTTACTCTATTTGATACACCTCTTGACTACGAAATTGTCCAACTTGGTGATTACTATAAAGACTCAACCATTACAGGAGACTATACTTGGCTTTACACCACAGTAAAACCTGATTATTCATTTTCATCAGACATACGTCACGAGGTATTATCTGAGCTTTTTATTATAGAAAATAGCGATGATTACACAGAAGAAATAATTGAGGATACAGCAACTGTTCTGAAAAGTGCTAGTGGACGAACTGCCATTACGCAAGATATTTGTAATGCCTTGTATGTTATTTCATTTAACCTAACAGGTAATAGTGATGAGCTAACAACGATTGGCACAAATGAAATGAGCCTAAAATCAACAATAACTAATTGTACTCGTAAATGCATTGGGAAAAAGTGGTGGAAAGTTTGTTGGACGAGTTGTGATACTTATTATTATCCAGATGGAAAAATTGAAATTAAAACACCAACAGGAGATGTTGGCCTAAAAGGCGTTAAGGTTAGAATGTGGCGTTGGTTCTCATATGCTGATGCCTATACAAATGCAAGTGGCTCTTATTATTCGAAAGCACGATTTAATAAGATATGGGTCGGAAATAGTATTAACTACAAAATTATTTATGATTGCAAACGAGACAATAACAGTTGGAAATTTAAGAAAACCATAGCTGGAGCTGTTTGTCTCTGGAGAGATAGTTATGGAATGGGATATCATAGCCCTAATGGTCATTCAATGATTTTTGACACAAATAGCGCATATTGGGGCAGAGGCGTACTGAATAATGCTATATATGACTACATAGGCTATGCTAATCAAGATGGCATTTCCTTACCTCCTTCTAACCTTGATATTGCTGATAAGAACAGTAATGACTTTACATCTTCTGCTCCATTATTAAAGAGTCACTTTAACTTTAGTTTAATCTACAATAATAGCAATATATTAGGAGCTATCGGAACAATATATGGTCATGTTTTATTTGGATGGGCACTACCCGATTTAATATTACGCTATAATAAGACCTTAGATGATTACAATAAAATTACTGCAACAGTTTGGCACGAGTTAACCCACGCAAGTCATTTACAAAGAATGAAAAGTGAAAAAGGATACTTTTGGGCATCTGATTATTGGAGCCAGAATATTTATCAACAAGCGAAGAATAGTATTGATGATAATTATGCATATGGTAACATCGGTGATGATAATTGGCAAATTATAGCACTATCAGAAGGATGGGCAAATTATAGAGCTTGGCATCTTTGTAATGAAAAACTTGCATGGACTAAATATTTAAATATTAAAGGTGACTCAGATGCCGTTACTAGATATTTTACCGATAGAGATTTTCCAAGAAACTATGGAGCAATGTTTGATGAACTTAGAGCTGAAGGTTGTTCTTTTTCTATTATGGAAAAATCTTTATGTACCTATTCGATTAATGGTTATAAAAGTAATTTAGTTTCGAAATATCCTAGTAAATTAGCTCGCATAACAGAAATAATTAAATCATATGAATAAAATTATTTTCATACTCTTAACTTCTTTTATATTGATAAGTTGCGAAAAAGAAAAGGAAATTTCTGCAAAATTATCCAGCATCATTGTCAATAAGACTAAACATGTGCTATTTTATGTCTTGGAATCAACAGAAGGTATTGACTCTATATTTGTGAATCCTAATGATAGTGCGACTTTATCATTTGTTAAAAATCGAAATATCAAAACTTCTATCTTAGGGCAAACTACGCAGGGGATTGGTTGGTTAAGCGAAACTATTTATGATTTAAGTGATACTACAAGTTTCTCACCTAATGAGATTTATGGTAATGACTTAAATTATAAAGATTCTTTATACAATAGTCAAATTACGATATTTAGAGAAGAAAATCCAGATCTTCAAGAGATTAGAAAAATAATTTATTCAGATACTTTTAAAAGCATTATGAATAAAAATCTATCAATGTTAGAACAATTTCCTAACTATTATAAATAAAAATAAACCCTCTCATTAAATAAAAATTTAGTGTGAGGGTTTAGAATACAATAAATAATACAACAACACCAAATAAGATATACAATTATTGACGAAAAATCCAATTGCTAACATGCGGTCATATTTCAGGCGGCGGGATTTTCCAAACATTTAGTATCTTACTTCACAACAAGTTCTTAACGGCTGGAAAGTTTTAAGTTCCTTTGCCGCCCGAAAAATATACCGCCATCCGTTGCACACCATTAAAGAAAAACCACATGAAGCTACTTGTAACGATAGGATTGATAGTAATACTTTCTCCTGTACTTTCTCAATCAAATGGGTTAGACAGATTAGAAATATGGGGATGGAACGGTGAAATTGAAGATTTTAGAGACCTGTATTTAGAGAAAACAGGAGTTGATTTAGCAAAATCATATGCCTGTGCAGCTAAACTTTCAAAAATGGGTTATAAAAACTCATCGTCAATAATTTATCCCGATG
>DATJCU010000098.1:0-3310 GCA_035497795.1 Edaphocola sp. | reverse complement strand
ACATAACTACGTCGTACAACATCGTATTGGCAATAGGCGGGCTGAACGGCTTCGTATCAACGGAAGTGCAAAATTCAACTTCTGTTCTTCGATTAAAGTTCAGTGCTAAAAATCCCGCCCATCGCCAATACGCGGCACGTTATAGGCAATAATTAACCAAGACTGTGGATAAATCAAATTTTCTAAATACAATTGCCCAAAAAGGCTACGACATTGGGTTTGGGGCAAAAAAGAATTTTGCCTCTTTCGATATTATAAACAAATTACCAACTTGGGTTGGTTTTATTTCTTTAGCTATTGGTATTATTCAAATTGCATATGAAAATATTCCTTTAAATAAAGAATTGTCTATTCTTTTGATTTTTGTTGGTATTGCAATAATTTATATTGAACCATTTAAAAATGACACCGAAAAGTTTGAAAAAGAAGGTATTAGATTAACACGTTTGTTTAACAAAATGAGAGACTTATACTATTCAGTTGAAAACGACAATAATTACCTCTATTCTAATTACGAAAATGAATATCAAACTATTTTAAATGATTTTTATAGTAATAATATAAGCAAACAAGTTTTTATGTCTCAATGGTTTGCACATTATAAATTTTTCTATGAACTACAAATTGATTGGGTTGATAAAGAATTAAAATTTAATTTTTTTAGAGACAAAGTCCCAAATTCATTAAAATCAACATTCTTTATAATTCTTCTAGTAATAATACCAATCATAATTTATGGATATCAAGCAGACATTTCAAGATTTTTCCAACAATTTAAATGTAACTAATCAAGAAAGTATTGAAAATAGATTTGGACTTATAACTCAACGTTTAAATGAAGATTTTCACGGAATTAAATCAAAAACAGAAAATGGTGTATATGTTGGAAGTTATGGTCGAGATACGGCTATAAATGGTGTTAGTGACCTTGATATGATTTTTATTCTGCCTGATTCCTTATATAGCCAGTATAATAATAGACAGGGCAACAAACAAAGTCAATTATTACAAGACGTAAGAAATTCAATCTACAAAACATATACTAACTCAAAGGTAAGAGGAGATGGACAAGTTGTGGTTATTCAGTTTACAAATGACCATATTGAAGTTTGTCCTTGCTTTTTAGAATCAGATGGTAGTTTTACATTTCCTGATTCTAATAATGGTGGGAGTTGGAAGAAAACAAATCCATCTCCTGAAGCGCAAGAAATTTCCAGTTATGATAAAAAATGTAATGGTAATTTAATTTTACTTTGTAGATACGTAAGAGCTTGGAAAAATAAATGTGGTGTTAAAATTGGAGGTTTACTAATAGACACCTTAGTGTATAATTTTTTCAAGTCAAATAGTAAATATGAAGAGTATAACTATGAAAAACACGATTTCCTTGTTAGAGATTTTTTTGAATATTTAAAAAATCTAGATGATAATAGAAAGTATTGGTATGCACCAGGAAGTAATCAACACGTTTATAAGAAAAATTCTAATTTTAAATCAAAAGCTAAAAAAGCATTGAAAAATGTTGAAGAAGCTATTGAAAAGAATAACAATAAAACTGTTTATGAAATTTGGAGAAAAGTATTTGGTAAGCCATTTCCTTACCCTCAATCCATTAAAGAATCTAGTTATAATTATTCAAACGAAGAAGAATATATTGAGGATAGATACCCTTTGAATATTACTAATTTCCTACGCATTGATTGTATAGTTTCTCAAGCAGGTTTCAGAACAGAATTATTAAGACAAGTAAGGTTTTTAAGAAAAAAGAAAGAACTTATATTCTTCATAGACAAAACAGATGTACCCCAACCATATGAGGTATTTTGGAAAGTTAAAAACGAAGGAGAGATTGCTAAACAAAGAAATTGTTTAAGAGGTCAAGTCATCTCACCAAATAAAGACCAAAATAGAAGAAAAGAGAATTCAAACTTTGAGGGAGCTCATTTTGTAGAGTGTTACATCATAAAAGATGGATTTTGTGTTGCAAGAGATAGAATAGATGTTCCAATAAGTGATCAATAATTACTGCCTATAACATCGGTGCCTGTTGCACAACTCAAATATAGCAATACTTGTATAAAATTCTGACTTTTTGTAAATTTATCCATGCAAGGAAAAAAGAACTTCACGCCCCAATTATTTGTTTCGGTTAATCTGTTGGACATGGTTCCATCTGATAATTTTTACAGAAAATTATTGACCGAACTCGATTTACATTTTATTTACAAAGCCACCCAAAAATATTATGGCAATGAAGGTCAACAGAGTATTGATCCTGTTGTGTTTTTCAAGATTTTGTTGGTGGGTTATTTGAATAACATCAACTCGGATAGGCAACTGATTGCTTTTTGTAGCGACAGTTTGTCGATACGATTATTTTTAGGTTATGATGTTCATGAGCAACTTCCATGGCACAGCACTATAAGTCGCACTCGGAGTTTATATGGTGAAGAAGTATTTTTGAGTTTGTTTAAAGAAGTGTTGAGAATGTGTGTTAGCAAGGGAATGGTTCGAGGCAAACGTCAAGCTGTGGATAGTGTTTTTATCAAAGCCAATGCTTCTATGGACAGTTTGGTAGAGAAAGAAGTGTTGGAAGATGCCAGTGCTTTTGTAAATGAACTGGAAGAAAACAGCGAGTTTAAAACCACCAGCACCCGAAAGAAGTTGGTGGAACAGCACCACGCTTGGAAAAAAGAAGCTTATAAAGGAATGCCCGGCAACAGCAATAGCAAAAAAACCGATGAAAACGGTAACTTGATCCGCCCGAAATACCTTTCTAATCACACCCATTATTCGCCCACCGATTCAGATGCAAGAGTCAGTGTGAAACCGGGCAAAGCCCGTCAATTAAACTATTTTGGTCAAATTGCCGTAGACGATGCCCATCACGTCATCACGGGCGCTTGTTCTGATTTTGCTGATAAACGTGATAGCCAGTGTTTGGAACAAATTGTAGAACTCATAGAGGAAAACCTCAATGAAAACGGCATTGAACTGGAAGAACTCCTGGCCGATGGCGGTTACAGCAGTGGCGAAGCTTTGGCGTATTTACACGAAAAAAATATCGACGCTTATATCCCCAACTTCGGCCAGTACAAACCCGAGCGGGAAGGTTTTATTTTCAACAAAGAAGAGAATTATTACCAATGCATAAAATCAAAAGGAAATCGAGCCCAACTCCTTTTCAAGGGCAAAAAAACCGATAGTAAGGGCTACACCAAACGTACGTACCGAAGCAGCGAGACCGATTGCAAGAACTGTCCACTCAGAGCGGCATGTTGTGGTAAAAGCACCAAGTTTAAAAAGCTGG
>DATJCU010000097.1:0-4728 GCA_035497795.1 Edaphocola sp. | reverse complement strand
GGCGCATACACCTTACCGACCATTAAAGAGAGATTGTACTCCATACTCTCTCATTATCAATTGGAAGAAATCTATAGAAATCAATATGAACTTATTCTTAAAAACTCACACTACAGCTCCAAAACCAGACAAATCTATTTGGGCACTTTTATGAGGTTCTTGAAGTACTTTAATTTTAAGCATCCTGTTTATATAACCGATGAACAAATAAGAGACTATGTGGTGCTGCATCGTGAAAAATCGGCTTCTCATCAAGATAGTTTGGTAAGTGCTTTCAAATTCTTTTTTGAGAAGGTGCACAATCAGACTCTTTCTGAAAAATATGTTATGCGTCCTCGAAAAGGCTATTATCTACCAGATTATTTCTCACAAGAAGAGATGGCTGGCATGCTCAATAACACCCCAAACCTCAAGCATAAATTACTGATCGCATTGGGTTACACAGCAGGCATGCGTCGAAGCGAACTCCAAAATTTGAAAGTAAGCAACATTGATCTATTTAAAAACCGAATATTAATCAAAGATGCCAAAGGCAGCAAAGACAGGTATTCACTTTTCTCGAAGTATCTTCATTCACTTTTGAAGTCTTATATTGAAGAGTATCAGCCTAAAACATTCCTGTTTGAAGGGTTGGAAAAAGGAACCAAATATAGTCCTGCCAGTATGTCACAAGTTATAAAAAATATGGCAAAACGTGCAGGTATTCAACGTAACGTACACATGCACATGTTGAGACACTCGTTTGCCACTCATCTACTGGAAGATGGAAAAGATATAAGATATGTACAAGAACTACTCGGACATCAAAGCATAAAAACCACCGAACGATATACCCACATCGTAAGCGATGCATTAATTTCTGTAACCAGCCCATTAGACAAGATGATTGATGCCACAGGCTTTGACTTCAAAGATGGAACAAATAAAACTTCACATAAATAATTCATCGTCTGAACTAAGTATTGTATCAAAAACATCTCCTCTATCCCACCGAAATAAAAATTAAAACACATATCAAAATTAAGAATCCTGCACTTTTTTGTATTAAAATTCAAAAAATTGTTATTTTTGAAGTAAATTCAACCAAAACATAAACCAAACCCTAAAACCCAAAATCATGTTTTACCCACTAACACCCCACATCAAAAACTACTATTTCTACATTACCTCAATGAGTTACCCCTCAATTAACTCGTCCCATATAATACGCACAAACACAATACACATATAAAGACGTTACCAAACATGATAAAAAAAACAATGGATACAAGTTAACTGACATCAGATTAATTCAAAGCTGAAAAAAAGTAGGATTTGAATTACGGAAATGAGTCAAGAAAAGTATTCTACTCCAAGAAAGCCGAAACATTCAAAAATGAATACTTCAAATCAATATATAATTGTGGAGATATAAAAAATAAGAACTCCCTAAATTTCAAAAAACATGAAAAATATATTAAAAGTTAAAAATTCAATAATTACTATCATTAGTTTAATAAGCATCGCTATGCTCAGTATCGTTTTACAAGGCTGTGAAAAAGATAATAATGATATTTTTACTGAAAATAAGTACAAAGTATTAGAGAAACGATATAATATTCGAAATCTGGACAATCCTGAAAGTGTAAATTCCATTACAACTAGTTTAAAACCGATTAAATCCCCAGAAGAATTAGAGAAAATATTAGAAATGATATCTTCTAATTTTACAATAGTCGATAAAACTCCAATTTGTAACGATTTTAATATACAATCATCCCCACGATTAAAATCAACTGGAAATGAATCTACATCAAATACAGTACGTATAACAGGTGTAAATTCAAATGGTAGAACAGACGTTTTTTTAGATACAAGTACTCCTAGTGTAGTAAATAGTAGATTCTATAATACAGGCATCTTTGATGCTTTTATTGGATATAATCACATATCAGGAAGTGCAAGTGGCTCTAATTCTCAAATAAATTTCACTGCTTACGGAGAAATAATTGTTAAAATTATTTGGGAAGGGGTTGAGCTTAAAAGAATTCCTGTGGCTTGTTCTGGTTACTATAATATAAATTCAAAAACTGGTGTTTTAACAAGCTTTTAACGAAAAACTGAACATATGGAACCAATAATTATATTTTCATTAATTATCATTTTAGATGTTTTAGTGATGATAGATGTTTCAAAGCATTATAAAGCTTCCCAAAAAGTATTTTATTTTTTTTGTATCTTATTATTGCCAATTTTTGGTATTATAATTTACTATATAAATAAAGGGAAACTTAATAATAAAATAAAATAAAAATAAGCTTTACTTAATTTTGATAGAATTAGATAAAGCTTAATAATACAGCAATAACATCTATAATTTTCCTCGGACGTGTTTAACACTTCCGAGGAATTTGTATCTACAACAAAAACTTCGTTAAAGTATCTTTTCTGATTAAGCCATATTATTCACAATAAATCAAAAACAAATAACCCTTAACATTTATACATCAAGTGAAATCATTATTTCAAACAGTCTTCTACTGGATATATAAACAAATTTAATACCAATCATTATGTATAATAAATTTCACTATCATATCACTTACAAATGAAAAAGAAAATATTTAGAAAATTTAAATTCACAGAACGATAAATAAATACTCAAAATATATTATGCGTTATTTACTTTTAATAATTTTTCTGGGAAGCATATTTCTCACTTCCGAAAAATTTGTTGATTCAACAAATACTCCAAAATTTCACTTTGTTGTCGTAACATTACTATGCTTAACAACAGTTATTGTAATGTACAAAAAACAAATCAAAATCAATATAATTCCTTGTAAAACGTTTCTTTGGGGCATTAACATTATTTGTTTTTTACAAGCAGGTTATGGACTCCTGCAGTTTGTGGACTGGTTTCCATCAAATCACTATAAATTTTCAATTACTGGTAGCTTTGATAACCCAGCAGGATTTGCAGCTGTTTTGTCTTTATTCTTTCCTATAAGTTTGTTTTTAGTTGTAAAATCGAAAAAAACAAAGAAATGGTTTGCAATTATAATTTTAATAATCATTACAAGTGCTGTATGCTTTTCATTATCACGAACTGGAATATTATCAATTGTAATCTCAATGATATTGTTCTTAATGTTTGATAATAAATTAATTAACAAAATTCGTCAACTCAAATATTGTAAATTACTTTCAATCTTAACACTAATTTGTTTAGTGTTTGGAATATCAATTTTGTATTATATGAAAAAGGATTCTGCAAATGGTCGGATTTTAATTTGGAAAGTTTCATCCATAATGATAAAAGATAAACCTGTTTTTGGTCATGGTTATGGCGCATTTAAAGCAAAATATATGGATTATCAAGCTAAGTATTTTAAGGAAAATACAGAATCAAAATTTGCATTGCTTGCCGATAATGTAAAACACCCATTCAATGAGTTTTTAAAAGTTGCTGTTGAGTTCGGTATAATAGGTTTAATGGTAATTCTCATCTTCCTTTTATTCATTTTTAAGAAAATTACAAAATCAAAAAATGAAAATAAAAACATAGTTTTAAACGGCTTAGCATCCTTTCTCATATTTGCATGTTTCTCATATCCATTACAATATATTGCAGTTTGGTTATTTATATCGTTTTATTGTTTTCTACTATTACCATCAAATAAAATCAAAATATTAAATAACCCAATTTCAATTATTACAAGAATTACAATTGCTTTTGTATGCGTTTTTTCTTTACTCCATATTTATCAACACATATGTTCAGAAATAAAATGGAAAGAAATTGCAACAAATTCATTACATGGTAAAACCAACGAAATGTTATCTGAATACAAAAAGTTATATTCTACATCTTTAAAATGGAATCCATTTTTCCTCTACAATTATGGTGCAGAATTGAATATCGTAGAAGAATATACTAAAAGCATCAATATTCTAACTGAATGTAAAAAACATTTTAATGACTATGATTTACAAATGATAATGGCTGACAATTACAACAAGAATAATGAATCTGAAAAAGCAATTCAGATATATCAACATGCTTCAAATATGATTCCGTGTAGATTCATTCCATTATATCAAATTTTTAAAATACACAAAAAAAATAGCCAAACGGAAAAAGCACTACAATATGCTTGGAAAATAAAAAATAAAAAAGTGAAGATTCCTTCATCCACAGTAAGTTCAATAAAAGCAGAAATAGAAGATTTTTTAAAGGAATAATAAGTCACGTTTGGTAACATGCGGTAATATTGCAGATGGCTACTACTTTCAAAATGAAAGTTTTTTATTTTACATAAACTTTTTAATGTTTTAAAAGATTTTAGTTCCAAAAGCCACCCGACAATATACCGCTGCCCGTTATGGGGTATTAAAAAAGACACGAAATATGAATCTAATAATAATATGTGATGAAATGGTACTATAAAATTGGAATATTAATCTTATTGGTCATTTTGGCTTATTTGGTTGGAAATTGGATACCAATAGCTTATTTAAAACCAACGGTAACACCAAAAAATCTAGAAAGCCCTGAATATTATAGTTTGATTATTGGTATTTTATCTGCATTTGCAACTTTTTTAGCTGTTGTCGCAGCTTTGTTTAAAGATGATTTGAGAAAATATTGGGTGTATTCAAAATTTAAGATTGATTTTGAGGATAGTAATAAGTTAATTGAGATGCTTGAAGTAGAAAATAGTGAAACAACTTCCGAGAGTGGTTCAA
>DATJCU010000096.1:0-3382 GCA_035497795.1 Edaphocola sp. | reverse complement strand
CATATTTACAATTACCCAGCAACTCTTTTTTTTCTCAAAGTAAAAGTCCCACGGGTTTTTGATTGGACTTAAAATATGCTTTCTTAATTTCTTTGATTTAGAAAGCCAAACAAAAATTATGGTCCAAAATATTGGAGCTATAAAGATTATAAATATTACCAATAAAAGAAAAATGGTAAATTGCTTATTTATTAAATCAAACTTGTTTATAAGAATTATTAACCATGAGAGTGCAGCATAATTAATAGAGCTAAATGCTATTGCTTCTCCAATAGATTCAGAAAAGTTAATTTTCTCTGAGGCAATCATTAAATGATAAACTTTCATGGAGATAAATCCTGGAATAAAAAACACAATAAACAGGACAATTTTATTTATTTCAAATATTTCCATTAGTTTTTATTTTTCTTCTATTGTGCCCAACGGTAAGCGGTATATTTTCGGGCGGCGTAAAGGAACTTGAAACTTTCCAGCCGTTAAAAACGTGATAAAAAGTTAAAAACCAAGTGTTTATAAATTCCCGCCGCCTGAAATATGACCGCATGTTACCGCCAGTACTTATTCAGTTTCAATTATATTTTTCAGTTCCAGAATAGTTTTATCAATAAGTCCATTGTTAAATAACTCATTTTGTACAATCTCTTTTAATCGGATATCAAAACCTACTTCTGAAAAATCTCCCAATGGCAAT
Organism: Edaphocola sp.; assembly: GCA_035497795.1. Taxonomy (GTDB): domain Bacteria; phylum Bacteroidota; class Bacteroidia; order Chitinophagales; family Chitinophagaceae; genus Edaphocola. The sequence continues at coordinate 2,691 of DATJCU010000096.1, read as the reverse complement.
GAAATATTCAAAATATGTTGATATCCTGACCCACTTTTACCGCCACCACCTTTAAGTATATTATTTGTAAACAAATTTTCTTCGTCTAATTTATTTTTCAAACTATCACCATAAATGGTGTTTTTACTTCCATGCAACTCAAATATTGCTTTGAATGTATCATCATATCTTAATCGTCCTAAATTTATCCAAAATCTAAATTTCTTTGCGATATCAATATTATCTTGTAATGTCTGACTTAATTTAGAATAATCATCTTTTATTTGGAAGTGCTTTGATTTAGAGGAATCTTTTCTTGAATAAGGAGGGAATCCCATATCTTCAAATATATTAAATACTATCCTTGATATGTGCTTTAATAAATCCATATCCTTATTCTTAAATATCTCAATATCTTGTTTATTTTCGTGAAACAGTTTTAGAGCAGTATCCATTTCTTTAATTTTATTATTGTCTCTGTAATACGATTTAATATTCATGATATATTCTTTAAGGTAAAGCAAATGTAAATCATTAGATTCTAAATAATAATCCGATAAATTCTGCATTACTTTTTCCACAAGTTCTTTATGAAGAATGTTAATGAATTTAACATTCCTTTTTTTAAGTTTTCTATCTATTTTTATTGGGTTAACTGATAAAACAACGCCGAACTTAGATTCAGAATCTATTGATTCCCAATATTCAGTTAGATTATTATATAAATCAGCAAATAATTTATTTTCAACTATTATTGACCAACTTGAATTCTCAGATTCATCATTTTCTATTGATTCATCTCTTATAACAATATCGATTCTGCCACCTTTATTTGTAGGAACTTCCCTATCAACTGTAAAATCAGTTTCAAACAACTCTCTTTGAATCTCAACACCTTCTTTTACTTCATACAAATCCAATAAACTACTTAGAAATAATCGATTAAAGCCATGTTCTTCTTTTTCATCAAAGTAAAATGCTAATAAATTACTATTAACATTTTCCCATTTTGGATACCCTGCTATTTCTATTAAATTCTTTCGAGTAACAGAAGTTTCAGGTAGATTTGATATTAATTTATTTATCCATTCAAAGTCCATTTTTCTTTTTTTTGTTTGTATTGGCGGTAACGTTTGACAATATGAAACGGTTGGGTTTTCGGGTTGCGTTCCTATCCACCGAGGAAAACGCTGATGCGAGAACCAAACCCTCGCAAACCACTGAACCCCAACTGTTTTATATTGTGTGTTGTGGCCAGTTAATTCTTTTTTCTTAACAAACTTTATAAATTATTTTATCACATCTTAAACACTTTTGAACTTGCTTATCATTTTCAATAGTCTCATAACTGCATTGATTACAATAATTGTAATTGCATTTTTCACAATCAAAGATTGATGTAATCATTTCATCTGTTCTTTCGCTAATTTCCCCAACTTTTCCGCCACAAAAATGACAATATGGAATATATTTATTATTGTTATTTTCTTCTATTTTTTTACCCATGTTATGACAAATTAATTATTATCTCCTGTTTCAAAATCTTGTAATGTTTTTCCTGATTTCATTTTCCATTCAGTCAATCCGTTTGCACTACGGCCCATAATAATCATAGCAGCAGAAGATGAACTGCTAAATAAATAATCACGTTTCATTATCAGCTTGTCATTTTCTTTAACAATCACACCTTCTGAAATTAAAGTATCCCGAAGTTTTTGCATTGTCTTAGGATAAGAATTAGTTATAGGGTCAGCAACTTGGGAATATTCAAAAACCACAAAACCCTCACTTGTCGTTTTTCCTATTCCATTTGCTCCTCTTGTAGCATAAATATAAAATAAATCTTCTTCTTTATCCGGTTGCACTTTAGTATCAGCTTGTCTAATTTGCTCAAATGCATTGTATCCAAGAGTGCTTACTAAAGTCAAGATATTTGACAGAAACTCTTCCATTTCTGCTTTATCAGATTCTGAAATGCTCGATTGTGTCGGTTTTTGATTATTAAACAATTCGTAACGGTTCACAGAACTTGCAATATCATGAAGTCTGTTTTCCAAATATTTTATATGTGCTTTATTTAAGTTATCGTCCTTGCTAATAAATACAATCGCCTCATTCCAAAAATCTTTTTCTTTTACATGCTGTGTAAGTCGATTAAAAATATTCTCCGCCTCGCCTATATATAATTGTCCTTTTTCAGATAAATCCGCACTTTTATTAAGCAACATATAAACACCAGTTGTCTGTATTTCTGGTCTATCTGTGCAAATTTTAATCAAGTTGCGTGGAAGCTTATAAGCCTTACCTGTCCAATTTGATAATTCACAAGTCAGTCTCCCGTTTGTGTCACCATCAATCAAGAATAGTTTTATCGTTTTTCCAAATTTCATTTCGTTATCGTGCTGTTTTTTTTAATTGGCCACAACGGTTACGTATATGAAACGTTTGGCATTTCGAAGCACTTTCCTGTCAAGTTACAAGTGACTTTGATAAGAGCTAAAATGCTCGATAAACCACTGACTGCCAAATGTTTTATATACGAGGTTGTGCGTTCGTGCTTTATTTTATTTTATCTCTTTTTCTATTACTTTATCAAATCTACTGTCCATACAAGCACTTAAATCTGTAGTCACAAATTTTCCGTTATAGAATAAACTAAAAATTGTCGCTGGTGTCGGTGACGATTGTGCTTTCTCAATTGTATCAAGTTTG
>DATJCU010000095.1:0-25797 GCA_035497795.1 Edaphocola sp. | reverse complement strand
ACGATAACCATCTTTTTGATTTGCTATTGTCAATAATAGCTCCGAAATTTGTTCTTGTGTAAAGTTCATCTTTTTTAGATTTTGAGCTCAAAACAAAAATCCTAAATTTTTTGAATTTTACACACTTTTTTGGACAGTATCCCGAATTCATATCGATAATTGTTTGAGTCTCCAAGGAAATAAGCATTTGCAATGCCAAAAAGAACGCTACCAATCGTTTTCTCAAAAAAAACAGGTATTAATAAGCCCTTATCTACTGTGAAATTATATTGAGGAAATGTTGCTCCTGAAATAAAATATTTTTCTTCGTCCATAAATCGATATTTAATACCGATATTTAAAACGCCTAAACTCATTTCTGTTGACTGAGTTTGTTTGAAATCCAATAATAATGGAGCTTCTACTTTTAATTGAAGATTAGGCAATACGCCATAATTCAAGTCTATATGTGGCGCGGACAAGGTTAAATGGTCTGTTACAAGGATTTGAATGGAAGGATTCAGTTCCCATTCTTTATAATCAGCAACTCGAGCATCATCTGTAAACATTGGAGGTCCTCCCTCTTGTCCAAAAGCAAATAGATTTGAAGATAAAAAAAACAATAAAAGAAAACTAATTCTACAAATGTGCATTAATTCAAATTATAAATTTATAATCCAATTACAGGAATGACAAATGTAAATCTTATAAAGTAAATAGATAAGTTTTTGCAAACTTATCTATTCATTTCCTCCAATATTTTAATCTTTGAGCTTTCTTCTTATAATTGTTGAGGTATTAAGCTTTCTTTTTCTTTTTACTACCTTCTTCAACAACATATCCAAAATCAATTTGTCTTCTTTCAAAGTCCACACGTTCAACTTGGATTTTAACCTTGTCCCCAATTCTAAACTTTTTGTTTGTTCCAAAGCCGATTAATGCATATTCACTTTCTACGAAACTAAATTCATCAATATCATTCAATTCCTGTATACTTATCATTCCTTCGCATTTATATTCAGGGATTTCAGCCCAAATACCTATTGGAGAAACACCCGTAATGATAGCTTCAAATATTTCACCAATGTGTTTACTCATGAATTCGACTTGCTTATATTTGTCTGCAGCACGCTCTGCTTCCATTGCTTTTCTTTCTCTATCCGAACTATGTTGACATTTCATTTCCATTTGTTTATCTGGGCGAATATCTTTGTCAATTATTTCTTGAACGATACGATGCACCATTACATCTGGATATCTTCGGATAGGAGAAGTAAAGTGACAATACTCTTCAAAGCCAAGACCATAGTGACCGATATTTTCAGTGGTATAAACAGCCTTTGCCATGGTACGAATACCTAATTGTTCTAAAATAATTTGTTCAGGCTTGCCATCCAATGCCTTCAACATGTCATTGAATGAACTTGAAATTTGTTTAGGATTACTTAAATTTAATTTATAGCCAAATCTTGAAGCAAATTGAGCAAAGGTTTCTAGTTTAATCTCGTCTGGAAGGTCATGCACCCTATAAGGAAAAGGAATAGGTTTATTATTAACTTTTCTTTTACCCACATAATGTGCAACAGTTTTATTAGCTAATAACATGAATTCTTCTATCAACATATTGGCTTCCTTACTTTCTTTAATTACAATCCCAATTGGAACAGCTTCTTCATCCAATTGAAATCTGATCTCTTTTGAAGAGAAATTAATGGCACCATTTTTAAATCGTTCTGCTCTTAAATTTTTAGCAATATCGTTTAAAGCTAATACTGCTTCTTGATGTTCACCTGCTCCATTCTCAATAATCTCTTGAGCTTCTTCATAAGTAAATCTTTTGTTAGAACGCGTTACTGTCCTACCGATCCAATATTGTTTTATTTCCCCTTTTTCATTTAATTGAAAAATAACAGAGAAAGTGAATTTATCTTCATCTGGACGTAGAGAACATAGAACATTCGAAATATGTTCAGGAAGCATTGGCAATACTCTGTCTGGAAGATAAACTGAAGTGGCTCTTTGGTAAGCTTCACCATCCAATTCGGTATTTGGCCTTACATAATAACTTACATCGGCTATATGTACGCCTACTTCAAAATTCCCATTATCTAATTTTCTAAAAGAAAGGGCATCATCAAAGTCCTTTGCATCTACAGGATCTATCGTCAATGTTAAAATATCACGACAGTCTTTCCTGTTTGCAATTTCTTCTTCCGGCAAATGGTTCAATATGGCCTCACTTTCTTGCATTACAACATCTGGAAAGCGCAAATGGAAACCTGCATTCAGTAATATTTCCTTCATTGCTACTTCGTTTGCACGTTCATCGGTCAATATTTCAACTATTTCTCCTTCAGGGTTCTTCTTACCATTTCCCCAATCAGTGATTTTTGCAATAGCTTTATCGCCACTTTTCGCACCTTTAAGAAGCCTAGTTGGAATAAAAATATCAAAATTGACATTCTCTTTATCGGGACTTAAAAATCCGAAATGTTCTGAAACTTCTAAACTGCCAGTAAATTCTTCCTGAGCTCTTTCTATTACTTCAACAATCTCACCTTCTGGTCGGCCATTTTTACTAACTTTTAATAATTTTATTTTTACTTTATCTCCATCAATTGCATTTTTCAAACCATTTTGTCTGACTATTACATCTTTATCCCAACCATCGATTATTACGAATCCCATTCCAGAACGAGTCACTTCTAGTCTTCCAACTTTATTAACTCCTTCCACTTTAGTACTCTTCATTTTTTTTATAGGTATAAATTCTGATTTATTATTTTTAGGCATTATTTCTTCTTTATTTTTGATTTTTATATATTTTTATATTGGTAAAGATAAGTACAAAAAAATTGTATTTATTTTTTTTAATGTGACGGGTTTCAAATTTAGGTAATAAAAAGTAGCTATTAATGAATATACTTCAATTTACTTTATTCATAAATTTCATGTTGTTCCTTTCTAAAAAGCATCTGAATATTAACAAACAGCATTTAGTACAGTCCAATTAAGGCTGTATTTGATGAGAAAAATGAAGGTAAGGTTTATTGAATTAGTTTATCAATTTATGTTCAACTAGAAACTCTGCAATTTGAACAGTATTGGTGGCAGCTCCTTTTCTTAAATTATCAGCTACTATCCAGCAGTTCAAACCACTTTGAACAGATTCATCTCTTCTTAATCTTCCTACCCAAACATCATTGGTTCCAAATGCATTCAGAGGAGTAGGATATTCGTTTGCAGCAATATTATCAAGTACTTTTACGCCTTCTTCATTTTGCAAAATGCTCCTCACCTCTTTTAAATCAAAATCTCTTTCAAATTCAATGTTCACACTTTCACTATGACCTCCCATTACTGGTACTCTAACGGTAGTAGCGGTAACTTTTATTGTATGATCATCCAATATTTTTTGAGTTTCTTGAATCATTTTTGTTTCTTCCTTTGTATAGCCATTTTCAAGAAAATTATCTATATGTGGAATAACATTCAGATCAATAGGATGGGGATAAAAAGGGATTTCTGCCTTTCCTTTACTTCTTTCTTCCTCAAGATGATCGATACCTTGTTGCCCACTTCCTGTTACAGATTGATAGGTGCTGACTACAACTCTTTTAATTTTGTATTTTTTATGTAATGGGTTTAAAACCATTACCATTTGTATAGTGGAGCAATTTGGATTTGCGATTATCTTATCTTCTTTGGTCAAAACATGACCATTAACTTCTGGAATGATTAATTTTTTATTTGGATGCATTCTCCACGCTGAAGAATTATCAATGACAAAGCAGTTTTGGGTTGCAAATTTTTCAGCCCATTCTAAGGAAATGTTGCTCCCCGCTGAAAACAAGGCAATATCAGGCTTTTGCGTTAATCCTTCTTCCATGCTAAGCACTTTATATTCCTTGGTTCGAAAGTGAACCGTTTTGCCTGCAGACTTCGCAGAAGCTATTGGTATTAATTCATCTAAAGGGAAATTTCTTTCTTCTAATATTTTCAACATAGTACTGCCTACTAATCCTGTGGCACCTACAATTGCTATTTTCATCTCTAAATCGTTATAGTATAAGATACTGTTTTTTTTAAAAACTTAACTATGTAGCGGTAACTCTATTGTAAAGGTACTTCCTTTTCCTATGGTGCTATCCACTTTTATGAAACCTTTGTGATTGTCAACAATAGTTTTTACATAGCTCAAACCCAGTCCAAACCCCTTTATATCATGTATGTTACCAGTATGTGCTCTATAAAACTTCTCGAATATCTTCGCTTGAGTTTCTTTATTCATACCGATACCATTATCCTTTATTTTTATGATCAAATGATTTCTAGTATTACTTGTAAAAATATCTAAATCTACCTTATCCTTAGAGTATTTTACAGCATTATCCATCAAGTTGTAAATGATATTTGAGAAATGCACTTCATCACCTAAAATTGTATATTTTTCTGCATTTAAATGCTTGGTTAGAGTGCCATCTCTCTGTTCCACCTGAATCGTAAAAGTGTCAACCATTTTATTAATTACGTCATGCACATCTATAGATTCTAGATTTAACTTTAATTCATCTTTGTCAATTTGAGCAGCTTGCAAAATGGTTTCTACCTGTTTATTCATTCTTTTATTTTCAGACTTAATAATCCCGGAATAATAATTCAGCATTTCTTTATTATTCTGAACTTTCTCCATCGTTAAAGCATCTGAAGCTAGTGAAATTGTAGCTAATGGAGTTTTAAACTCATGAGTCATATTATTAATAAAATCTGACTTAATCTCTGAAAGCTTTTTCTGATTCAGCATAGTACGTAAAGTTAACGCAAATGCAGTAATAATTATTATTGAGAACAGTGCTGCTGAAGCAAACATCCAAGAAGAACGTTGGTAAATGTAATTATTAGGCTCCTCGATGTAAAGATGCATCATATAGCCATTCTGTGAGGCCCTCATATTATAAGAAACATCAAACATATTCGGATTGAAATTCGAAGAATAGCTTTCCATTCCTATTATTTGATGAGTAATGCAATAGGCAAAAGATAACTTAATTTTTTCCTCATCCAAATGTGTTCTAATGATCTTTTCGATATCAGCAGGACTTAGAAAATGAACATTATTCCAAAGACGATTATTAAAAGTTTGATAATAGGGATCTATGTCAGCCGGGAATCTACTTGGATTGTAACCACTGAGTTCTCCAAGGCGATTGGTAATGTCTTTCACTGACTTAACAAGAACATTACTTACCTCAAGGTTGTAACGCATTCTTTGTACCTCCAAATTTGTTTTTGCCCAATTGAATTGAATAAACATCAATCCAAATAAAGAAAGACAAATAAGAACGATAATCAGTGTGAAATTCTTTTTCAAAAAATAAAATTGTTTTATACTCCTTCGACAAAGTTAAAACCGATTATTCATAAAACCATATAAATTATTGGTAATACTCGATTTAATAGACTGTAGAACAACTTGTTTTTAAATGCATTGACAATGTGAGAATTGTAATTAAATATCTAGTTTTCGACTCTAAAAACCATTATTTGAAATTTATGCTAATCGCTTCTTTCTTATTGTCGATTAGGTTTTTTATTGATTAGTTTAATGATAAATTCCTAACTTAGCTCCTAAGCCATAAGTCCTGCTTTTATAATTATGAATAGATTAAAATTTGAGCACAGCCCCTATCTCTTACAGCATGCCGCTAACCCAGTGGATTGGTATCCATGGGGTGAGGAAGCATTTTTAAAATCTAAAGAGGAGGACAAACCTATTTTAGTTAGTATTGGATATGCTGCTTGTCATTGGTGCCATGTTATGGAGCATGAAAGCTTTGAGGACATAGAGATTGCCAAGTATATGAACGAACATTTTGTGAATATAAAAGTGGATAGGGAAGAGCGACCAGATGTGGATCAGATTTATATGGATGCGGTGCAGTTATTGACAGGACAAGGAGGTTGGCCTTTAAATGTTTTTTTAACACCAAGTAAGAAGCCGTTTTATGGAGGGACTTATTATCCTGTTGTTAGTAATTATGGAAGACCTTCCTGGAGACAGATTCTTGAATCCATTCACACCAGCTGGATCCAACGTAAGAACGAGATTTTAGAGCAGACAGACTTGATTTTACAACATTTACAACAAATTAATGAACAAGAAAATGGAGCGCAAGAATTGCCATTCCGTAAAAATGACTTTGATAAAATTGTAGAACGTTTGCTAAAAGAAGCAGATACCATTAATGGTGGTTTTGGAGGTGCACCAAAGTTTCCACAAACGATCAGCTTGCAGTTTTTATTGGAATATTATTATGTGACTCAGGAGCCGAAAGCGCTACAACATGTAATACTTACTTTAAATAAAATGATTGCAGGAGGTATTTATGATCAATTAGATGGAGGTCTAGCTCGATACAGCACAGATAGAGAATGGCATGTGCCTCATTTTGAGAAAATGCTTTATGATAACGCACTGTTTTTAGAGGTACTTGCAGATGCATATATGCTGACTAATCAGCAAGAATACAAGCAGGTCATAGAGCAAACAATTGATTTTTGTATTCAATCTTTAAGCATTCAGGAGTCTGGAATAGGTTTTTATAGTTCTTTGGATGCAGATAGTGAAGGGGTAGAAGGGAAGTACTATGTTTGGAGTGAAGCACAGATAAGTCAACATTTACCAGCAAAATATGCTACCAAAATAAAAGAGTATTGGGATATTTCTGTAGAAGGGAATTGGGAAGGCGTAAATATTCTTAACCACAGTTCAATTGATGAAGAATGGATTCACGACACTTTGAAAGAATTACCTGATTTTTATGATCAACTAAATAAAGTCAAAGAAAGCTTGCTTTTAGAAAGAGCACAAAGAGTAAAACCTAGATTGGATAATAAAGTTTTATTGGCATGGAATGCGTTAATGGTTATAGCACTCATTAAGGCTTCGATAGCACTCAATAGACCCGAATGGATGCAACTTGCTAAAAAGAATATTGATTTCTTACTAAAACAATTTACAGATGGGAAACAATGGTATAGATGTTATATTGGGGGCACTGCAAAGATTAATGCAACATTGGAAGATATAAGTTATTTAATAAAAGCTTTATTTATGATTGGAGAGCAAAGTCTTGATTATAAATATATTATGAAAGCTAAGGAATTATTGATAATGGTGAATGAACACTTTGGAGATGATCAGAATCGTTTTTATTATTTTTCTTCTATAGATCAAGAGGATATTCTAGTAAGAAAAATAGATACTTATGATGGTGTGATTCCTTCAGTGAACGCAGTGATGGCAGAAAATAATTTATTATATAGCAAATGGTTTGAAGATAATGATAATCAAGAACGATGTAATAAAATGTTGAATGCTATGGTTTCGAAAGCTTTACATTATCCTAGCTCTTTTAGTTATTGGTGTCGATTACTATTAAGAAATGTAAAACAACGAACGCTTTTTATTGTAAATGACTTGGAAACAGCCAATAAGTATTTAAATCAATATCTACCTTTTGTTATTATTGCGAATCAAGAAGGAGGGGGAAATAATTCCATTCCCTTAACAAATAAAGATAATGATGGCGGAACAACATATTATTTGTGTAATCAAACAGTATGTGAATCCCCTACCAATGATCTGAAAAAAATAATTTTTAAAATAAAAATTGAAAAAATGTTGGAATAGTTTTAAAAATACCTTTATTTAGCCCTTTAATTGAGAAATGGTTTCGTTTTAATACTCAAAATCAGGTCAAAATTAAAAATTTTTAAGATTTTTTTACAAAATATTTGAATTCTTAACTTTTTTTTCGATATTTGGAAATCTATTTAAAAAAAGTTTGTTGAAAAAGGCTAAAACTCATTACCAATAGGCCTTTAGTTTAATAGACGGTAAAAAATGATATTTGGTTAGTATTTAAAATTTAATGTTTTGTGAAAATCATTAAATAATAATAAAGTAGCAATAACAAAGAAAAATAAAAACAGATGAGAAAACACTCCTTGAGTATTGCCGTTGGTGCTCTATTGTTAGCCAGTTGTGGGAAGCCAGGCTCACAAGGGCAGCTTGTGGGCGATTTTAACACTCATGCAAGCTATAAGGCTCCGACTCCAGTTGGAATGGTTTGGGTGCCACCTGGGTATTTAAGAACAGGGTATAGTGACCAAGATGTCAACAATGCTTTGGATGCGGAAGTTCGAAATGTTCAGATGCTTGGATTCTATATGGATGCCACTGAAATTACAAATGCAGAATACCGTCAGTTCACTAATTGGGTAAGAGACTCTATAGCTCATACACAATTACAACACTTCACTGATAATGATGACGGAAGCCAAAGTATAGATTGGAAACAAAAAATTAATTGGAAAGATCCAGATATTCAAGATCAGTTATTGAATTTATATATTCCTGCTGAGCAATCAGGTTGGGGTAAGAAAGAATTTGATAATACGAAATTGACTTATAAGTTCTCATTCTTTGATTTTGAAGAAGCAGCGTTGAATCCCGATAAGCCGACAAGTTCTTATATTTATCCTAAGACGATAGGCGTTTATCCTGATACAGCTGTTTGGATCAAACAATTCAATTATTCTAATAATGAGCCTATTGCAAAGTATTACAACACGAGCCCAGTTTTTAACGATTATCCAGTAGTGGGTGTAAATTATTTCCAAGCTAAGGCAATGGCTACTTGGAGAACGCAATTATGGAGAGGCGATAGAGAAAAACGTAAATTGTACTTTGAAGGAAGTTTTGATTTACCTTCTGAGTCTCAATGGGAATGGGCAGCTAGAGGGGGAAGAGAATTATCTCCTTATCCATGGGGAGGACCTTATGTAGCTAATAAAAAAGGATGTTATTTAGCTAACTTTAAACCAGGACGTGGTGATTATGCAGCTGATGGTGGATTATATACCACACGTGCAGATTCTTATTGGCCAAACGATTATGGTTTATATAATATGTCTGGTAACGTAGCGGAGTGGACTACTTCAGTATACAAAGTTAGTGCTTACGATAGAAACTTCTTATCAGATATGAATCCTGATATTCGTTTGAAAATTAATAATAGTGATCCTCAATTTATGAGAAGAATGGTTGTGAAAGGTGGAAGTTGGAGAGACCCTGCACCATTTATTCAAGTCCAAAATAGAGATTGGGAATTTGCAGATACTGCAAAAGCATACATAGGGTTTAGACTGATTTATACAAGAATAGGTGAGGCAATAGGGGTAAATCAACCAAGAGCAGGTAAATAATTTTAATATTTAAAAAATAAAATTTAGAAAAAATGAGATCAGTATTAATGTTTTTTGAAACATCTCGCGGAAAATATATCAAGAATGTAATTATTGGTATTGGGGCGTCAATTGTAATGATTGGAGCATTGTTCAAATTGGAGCATAAACCTGGTGCGAGTGTGATGCTTACTATTGGTTTGATGACAGAAGCGTTCATTTTCTTAATATTAGGTATTTTACCGCCTCCTAAAGAGTACTATTGGGAGCGTTACTATCCAAATTTAGATGAGAATCCTGTTGTTGAAGGTTATAAAAAAGGAGTTAAATTCGTTCCACCATCTGAACCATTAGGTGCAGCAGGAGGAGGAAGTGGATCAGGAGCTAGCACTGCTTTAGATAAACTTCTGGATGATTCTGGTCTAAGAGAAGAATATTTTAAGACTTTGAAAACAAATTTTGATAAGTTTGGAACTACAGTTGCTCAAATGAAAGACGTTACTGATGTAACTGCTGCAACTGGGGAGTTTTCTCAAAGTGCAAGAGAAGCTGCTGATTCTTTAAGTCAAATGAAACAAACTTTTTCAGGCGCTATTGGAACAATGCAATCGTTTAATGATGCATCAGAAGATACTTCTAAATTCCATGCACAGGTTCAAGTACTTTCTAAAAATTTAGGTAGCTTAAATCAACTTTATGAAGTGGAGTTGCAGGATGCGAATAGCCATCTTAAATCTTTAAATAAATTTTACGGAACTTTAGCTAATGCTTCTGAATCTATGGCAGATACAGCGCAAGATGCTGAAGCGGTAAAAGGTCAAATAGCATCATTAAATAAAAACCTTACTTCATTGAATAGCATTTATGGTAATATGCTTTCAGCAATGCAGGGAAGATAATTTAGCTAAGCTAATTTCCCAGCTTGATTATAAGTATTGAGTATAAATATTTTTTAAGAAAAATAAAAAGAACGATAAATGTCAGGAATTCCTAAGGAACCGCGGGCGCTCATGATACAGATGATGTATATCGTGTTAACAGCAATGTTGGCACTAAACATCACGAGGGAAGTTTTGGACGCATTCAGCACAATTAATACGAGTATAGAGAACTCAAATGATGGTTTGAAAGAAAAGAATCTTCGTACCTATGCATCGTTTGATCATATCGCAGATAGAAACCCAGATTTGAAAAAGAAAAGGGATTCCTTATACCCTATGGCCATACAAGTTAAAGAAGAATCAGAAAAAATGATTCAATATTTAGAAACTTGGAAAGTAGAAATGGTTAAACAAGGTGGAGGCTGGATAGAAGAAGGTGGAGAGAAGAAAGTTAAGTTTATGGATAACATTGATGTTTCTACAAATTTATTTGTTGAAAAAAAGAATGGAAATGAAGTAAAACAACATATGATTGATTTTGTCAATAAAATTCTTAGTTTTGCTGGTGGTGATGATAGTGAAAGATTGAGGAATCAGTTACCTCTACAAATAGATGAGAAGGCTAAGACTGACAATAACCCAACTGGCGATTGGTCTTTTGGAACTTTTCACAATATTCCAGTAATAGCTGCCATTACATTGTTTTCTAAATGGCAAAGTGATGTGCGTAACTCTGAAGCTATGATGGTAGAACATCTAATGGCACAAGTAGGTGACGATGATTTTCAACCGGATGTTATTAAGTTTAATGCATTTATGGCTGTAGCCACTCCAAACATTAGTTATGCTTTAGCTGGTGATGAAATTACTGCGACTGTCGCAATGGCTGCATATGATAAAACGATTAACCCAAGTGTTACATCCAATGTAGGTGCAGTATCTGTTAGTGATGGTGTAGGTACTATTAAGTTTAGAGCTTCTGGAACTGGTGTTCAAACCGTAAGAGGTACTATCACAGTTCAAGGTAAAAATGACAAGAAAGAATCACAGCCATGGTCATTTAACTATACTGTGGGTACTTCAGGAGCATCTTTACAATTAGATAAGATGAATGTGATGTATATTGGAGTTGATAATCCTGTTACTATTTCTGCTTCTGGTTACAATCTAAATGATGTAAGTTGGAAAATGGAAGGTGCCAATATAAAAGAAGTAAGTCCTGGTAAATATAATGTAAGAGTTGATAAGGCCAACTATCAAGGGGCTCCATATTCTATTATTGCCACAAGTAAAACAGGTGCAAAGATTCCAGTATTAAATGGTCTGATTAGAATTAAACCAATTCCACCACCAATCATAAAATTTGGTAAATTAGCTGGTTCTGGTTCCATGACTACTGGTGAAATTAGAGCTCAACAAGGTCTTGCAGCTGTATTAGAAAACTTTGATTTTGAGTATAAGTATTTGGTAACCGGTTATAATTTAGTCTATATCCCTAGAGGATCAGATATGGCAGATCAAGTTACTGGAAGAGGTAATTTATTCTCAAATGCGCCTGGTGCAAAGGCTGTTCTAGAAAGAGCTAAGCCAGGTGATAGGGTTATATTTGAAAACATTAGGATTAAAGGGGATGCCGAAGCTGAAAAACCTGCTTTAGGAAGTATATCCGTTTTAGTTAGATAAAATATTTTTATAAAATAAAGAAAATTGAGGTAATATGAAACACCTTTTAAAATATACCACTGCTTTTGGATTATTGTTAATGACGCATCAAGTTTTTGCTCAAGATGGGGCAATGACTCAAGATAGAGCAACAACCGAGCCACTTCAGAAGGAATATGTGAATCCCGATTGGTTACCTTCTTTAGTTCCAGATGGTACTATTGATAGAGTTAAAGATCGTTCTGTTAAGGTTTTAAATTGGCCTGATATTAGAGAAAATGATATAGCTTTCAAGAGAAGGTTCTGGAAACGTATCGATATTCATGAGAAGCAAAATATGCCCTTTATCTATCCTGGGGATGAATATTCTGGTGGTGGAGCTTTTATAGAAATCTTAATAGATGGAATTAAAAGAGGTAAAATTAGAGCTTTTCAAGACGATAGGTTTACCACTGTCTTAAGTTATGATGATGTAAAAAGTAAATTGAATACCGAAAGTTCTGCAGAAGTTATTGATATTATAACTGGAGAATCAAGAATCGAAACCGTTCAAAATACTTTTAATCCTGATGATGTTGCCATGTATCAAGTTCAAGAAGATTGGATCTTTGATAGAAATGCTGGAAGAATGATTCCTCGTTTACGTGGTATTACTGCAAATATTATGCAAAAGGATGATGAAGGGAATTTTAGAAACTGGGTACCTTTATTTACAATATATTATCCGGAAGCGCGTCCTGTATTAGCTCAGTATGAGGTATATAATCCTCAGAATGATGTACACCGTATTTCTTGGACTGATTATTTAGATAGAATGATGTATAGTGGTTATATCGTAAAATCTAGCTTAAATAATCCTACTGGTGAAATGAATCAGGCTGGTTTTGATGGTTTAATTAAAGGTAAAAATGAATTCCAAGACTTAATTCAAAAAGAAATGGATATGTGGGAACTTTAATTGTTCTACAATAAATATTTAAATGGAGAAATTTATTTCTCCATTTTTTTTTTGCTCTTAAATTCCCCCTAAATGGGGGATGTTTTGTAATTAAATAAAAATTATCTTTGCATATTATTAATTTTTTTCATCACAATTATAACAAGAATATGAAGCGTTTTCTCTTGTCAGTGTCCTTTTTAGCAGCAGCGTCTTATGCGGTTCAGGCACAAAATATTAAATTTACAGAGTATGATTTGCCGAATGGTTTACATGTTATCCTACATGAAGATCATAATACGCCTATCGTCAATGTATCTGTAATGTACCATGTAGGTTCTAAAAATGAAGATCCTAAGCGTACAGGTTTTGCACACTTTTTTGAACATTTAATGTTTGAAGGGTCTGAAAACATTGGTCGCGGTGAGTATTTTAAAATGATCCAAGCTAATGGAGGTGTTTTAAATGCTAATACTTCTCACGATCGTACTTATTATTTCCAAACTATGCCTTCTAATCAAGAAGAATTAGCACTTTGGATGGAGTCTGAGCGTATGTTACATGCCAAGATTGATACAACAGGTATTGAAACACAACGTAAAGTAGTTAAAGAAGAAAAGAAACAAAGTTATGATAACCGTCCTTATGGTCATTTAATGGAAGTTGTTTTTAAAAATGCTTATACTAAACATCCCTATAATTGGATGCCTATTGGATCGGCTCAGTATATAGATGATGCTAAAGAAAGTGAGTTTATGGATTTCTATAAAACTTTTTATGTTCCTAATAATGCCGTTTTAACTGTTGCAGGTGATATTAATATTGCTAAAACAAAAATTTGGATTGAAAAGTATTTTGGAGGTATTCCTAAAGGAACTAAAGCAATTCCAAGACCTAATGTAAAAGAACCTGCTTTCGGGAAAGAAAAAGTAGTTTATTATTATGATGAAGTTCCTTTCCCTGCTGTTATTGTTGGATATCATATTCCTAAAATAGGTTCTGAAGATGCATATGCTATGGAAATCTTAAATAAGATTCTTTCAGGTGGTGCTAGCTCTAGAATGCAAACAGAATTAGTGGATAAACAACAAATCGCTTTAGGTGTTGGTGCATTTAATTTTCCTTTAGAGGATGATCCGGGTCTTTCTATGATCTTCGGTATTGCGAATAAGGATGTTGAGGCTAAAGATTTATTGAAAGCTATTGATGTTGAATTAGAAAAAGCTAGAACTCAGCCTATTTCTAAAGCTGAATTTGAAAAAGTACAAACGCAGGTTGAAACTAGCTTTGCTGAACAAAATTCTAAAATAGCTGGTGTTGCTGAAAATCTTGCTACTTCTTATACCTACTTTAGAAATACTAATTTAGTCAATACTGAATTGCAAAAGTATCAAAAAGTAACCTTAGCTGATGTAGAAAGAGTGGCTAAAAAATATTTAACACCTAATAATCGTTTAGTTGTTTATTATTTACCTAAATCAATGGAGGAGAAGAAGTAAACACTTCTTGTTCTTAAAATCTTATTATAAAACAATTTTAAAGATCCTTCCGAGTATCGGAATTCAAAATATATAAAATGAAAAAGATCGTATTATCATTAGCCGCAATAGCCTTATTTGCTTCAAGTGATGCTCAAAAATTAGACAGAAGTATTCGTCCAAATGCAGGACCGGCTCCTGAAATTAAATTAGCAGATCCACAAACATTCACTTTACCTAATGGTTTAAAAGTATTTGTTGTTGAAAATCATAACACTCCAATAGTTTCCTACTCTTTCCAGTTTGATGTAGATCCTGTGATTCCACAAGGAAAAGAAGGTTTGGATGAATTCATCGGTTCTTTGATGACTTCTGGAACTAAAAAAATGAATAAGCAGCAATTTGATGAAGCTACCGACAAAATAGGTGCTACTGTAGCTGCTAGTGGTGCAGGATTGTATGGTAAGTCAATGACTAAACATCAAGATGCTTTATTGCAATTAATGGCGGATGCTTTAATGAATGCTGATTTTCAACAATCAGAATTAGATAAATTAAAAAATCAAAGTAAGGCAGGATTGGAGCAAAATAAAACAGAGCCAGATGCTATGTTGAGTAACGTTACTAAAGTATTGAACTATGGTAAGAATCATCCTTATGCTGAATTGGCGACTGATGCCTCTATTGACAATGTCACTTTGAATGATTGTAAAGATTATTATAGCACTTATTATCGTCCAAACGTTAGTTATTTGGCGGTTGTAGGAGATATTACTTTAGAGCAGGCTAAAGCTTTAGTTACAAAATATTTTGGTAATTGGAAAAAAGGTACTGTTCCCGCTGCGAAATTCACAACAATTGATTTTCCTAAAACGACTACTGTTGATTTTGTTCCAAGAGAAAACTCTGTTCAAAGTGTCATTGCGGTAACTTATCCTATTAACTTGAAACCTGGTGATCCAGATGTGATTAAAACTAGAATGTTGAATGAAATATTAGGTGGAAGTGGAACAGGTCGTTTGTTCTTAAATTTGCGTGAAAAGCATGGTTGGACTTATGGTTCTTACTCTTCTTTTGATAATGATAAAGTTATCGGTTATTTTCAGGCTTATGCAAAAGCTAGAAATGCAGTGACAGATTCTTCAATAAATGAAATTCTTGCTGAAATGAATCGTATCCGTGATGAAAAAGTAGATAAAACCACTTTGCAGGATATGAAGAATTATGTAAATGGTGTTTTTGCTATAGGTTTGGAAAGTCCACAGACAATTGCTCGTTATGCCATTAATGTAGATCGTTATAATATGCCTAAAGATTATTATAAAAATTATCTTAAGCATGTAAATGCAGTAACAGTTGAAGATATTCAGGCTACAGCTAATAAATATATCAAACCAAATGCGGCCAGAATAATTGTTGTAGGTGATAAAGATGAAGCTTTAAAATTAAAGCGTTTTGCTACTGATGGTACTATTAATTATTATGATAATTATGGTAACCCAATTAAAGCACCAACTACAGCTGAGGCTGCTGCTGATGTGTCTGTTGAAAGTATAATGAAAAATTATGTTGATGCGATAGGTGGAAAGGCTGCAATTGAAGGATTAACTTCAATGACTACCTCTTCTTCTATGAGTATTCAAGGACAAGAGTTATTGATTATTGAAAATATAGTGAGTCCTGATAAGTATTCTATGAGCCTAAATGCTGGTGCAATGGGAGAAGTACAAAGAATTACCGTTAATGGTACTTCTGGAAAAATGACAGGAATGGGTCAATCTCAAGATCTTCCTGCTCAAATGTTAGGAGGTTATTTAGAAAAAGCTAATCTTCAAAATGTTTTAAATACTGATAATTACAGTAAATATACTTTGAAAGGAATTGAGCAAGTTGATGGTAAAGATTGTTATGTTTTAGAAAAGAAAGAAGATGGACAAAAAGAGGTAAATTATTACGATAAAGTAACCCATCTTTTATTGAAAAATGTAACAGTTGATGAAGCTACTGGATCCTCTCAAACATCTATTTATAGTGATTATAAAGAAGTGAAAGGTGGCAATGGTTATAAAGCTCCATATAAAATTAAAGTTAAATCTCCACAAGGTGATATGGATGTAACAGTGAATAAAGTGGAAATAAATAAAAAAATTAAAGAAAGCGAGTTCAAATAAAATTGAATTCCAGAAATTGAAAAAGACAAGTCGTAGGGCTTGTCTTTTTTTGCTTTTGTCTTGCTTCGACAGGCTCAGCATGACAATTTTCGTTATAAAAATTTATGTTTTCCTATTTTGCATTTGTCGTGCTTCGACAGGCTCAGCATGACAGATTTCGTTATAAAAACCTAAGTTTTCTTACTTTGCTTTTGTCGTGCTTCGACAGGCTCAGTATTACTGGTTTCGTTTTATAAATTTAAGTTTTCTTACTTTGCTTTTGTCTTGCTTCGATAGGCTCAGCATGATAATTTTCGTTATAAAAATTTAAGTTTTCTTATTTTGCATTTGTGGTGCTTCGACAGGCTCAGTATGACAATTTTCGTTATAAAAATTTAAGCTTTCTTACTTCGCATTTGTCGTGCTTCGACAGGCTCAGCATGACAATTTTCGTTATAAAAACCTAAGTTTTCCTATTTTGCTTTTGTCTTGCTTCGACAGGCTCAGCATGACAGGTTTCGTTATAAAAATTTATGTTTTCCTATTTTGCTTTTGTCTTGCTTTGACCGGCTCAGTATGATAATTTTCGTTATAAAAATTTAAGTTTTCTTACTTCACTTTTGTCTTGCTTCGACAGGCTCAGCATGACAGATTTCGTTATAAAAACCTAAGTTTTCTTACTTTGCTTTTGTCGTGCTTCGACAGGCTCAGCATATAATTTTCGCTATAAAAATTTAAGTTTTCCTATTTTGCTTTTGTCTTGCTTCGACAAGCTCAGCATGACAATTTTCGTTATAAAAATTTAAGTTTTCCTATTTTGCTTTTGTCTTGCTTTGGCCGGCTCAGTATGACAGATTTCGTTTAATGAATTTAAGTTTTCTTATTTTGCATTTGTCGTGCTTCGACCGGCTCAGCATGACAGGTTTCGTTTTATAAATTTAAGTTTTCCTATTTTGCTTTTGTCGTGCTTCAAGAGGCTCAGCATGACAATTTTCGTTTAATGAATTTAAGTTTTCTTATTTTGCATTTGTCGTGCTTCAACAAGCTCAGCATGACAATTTTCGTTATAAAAATTTAAGTTTTCTTACTTCGCATTTGTCTTGCTTCGACAGGCTCAGCATGACAAACTTACCCTTGTTGTTAAAGTTATCTTGACTGACAAATATCATGATTATCCTGTTTAGAATTGATTAATTTTGATAAATATGATTTTTAATATGAAAATAATGAAAAGGTTCTTCATTTTAATGCTTATTCCATTATTGTTTGGATTAAAAGGATTTGCTCAGTTTTCAAAAGCAGAGGTGAGTATTATCGGACTTACTTGTTCTCAATGTAGCCGTAGTGTTGAAATGATGATGAAAAAATTACCTTTTATTAAAAGTGTAAATATGGATTTAGCTAATACAGAAGCTATAGTTTCTTTTTCAAAAGATAAGACTATTGATTTCAGAAAATTAGCACAATCCGTTAGAGATGCTGGATTTGACCTCAAGCAAATTAAAGCTAGTTATTCCCTGAATACGGATGAAACAAAACCATCATTTAATTTTTGTTTCATTGAGGACAAAGATTTGTTTTATCCTGTTAAAGATTATAAAACTCAAAAAACCGAAATACAAATACTCCTTTTGGATAAAAACATGATGAGTAAAAAAGAGTTTAAAAAATATAGGAGTCAAATTGGAGCTGCTAAAAATCCTTGTAAAGAAAAAGCTAGCTATAGCATTCCCTATCTATTAATAGATTAAACCCATGAATTCAATGCGATATTTTCTAAGGACGACTGTCATTTTTGTCGGGAATTTAATATTCTTTATTAATATTTTGAATGCACAGGAACTGTATCCTAATGCGGAACCTTCTAGTAATATTCCGAAAGGCGCATTAGGGCTAAGAGTATTTTCAGAATTTTATGGAGAGCCTAATGGGTATGTTAAGAATGTATCTGCACTCCGACTAATGTATGGATTAAGCCCTAGGCTTTCTGTTTATACAACTGTTTCACTTTCAAATCATCATAAGAAAACATTGCCTGAAGATTTCCCTTATCATAATACCCCTGAAAGAGGCGTTTATAAGCCGTTTTTGTTTGGAGGTGTCAATGTATACGGCAAATATAGGTTCTTGAGTTTGGATGCCCATAAAAGTCATCTTAGAATGGCTATGTATGGCGAAGGATCATGGAATCATACTGCTCACGATGAAGGAGAGTCTCGATTATTGGATGATAATAAAGGATTTGGATTTGGATATATAGGTACCTATTTAAAAGATAAATTTGCAGTTTCGTTAACGGTCGGTGGTATATTCCCAGGTCAGTTTAAAGGTTATCAAGCAGATGTTTTTACCAATATGCCTGACATTCCTACAAGAGTAAAATACCCTAATACCTTAAACTATAGTTTATCCTTTGGATATCTTTTATTACCTAGAGTGTATAAAGATTATAAACAAACTAATATTAATGTTTATCTTGAATTTATGGGTAAAAGCTATGGTGATACTAAAGTATGGGTCACTCCATTTGGAGTACCTGAATATTTAGTAGAAACATCTTTTATCCCTCCAGCATTAAGAAAAGGTTATTATGTAGATATTGCACCCGGTATTCAGTTTGTTTTCAATTCTAATACCAGAATGGACTTTTCCGTTCAATTACCTGGACTTAAAAAGTCATATGCACATTTATATCCACAATTTAATTTTGGGATACAACATTACTTCTATTTGTAAGTTATGGGCAAATGTAAAAGCCCGAAGACCCGCACAAAACCGACTTAGTAACCAAATGAACTTATGAACAGGACTTTATTCAAAAAAAACGCATAATAAATATATAATGCCAACGAACAGAGCTCGTGACTATAAGGTTAGAAATATCATTTTTGTGATTAATGTTTTGTTTTTAGTTGTTTGGATGATATCGAAGAATATTAATGTATATAAAGTGGCACTAATTGGGGCAATCTACAAATTGATTTGGTTGCCTTTAATTGTCTGTTTTTTTTCGTTACCAATTGTATCTTTTATTTATTGGAGAAAAGGCAGCTTTAAACAGAGCTCGAAGTTTTTGTATTTAATCGTTTTTTCCCTTTTATCTATAGCTTTTCTCCTAGTAAGCACTTGAAAAAAAGCTTTAAATATAGTTTAATAGAATAAACCATAAGCGTTTCGAACTTAATTTTTCACTTTGAAATACTTAAACAATTTTGGAACGGATTAAAACAAAAAAATAATAGAAACCCTAAGGTTTCTATTATTTTCTAATTGAAATTTTCTTTTCTTAATTCGGAATGAGCCTATCCACATTTAGAACTTCCACAATCTTTACAAGTCAAACAGCCTTCTTGATATTGTAGATTATTACCACCACAGCTAGCACATTTTGTTTTTGTGGCTGCAACGCCATCTGCAACGTATTTCTTCAATGCACGAGCTACTCCATTCTTCCAAGTATTGATATTCTCTTCTAATTGAAGTCCATTAATTAAATCTACTACTTTCTCAATTGGCATACCGTAACGAAGTGTTCCTGATATCAATTTAGCATAGTTCCAATACTCTGGATCAAATTTATGTGATAAGCCTTCAATAGTTGTTTTATAGCCTCTTTGATTTTGGAATTGGAAGTCATATCGACTTTGACCATTTTCCATTCTATTCTTAATAATTAAACCTTCATTCACCCATCTTGGCAATACAATACCATCTTCATCATCTGCCAAACCGGTAAATATTTCATAGGGCTTATCATCTATTAAGCCTATAAAAGCGATCCACTTTTCTCTATTATTTTGGAAACGAACAACATCACCTTTCAATATTTCTGGTCTTTGAGTAGGAAAGTTATTATGTAAAGGCTCTATAGTTTCTACATCACCTTCCATAGCATCTTCTGTCTTCGTCTCATTAGCTGAAACGAGTACACCACTACGACTTCCATCTCTGTACACCGTTACTCCTTTACAGCCACTCTTCCAAGCTTCCATATATAATTCTCCAACCAATTCTTCGCTCACATCATTAGGCATATTGATGGTTACGCTAATACTGTGATCTACCCATTTTTGGATGGCACCTTGCATTCTTACTTTTGCATGAAAATCAACATCATTAGAAGTAGCTTTGTAATAAGGAGATTGTTCTACTAAAGCATTTAAATCTTCTTGGTTGTAATTCTGACTAGAATCATGACCATTCACATCCATCCATTTTTTGAAATTATGATGGAAAACAATGTATTCTTCCCAGCTATCACCAATTTCATCTACAAAATCCACACGTGCTTCTTTATCATTAGGATTAACCTTTCTACGACGTTTATAAACAGGTAAGAAAACGGGTTCGATACCACTAGAAGTCTGAGACATTAGAGAAGTGGTACCTGTAGGTGCAATCGTTAATAATGCAATATTTCTGCGACCATGCTCCATCATTTCATAATACAATTCCGGATCAGCTTCTTTTAAACGATTGATAAATGGGTTATTTTGCTCTCTTTCGATATCAAAAATTGGGAATGCACCACGTTCTTTTGCAGTGTAAACAGAGGAACGGTACGTTTCTAATGCTAAAATTTTGTGTACTTCAGTAGAAAATGCGGTAGCATCATCAGTACCATAACGTAAGCCTAATGCAGCTAACATATCACCTTCTGCAGTAATGCCTATACCGGTTCTTCTTCCTTCTTTAGCTTTCTGAGCAATATTTTCCCAAAGATTTCTTTCTATTGCTTTTACCTCATCAGGTTCTGGATCTTCATTAATTTTTTCTTGGATGGTATCAATTTTTTCTAATTCCAAATCAATAATGTCATCCATCATTCTTTGAGCTGCATGTATATGCTTTTTGAATAAATCCCAATTGAAGGCTGCATTTTTTGTAAAAGGTTCTTCTACGTAAGAAAACAAGTTAATGGCTAATAATCGACAAGAATCATAAGCACATAATGGAATCTCTCCACAAGGATTAGTGGACAAAGTCTTGAATCCTAAATCAGCGTAACAGTCAGGAACAGATTCATTGATGATCGTATCCCAGAATAATATTCCAGGTTCAGCGGAACGCCATGCATTATGCACAATCTTTTTCCATAAATGTTTTGCATCAATCTCTTTTTGGTAAATAGGATTTTTGCTATCAATAGGATATTTTTGATTGTATTGGGTGCCCGCTTCTACCGCTTTCATAAAGTCATCTGTGATCCGAACAGAAACATTGGCACCTGTAACTTTACCTTGTTCTAATTTAGCATCAATAAATGCTTCAGAATCAGGATGATTAATGGATACCGAAAGCATTAAAGCTCCTCTTCTTCCATCTTGAGCTACTTCTCTGGTAGAATTAGAATAGCGCTCCATAAAAGGAACTAAACCTGTAGAAGTTAAGGCGGAGTTTTTTACTGGAGAGCCTTTTGGTCGAATATGAGAAAGGTCGTGACCTACACCACCTCTGCGTTTCATTAATTGCACTTGCTCTTGGTCTATTTTCATGATGCCACCATAAGAGTCTGAAGCACCGTCGTTCCCAATTACAAAACAGTTAGATAAGGAAGCAATTTGGTAAGGATTGCCAATTCCAGTCATGGGACTCCCTTGAGGAATGATGTATTTGAAGTTTTTAATCAGATCAAAAATCTCATTTTCCTTCATCGGATTAGGGTATTTAGATTCAATACGTGCTATTTCTCCTGCTAAGCGATGATGCATGTCTTCAGGAGTTAGTTCATAAAGATTTCCCATAGAGTCCTTGAGTGCATATTTATTAAGCCATACGCGAGCCGCCAAATCATCACCTTTGAAGTATTTTATACTCTCTTCAAAAGCTTCATCCTGATTGTAAGTTGCTAAAGGTTTAGTGGTGGTTTTTACTTTCATGAATTATTTATTAAAAATTATTTTATAATATTTCTTGTAATTATTTTTTAGGAGTTTAAGTACAAAGATAAATAATGGTTTACTCTTTTACAATAGACAAAACAAAGGTTTTCAAAATAAATTTATAATCCATTGGGATACAATGTGTGTTAATAAAAATGTGGAAAAGTTGTTGTAATTATTAGGTTTTTTATATTTGTAATATAGCATATGTATTATTTCAAATTTGGTCAAAAAAGTAACGTGTATTATTGAAATATAGCATTCGATAAAAATTGATAAACTGCTATGGTCAACACTTTAAGCTGTTTCCTTAAAATTTAAAACGGATAGCTAACGAAAAAAAATTTGAATATTATCTGTAAATTAAAAATATTTGTGCAAATAATATTTCATTCATTTTTTTATTGAATGGAGGTTTTATAATAGAAACTCTTTGATAATTCAAATTAAATAGGAGTCGTTTTAAATAAGAAATTTAAATGGTCTATCATTTTAAGTTTTTGAAAATTCTATTGTTTAGGATTGATTTGGTTTTGAGAAATAGAAAAGAGATGCTCCAGATATTGAAGCATCTCTTATTTGTAATGTGAAGGTTTTAGAAGGGTAGTCCTAAGTCTTCTTCAGTAGTTGTTTCGGGTGCATAGCTTTCTGATGCTTGCTCTTTTTTGTCTAAAGGAAGTATTTGATTCGCTCGAACTTCATAGAGATATCTTTTTTCACCTTTCGCATCGGTATAACTGCGATTAGTAAGTTTTCCCTCGATAAGCACAAAGCTTCCTTTTGTCAATACTTTTTCGGCTTTTTCTGCCATGGCTTCCCAAGCAATAATTCTGTGCCAAGTTGTTTCACTCATCCACTCTCCTTTTTTGTTTTTATAGTATTCTGTAGTGGCGAGATTTAAGCGGGCAATTTTTGCTCCATTCTCTAATGTTTTTATTTCTGGGTTGGCTCCCATGTGACCGATTAGCTGTACGCTATTTTTTACGTTGCTCATGACTTGAAAATTTAAATTATTAAAAAAATTGGTTTATCTTGTGTTGAAATCCGAAATCATTGTTTTGTTTTAATTCCGTTTGTTAATGCAAAGATGCGATGCCGAAACAGGCGGAGTCGGTTTTTAATCATTTATAGTCAGATGTATACATTTGTAATCGTTTGTTGTTGGATAAGATATAGTAAATTTTAAGCTTATGAGCAATCAGGATAGAGGGTGTTTGGACTGCGGAAAACCGCTCAGGGGGCGGATTGACAAAAAATTCTGTGATGATTATTGCAGAAACAATTATAATAATCGCCAAAATAGCGATCAAACTAATTTTATTCGAAATATTAATAATATTTTGCGTAAAAATAGGAGAATTTTATCGGAACTATTGCCAGAAGCGGAAGAAGTGGTTAAACAAAGAAGAGAAAAATTACTTGAAAAAGGATTTAATTTTAACTACCATACCCATCATTACCAAACTCAAAACGGTAAAACCTATATTTTTTGTTATGAATATGGATACTTAATGCTGGAGCAAGAATGGTTGTTAATAGTAAAAAGGAAGAACTAGTTTTCAAATTTTTCTACCTTCGTCACCTAGAATTTAAAAATATTATGAGCGTGCTGAGTTGACAGAAGTTGTTGCTGATGTACAAGGGTTGGGTGTTCAAGGAAACCTATGCCATTATGAGTATTTGAGGTTTGGAAATGTTAGGTATATAGAAGACAATATTTTTCTTCATGCTTTTTATTAATTTTCTTGCAACCTATGTTTGAGCATATATAAAACGCCTATTTCCTGAACAGAAAGATTTTCTTGTTTTTTTAATAACTTTTTTATTTCTTTTTCAAAGAATTTCAATGTTTTACCATTCTCGTATTCCTCTACGATTCTTGGATCTATATAAGAACTTCTAGCCACTGCGGGTGTATTACCTAAAAGCTCTGATACTTTTATGACCGCTTCTCTTATATTTTTGTCAAGCAGTTTTTGATCATTTTCCTCTACAGCGCCTAATTCATCTAATGCAATAGCGGCTATCATTGTTCCAGACCAGGTTCTGAAGTCTTTTGCTGAAAATGCATCACCCATTATTTCTCTAATATAACAATTCAAGTCTTCACTTTTCACATGGATAATATTATCCTGCTCATCTAAGTATTTAAAAATTTCATAACCTGGCAAATCGTCTAATTCTTGCACTATTTTAGCTAACTTTTTGTCAATTATTGTTCTTTCTTGATCTTTACCAGATTTTCCACGATAAGAAAAAATCATTTCATCACCGTCAATTTTTAAGTGTTTGCTACGCAAGGTAGTAAGACCATAACTTTTGTTTTGTTTAGTATATGCTTCACTGCCAGGTCGGAAAAAAGCAGTTTCAAGTAATCGAACCATTGTGGCGAGCACTTTTTCTCGGCACATTTGTCGCTTTCTCATGTGCTGACCCGTCACGCAGCGTGCATGCTCTAGCTGATCCGCAAAGGAAATGATTCTGTCAAATTTCTCTGCTTCTTTTTGAGCTCGGTATTTTGGATTGTAAATGTATTGTTTCCGTCCTTTATCGTCTCTTCCAGTAACTAAAAGATCAGCTGATTTTTTTGCAGCAATCTCAACATCAGTCCAAGCTGGTGGAATGACTAAAGATTTAAACCACTGTTTAAGTTTTTCATCTTTAATGGTGTTCCCTTTCTTATCCTGATAAGTGAATCCAGTTCCTTTCTTTTTCCGATAATACATAATAAGTCAAGGATTGAAGTAAAGTATTATATTTTGTGAGTAAATGTATTAATAAAATAGCAAATTATAAAAAAGATTTAAAATACCTTAGTTGTTTAATATTTTAACTTTTATGTAAAAGAGAAAATTATGTAACATAAAGGTATCGGGTTTTTTTGATTTTAGTTTATTTTTTTGGATTGCTTCGCTTGGCTCGCAATGACGGACTCTTTTTCTGGATTGCTTCACCTTTGGGTCGCAATGACGGAGTCTTTTTCTGGATTGCTTCGCCTTTGGCTCGCAATGACGTGCTCTTTTTGCTCCTTGCGAGGGCTTTGTCCGTTCGTTTCCGTCATTGCGAGGGCTTTGCCAGAAGCAATCCAGAAGTGTTATAGTGTTATTTCTTCCTTTAAATCTTTCCACTTTGGCTGTTGTTCTAGAATTGCTTCGCTTTTTGCTCGCAATGGGCTCTTTTTCTGGATTGCTTCGCCATTGACTCGCAATGACGTGCTTTTTTTCCTTCTTGCGAGGACTCTGTCCGTTCGTTTCCGTCATTGCGAGGGCTTTGCCCGAAGCAATCCATAAGTGTTATTGTGTTATTTCTTTATTTAAATCTTTCCACTTTGGCTTTTGTTATAGAATTGCTTCACCTTTGGCTCGCAATGACGTGCTCTTTTTCTGGAATGCTTCGTTTGGCTCGCAATGATGGGCTCTTTTCTGGATTGCTTCGCCATTGGCTCGCAATGACGGAGTCTTTTTCTGGATTGCTTCGCCTTTGGCTCGCAATGACGTGCTCTTTTTGCTCCTTGCGAGGGGTCTGTCCGTTCGTTTCCGTCATTGCGAGGGCTTTGCCCGAAGCAATCCAGAAGTGTTA
>DATJCU010000094.1:0-1990 GCA_035497795.1 Edaphocola sp. | reverse complement strand
CCTGTTGATTTTGTCCAATTAGCTCTTTCTCCTGTGTTACCATTATCTGAAACTCCGTAAAATGCAATTACATATTCTAAATAACCGTTTGGTGTTTCTTCTTCATAATTCAAGGGCTTTTCTAAAAGGTTGTCAGGCACTTTTGCAATTAGTGGGTCGAAAAAATTAGAGTTATTAAAAAAACTCATTCCTGAAATTCCAAGTTGTGGAAGTCCTCCAACTCCGTGTCTGCAAGTTGTACCGTTTTTATAAATCTTAATATTAAAGGCTTCTTGTCCATCAGCCGTTACTTTAAAGATTATAAGTTCTACTTCGTCTTTTCTCATTCTATAATATTGTTAATTCTTTGTTAGTTCGGGTTTCGTTTACAATGACCGCTAACGGTTAGTATATGAAAAGTAGGCGATTTCGAAGCACAAAACTTTCGGTTAAGCACAAAGTTTGATACGAGTTCAAAACCCTTGAATTTACTACTATTTCGCCTATTTTTTATATACATTGTTAGCTGCTGGGTTTTTTTCCTGTGTTTCGTATTTGACTTACATTTCCCTTTGAAAAAGTATAAGTTGCACTATAAAACAAATCATAAAATATATTAATACAGTACCTGTTTTCGAGTGATTCTCTAATTCTTTTAGTTTGTTTATTTGGCTTTCCTGATATCATCAAGCTTGGAGCAATATGTGGCGGTGATTCATCTTTACCTTCATCAGTCATATATTCCTTTTTCAGCTCATTTACTACTCCAATAAAATTGAACAATAATTCAGGGAATGGATTAAACTGTTTTACTTCACAGAATGAAATTAAGTTCTTGTTTTCAACATACGAGAATGTTGTTTTGGTGTCGTAGTAGTCTTTGGTATATTTTACTTTTCCTTTTTTGATAATTGCTATGTCAGGAGTAGTAAATATCTCATCATCTTGTGAGCTTTGAATAGCAACGTTATGTTGTATTTCAAAATTCTTTCTTCTGTTCTTTACCTTTTTACTAACTAAAAAATGAGAAAAATTTGATTGTATTCCTGAAGGAGAGCATTTATACCTGTACTTACCTGATTGTAAATTTTCAACTGACACGTCATATCCATTGTTTTCGTAGAATCTTATGATATAATTGTAGCAGGTCATTTCGAAATAGTCACTTGTTCTTTTTGCTTGATTAACAACAATAGTTTTATACTTATTTGCAAATTCTCTAATTTCTTTCTCAAACTGCGTATGACTTTTAAAAGGGGATGTCGAGGTCGTCTTCTTGGTTGTCTCTGTTGCTTTTTTTCCCTTTTGGTTTTTGGTTGTTGTTGTCATTATCAATTTCAGATTTATATACAATCAATTTTTTCAAGAACTCTCGTGTTTCGAAATATTCCATAACTACTGGCGGAATGGAAAATTTCTCAAGTAGTTGATTGTAGTTCATTACAACTGCAAGAATTTTATTCTTTTCATCTCCTGTCATTTTATATCCACCAATCTGAATTGTGTCCGTTTGTCCTTTTTTAGTTACCGTACCGTAAAATTTAACTGCTCCATCAAGGTTAGTTATTACTCTTTTATGGAAAATTGATAGAGAAAGAAATAGCTCGACAGTATTAATATGTTGACTTAAAGCGCTGTAAGTTTTGTAATTCTCGATTAGATAGGTGGCTTCTTTGAGTCGACTTTGATATTCATTATATATCTGATTTGTCAACTTGTAAGGAAGTTGGTAAGTCAGAATGTTTATCATTGGAGTTTCGTTACTCATTTTATATTTATTCGTCTTTTTACCTTGCAGCTAACGGGCAGCGGTATATTTTCGGACGGCGTAAAGGAACTTAAAACTTTCCAGCCGTTAAGAACTTGTTGTGAAGTAAGAAACAAAACAAAAATTAATAAGTAAAAGCTGGTAATAAGAAACGACGAATTTGAAAGTGAATCTAAAGAAGAAACTGACTGAAAACGAATTGACATTTGCTATAAATCCAACGATTCGATTTATGGATAAAAT
>DATJCU010000093.1:0-2911 GCA_035497795.1 Edaphocola sp. | reverse complement strand
TTTCATCAGTGGACTTTTCCCCACCACCACATCTCGTAAATGAGATACTAAATACAAGTGTAATAAAAACTAAAGAGAAAATTCCTGTAATTTTTAATATATTCTTCATTACATATAATTTTAAACTCGCTTACTCTTTGGTAGGATTTTCAGCACTCTCCTAAATTTATTTTGTTTTATAACTTTAGTCTAGCAGTTCATATCTAAGACAATAGATCTATTTTATTATTGTTGGTAAATGCACTTCGCAACTTATTAGATGTGCAAATCTACCCGACTTGCTATTGATATTCCAGGCATCGTTACCGCACAAATCCTTTTGAGTGGTTTTGTCAGACTATCTTTTCGCAACAAGTTTGTAGTATCATCATAAAATGCGGAATCATTTTCATTTGTCTTGTTTGTTTGACAGGAAATTAAAACAGGAATGATAATTAGAATTAGTATTTGTTTCATAAGTCGTAATTTTATCACCGCTTGTTGTCAACTGTTTTTTATTCATTTTTCAATTCTTCGATTCCAACAATCAATCCGTTTGCAATAAAATTATCTCCAGAACTGAGTTTTGAAATCGTATATGTTTCTTGTGCTCCTTCTAAAAAATCTATCGAAATCAATTTGTCCGTTCCTTTTGTGGTTAAAAATAAATCGTCAATCGTTACTTTCTCAATATTTTCAAACCCTTTGTATTGTTTTGACTTATCCGGTTGTAAAGAAGCCCAACCTTTATTTTTAATTCTGAGTGGATGATCTTGTGTGGCTGTAATTTCTATACCGCTTTCAAACTTGTATCTTACCAGTCCATGATGAATTGCTTTTCCCAGTTTCTCAATTTTTGCTGATTTAATTTCTTTTGTTTCCAAGTCCAAGTATGCCACCATGTCGCCTATTTTAAGATTCTCAATATTTTTGGTCGCGTTGTCAGCTAATTGAACTTTTGTCCCCTTCGCAAAACAATGAACATCAAGTCCGTCAAAATATATTTCTGAAATTGCTGTATCATCATATTTCAATCCTTTATACACTTCAAGTATTTCAAACTTTAAAGTCCAGTCTAGTTTAGTTTCAAGGGCTTCCCAATCCTCTCTGTCACTATATCCAATCGGTTCAATTTTAAATCCTTGATTTGCAATTTTGTCCTCAAGATTCAATATAGCATAAGGTTTGTCATTTAGATATACCTTTAGTTTTTTCACTCTGGAATTATTCCGATAAGCAGCTTCACTCTTCACATATCCATTAACAACAATAATTTCTGTTATTCTTGGCGATGTTCCTTCAAATGTATACATCAAAAATTCTCCTTTTCCATATCCAGGAACGCCTTCAACCCAAGCACTTTTGTAATTTAAATCATGGGCATTTTTGGGCTCGTAATTATTTGAACTTTGAGACTTTAAATAACTTGAAGCTGTAACTTCTTTTGATCCCCCACCACAATACCAGCTACAGCCTCCACCAAGAATATCCCAAATATCTTCAAATACTTCATCATATTTTTCGAGCAATAGTTCTTCCTCGTTTGTCAGTTTATCCCAATCTTTTTTTTCAGTAGATAATTGACTCAATAAAGTATCTCTAAGTGTCCATTCTGCTTTTGCTCTATCAGAAAAGTCAAGAAGATGAACATATGAAGGATTTAGATTTAAAATCTCTTGTTCATATTCATTTTCTGTCTCAGTTGTTACTGGGTTTGAATCCAAAGTGTCAGGTCGATTAGCATTTTGCTGCGGATTAGTGCAGGCAATGATTGTCAAAATAAGTAAGTAGGTCCAGTGTTTCATTGTAGTAAGTTTTTTTATCTAATGACGCACACCATTGTTATGGGCTTATTTTATTTCAATTTACATACATGCTTCAGAATATACTACACCATTATATATGATGGTTTCATTTTGCTTAATGACAATAGAATTCTTTCCTCCTTGATCAAAAGAAAAATCCTTGTTGGTGAAAGTTAAGTTATCCACTAAATCAAAATTTTCTTTTTTAAATAATATTCTATCCTCAGATTGAACGATAATAGATAATTGTTTTCCTGTTCCATTAAGCGTTAAATGATGAAACATTTGTGAATCATAACAATATGTACATGTGTTGCTTTTACTAAATTCATCATG
Source organism: Edaphocola sp. (assembly GCA_035497795.1). Classification (GTDB taxonomy): domain Bacteria; phylum Bacteroidota; class Bacteroidia; order Chitinophagales; family Chitinophagaceae; genus Edaphocola. The sequence goes on along the minus strand of DATJCU010000093.1, from coordinate 791 downwards.
TTCTTCAACAGTTCCTTTAGTTGTTTTACCGGTTTCTTCATCTGTATAGTCATATCCTTCAAAAAAGATACTACAAGATACATTGGCTGGCACTGTTTTTTCAGTAGAAAGATGATTATTAGTTTTTAAGTAAATACCCTCAATTGTTGCATTCATTCCAAACACTCCCCAGCCAGAACCTTTTGTATAATTGATATATACAAAGTCCTTATAAAAGGTTGCTTTAAATTCACAGTCAGTATCAGGGATCATGTAAACAAAACTATTCCCTTGCATTGCTATTGTGTCTTTTTCAACATCTGCCATGTTTGGTCCTCTTTCCCTATCTGTCTCTGAGTGAATATAAAATTCAACCTTATTGTTGACGATTTTATTTATTTCAAAATCTCCATTGTAACCATCTTCACCATATTGATAATGATAATTTCCGAAAATCTGATTGTCAATAGGTTTAATCTCAGGTGATGTTATACTTGTATCAGACAATAATAATGTAAATGTGTACTCCTTATCTTTCTTCAATGAATGCCACGTTCCATTGAAGTTTTCAATTGTAGGAAGTCCATTCAAAACATCTGTTATATTTCCTGTTTCGTCAAACAATAAAAGGTCATAATTTAAATTTTCTTGAATTGTACCTATTAGTTTTCTTGGCAATTTATCTTTTGTGTTTAAAAAAGTAAGTTCTCCAATAATTAGATTACTGTCTAACTGATAATGAATGAATATCGGTGTTTTGTCACTTAAAGTTCCTGTCCAGCAAATTTCTTTGTCGCTACTATATTCATTGT
>DATJCU010000092.1:0-2992 GCA_035497795.1 Edaphocola sp. | reverse complement strand
GCCTCGTATTTTACGACATACTCTTTTTTTGCTTGATCGAGGTCTTTTCTGGCTTCCTGGACATTTTCAGCAGCCTTATTGGCTTCTTTTTCTTTCTTTTGGGCAGAAGATGTACATCCACTGAGTGCAATAGCACTTATTGCAAAAGAAGCTAAGCCAATAGTAAAAGCGGTTTTCTTAATTTTCGTCTTCATACATTAAATATTTTAGTAGTTGTGAAACATTTTCACACTGCAAAGGTCAGCTGAAATGTATTGATATACATTACATAATTAACAGCAATAGTTACATGATTCACACTTTTCCCGGAGTGATTCTACCTGCTTTTATAGAGGCGAGAGTATTGTTTTATAATCAGCAGTTACTTTGTTTATTTATAAGATATAAGAAGGGTACAAACACTTTTAGTGGTAGGTTTTTAACTATATTCTTGAATACATACAATCTCATTCGAGATTGTTCTGAAGAATAAGCAAGCAGGTCCTCTATAATGTGCATCTCTGCTTATAAGCTTATCATAGGTTTTCCAGATTCCCTTTATGTTTCTGCTTTAGTTGCTTATAAAAGGAGGGGGTAAGACCTGTGATTTTCTTAAATTGATTTGATAAATGCGCCACACTGCTGTAGTGCAACTTGTAAGATATTTCAGTGAGATTGAGCTCGTCATATATAAGGAGATCCTTCACCTTTTCAATTTTGTTGAGAATAATGAATTGCTGTATGGTAATACCCTTAACTTCCGAAAATATATTGGCTAAGTAGGTATAATCGTAATCTAATTTATTGCTGATAAAATCAGAGTAATTCTCTTTTGGTAATTCATCAGAGTAATGAATCATTTCTGTGATTGCGTTTTTTATTCTTTCAATAAGTATGGATTTTTTATCGTCCATTAGTTCCAAACCGGAATCCAATAAATTTTCTTTTAAAAGACCTCGAAGGTTTTCCGGCAAGTCACCTAAGATTTCTACCATTCCAAGATCAATTACCACATATTTAAGCCCCAACTTTCTCAGTTCTTCCTGCACAACCATTTTGCACCGCAGGCTCACCATGTTTTTTATATAAAGTTTCATTGGCTTTGAATAGTAACAGAAATTTTTAGGGGTTAAGTGTTATTATAATCCTCGCTGTTTGAAGGTTTTTACAGCCGTAATACTAATGGATAAACGTATAAAAATCAACTCATAGTCAAACTAATAAATGTTTAAAAAAACTTTTAGTCTGTTTTTTATACGTGCTTTAACGCTATTGCTTTGCGATAGACCTATGTTCAAAGTTAATAATATTCAATGACTTATAACTGTTTTATTCTTTTTTTAAATGATGGTGTTTTGGAAAAAAATAAACCCCTTTGTTTTATAGGTTGAACGACAAAAAAACCCAACATTTTTCAATGTGTGAATGATGTAAGTTTTACTTAAAATTATGTAATGCTTTTACATCAAGCAATTGCGATATTGGTATTGCAGAAATTTATTTGCGATTGTACCGCCAGTTACGGGAAATTTACAAATTGAAATTATGAAAAAGAATCAAATAAAAAGGATAAAGCGAAATGCATTTTTACTGTTTTTAACGGTAATGATGACAATACTATTAACATCATGTTCTCAAAAGATTACCTTCTTAAATTCATCTGTTGTGCCTGGCGCAGAAGGTTATGTTAAAGTGAAAAAGGACAATAATAAGAATTATATAATTGAAGTTGAAGTAACTGATTTAGCGGAAGTTGGAAAGGTTCACGCAACAAATAATAGTTATGTACTATGGATGGAAACCGATCAAGGAAACGCTGAAAACCTAGGTCAGTTAAAAAGTTCGACCAGTTTCTTCTCAAAACGTCATAGTGCATCTTTAGAAACGGCATCTTCTTATAAACCAATCAAGTTTTTTATTACAACGGAAGAGGGTATAAATGTTCAATATCCAGGAGACCAGATTGTATTAACTACAGAGAAATTTAATGGGAAATAATTATATAGATTTTTTGAAAGAGGGATATGACATTTCGTTTATCTGCAAACAGTAAAGCAAAAACAGAGTAGCGGATTGCTCCTTTTATTGATCTGTTGTTAGTCCTTATCTAATAAGTTCGGACTAAAATCCAGACAAAATAAATTTTCTCAATGTGTGAAAGGTGTAACTCTTTGCAAGAATTGTGTAATAGATTTTATTACATAAATCCTGACCTTCGTGTTGTAAATTTTAGTAATAATTAAAACTTAATGGTATGCCTATCTTAACTATTGTCATTGTTATTTTAGTTGTTGGGGTAATTCTTTGGCTGGTAAACAGCTATATTCCCATGCAACGCACGATTAAAAGCATTCTAAATGCAGTTGTTGTAATTATTCTTGTGATTTGGCTCCTAAAAGTATTTGGCGTTTTGGACAGCTTACAGAATGTTACAGTTTAATTCTTTTAAAAAGTATACAATCATTAAAAACATTATGTCATGGGAAATTTACTTTATATCATCGCGGTAATCCTTATTATAGGGTGGGCAATTGGATTCATTGGCTACGGAGCAACAGGGATTATACATGTCCTTTTGGTTATTGCGATTATTGCAGTAATAATTAGAATTATTCAGGGCAGAAAGATTCTTTGATCTCAGATCTGCGGTTTTAAATTTGAGAAACGCATAAGGCTTCTCATAAATAAATTTTTGAAGTTGGGGGAGAAAATCTTGCTCCCCCATATAACAAATCTTGAAATGAAAAAGATTTTAGTTTTAATACAGCAATTCAGCAATTACCATTTTTCTTTTGGTTGATAAATTTAGCGAAAAGTTGGCATATAAAGTTCTAACCTCGGGGTAAACTTGTTATCCGCAGGCAGCACTTCCACATTTTTTTGTTTATTCGATAGGTCTTTTGTTTTAGAATATGGTTATTTCCTGATTTCACGGAGCAGGACATCCCCAGCTTATGCTCATTCGAGTCTTATTTGGAATCTTTTAGAAGTGAGTTTTTTGAGTTCTTTTTGG
>DATJCU010000091.1:0-170831 GCA_035497795.1 Edaphocola sp. | reverse complement strand
TGCAGCGCCTTGCTCTGGAACGCCTGTTGCGGGTACCGTTTCAGGTCCTTTAGGTGCACTATGTTCTGGCTCTCCGTTCTCATTAAGTTTGAGTGGTTTTACACTTGCTGCTGGAATTAGTTATCAATGGCAAAGTAAAGCAGCTAGTGCTTCAACTTGGTCTAATATCACTGGTGCTACTTCCACATCTTATAATGAAGCAAGTGGTGTTACAGTAGCTACTGATTATAGAGCTATAGTAACTTGTGCAACAAGTAGTCAATCAGATACATCTAATGTAGTCTCTGTTACGGTTGCTCCATTATTCCCTGGTGGAACTTATACTATTAACCCTGCTTTACCGGCAAGTGGTACAAACTTCCAAAGTATGGGTGATGCTGTTAGTGCTATTTCATGTGGTATAGCTGGTCCTATTGTTTTTAATATGGCTGCTGGTAATACATTTAATGAGCAAGTTACCCTTCCTTCAACTATTGGTTCTTCGGCAACAAATACAGTTACTTTTAATGGTAACGGAGATACTGTTAATTTCACAGGTACTGCTACTTTACCTTGGACGATTGGTTTGAATGGAGCTGATTATATTAGCTTTAATGATTTAGTTGTTAATGGAAATGGTAACAATGCATATGTTGTTCATTTATGGAATGATGCTGATCATAATACTTTTACGAATTGTACTATCATGGCTCCAGAAAATGGTACTTCAACTACACAAATACCTTTCTCAATAAGTGGTTCTCCTACTTCTATGGCGACTGGAGCATCTGGCAGTTATAATACCTTAGATAGTTGTACTATAATAAGTGGTTATTATAATGTTTATTTATATGGAAATTCCAGTGCGCCTAGTGTGGGTAATCAGATATTGAACAGTACATTGAAAGACTTCTATTTTTACGGTTCTAATAATTATTATCAGAGCGGTCTGCTTATTAAAAATAATATAGTAGAGCGTCCGACCAGAACTACGGTAAGTTCTTTCTATGGTATTTATTTAAGTACAGGATGTGTCAATAGTACGATCGAGCAAAATAGAATTAGAAATCAGTTTGGCGGCAATCCGGTTTATTCTGGTATTTCCTATAATATCTATGCTTCTTCAACAGCAGCTACGGTAGGAAATGAAAATAAGATTATCAATAATGTTATTGGTAACATCAATGGGAATAGCTCTGTTTATGGTATATATATGCCAAGTGCTATTCATACTCAAGTTTATTTCAATACTATTTCAATAGATAATACTGCTGCCACAACTGGTACCGTTTATGGTATTTATAGCACAGGAACTACTGGAGGAATTGACATTAGAAATAATAATATTGTAGTTACTCAAGGTGGAAGTGGTACGAAATATTGTTTATATTACTCCTCCGCAACAGGAAAAACCTCTAATAATAATAACTTATATATGGGTTCTACAAGTGGATCGAATTATATTGGTTATTTAAGTGCAGCTCAATCGACATTGGCTAACTGGCAAGCAGCAGCAGGAGCAGGTTTTGATTTACAAAGTGTAAGTATAGATCCTGTATTTGCAGGGCCAGCTACAGGTAACTTTACACCGACTAATGCAGCTGTTAATGATTTAGGTACTCCAATTGCGGGTATTACAACAGACTTTTTAGGAGCTACTAGAAGTACTACAACACCGGATATAGGTGCTTATGAATTTACTGTGTCAGGATGTACTGGAACGGTTACTGCTGGTACAGCATCAGTGCCTTCTCCAACCGTATGTGGAGGTACTAATATCTTATTAACTGCAACTGGAGCAACCGCACCTGCGGGTGGACTTACAGGAAACTGGCAGTCACGACCGACAGCTGGTGGTCCTTGGACTAATATTACTGGTGCAACCATGCCAAGTTATAATTTGGGATTAGGTGTGAATGTTGCAACAGACTTTAGATATTGGATGACTTGTTCTAATAATGGAAGTTCTGATACATCAAATGTTGTATCGGTTTCATTACTGCCAGGAATCCAATGTTATTGTACACCTACTTACACTAATACCAGTGATTATTTAAGTGCTTTTTCAACAACAGGTGGAACGCAGAATATTAGTTATACTGGAACATCATCATCTGGTAGTTATCAGAATTTAACTAGTCAAGTTGTCGGGCAGTTTCAAGGTCAAATCATCAACTTGTCAACTACTTATGTCGGCGGTAGCAATACTGTTATGATATGGGTGGATTATAACGGAGATGGAATGTTTGATGATATTACCGAAAGAGTATATAACTACTATTCATCAGCAGCTACAAATACTGGTAGCTTCACCGTTCCGACTTCAGTAGCAGCTGGACAATATAGAATGAGAGTACGATCTGGATATGGCAACTTGACAACTATGGATGCTTGTAATAATCAATCCTATGGTTCTGCTCTTGATTTTACATTAAACGTGACAGCATTAATAGGTTGTTCAGGTACAGTAAGTGCGGGAACAGTAAGTGGTCCTGCAGGAGTTTGTGCTATAAACAGCTTTACACTAACCACAATTGGTGCAACTTCACCAGCATCAGGTTTAGCAGGTAATTGGCAATCCGCTCCAAGTGTCACTGGTCCATGGACAAATATCTCCGGAGCTACCACAACTAGTTTGACTGTTGGCTCAGGTATTACTACAGCGACTAGTTACAGATACTGGATAGCTTGTTCTTTTAGTTCTAGTACTGATACATCGAATGTCGTAACAGTTACTATGAATCCCGCTAACCAATGCTATTGTACGCCTGTTTATACTACAGGTTGTGCAGTAGGAGATGACATTTCTAATGTTACTTTGAATGGTGTGACTACAAATATTAACAATAGTACTGGTTGTAGCCCGAATGCATATGGTGATTATACTAATCTGCCACCTGCAGATTTGAATCCTGGCGGTACTTTTTCTTTAAAAGTGAGTACTTCTTATAGTTATCCAGAAGATGAATATGCAACAGCTTGGATAGATTATAACCAAAATGGAGCATTTGAAGCTAATGAGGTTATTTTTAATACACCAAATGGATTGCAAACTGGTGGTACTACTCAGACATTTGTGGTTCCATCTACTCAAGCAGCAGGTTTATATAGAATGCGTGTAAGATCGGTTTACTATCCTAGTATTACTCCAGTTAACCCATGTACTTCTGAATCTTATGGAGAGACAGAGGATTATATGGTCCAGGTTACTGCTCCATGTCCTATTGTTCCAATTAACTTAGGTGCCGACACTACAATTTGTAACAATGCATCATTAACCCTAAATGCAGGTAGCCAACCAACAGGTGCTACTTACACTTGGAGTACTGGTGCAAGTACACAATCTATTACTGTGAATACTACAGGTACTTATTCAGTATTGGTTTCTAATGGAACTTGTTCTAGAGCAGATACGATTAATGTGACTGTTGTTGCAACTCCAATTGTAAGCTTAGGTGCTGATACAACAATCTGTGGAAATGCCCCATTGACTTTAAGTGCAGGTAGCCAACCAACTGGTTCTACTTATACTTGGAGCACAGGAGCATCCACTCAAACAATTGTTGTAAATACTACTGGATCTTATTCTGTAGTCGTTTCCAATGGTACATGTTCTACCTCAGATACAATTAATGTAACCGTTGCACCTTCTCCAATAGTAAATTTAGGTAATGATACAGCTATTTGCGCAGGTGACTCTCTTACTTTAGATGCAGGCACAGGTACGAATACGAGTTACTTATGGAGTACAGGAGCAACTACTCAGACTATTAATGTTACAACTTCTGGAACCTATAGTGTCTCGTTAACTAATGCTTCTGGTTGTTCTACTACTGATTCTATTAATGTAACGGTTAATCCTTATCCAGTGGTTGATTTAGGAGCGGATACTTTAATATGTGATGGTGGTCCTTATATTTTGGATGCGGGTGGAAGTGCAGGAGATACTTACTTATGGGCTCCTAGTGCAGATACCACTAGTTCAATAACAATAACTACAAGTGGAACATATAGTGTAACAGTAACCAATTCATCTGGTTGTTCTACTACTGATTCCATAAATGTTACAATAAGTGAGTTACCAACAGTTAATGGAATAATCACTTCTGGTGTTTCTCCTACTTTCAATTTCTCTCCAGATGGTGCAGTTAATGTGACTGATTATTTATGGGATTTTGGAGCTGGAGTAACTTCAACACTAGAGAATCCTACTCATACTTATACTGTATTATCTCAGAAGAAAGTATATACAGTTACTTTAACTGTGTCTAATGATTGTGGTGATCTAACCGTAATTACTACAGTTTCTGTTCAGGGTAATAAAATTAAAGATTTGAGTTTAAACACTGATGCTTTAAGATTATATCCAAACCCAACACAACAAACAGTTACTATAGACAATCATAGCGGATTCAAAATGAAAAATATTATAATTACCAATGTCTTAGGTCAACAAGTAATGAAAATTGCTGTTAAAGACAATAAGCAAATTATAAATGTTGCTCATTTAGTTTCAGGATTGTATCAAGTGACTATCGAGTTTGATGAAGGAATAGTGAATAGAAAGTTAGAAGTGATTAAATAAAAATTTAATTACGCTTCCTTGGAATCCCAATGTTTTCAAAACATTGGGATTCCTTTTTTTATGCTATTTTATTTATAGTGGCTAAAATATTATTATCTTTGATTTAATATTTTATCAAATACTATTTAATAGTAAGTATTCTCAAAATATAATTCGAATAGACCTAAATAGCTATTTTATGGTAAAGATTCTTACAACTATTTTTAAAATTATTTATGGTATAATATTATTCATAATTTCTAGTAGCTTGCATGCCCAAACACTGATACAAATTGGTTCCCCTATTAGTTCTTCTAGTAAATTTCCAGTAGGTTCATGGGATGATTATAGTTACACTCAGACTATTTATGCTGCTTCTGAGTTGTATGCTGCAGGTGCTACCTCACCTGGAATGATTACTAAGCTTGCCTATATGACAGAGTATTCTGTTTCTACTAATTATTGGCAAGACTGGATTGTTTATTTTGGTAACACTAATCGAAAAGGGTATAAAACGAACTATGAGGCTATTCCAATCGGAAATCTTACTGAAGTATTTAATGGCACCATCACCTCACATACAGTTGCTAATGAATGGATGGAAATTATTTTAGATACACCTTTTTTTTGGGATGGATATAGTAATTTGGTAATTGCAGTTGTTGAAAATACATTAGGTGCTGGAACTTCGGCTTACTGGAAATCTTGTTTTGCAGCTTCATTAAATTCTAATTTAAATCGTGCAATTAGTTATCGTAAAAATGGAACCCCGATTAACACTTCTTCTCTATCTGGGATCAATAAAGATTTCCAAGTTAGAATTGCACATGTTCAATTTGAATGGACGTCCGTAGCAACATGTGTTGGAACGCCTATTGCTGGTACAATTACTGGTCCTTCAAGCATTTGTCCATATGTACCATTTAGTTTAGAATTAATTGATTTCTCTATTGCTTCTGGTTTAGAACTTCAATGGCAAAGGAAATATTTTGGCAGTTCCTCATGGTTAAATATAACAGGTGCCAATTCCAATATTTATGATTTGCCAGGAGGCATTACAGCTGAAGATGATTATAGAGTTATTGTAAAGTGTATTGGAAGTAATATTACCGATACTACGGATGTTTTTCATTTATCCTTCAGTCCTAATTATAATAGATGCTATTGTATTCCACCACCTCCTTCAATTGGAGACCTTTATTGGATTGATAGTGTTTATACTACTGGTGCCTTAATCAATATTTTTAATTTAGGTACTGGCGTGGCATTAAATTCATATAGTGATTACTCAGAAACTCAAATAGTTGAAGTGGAGAAGAATGGAAGCTTTAATTTAATGGTAGCGAGCCAAAATGCAGCTTCTCCAGGTATTACAGTATGGATAGATTGGAATCAAAATGGGATCTTCGATACTTCGGAAGTGGTGTTTAAAACTACAGCTGGTGCTTTGAATGCTATGAACAATTATACAATTCCTATTACTATTCCAGCGAATACGCCAATTGGTATGACAGGGATGCGTATCAGAAACTATGGTCGCATGGATATCACGCCTTGTCATCAGTTTTCTTATGGTGAGGTAGAGGATTATACAGTTAGCATAGTTGATAATAGTACTTTTATTAAGAGACGAGATTTAAATGGAGATATATTAAAACTATACCCTAATCCAACAGGACAGACGGTTACGATTGAAAATAAAAGTAACTTCAAAATGAAAAACATTATAATTACTAATGTCCTAGGACAACAAGTAATGAAACTTGCTGCCAAAGAGAGTAAGCAAGTAATCAATGTTTCAAACTTAGCTTCTGGATTGTATCAAGTGACTATCGAGTTTGATGAAGGAACTATGAATAGGAAGTTAGAAGTGATGAAGTGAAAATTACATGTAAATATATATAATGAGTCATGTTTTTTAAGCATGATTCGTTTTTTTGTAGGAAATCCAAATGGTTTCTCCCGAATTAACCAACCTTTTATAAAAATTAATAGTCTATGTATGTATAAGGATATGTTAAGGCAGAATTTCTTGAAAATAAATCAAAATGCTTTGATGTAATACTGTTACAACAAAAATACATAGCCGAAAATATTTTCAGAGTAGGCAGGATTCAATAAACCCTAAAATTATTTTTATGACTAAAATTTTTAAATCTTTTTTGGCAACGCTAAGTTTCTTGTTGCTTGGAATCTCTTTAAGTCATGCTCAAATCATACTAAATACTACAATTGGTAGTACAGGTTATACTGGAAATAGCTCTAATGGCTATGGTTGGGCCATTACTTTTGTATTAGAGAATACATCTAATCAAGATATGACCCTTACTGATGTCGGTGATTGGACAAACAATACTAATAATGGTGAAACATTTTCTTTGTACTACAGTAGTTCTTCCTTAAGCGGTGTTCCGGCGACTGTTTTTCCGGCTACAGGTTGGAACTTCATTGCTCAAAATACAGTTTCTGGTATTACAACTAATGCTTTCGGAGTTAACAATGTCATTTCTGGAATGAATTTTGTTTTACCTGCTAACACTACTTATCGTTTTGCATTACGAACAACCGGAATTCGTAGATTTAGTGGTACAGGACCAGGAGCTTGTACGCCCATTTCTTTTAGTAGTTCCGGAGTTAGTCTGTGTGTAGGAGATTATCTAATTAATGGTAATTCTGTTGGATATGCATATATTTACGGACCAAGATTCTTTACAGGTTCTGTGACATTGGAACCCTCAATTGCGTGTACTGGTGCACCTGTTGCAGGTGGAATAGCTGAGGGTAATATGGATGTATGCGCGTCTGACCCATTTAGCCTAACAGATACTGGGGCTACTACAGGAGTTGGTAACCTTACTTATCAATGGCAGGAAAGAGTAGGAACAGGTGCTTGGACAAATATTATTGGAGCAAATAATAATTTAATTAATATTTCTGGAATTACTACAGCTACTGACTATCGTATGTGGGTATCATGTTCTAATAATTTATCTGATACTACCGCTCCAATTACTGTAAATATTAAGCCCGTTACTCAGTGCTATTGCCATGTAACTACTTCAAATACAAGTAGTGGTATAGGTTTCTTTGGAACAACCAATGGTTTAATAAACATTAGTAACACTACTGGAAAAGCTAGCTATTCCGATTATTCTTCTACTTTGACTGTTGCTCAAATCCCAGGAGGAGTGGTGAATTTTCAAATTAATACAGTTAATAGTACTGCAGGCATGGCTATCTGGATAGACTGGAATGATAATGGTGATTTTGAAACTTCTGAACAAGTATTTAACGCTGCAGCTTTAGTTAGTTCCAGTACAGGTGATATAACTGTTCCAACAAATGCGACTGTAGGGCCACACCGTATGCGTGTTGCATCTCATCAATTGACTGCTAGCCCTGGGCCTTGTGGAAATTTAGGTTCTCAAGTTTATGGTGAAGCAGAAGATTATAATTTTGAAGTTATAGCCTCAACCCTTTGTACTGGTACTCCAAATGTCGGGGCGATTTCTAATGGGAGTTTTAGTGTTTGTTCTGGATAACAATTTAACTTAATAGATACCGGATTTACAATGAGTAATGGAATTACTTATCAATGGCAACAAAAAGTGGGAACTGGCGGATGGACTAATATTACAGGTGCCAATAGTCCAATATTTGCTATGCCTAACGGTATCACCTTTGAAACCGACTATCGTATGTGGATAGCGTGTACAAACAGTGCCTTGTCAGATACTACTGCACCTATTACAGTGAGTATTAAACCAGTAATGCAGTGTTATTGTATACCAACGGATCCAACAAATCAAAATACTACTCCTACAGTATTTTATTTAAGTCAGTTCTCTACTACTAATGCTATACAAAATATAAATTTTAGTGCTACCTCTCAACCTCCGGGTGGGTATGCAGACTTAACTGCTCAAGTGGTTCGACAACTACCAGGTCAGGTAGTTAATTTTACTACAAGTTGTGCAGGAGGTGAGAATATCGTAAAACTTTGGATTGATTATAATCAGGATGGTGTCTTTGATAATGCAACAGAAACTATGCATAATTTCTATACAACTGTTGCTACTCAAAACGGATCCTTTGTCGTACCTTCTTCATTGGCCGCTGGTCAGTACAGAATACGTATAAAAACTTATACCATGAATATACCAAACATGACTGCATGTGATAATATTGGTATGGGTTCAAATATAGACTTTACTTTAGAGGTAATTAATGCTCAACCATGTAGTGGAATTATTTCCACAGGAACAGCTTCGGGTCCGAGTACTATATGTGCTACAATACCATTTACTATTATCACTACAGGTGGAAGCACTAATGTAATGGGAATGACTACGTACTGGCAGTCCTCTCCTGTTGGAGCCAATACATGGACAAATATTACAGGTGCTACATTCGATACTTTAAATCTATCTGCAGGAATTTCAGCAGCTACTGATTACAGATATGTAATAACTTGTCCTAATTACAGCTCCTCTGATACTTCCAATATTGTAACAGTAAATATTACTCCCGGTAATCAATGTTATTGTACTCCGCCGCCTCCAACTTTTGCAAATACTAATTGGATAGACAGCGTTCACACAACAGGAGCAATTATTAATTTCGCAAATATGGGTTCTGGCTTTAATAATTCAGGCTACTCTGATTATACTGCTACTTACGCATTAACAACTTTCCCCAATGGTACTTTTAATTTGATAGTGGCCAATCAGTCTAGTGGAGTTTCTGGTATTACTGTTTGGATAGACTGGGATCAGAATGGAGTTTTTGATGCTACTGAACAAGTTTTTTATACAACTTCTGGTTCTAATGGTCAAATGGATATTTTTACTATTCCAATATCTGTTCCTGCAAATGCACTTTCAGGGTCAACAAGAATGCGTATCAGAAACTATGGGTCTTTTGGAAACGATCCTTGTAACCAAGCTAACCAGGGTGAGGTAGAAGACTATAAAGTTAATATTCAGGTTTTAATGCCTTGTACAGGTACGCTAAATGCAGGTGTAATTTCAAATGGAAACTTTAGTGTTTGTTCATTAGATTCATTTTCTTTAGTAAATACAGGTTTCACTATTGATAGTGGCATCACTTATCATTGGCAACAAAAGATAGGTTCGGGTGTATGGACTAATATTACAGGAGCAAATGCTCCTACTCTGAATATGCCTACAGGTATTACTGCATCAACAGCTTTTCGTATGTGGATAACATGTTCTGGCAGTAATCTCTCTGATACCTCTGATCCAGTGATAGTTATTATAAAACCACTAAATCAATGTTATTGTACTCCCGTCTATACCATGGGGGGCTGTAATTATGGTGATGTTATAAGTAATGTTACGCTGAATGGTTTAACGACAAATATTAATAACAGTACAGGATGTAGTATTAATGGATATACTGATTATACTTATCTGACACCGGCAGATCTAAATCCTGGAGATACATTTGCATTATCAGTAAGTACTTCTTCTCAGTTACCAACTCTTCAAGGACTTACAGCTTGGATTGATTATAATCATGATGGTGTTTTTGACCTAAATGAAATTATTCTTAATACGCCCAATTTAATGAACGTAAGCGGTACTGCTACTCAGAATTTTGTAGTACCTTCTAGCCAACTTGATGGTTTTTACAGAATGAGGGTAAGATTAATTTATTCCCCGAATTATATGCCTCTTGATCCATGTGCTCCGGTACTATTTGGTGAAACAGAAGACTATATAGTACAAATTGGGGCACCCTCGCCTATAGTACCAATTAATTTTGGAGTAGATACCGCTATTTGTAATAATGTTCCCATTCTATTAGATGCTGGAATACAACCAGCTGGTTCAACTTATTTTTGGAGTACGGGTGATACAACACAAACCATTAATGTCAATGCAAGTGGAACTTATTCAGTTGTTGTTGCTTATGGTACATACTATATGATAGATTCGATTAATGTAACCGTTTATCCTTCTCCTATAGTAGATTTAGGTGCTGATACCTTATTATGTAATGGTGGCTCATATATTGCGACTGCTGGAAATGCGCCCAATAATACCTATTTATGGATGCCAGGAGGAGAAACTACTAATTCTAAAATAATATCTACAACAGGTACTTATAGTGTTACGGTAACTAACGATTTAGGATGCTCCACTTCAGATACTATTAATTTAACGACAGGTGAATTACCATTTGTAAATGGATTTACAACAACTGGAACTTCTCCAACGTATAATTTCTCACCAAATACTCCGTTAAATGTAACGGATTACTTATGGGATTTCGGTGATGGTAATTCATCTACCTTACAGAACCCAAGTCATACTTATGCGGTAACAGGAGCTTCAAAAGTTTACTCAGTGAGTTTAACGATTTCAAATGATTGTGGAGTGCAAACGGAACTTGCCTCAGTAACTGTTAATGGAAATGACATAAAAGATTTGAATTTAAATTCAGAGATTTTAAAATTATACCCTAATCCAACACGACAGACGTTTACGATTGAAAATAAAAGTAACTTCAAAATGAAAAACATTATAATTACAAATGTCTTAGGACAACAAGTAATGAAACTTGCTGCCAAAGAGAGTAAGAAAGTTATCAATGTTTCAAACTTAGCTTCTGGACTGTATCAAGTGACTATCGAGTTTGATGAAGGAATGGTGAATAAAAAGTTAGAAGTGATAAAATAATCATTTTTAAAACTAAAATAAGGGTACCTATTAATTTAGTACCCTATTTTTATTTTTATCGTTTCTATTCTTTACTTTTGTTGTATTGTAAAATACTAAACTTTTCATAAAAAATGCCTCTAATATTTGAGAAGCAAGATCAACATTATCATTTAATTATTTGGAAGATTACTGAAGATGAAGCTTTTTTCTCAGATGTTTTAGGTTTTAATGTCGATATCAAACATGAAAAAAGAAGAATAGAGCATTTAGCAGGTAGGTATTTATTGAAGTTTTTAGATAAAGATTTTCCAATAGAAAAAATAGTCGTCAGTCCAAAAGGGAAACCTGAGATTCTAAACAGTGGATTGTTCTTTTCAATTTCTCATTCTTATCCTTTTGTCGCTGCAATTATTGGTATTGATAAAGCCGTAGGTGTAGATATTCAAACCTATTCAGAAAAAATAATGAGAATAAAGAACAAATTTCTAACAGCAGCAGAACAAGCTATTTGTGAAAATAAAATACAGAAAATAACTATTGCTTGGTCTGCTAAAGAGGCCCTATTTAAATACTACGGATTAGGGTCTCTTAATTTTAAGAGAGATATGCCTATCAGAGATATATTATGGTTTGAAAATCATGCAAAAATTAGTATGGAATTAGAAGTAACAAGAGAATTACTTCGGTTAACCGGATTTTGTGAAAAAGAATTTGCAGTCGCTTGGTTATAATAGAATGTATTAAAATCCGTTTTCTTTTTAATTTTACGTATTTTTGTACTTTAAGCTTTAAGTAAATGAATATAAGAAAGTCTATTAGAGAAAGAGCAGAAGTACAGACCTCAGCATTGAATGATGTCTTATTTATTCTTTTATTCTTCTTTTTAATCGTGGCAACATTGGCTAATCCTAATGTGATTAAATTGGTGAACCCTACAGCCAATCAAGATACTAAGGCTAAACAGACCGTAGTGGTATCTATTAATGAAGAGCAGCAGTTTTTTGTGGGAATACGCCCTATACCTACAGATTCATTAGTTGCAGCTATAAAGGAAGTTGTAGATGCTAGTAGTGATACTGAACCAACTATCGTTATTAATGCAGATAAACAAGCCATTGCTGATAATATCGTTGCTGTGATGCGTGCAGGACAGGAGTTGAATGTGAAAACCGTTTTAGCGGTTCAAAGAGCAGCTAAATAAATACTCGTTCGGTCCGTAAATTAAGGGATCCTTTTTACTTGAAGGAATAGATTCAAACTTTAAGAGTTAATCAAAAACAAATTTTTTTTTATTACCGAAAGTTTTAAGAGCTAAAAATAATTATTAGCATTGTGAAGCAATAAAAAAACACTGTCTTTTAAATATTAGAAGACAGTGTTTTTTGTTATTAATTTTAAAACCTTTTTATTCCTCTGTAAAAAATTTATGAAAGTATGGGATGGTTTCAATTCCTTTATAATAATTGACGATATCATATTTTTCATTAGGGGAGTGAATATTATCATTATCCAAACCAAATCCTAATAAAACTGTTTTTAATCCTAATGTCTTTTCAAATAATGCAATAATTGGAATACTACCACCACCTCTTGTAGGAATAGGATCTTTGCCAAATGTTGCTTTAATTGCTTTTGCCGCTGCTCGATAGGCCTTGCCGTCAGTTGGAGTCACTACGGGTTCTCCACCATGATGTGCAGAAACCTTAACAATTGTGCCTGGAGTGGCTAAACCCTCAAAGTGTTTTTGAAACAATTCGGTAATTTCTTCTGAATTTTGATGAGGCACCAATCTCATAGAGATTTTGGCATGAGCTTTTGAAGGTAGAACAGTCTTAGCTCCTTCTCCAATATAACCACCCCAAATTCCATTCACATCTAAAGTAGGGCGAATTCCAGTTCTTTCTAAAGTAGTATACCCTTTTTCACCAGCAACACTATTAATCCCTAAATCTTCTTCATATGCTTTTAAATCAAATGGAGCTTCATTTAGAGCCTTTCTTTCCTCAGCAGTTAATTCTTGAATTTTATCATAAAATCCTGGAATGGCGATTCTGTTATTTTCATCATGTAATGAAGCAATCATTTTACATAATTCATTAATAGGATTCGCAACACCACCACCATAAACACCACTGTGTAGGTCTCTATTTGGTCCTGTTACCTCGACTTCTAAGTAAGCTAATCCTCTTAATCCGCTTTCAATGGAAGGGTGTTCCATACTGATCATTGAAGTGTCAGAAACTAAAACGATATCAGCTTTTAATTTTTCAACATTGTCTTCAAGGTACTTACCTAAATTAACTGAACCTACTTCTTCCTCGCCTTCTATCATCATTTTTATATTGCATGGCATCGTATTGGTATTTACCATAACTTCTAATGCTTTAACATGCATAAAGAATTGACCTTTATCATCTGCAGATCCTCTGGCATAAATCTTTCCATCTTTTATTACAGGTTCGAAAGGTCCGCTATTCCATAATTCAATTGGGTCAGCTGGTTGAACATCATAATGTCCATAAACCAAGACTGTTGGTAGATTTGGGTCGATTATTTTTTCTCCATAAACAATTGGATTTCCTGGTGTGGAATTTACTTCTGCAAAATCACAACCTGCTGCTAGCATTGATTCTTTTACTGCTTCCGCACATTTATTAATATCATCTTTATATTTACTGTCTGCACTTACAGATGGTATTCTTAATAAATCTAACAGCTCTTCTAAAAAACGATCTTTGTTATTTTCTAAATATTCTTTCCAAACTTCCATAGTTTATAAAATTTATGATTAAAAATGTTTTTTGTTTTTTTGTTGGTTATGAAACCCATATAATTTTGTCTTCGATAGGTATTTTCCTAATACCTTCTTTAACCTTATCTGTTTTTCCGAAATAAATTAATCCAGTTACCAGATCATCTTCTTTTAGACCCAAATACATTTTCATTACAGGATGATGAGTCATTCCTCCAGTACTCCAAAAAGAGGCAAATCCTTTTGCAGTAGCGGCCAATAACATGTTTTCAACTGCTGCTGCAGTTGCTGCAAATTCCTCTTCTATAATTATTTTAGTTTCTTCAGTTCTTTTCATAACTGTAATGACTAAGTGAGAAGCATTATCTCCTTTTTTAGAAAGAATTTCTTTTTTAGTCTCATTTCGAGTTTCTTCGGGAGTGTTCGCCCAATATAATTCAGCATGATGTTCTCCAAATTTTTTCAGATTGTCACCTGTTAAAACAAAGAAACGCCAAGGCTCTGTCCTTCCATGTGTGGGTGCCCAATCTGCCATTTCAATAATTTCAATGATGTCTTCATTACTAATCTTCTGACCATTCATTTGTTCTGATTTCACAGATCTCCTGTTACTAATAATTGCTCTTAAGGTTTCAAACCCTTCCATAATTAAAATATTTCTTTTATGACATTTTGTAAGGTTTCAAATTTAGACTATTTTAATTAAAAATATCATATTTCTGAAAATTTATAATAACATTCTTTTCAAAGTTTTTTAATTGGATGTATTATTTTAACTTTGCATCTTTAAAATAAAATTATAAAACAATTAATATGAGTATTATTAGCCAAGTCCGCGCCCGTCAAATATTAGATTCTCGTGGCAATCCTACTGTTGAAGTTGATGTTATGACCTCTAATGGTGCTTTTGGTCGTGCAGCAGTCCCTTCCGGAGCGTCTACGGGTAAGCACGAAGCTGTAGAGTTAAGAGATGGCGATGACAGTATGTATTTAGGAAAGGGTGTTCTAAAAGCGGTTAATATTATTAATGAACAATTGGCTGATGAGTTATATGGCTTTGATATAGCTGACCAAACTGGAATCGACCAATATATGTTAGATATTGATGGTACAGAAAATAAAGCTAAAATTGGTGCTAATGCAATTTTAGGGGTAAGTATGGCCGTTGCAAAAGCTGCTGCGGAAGAGGCTGGCTTACCATTATTCCGATATGTAGGAGGAACAAATGCTAAGACTTTACCGGTACCTATGATGAATATTCTTAACGGTGGTGCACATGCTGATAATAAAATAGATTTTCAGGAATTTATGGTGATGCCAGTAGGTGCCGATACTTTTAGTGAGGGTTTACGTTGGGGAGTTGAGATTTTTCATTCCTTAAAAAATGTATTGAAAGAAAAAGGTTATAGCACAAACGTAGGTGATGAAGGCGGATTCGCACCTGATATTCAAAGCAATGAGGAGGCAATTGAAACGGTGTTAAAAGCAATTGAAAAAGCAGGATACAAACCCGGAGATGATGTAGTGATTGCTATGGATGCTGCTATTTCAGAATTATACGATAGTAAGTCTAAAAAATATATTTTCAAAAAATCTAGCGGTCAAGAATTTACTTCTGATGAAATGGTTGATTATTGGGCAAATTGGGTAAAGAAATATCCAATTGTTAGTATTGAAGATGGTATGGATGAAGATGACTGGCAAGGTTGGAAAGCTTTGACTGATGCAATTGGTAAAAATGTTCAATTAGTAGGTGATGATTTATTTGTAACGAATGTATTGCGTTTAGAGAAGGGTATTAAGGAAAATATTGCCAATGGCTTGTTGGTAAAAGTAAACCAAATTGGAACCTTGACTGAAACGATTGATGCCGTAACTATGGCACAAAGAGCAAAATATAATACTATTATGAGTCATAGAAGTGGAGAAACAGAAGATGCTACGATTGCAGATTTAGCGGTTGCCTTAAACTGTGGTCAAATAAAAACGGGTTCTGCATCCCGCTCGGATCGTATGGCAAAATATAATCAATTAATTAGAATCGAAGAACAATTAGGAGATTTAGCTTATTACCCAGGTAAAAGTCTTAAATTTGGCTTCTAATTTGCTAAACCAATTTTGTTTTATAAAAAATGCCATGAAATTCATTTCATGGCATTTTTATTTAAATGAATCCAGCTATAGTCCGTAACTCAAACCTGCTTGGAAATGTTGGGTTGTCCATTTTTCATTTATAGAAGAATTGTTTCTGTCTGAAAATCCATAAATATATCTTCCATGCAATTGAATCTTTCTAGTAAGGAATATTCTTAAACCTAATACACCAGAGATATAACTGTCCTTGTAAATATTTTGAATTTCTTTGAGTACGTTCTCTTTATCTGTCATGTTTACAATTTTAGTAAATTGTAAACCACCTTCAGCCCAAACAGGATTAAATAATTTATAACTGATTAATATAGGAACAGAAATCTCAGCGAATGAAAATTTCGGATTTTGAATGCTCTGTTTACCAGTTGCTATATAGCCTTTATAGATTTGATTAAAGTTATCTCCAGCAACCATAGTCGTTTGCGAAAAAATACCTTCAACATATAATCCTAATTTCTCACCACTTATTCCTAAATATGCACCTCCATAAGGATAGGTATGATATTCCTCCACTACAGTATTTCCCAAATTCTTATAAATATCTGCACCTACTTTTAATCCGATATGATAGTCTTGAGCATTAGTATTTAAAAAGGAAAATCCTAAGAAGATTAATAATAATAAGTATTTAATGATTCTTTCCATTGCCATTTTATTTATTTATTTATTTGATCGAAATATTCTAAACCTTCTGCAACAGTAAAAAAGCTACCTGTTATCAATACTAGGTCATCCTTGCTTGCATTTTTCAACGCTGTTTCCAGAGCTGCTGCTATTGATGGGAAGGTTTTAAAATTAAGCTTAAGATCTGAAGCAATTGCTGCTAAATTACTTAAAGGCATAGCTCTGGGGATTTTAGCCTCAGATAGGTAATATAGTGCATTTTGCGGCAAAAAACTTAAAGCTTGTTTTACATCCTTATCTGAAACAAATGCTGTAACAATATGTTTCGTTTTATTTTTTAAAGCCGAATGGTTTAATTGTTCAGCCACTAAACCAAGTCCAGAAGGATTATGACCAACATCTGCTATTAATAACGGCTCTCTTTGTAGTTTATCCCATCTTCCTCTTAATCCTGTAAGCTTTTTTACTTGTTGTATAGCTTCTTTAAAAGTAGTGAAATTAACATTCCATCCCTTACTTTCCAAAATTATTATGGCTGTTAAGGCTGTTCTTATATTCTCAAGTTGATAATTACCTAATAAATCAGTTTCTAATTCAAATGCTTCAAAAGTTCTATTGTCAAAAAATTTAATTTTTTGATTAAATATATCATTACCAGTTATCGCAAATTGAAAAAGTAAATCTGCATAAACTAAAGTGGTATTATTTAATATAGCTGTTTTAGAGAAAACTTTAGCAGTTTCTTTTTGATTTATACCTATTACTACTGGTGTATTGGGTTTTATTATACCAGCCTTTGATGCTGATATTTCTTCTATTGTATTGCCTAAGATATTGGTGTGATCCAGACTTATATTTGTAATAACAGAAAGCTCGGGTAAAATAATATTTGTGCTATCCCAAGTGCCACCTAAGCCCGTTTCAATAATAGCAATATCAACTTTTTCTTTTGCAAAATACCAAAATGCCATGGCAACATTTAATTCAAAATAGGAAGGCTGGATTTCTTTTATAAATTGCCAATTGTCTTGTATGAAACTGACAAAATCATCTTTTTTAATTAATTCACCATTTATTCGGATTCTTTCTCTTATATCTATTAAATGAGGAGAAGTGTATAAACCCGTTTTATATCCAGCAATTTGGAAGGTAGCCGCCAAAATATTGCTCGTACTTCCTTTCCCATTTGTGCCAGCAATATGTAAAGATTTGAATTGCTTTTCGGGATTTCCCAAATGGTTACAAAACCGAATGATATTGTCTAGTGTGGGTTTAAGCGCTGTTTTACCTTGTTTTGAAAACATGGGTAGTTGCTCCAGTGAAAACTGAACTGCTTCATCAAAATTTTTCGGAGCTATGTTTTTTTGCATCATGATAATAGTGCAAATTTATAATTCTCTTTTCTATTTTATTACATTGAGATAAAATAAAATTTGGATAAGAAAAATAATATTTATAATTTTAACCTTCAAACTTTGATAACAAATTAATTTTTAAACAATGAAGAAAAGAATTTTACTGCTAACAGCGGTTGTGGGAGCTTTTGGGTATGTGAATGCACAAAAGCTGGCTTTGATTGAAGAGTTTTCAGGAGAAAATTGTCCACCTTGTGCGTCGTCTAATCCAGGCTTTATGGCAAAAATTAATGCGCCAGGAAATGAGACAAAAGTACTTTTGTTAAAGTACCAATCTCCTATACCTTCGGCGGGTCCTCTTTATTTAATCAACAAGGCATTTACCGACGTAAGAATGAGCTATTATTCAGTTCCATTTGCACCTTATGCTCGTATCAATGGGGCAGTATTAGGTTCTGGGGCAAATGCAGGTAATATATCTATTGCAACGCAAGCTATGTTTGATGCGGCAGCATTAGAATCTACGCCATTTTCTATTTCTGTGGGTAATCCAGTTTATAATGTAGACGGACAAACCTTTACTTCAACAATTACAGTTACTGCAAATGCAGCTGCAACTGTAAATAATGCTAAATTAAGAGTGGCACTTGCTGAAGAATTACAATTTTCGACTCCTCCAGGAACGAATGGAGAAACCCATTTTGAAAATGTCGTTCGACAAATGTATCCAAATGCAAATGGACAAGCTTTAGATGCTGCTTGGACTTCAGGACAAACTCGTACTTATACTGTTACAGGTGCTATGCCTTCTTACGTAAGTCCTACTGCTCCAACTCGTTTCTTAGCTGCTTTTATCCAAAAAGATGATGCGTCTAAAGAAGTAATGCAATCTGCAAGAACACCTGGTAATATTACTATTCAATTACCACAAGCTGATGCTGCTTTAACTGGCCTTTCAACTGGTGCTGGTTTAAAATGTGAATTGCCTGCAAGTATTTCAACGGCAACTACTACATTGAAAAATACTGGTTCTGGAACATTAACTTCTGCAACTATTCATTATAAAGTAGGAACAAACGGAACTTGGGCTAGTTTCCCATGGACCGGTTCTATAGCTGCTGGTCAAACACAATCTGTGAATTTGCCAACACTTAGTATTACTACTCCTGGTCAGGTTCAAATTTATGACTCTGTATCCAGTCCTAATGGTAAAGTAGATCTTAATGATTATGATAACTCGGCTTCTAGTGTACTGACCGTTTTGAATCCTGTAGCTCAAAGTATTCCAATGGCGAATGACTTGGAAACTGTTAATTCTGACTGGGTTTCCTATTCTACACCAAATGGTTATCCTTTAGTAAGAGCTTCTGGAAATACAGCAAACTATGGATATAACAACTCTAAATTTATGTTATATTATAACTGTTTTAATTTACCACAAAGTGTTCAACCTGGTTATTTTATTTTACCAAAAGCTACTATGCCAGCAGGTCCTAAAGTGTTAGAGTTTTATGTTTCTTATGCTCAGTATGAAGGAAACGGACAAACCGCAGGGGATCGCTTAGAAGTGGTTTATTCTACAGATTGTGGAACGACTTGGACAAGAGTTTGGATGCAAGAAAAAGCAGAGTTGGCTACAGTTCCTAATACTGGTTCCAGTTATTTGCCAACTCCAGGAAATAACGCTCAATGGCAAGCAAAATATGCTGATGTAACTAACGTTCCTGATGGTGCATATTTAGCTTTAAGAGCTACTTCTGGTTATGGTAACAATATGTACATTGATAACCTTAAACTTCGTACTGGTGTTGCTGTTAATGATTTAGTTGATGCTAAAAACATTAATATCTTCCCTAACCCAATTCAAAATGAATTGAATGTAAATATCAATATGAAACAAGCAGGTAATGTTGTTTTCTCTGTTGTTAATACATTAGGTCAAGAAGTTAAATCTGTAAGTAAAGACCTTTCAGCTGGAAATCAAGTAATAAATATCGATGCTGCACAATTTGCTGCTGGTATGTATATCTTGAATATTAAAACTGATAGTGGAAACACTCAACAGAAGTTTATTAAGAAATAA
This sequence comes from Edaphocola sp., assembly GCA_035497795.1. Lineage (GTDB taxonomy): Bacteria > Bacteroidota > Bacteroidia > Chitinophagales > Chitinophagaceae > Edaphocola. The sequence goes on along the minus strand of DATJCU010000091.1, from coordinate 150,637 downwards.
TAAATAAGCGTTTTATTGAAAAGACCGGATACATCATGTATTCGGTCTTTTTTTATTATATTTTTGCTTTAGACATGCATTTTTTTTCTCTGATTTTTTTCTTTTACTAAATAGCTTATTAAGTTATATTGTTTTCTGAGGAAACAAGGCTAAATTTGCATTTTGCAATAAAATTTTTAATTTATATTTAAATATGCTTTTAGCACTTAACAATATTACTTTTTCTTTTGGAGCTCGCACAATGTTGAACGAGGCAAGTTGGCAAATAGGAGAAGGCGAACGAATAGGACTGATAGGACCAAACGGTGCCGGAAAATCGACTTTATTACGCATAATCACTGGTGAATATAGCATTTCAGCAGGGAATATTCAAAAAGCTAATGATCTTACTATAGGCTTTTTTAATCAGGATTTATTAAGTTTTGCTACTAATGCTTCTATTTTATCAGTATGTATGTCAGCTTATGAAAAAGCGGTTGTTTTAGAAAAGGAATTAGCAGTAATCACTAAAAAATTAGAGGATAAGCCGGAGGATGAACAATTGCTTTTGGATTTTAGTGAAATTCTTCATCAATTTGAGCTTGCTGGTGGATATGAAATGGAACATAAGTCAGCTGCAGTTTTAGAAGGATTAGGGTTTCAGACAAAGGATTTGCAAAGACCTTATAATGAATTTTCTGGAGGTTGGAGAATGAGAGTATTATTAGCTAAAATAATGCTGCAACAACCTGCCTTATTACTTTTAGATGAGCCAACGAACCACTTGGATTTACCTTCAATTGAATGGTTGGAGAAATATTTACAATCTTATCCGGGAACCGTAATTATTGTTTCGCATGACCGATTTTTTATGGATAGGATGGTTACAAAAATTGTTGAATTATTTTTTCAAAAACTACATATTTATTCTGGAAATTATTCTTTTTATGAAGAAGAAAAGGCCTTAAGAATGGAGTTTCTAGAAAGAGAATTTGAAAATCAACAAAAATATATAAAGCAGCAAGAACGTTTTGTAGAACGATTTAGAGCCAAAGCTACGAAGGCAGCACAAGCCCAAAGTATCATTAAAAGACTCGATAAATTAGAACGCATTAAGCTACCAGATGATTCTGTTCCTAAAATTAATATTTCTTTTGAAGTAGGCGTCACGCCAGGAAAAATAATTTGTGAGTTAAAACATGTTTCCAAATCTTATGGTGATTTGCAAATATTAAAAGATACTCATGCTGAAATTTACAGAGGTGATAAGATTGCCTTAGTGGGTGCGAATGGTAAAGGGAAATCAACATTAATGAGGATTATAACTGGTGATGAATCCTATGAAGGTAATCGTTCAGGATGGCATAATGTTGTGCCAAGCTTTTATGCTCAACATCAATTGGAAAGTCTAGGTGTTGAAAATACAATTCTTGAAGAATTGAAACTATGTGGAAGTAAAAAAACTGATGTTGAATTAAGACAACTTCTCGGTTGTTTTTTGTTTAGTGGTGATGATGTATTTAAAAAAATAAAAGTACTTTCCGGAGGAGAAAAAGCAAGAGTCGCATTGGCAAAAGTTATTATTAGTAATGCTAACTTCCTCTTATTGGATGAGCCTACTAACCATTTGGATATGCAATCTGTAGAGCTACTAATTGAAGCATTGCAAAATTATGAAGGAACCTATATCATTATTTCTCATGATAGATATTTTGTAAGTAGGACTGCAAATAAATTCTGGGAAATTGAAAATGCACAAGTAAAGTCATTTGAAGGAACTTATGAAGAATGGCAATTGTATAAAGAGAAGAAGGCTAACGAGGCATTGAAGATGCCTGCGATAAAAGAAACTGTAAAAGTAGTTAAAGAAATTAAAATAGAACAAGCTAAGAAACCTCAGTTTGACAGAGAACAACAAAAACAAATTCAAAAATTGCAAAAGCAAATTGAAAAACTAGAGGAAGAAATTGAGGAAGCGAAAAGTAAAAAAAATGAATTAGAGGGCTTATTGGGTGCTCCGGATACCTATTCTGACAAACAGAAATTTCAAAAAACTGAAAAAGATTATGAAAAACAAGGTGCTGTTTTAAAAGATTTACATAAAAAATTCGATAAGTTATTTGAAGAATTAATGAAATTAGAAGAAGAATAATTTGATATTGCTTGAAATAATTTGTTAGTTTTGTAAAAAACAAATATGAAAACTATACTTCGTTTAGGTTTTACCTCTTTATTGCTGACTTTTTCCAGTTTGTTTTATTCTGGATGTCAAAAAGGGAGTTTGAATTTATTTTCTATTCAAGATGATAAAGACTTAGGTTTGCAGACAAAAGCTCAAATTGAAGCGGATCCTGCACAATTTCCAATCTTAAATCCTAGTTCAAATCAGGCTGCATATAATTATTTAAATGCAATGAGAAATGATATCTTGAATAGTGGAGTAATTAAATATAAAAATGAATTCGATTGGGAAGTTTATATCATTCAGAAAGATGATATTGTAAACGCATTTTGTACTCCAGGCGGTTATATTTATGTATATACCGGGCTTATTAAGTATTTGGATAACAAATCCTCATTAGCTGGAGTTTTGGGACATGAGATGGCTCATGCAGATCGGAGACATTCAACTACTCAATTGACTAAAATATATGGAGTGCATACTCTTTTAAGTGCATTATTAGGGGATGATCCGAATTTATTGGCTCAAATTGGAGAACAATTAATCTCATTGACATTTAGTCGAGCAGATGAAAAAGATGCAGATACCTATTCCGTTAATTATTTATGTCCAACAAAATATCGGGCAGATGGATCCGCAGATTTTTTCCAAAAGATTTTAGATTCAGGAGCCAGCTCTCCACCAGCTTTCTTGAGTACACATCCAAGTCCTGAAAATAGAGTGCAGAATATTAAAGATCATGCAACAGAAAAAGGTTGCTCAAGTACCATTACTTCGAATGAAGAAGATCAGGGTTATACTCAATTCAAGGCATTATTTTAGTTTTCTTTCAAATAAAAAATATATTTAAAGGAAAAGAGATAAGTTTACTTATCTCTTTTCCTTTAAATACAACTGTTTTATTATTGTTCTATGATGTAATTCATGACCTAAAATAATCCAAGCACTTGCGTTCACACTCATTGTGAAATTACTAGCTATTCCAGTTCTTTTCATTTGTTGTGCATTTAAATTATTAAAGAAGTTGATGGTCAAATTGCGACATGCAGTATATTCTTTTAATAGTTTTCTGGTATTGATTCTAGGTGCTTGAGCTTCAATTGCAAATTCTTTTTCATCAAAAAAAGGAATAGCTCTTCGGTCGCCTCGAGCAAAGTGCATTGCTCTATAAACAAATACCCTTTCAAAATCAATCAAATGCATAATAATATCCTTAATGCACCATTTATCTTTTGCATATTGATAAATTAATTGATCCTCATCTAAAGATTTTATCAAATTATTGATCTCTTTTGCAGATGCTTTTAGTTGATCTAAAACACTTTTATCTTCAGAAATCAAATTTATATATTGCTCATAGTAAAGTGCAAATTCGGTGAAATGTGGTTTCTTAATCTTTTTCATTATAAATAAATAGATTACAAATTTACTTTTATTTCTTGAGTAATGCTTTTTGGTACTTACATTTATCTATTTTAAAATATTAAAACAACTTTGCATCTCGAATGAATAAAAATAAATATCAAATATTTTTAAAGAAGTGTATGAAAAATGTTGTTTTTTCAAAAAATAATTTACTTTTGCAATAGAATAGTTCTCAAAAATGAGCCTTTACCATAAATTAATTAAAATTTTTAATAAAATAATATGAGCTTCAACAGATTTGTCACTTTAGATGAGGTACACACTCATACTGAAAAAATGGTACATGATTACAGTGGAAAAAGAATTACTGAATTTTTTTCCTGTAATGTTTTTAATGGGAATAAGGTTCGGGAATATATTAGTGATGAAGGATACAAAAGCTGGCAAGAAACTGTAAGGCTTGGTAAGAAAATGGATAGGAGAGTTGCGGATCAAATTGCCTCTGGAATGAAAGCTTGGGCAATGATTAATGGGGTGACCCATTATTCGCATTGGTTTCAACCATTAACAGGAACAACTGCTGAAAAGCACGACTCTTTTTTTACTTTAAAAAGTGATGGCACTCCCTTAGAAAGTTTTGATGGAGACACCTTGATTCAGCAAGAATCTGATGCTTCCAGTTTCCCTAATGGCGGTATAAGAGCCACATTTGAGGCGAGAGGTTACACTGCTTGGGATCCAGCTTCTCCTCCTTTTATTATGGAAACCGCAAAAGGAAAAACGCTTTATATTCCTACAATTTTTGTAGCGTATAATGGTGAAGCTTTAGATTATAAAGCTCCTTTATTAAAATCAAAAGCCTTATTAGATAAAGCTGCTATAGATGTTTGTAATTATTTTGATAAAAATATTAACAAGGTCACAGTTACCTTAGGATGGGAACAAGAATTCTTTATAATAGATGAAGCTCTAGCAGATGCGCGCCCTGATATTGTTCAATGTGGCAGAGCTTTAATCGGACATGCACCAGCAAAAGGACAACAACTTGAAGATCACTATTTTGGTACTATTCCGGAAAGGGTCTTTGCTTATATGCAAGATTTTGAACAAGAAGCTTATAAATTAGGTATCCCTTTACGTACACGCCATAATGAAGTTGCTCCTGGACAATTTGAAGTTGCACCTATTTTTGAGGAAGTAAATATTGCAGTCGATCATAATTCATTATTGATGGACGTGATGACAAGAGTTGCTAAAAGACATAAACTGAAAGTTCTTTTCCATGAAAAACCTTTCGCTGGAGTAAATGGTAGTGGCAAACATAATAACTGGAGTTTAGCTACCAATACTGGTGTGAATTTATTAGCACCCGGTAAGACGCCTAGAACGAATCTTCTTTTTCTAACTTTTTTCATAAATGTAATAAAAGCAGTTCATGATCATGCTGATATTTTAAGAGCTTCAATTGCCTCTGAAGGGAATGATTATCGCCTAGGCGCTAATGAAGCTCCACCTGCCATTATTTCTGTTTTTATTGGTGATTATCTTACTAAGGTTTTGAATGAAATTAAAGAGCGGGTTAATGCTGATTTTAATGAACAAGATGAGATAACACTGAAAATGGATATCCATAAGCATATTCCAGAATTATTGATGGATAATACTGATAGAAATCGAACCAGTCCGTTTGCATTTACAGGAAATAAGTTTGAGTTTAGAGCGGTAGGCTCCTCTGCAAATTGTGGCGCTCCTATGAGTACTTTGAATACCATAGTGGCAAAAGTGCTTACAGAATTTAAAGAAGAAGTGGATGGGAAAATAAAAGGCGGAGAAAAGAAAGAAATTGCAATTTTACAGGTATTAAGAAGCTATATAAAGAAAAGTAAAAATATCCTTTTTGAAGGCGATAATTACAGTAAAGAATGGGAAATAGAAGCAGAAAAGAGAGGATTGAGTAATTTTAAAAATACTCCCGAAGCTTTAGATACACTCATAAAGCCTGAAAACCTAGAAATGTTTGCAAACATGGGTGTTTACTCTAAAAAAGAGTTAGAAGCACGTTATGAGATTGTTTTGGAAGATTATGTAAAACGTGTTCAGATAGAATCACGTGTATTGGGATATTTAACGACAAATCATATATTACCTGTTGCTATACAATATCAAAATAGTTTAATAGACAATGTGAAAGGATTAAAAGATTTAGGTTTAGATGAAAATGTTTATGCTGCACAATTAAGAATTATTGGCATTTTAAGTAATCATATTCAAGAGATTAATGACAATGTCGTTGCGATGATTGAAGAGCGGAAAATTGCAAATAAAGTTGAAAATATGAGAGAAAGAGCAGATATTTATTGTAACAAGATAAAAACTAAGTTTGAAAAAATAAGACACCATGTAGATAAGTTGGAATTATTTGTTGATGACAAGATTTGGCCTATGCCAAAATATAGAGAAATGTTATTTATGAAATAAATGCCTAAAATAAAAATAGAGCCGGAATTGTAAACAATTCCGGCTCTATTTTTATAATAAAGTACAGTTTTTTAATTATGCATTTATGGCTTTCTGTACTAATTCTGCAGCCTCACTTAATAAAATTGCAGATTCTACTTTTAATCCTGATTCTTCAATTAATTTCTTAGCTTCTACAGCATTTGTTCCTTGTAAACGTACAATAATCGGAATTTCAATATTGCCTAAGTTTTTATAAGCTTCAATCACACCAGAAGCAACTCTATCACAACGTACGATACCACCAAAAATATTGATAAGAATAGCTTTTACGTTAGGATCCTTCATGATAATTCTAAATCCTGCTTCTACTGTTTGAGCATTAGCAGTACCTCCAACATCTAGGAAGTTTGCAGGCTCACCACCTGAAAGTTTAATCATATCCATGGTAGCCATAGCTAGTCCAGCACCATTTACCATACAGCCTACATTGCCATCTAATTTGACATAATTTAAATTGAATTCACCAGCTTCAACCTCAGTTGGATCTTCTTCTGTCAAATCTCTTAATGCTGCTAAGTCTTTATGACGAATTAGGGCATTATCATCTATATCCATTTTACAGTCAACAGCTATTATTTGGTCATCTGAAGCTTTGAATAATGGGTTAATTTCTACCATGGAACAATCTAAACCAATATAAGCATTGTAAAGATTGGTAACAAATTTAATCATATTCTTTTGGGCATCACCACTGAGTCCAAGATTAAAAGCAATGTTACGTGCTTGGAAACCTTGTAAAGGAAAACTAGGTTTTACATACTCTTTATATATCTTATCTGGAGTATCATGGGCAACAGTTTCAATATCCATACCACCCTCAGTAGAATACATGATTACGTTTTGCTTGGTAGCACGGTCTAATAAGATGGAAAGATAGAATTCTTGACGCTCTGAAGGACCATCATAATACATATCTTTAGCAACATATAATTTGTTTACAACCTTACCTGCAGGACCTGTTTGAATCGTTACCAAGGTATTGCCTAATATGTTTTTTGCTACTTCTGCTATTTGTTCTTCGCTTTTTACAACTTGAACACCATGTTGCTCAGGAGCTTCTATCATTGTTCCTTTTCCTCTACCACCAGCGTGAATTTGAGCTTTGATAACAGCAAATTTGCTACCAGACTCTTCTGCGATTTTTTTATAAGCTGCAACTGCCTCATCAACGGTTGATACAGCGACTCCTGTTTGAGTAGGAACATTATATCTTCCTAATAATTCTTTTGCCTGATATTCATGTACATTCATGTCGAAATATATTTTTTGAAAATTAACGATGCAAATATAAGACATTAGCCTCAAAAATAGAAAAGGAATTAATTGTCTTTTTGAAATAGCTCAAATTTTATTTTAAATGATAGCCATTAAGTACTAAGATGAAATAAAAAATAGGTACCTGGGAAATTTTTAATAGTATAAGTTTCATTTATTAAATAATATTCAATATCTTTATATTATCTTTAAAATTAGTTATTTATGAAAAAGAAATATCTAACTACAGGACAGATTTTGGGGGCAGGGGTTTTTGTGACTCTGCTAATGGTTACCATTGTTATTTTGCGTTCAGTCTCTTCATTTAAAGAGGATGAACCTGATTTAGACAAAGAGATGCAAGAATGGAAACAAGCAAATCGAGGTAAAGAGAAAGACGAAAAAAGGTATAAACAAAGATCGGTTTCCAATTCTGAAAATAATAAAACAGCTCTACAATCTGAAAATATTGTAAAAACAAAGCCTTTTCGTTTTGATCCTAATGCTGCAACAGAGCAGGAATTCTTAAATCTTGGTTTAAACGAAAGAGTTGCACGCGCCATTATAAACTACAGAGCTAAAGGTGGTGTGTTTTACAAAAAAGAGGATTTTGCTAAAATTTATAACTTATCTCAGCAAGATTTCGAGAGACTATTACCTTATATAAAAATCGATAAAGAAAAATTACCTTCGAAATTTTCTTCTAATGATAAGTCTTTTTCAAAAAAAGAGGAATATCTTCAAAAATCAGAAAATTCGAATAATTATTATAATAATTATACAAAAAAGTTAAATCAAGCCATTAATGTAAATAAGGCCACAGCTCAGGATTTAAGAACTTTGAAGGGAATTGGAGAAGTTTATTCTAATAAAATAATACAACATCGGGAAAGATTGGGTGGTTTTGTTAACCCGGAACAGATTAAAGAGATTTATGGTTTCCCAGATAGCCTTTTTATGGCTATAAAGGATTTATTAATTATAGATACTTCTATGATTAAAAAAATTAATATAAATACAGCTGAAGAAGAAGAGTTTTTAAAACATCCATATTTGAAGAAGATAGGGAAGTATGTAATATCATATAGGAGAGATTTGGGAAATTTTAAAAAAATTGAAGATTTTAAACAAGTTCCTTTGATAAATGAAGAAATTTATCGTAAAATTGTACCTTATTTGACATTGTGAAATTTTTTTCTAATAATTATGGATTTTAAGTATACAGAAACGCAGGAACAAATTGCCGGGATGGTAAGGGATTTTGCTCAAAAAGAGATAAAACCTAATATGATGGAGTGGGATGAAAATCAAATCTTTCCTGTCGAGCTTTTTCATAAAATGGGAGAACAAGGATTTATGGGAGTATTAGTGCCTCAAGAATATGGTGGTGCTGGCCTTTCTTATTTTGAATATGTTACCATTGTATCTGAAATTGCTAAAGTATGTAGTTCTATTGGTTTGTCAACTGCAGCACATAATTCTTTGTGTACAGGTCATATAATGTATTTTGGAACGGAAGAGCAAAAGAAAAAATATTTGCCTAAATTGGCAAGTGGAGAATGGATTGGAGCTTGGGGTTTAACAGAAGCGAATACTGGTTCTGATGCTGGTAATATGCGATGTACAGCGGTTAAAGATGGCGATGATTGGATTTTGAATGGTACTAAAAACTGGATTACGCATGGTATTTCTGGTGACGTTGCAGTGGTTTTAGCTAGAACAGGTGAACCAAGAGCAAAAAATAATGTAACTTCTTTTATCGTTGAAAGAGGAACTCCTGGGTTCTCTGCAGGTAAAAAGGAAAATAAATTAGGAATGCGCGCTTCAGAAACTGCTGAATTAGTTTTTGATAATTGCCGTATCTCTGACGCTCAAAGAATGGGTGAAATTGGAGATGGATTTAAACAAGCCATGAAAATATTGGATGGTGGACGTATTTCTATTGCTGCTTTATCTTTAGGAATTGCAAAAGGTGCAATGGAAGCAGCTGTTCAATATTCTAAAGAACGTTATCAATTTGATCAGCCTATTTCTAATTTTCAAGCGATTGCTTTTAAATTGGCAGATATGGCCACCAAAGTTGAAGCTGCTGAATTATTGATTTATCAAGCAGCTGATATGAAGAATAGAGGAGAAAAAATGACTAAGGAGTCTGCAATGGCTAAAATGTATGCTTCTGAAATTTGTGTACAAGTTGCCACCGATGCTGTTCAAGTATTTGGAGGATATGGTTATACTAAGGAATTTCCTGTTGAAAAATTTTATCGTGACGCCAAATTATGTACAATTGGTGAAGGAACTACAGAAATTCAAAAATTAGTAATTTCTAGAAATATTTTAGGGTTATAATTTTTTTAAGATATTGAAAATATAATCGGTTGCTTTTGAAGTAACCGATTTTTGTTTTAGGTAAATTTAAGCTTTTCCTAAAATTCTATTTTTCATTATGTTTTTTAAAAATTATTAATTACTTTGTATATTACAAGTTCTATCTTTGTAAACATTTTAAGTATTTCCTTATACAGATTTCATGAAGAGTTTTTCAGAAAGCCCGAGAGCGTGGATTATTGGACTTTTGTTTGGTTTAATGGCAATTGTACTAATCTTTAGATTATTTAATCTTCAGGTTATGGACGATAAGTACAAAATAATGGCTGACGATCAGGCAATATTTCGTAAAGTTATCTATCCAGCCAGAGGTAGTATTATTGATAGAAATGGTCAGCCACTTTTGTATAATAATGTTGCTTTTGACTTAATGGTAACTCCCTCTAAAATCGGAAAAGTAAGTGGCATGGATACAGTTACTTTTTGTATGCTACTACAAATGGATACCGTTACTTTTAGAAAAGAAGTGGAGAAGGTCGTTCGAAAAGTAGGTGCTCAGAAAGTTGGAGTTTTTAAAGCAGATATCTCGCATGAATTAAATGCTCGACTTCAGGAAAATATGTATCTGTTTTCAGGTTTCGAATTGGCAGAGAGAAGTAATAGAAGGTATCCGCAGGCTGCCGGAGCGCTAGTTTTAGGATATCTTTCAGAAGTTACACCCGGTATGTTGAATTCAGATCGTTTTGTTTCATACCGCCAAGGGGAATATGTTGGGATGAGTGGCTTGGAAAATTATTATGAGGAGGAACTTAGAGGCATTAGAGGTGTTCAATATTTAGTGAGAGATGTAATGAACAGACCCCGAGATTCTTATAAAAATGGAGAACTCGATACGGTTGCAATAGGAGGGCAAGAATTAGAGTTGTATTTAGATGGAGATTTACAGGCTTATGGAGAAAAACTAATGTCAGGTAAAATGGGAAGTGCCGTAGCGATTGATCCACAAACAGGTGGTATCTTAGCAATGGTTTCTGCTCCCAGTTTTGATCCAAATTTATTAACAGGGTCTGATAAAGGTAAAAATTTTAGTGTATTGAATCAACAAGCAACAAAACCCTTATTTAATTATGCTACACAAGGGGCATACATGCCTGGTTCTACCTTTAAACCTATTACTGGTTTAGTTGGATTAGATGTAGGAGCTATTACACCTGCTTTTGGTTATCCTTGTAGCGGTGGATATGGTGCTTGTGGTAGATTTATTAGATGTACCCACTCTGGTGGCGGACATGCCGCAAATCTTAAAGTTGCTTTAGCTAATTCCTGTAACGCTTATTTCTGTGATGTTTTTAGAAAGGTTGTTGATTATTCTAAATTTGGTGGTCCTCATGTTGGTTTGCAAAAATGGCATGATTATATGATAAATTTTGGGTTCGGCCGCCCATTAGGTGTTGATATCACAGGTGAACAAGGTGGGAATATCCCTGACTCTAGTTATTTCGATAAAGTATATAGTAAATGGAACTCTTGTACCATGGCAATAATTGGAATGGGACAAGGTGAAGTATCATTGACACCTTTACAGTTGGCAAACTCAATGTGTTTAATTGCCAATGAAGGCTATTTTTATACACCTCATTTCGTTAAATCAATTGGAAAAAACACCAATCATCCTAAATTAGAAAAATATAAAGAAAAACATTCACCCATGCATATTACTCATGAATCTTATCAGGCTATAAAAGATGGCATGGAAATGGTGGTAACTAATGGAACAGGAAGGGTAGCAAGATTGGAAGGAATATCTGTTTGTGCTAAAACAGGAACTGTTGAAAACTATGCTTCAATTTACGGAAAATATACAAAGTTGGACAATCACTCTGTGTTTGTTTGTTTTGCTCCTAAGGATACGCCTAGAATTGCCATTGCTGTAGTGGTTCAAAACTCAGGCTATGGATCAACATGGGCAGGACCTGTTGCTAGTTTAATGATGGAAAAGTATTTAACAGACTCTGTTAAAAGAAAACCTTTGGAAGAGAAAATGGTCAATGCTAATCTTATTAAAAAATATACTTATGTTTTAGACTCTATGCAAAGAGAAAAAGATAAAATTAGATGGGAAATGAAAATGGCAGGAAAAATGGAAAAAGATAGAATGGCAAAAGTAGGTGATACGCTCTTGGCTCAAGAGATGATTGAAAAATTTTACAAGTTAAAAAGGAAATAATCTGAACAACAAAATGGCAAAACGTACTAAGACTATTTTTGAAAGATTGGACTGGTTAACTATTTTTTTAGTTGGATTATTAGTTGCGATTGGCATCATGGCAGTTTATACTTCTGAATATACGAGTTTCTCAGAACCGTTTTTTGATATGCAGCGCAGTCATATGAAACAATTAATGTTTTTTGGGATATCTTGTTTTATTGCATTAATCATTTTTTATACTGATAGTAAACTCTTCTATTCTCTAGCAAATCTGAGTTATCTATTTGGTATCCTGCTTTTAATCGTTACTTTCGCCGTTGGTGGTGAAGTTAAAGGTTCTCGAAGTTTCATAAAATTTGGAACTTTCACTTTTCAGCCTGGAGAGGTTGCAAAAATTTTTACAGCTTTAGCATTATCTAGGTTTTTAGCTTCTCCAGAAACACGTTTTACTACGCTTAAGGATAGATTAAAAGGTGCTGCAATTGTTTTAATTCCTTCTGCTTTAATTCTTCTTCAAAATGAAACAGGTTTAGCATTAGTATATTTTGCCTTTTTCCTACCTATGTATCGAGAGGGATTACCAAATAGTATTTTACTTATTGGTTTTTCGGGTGTCGCATTATTTTTGTCTTCACTTTTAGTCGAACGGCTTCCTTTATTCATTATTATTACTGGAATAGCTGTTCTGTCTTTAATATTTCTTTGGAGGCAAATAATGAAACAAAGGATACTTATTTTAGTAGTTGTTGGAGCATGGTTGGTGGCTGTGGGTATATCTCAAGTCCTTGTTCCTTTTGTATTTAAAAAGGTTTTCCAAGGCTATCAAGTTGAAAGGATATATTCCATGTTGGGTCAAGATGTTCCTTTAGAGTTTCAAAAACCTGGTCAAAGACCGGGAAAGGATTCAGACTATAATGTGCGTCAGTCAAAGATCGCAATTGGATCTGGCGGCTTATTAGGAAAAGGTATTATGAATGGAACTCAAACAAAATATTCCTTTGTACCTGAGCAACATACCGATTTCGTGTTTTGTGGCATAGGAGAACAGTTTGGGTTTATTGGGAGTACTGTTTTAGTCTTAGCCTATCTCGCACTCATGTTGCGAATAGTTGTAATTGCCGAACGACAGCGATCCACATTCTCTAGAGTGTATGCTTATTGTGTTGCTGCTATTTTATTTTTTCACTTCGCTATCAACCTTTCGATGACGATGGGATTGGCGCCTGTTATTGGAATTACACTTCCTATGCTGAGTTATGGAGGTACGTCATTAATGTCTTTCATTATTTTAATTGCCATAATGTTGCGCTTAGATGCAGATAGACATGTATTAATTCGTTAATTTTGCTCAATGATTACACAAATTTTCCCTTTATCTGAAGGTCATTTCACAGTAGGTAGAGATAAAACTTTTCTCCCTTTTAGAATGGAAACAGATGAATTAAATGATAGAAGTACTGGATCACTATTGGTTGAAGTGCAACCTTTTTTAGTTGTAAATGAAAAAGATGTTATTCTTTTAGATACTGGACTAGGTTTTGATAATAAAAATGGTGTAAGTCAACTGGTGGCTAACTTGAGAATGCATAATATAGAACCAGAAGATGTAACTAAAGTCTTGATGAGTCATTTACATAAAGACCATTCTGGCGGTCTTCCTAATATTTTAGGAAGTGATGCGTTTTTCAATGCTAAAATATATGTTTACGCTCCTGAATTAGGATTTGCCTATGAAAAAGGAGCTCCTTCTTACATGATAGATGAATTAGATGAACTCAGATTTAATCCTCAAGTTGAATTCTTGGATGGAGAATCAGGCTATATTGATGATTATATCCACTTTCAGCATACCAATGGTCATTGTCCTGAACATTTGGTGTATTGGATTGATACCAATGATGGAAAGATTTTTTATGGAGGAGATGAAGCGCCTCAATATAAACAGGTTATCATGAAATATATTGCAAAATATGATTTTGATGGAAGGAGAGCTATGGAGTTAAGAGGGGAATGGGCGGTTCAAGGTGCAAAAGAACAATGGAAATTTCTTTTTTATCATGATGTAAAGACACCAATAGCTCAATTGAATAAATAACTTTTTATCTATTGGATGGAATGAAATATTCAAAATCTCATATATCCAATTTTTTAAATCATTTTTCAATACTAACTTTGCAAACTATTCTAAGATAAAATAATGGAAGAAAATATTATTAAAATTTTTGTTGAGCGAGCTGATGGGACAGTAAATGAACTCGATTGTCCTACTGATATGGGATTCAGCTTGATGGAAATCATGAAAGCTCATGAATTACCTATTTTAGCTACTTGTGGTGGTATGGCCCTTTGTGCTACTTGCTGTGTGGATGTTTTAGAAGGTGGAGAAAATTTACCTGAAATAGCCGATGCAGAGTATGCAATGCTAGATACTTTGCCAGACATGCAAGAAAATTCCAGATTAGGTTGCCAACTCCAGATTACTCCAGATATGAATAATATGAGAGTGAAAATTCATGAAGAATAAATTCCCTCACAAATAATTCATTCTATAAGTGCAAATGATAATAAATCAATATTGCCGTTTTTTGGATGAAAGCCTGAAACATTTGATAAGATAATAACGGCACTTTTTTCGTTTTTATTAATTATCATTGAGGAGGAATATCCTGCCGTTCCTCCATTATGCCAAACTTCTTGCACGTCATTATCTGATTTTAAGATATGCCAACCTAAACCAATATCCATTTTATCGTCAATAGAGAAAGTTGGAGTTGTTGTTAGTGTTAATGCTATATTGTTAGGATCAAATTGTGCTATAGCGAATTTTGCAAGATCTGAAGTGGTAGATAATATTCCTCCTGCTCCAAATAGCGATTGGAAATCCCAGTTTGAAGTGTGTTTCCCATTTTCATTTAAGCCCATAACAAGTTCCTCTTTTAATCCATGAGCGCTTGTAAAACTATGGTGCATACCATATTTATCAAAAACCATACTTTGAAGTAGCTTCTGAAAACTTGTTTTTTGAGATAAGCCTAAGGTATAGCCTAATAATCCTGCTCCTAAATTTGAATAAGTATATTGCTCCAATGCTTTGTGTTCTAACTTTAGTTCCTTTTTCAAATAATGATTAAGTTTTTTTTCATCATAATCTTTATAGGGATTAGCAGTGTCTGATATCTTAAAATTATTGGGTAGTCTTGGTAAACCTGAAGTGTGATTTGCTAAACTTTCGAAAGTTATTTTAATATTATTCTTAAATGAAAATGAATAGAATGAATTAATGTTATTTTTTAATTTGAGTTTTTTTTCTTCAACTAAAGCTGCCAAAACTGTTGCAGTAAATACTTTTGTTATAGATCCGATTTCAAAAACTTTATTTTCATTTTGAATGACTTTAATGCTATCATTACTTTTTAGGATGCCATAATAATTTGTTTCGCCATTTTTAATAATTGCAATGGATAATTGGGTGTTATTTGGAAAATCCTTGCAGTATTTAAAAATATTATCTGCTATTCCTTTAGGATATTTAATCAAGGAATTTATAGCTTCTTTTTTCATTTCGGTTGCTTTTTCATTAGTGATTTCGTGAAATCTTTCTATATATAATCCATTGATTTTATTAGAATCATTTAAAGATATATTTATAGCTAAAACTGCATTTTTAAATTTCGTCTTAAATAATGCATAGGTTTCTTTATGAAATTTAATAAACTTAGTGGTTTCAATTGTACCTGCCTGTGTTTTTAATTCTTTTAGAAATGCTGTCATGGTTGTTAAGGGTAAAGCTTCTTTCATTTTTGGTGAAAAACTATTGAAAATGACCTCATAGTTTTCAGAATTATAATTTAATTGGAAATTTTGTATAGCCGCTTCATGATTTTGAGTCTGTGCAAACAATATATTTCCTGTAAAAATTAAATAAAATATTAGTATTAAATTTTTCATGATTTGTGAAATTTTATTGATACTTGTAAAAGAGAGAGCTTAAGCGCGTTTATATAAATTAAACAATTTAATATAACTAAAATGCACCTTAAACAAGGATAGTTAAGATGCATTTTTTTCCATTAATCATTTACTTTATTCATTTGTTATCGGCTCCTCAGTCGAAGAAGGTTCTATAAGTTTTTTTTCTGCTCTAGACTTACAAGTTTTACAAAGTTCGGAGTCTCCTATTTTTCTTTCTTCCCAAGCTTGTTTAACTGTTCCCTCATGTTGCGCTCTGTTTTTTATATGTTGACAATCAGAATAAAGATGAAATTTATTTCCAGCATTCGTCCAGTAAACTTGATCGACACCGTTATTTAGATTTTTAATTTCATCTGTTTGTTCATTAATCTGTTGTGTATACTTTTCTATAGAAGGAGGATTGAAATCTACACCTGAAATACCACCTGCAAGTAATGCAACTATCGCAACCGCACCTGCAATACCTTTAGTTTTGCCATCTATTTTTTTATCAGTTAATATGAAAATAACTAATGGTAAAAAGGCAATAACAGCCATTATTGCTCCTAATTGATTTTGGATGAAAAATTTGGTTTTGTCTTTTTCGGATGCTGGGTCTAAACGGTTTGCTTTTTTCCACATCATTGAACCAGCAACGGAAAGTACCAAAATAATAACAATAGTAACAATTAACCAAGTGAGTTTGTCATTGTTGATTAATTTTAATATTGCAAAGATTTCACCTGCAATAGCAATTATCCAAGCTAATACTGCAAACATTCTTAATTGTCCAGCTTTTGCCTTTGCTTCTTCAGAAGCTACAAATTCTTTTAAATCAGCCATTTTAATTTTTAATTTTTTAGATATAATCTCACAAATATAAAAAAGTTTATTAACTATTCGAGTAATTGATAAATAATTTTTGATTGATAACAATTAGTTTGGGACACTGAAGTAACGAATAATAACAAGCCCCATTTAATCCTTAGGAATTGAAATGATTATGATTTAAAGATTCATCCATTCGTTTATTGTGTTTAAAATTAACAATTATGGCTTAAAACTTTTTCATGACTTTTATATAAACGCCATCAATAGCATTTTAAATATCAGATCGATTTATTTTAAGTTTCGTTTTGATGCATATTGTTTAGTAATTGTCAAATCTTCTTAAAATAGAAGTATTAGCCTACTTTTAATAAAAAGCTTGTTACTTTTGTATTTCATTAATTAAAAAGATTTTAAAAATTATTTTTATGGCAACAGCAAATGAAACAATAATTAATGTTCAGGAGATTGAACCAAAATTAAGGCATCTAACTATATTTCAGGTTTTTGATAATCTTCAACCTGGAGAGAGTTTAGTAATACATAATAACCATGATCCAAAGCCTGTTTTTTATCAATTGCAAGATATCAGAGGTGATGTGTTTACTTGGCAATATCTACAGTCAGGACCTGAATGGTGGGATATCCGTGTGACTAAGAAAGAAGGTGCTCCTCAACCTGCTATTTCAGTAAATATGCAAAATGAAATCGTAATTACTGTTCCAGCTCTAGAGCCAAAAGTTAAGCACGAAACAATATTCTTTACTTTTGCTAATCTTCAGCCAGGTGAAAGTATGATTATTCATAATGATCATGATCCTAAACCTGTATATTATCAATTGCAAAGTATGCATGGCGATATTTTCACTTGGGATTATTTGGAGCAAGGTCCAGAATGGTGGGATATTCGTGTAACTAAAAAAGAAGTAGAACAACCAAATCCTTATTTGAATAAAAATGGAGATTTAGTTATTGATGTTCCTGCTCTTGAACCTTCAGAAAAGCACAGTACCATTTTCCATACATTTGGAAATTTAGAAGCTGGAAAAACCTTAATTGTCCATAACGATCACGATCCTAAACCGCTTTATCATCATCTTCAAAGTACGCATGGTGATACCTTTACATGGGATTATCTACAGGAGGGACCACAATGGTGGGATGTGAAAATTTCTAAAAAAGTAGTAGAACAGACTGAAGAGGAATGGAAAGCATATTTAAAGGAAGGAACTAATCCGGCTGGTAAAAAAGAAATAACCCTCACCATCCCAATGATTGAACCAAAATTAAAGCATCCAACTATTTTCAATGTATTTGATTCTTTAGAAGAAGGTGAAAGTTTGGTCATTCATAATGATCACGATCCGAAACCGGTATATTATCAATTATTAGGAGAAAGAGGCGATGTGTTTAAATGGGAATATTTAGAGCAAGGACCTCAATGGTGGGATATTCGAGTATCTAGAAAAGGATTAGAAGATAGCGAGACTATTGGCGAAATTACCGCGAAAGATTGGCGTAAAGCTGAAATTTTCAAAAAATATGGTATTGATTTTTGCTGTGGTGGAAAGAAAACTGTTAGAGAGGCTTGTGCTGAGAAAGGTATTGATGCTACAAAAATAGAACATGAATTGCAGCAATCTGCCAAAGATAGCGCAAAAGGTGGCTATACTAACTATGATGAGTGGGGCTTAGATTTCCTTGCAGATTATGTTGTTAATACACACCATAATTATGTGCGTAAATATATGCCAGAGATTAGAATGTATGCTGACAAGGTAGCTAAAGTTCATGGAGACAATCATCCTGAATTGATACCTATCAAAGAATTGACTGAAGTTGTAGCTAATGAATTAATGGACCATATGGTTGAAGAAGAGACTGTCCTTTTCCCAATGGTGAAGCGCATCTTTAATGCCAAAAATAATAATACAGTTTATACACCAAATGGCGAAAGAACCTTAGCTGAAGTTGTAGATAAAATGGAAGAAGAGCATGATGCTGTAGGAAGGGCAATGGAGAAGATTCGTGAATTTAGTCAAGATTATACTCTACCTGAAGATGCCTGCGCTAGCTACACTTTATTATTTAAAATGTTAGATGAATTTGAAAGCGATTTATTCACACATATTCATTTAGAAAATAATATCCTTTTTGCAAAAGCTGCAGAAATGGAGAAAACATTGTAATTGAAATTTTTCACTAACAATTACTTTTGATCTGAATTTTATTAATCCGACAAAAGTTTCAAATATGAAGGAAGTATATAATGGAAATGATAGAAGCACTTCAAAATAGTAATTTTAAAGTTTTGAACGTCACTTTAAATGCTGGAGAAACAATGCCTTTGCATAAAGCTACTTCAGATGCTTATGTGATGAACAGACAAGGGAAAGGGAAGCTTACAATTGACGATAAAGAAATCATTTTAAACCAAGGAGATTCTTTTTTAATTCCTGCAAATCAAGAACATAAATTAGAAATAATGGAAGATTTTAAGGCTTCAGTTATAATGTTCCCAGAGGCTAAAATAGATTTCGTTTAATTGAGATTTCTAAAAAGCTTAATTCGGTATCTTATCCTGCCGAATTAAGCTTTTTTATTAAGACCTTTATATAAGTTCTAGAAATTAAAAGTCTTAATTTTTTATAACTGCATAAATATTTTATTAAGTCCCTAACTTTGAATACAGATGTTTTCAAAACATCAATAAAACTTTTATTTTTAATGATACTTTTCTATTGATATGCTTATAAATAAAGATACTAAAATTGCGGCATTGCTAAAACATAATATTGATGCTTTAGAGGCAATTATTAGCCTGAGCCCTGATTTTAAAAAGTTAAGAAATCCAATATTAAGAAAATTGATGGCTGGACGTACTAGTATTGGTATGGCCTCTGTAATAGGAGGAACTACTCCTGAAGCATTTTTTAAAGTATTGGCACCATTAGGTTTTGAAACGGATGCTGCTCAAAGTGCCGCAACGCCTTTAGAAGAATCTGAAACTAAAAAACCATTACCTGAATATTTGAAAAATGTTGCATCTGAAAAAATAATTCCTTTTGATGTTAGAGCATTGCTTGCTGGAGGAGAAGATCCACTTAGAGCCATTCAAATGAAGATTAAAGAATTAACCGCAGGCCAAGTTTTGAAAATCATTAATACTTTTGAGCCAACACCTTTAATCAAGTTATTAGAAAAACAAGGATTTCAAACCCATGTGGATATTATAGCTCCACAAGAAATAGAAACCTATTTTTACAAAACCGATGATTCTGGTGGAGTTACTTTGGCTACAGAAACCGCATCTTCAACTGGAGATTGGGAAACGATACTAAAAAAACATGAAGGTAATTTAGTTGAAATAGATGTTAGGCATCTAGAAATGCCTATGCCAATGATGACTATTTTAGAAAACCTTGAAACTTTGCCAGATGGGAAAGCTTTATATGTAAATCATAAGAGAATCCCTGTTTTTCTTTTAACCGAATTAAAAGATAGAGATTTTGAGTTTCGTATCAAGGAGGTACAAGATGGAGAAGTTTATTTATTGATTTTTAAAAACAAATAATTATAAATGTTTGGACCAATGGCAGCATCGGGATTGCAAAAAACTACTTCATATAAAGTAGTATTGCCTTTCTACGTATATGCTTCAATTTCTTTACTTATAGCCTCCATATTACTTTTGTGGGATACTGGTATTTTTAACCAACACCATTTCTCTCCTCATACTTTGGCTATCACTCATGTAATGGCTTTAGGCTGGGGTACAATGATTATTTTTGGTGCCTCTCATCAATTGTTGCCAGTGATTATTGAGGGAGAATTAGAAAGTAATTTGCTTGCTTACCTCACTTTTATTTTCACGGGGGTTGGTATTCCATTTGTGGCTATTGGTTTTTATTCTTTTAATCTTGGCTGGATTTTACAATTGGGAGCGGTATTGGTCAATTTGGGTGTAATCTGTTATTTGGTCAATGTGTTTACTGGAATTTTTGAAAGTAAAAAGTTGAATGTTCATGCCTGGTTTGTAGGAACAGCAACATTATGGTTGTTTAGTACTACCTTTTTTGGCTTATTATTAGTGTTTAATTTTACAAAACATTTATTGCCTTCTGATTCATTAAATTATTTAACTATTCATGCCCATATGGGCATAGTTGGATGGTTTTTACTATTAGTTTTAGGAGTTGGGTCCAGGCTCATTCCTATGTTTTTAATATCAAAATATACCAATAATAAAGCACTATGGATCATTTTAGCATTAATCAACCTAGGCTTAATAAGTTTTATTATTTTTTGGGCAACAGATAGTCCCGAAAATATGTATTATATTTCTTTAACATTGATATTAATAGGGGTAGGCAAGTTTGTTAATTTTTGCCGAAATGCTAATAAGGTAAGAATAAGGAAGTCTGTGGATGAGCAAATGAAAATATCTCTATTGTCAGTAATTCAAATGCTTTTACCGATTATTATATTATTAATTGTGATGTTATTTGTACCTCAGAAGGGTAATGAAAACATTACAATGTTATACGGGTTTACCATATTCTTTGGTTGGTTAACGGCAATTATTATGGGTATGACTTTTAAAACACTGCCATTTATTGTTTGGAACAAAGTGTATCATAAAAATGCACATGGTGCTAAGACACCTGTACCAAAAGAGCTATTTAAAGAAAATATTTTTACTGGAATGAGTCTGAGCTATATTGCCGGTTTTTTAACCACTATTATCGGCATTTTATTGCAAAATGATTTAACTTTGAAAATTGGAGCAGTATTGCTTTTAATAGCTGCAGTGCTCTATGTCACCAATACAACTATTATTTTATTTCATAAAGCGAAAATTAAATGAACGTAGTATCTAATGATAGTATAAAGTGCAGTATCGCACTTTCTGATTTATATAATGTAATTGATCCTGAGATAGGATTAAATGTTGTTGATTTAGGCTTAATTTATCGGATCGATTTTGAAGAAAAGGATAGGAAAGTTGATGTGGAAATGACTTTGACTACTCAATTTTGTCCTATGGGAGAAAGTATTACAAGTAATGTAAATCAATCTGTATCCAATTCATTTCCGGAATGGGAAGTAGGTGTTAATTTAACTTTTGAACCAGCTTGGGATTTCTCTATGATTTCGCCAGAGGGTCAAGAATATTTAGGGCATTAAAATATGTTGAGCCAAACAAGTAAAACTGCAATAAAAGCTGTGATTTACCTTTCTGGTAAAAGTAAATTAAATGAGAGAGCCGGGATAAAAGATGTTTCTAGAAAAATTAATGCTAGTGAACATACTGTAGGTAAAATTTTACAAAATCTTGTTAGGCATGGCTTTCTAAATAGTACAAAAGGTCCTAATGGAGGTTTCTTTTTAGAAGAAGAACAGCAAGAAAGGGTTATTTATGATATAGTTGTAGCTATTGAAGGAGACAGTATATTTAAGCAATGCGGATTGGGATTAACAAAATGTTCAGCTGATCATCCATGTCCTATTCATGATGACTATAAAGTAGTCAAGGACTTATTGTTAAAGACCTTTAAAGAAAAAAGAATTAAAGACTTAGTGGAACCTGTTGAAGATGGTATAGCGTATTTAATAGGGTAAGTGTATTAATTGATTTGCTAGAATCTTTTCCTAAATTTACACTAAAAATTGGTTTCGGTATAGTACTAAACCATTTTTCGTTTACGACATTATAAATATTCTTCGTAAATTTACATTGAAAAGAACTGTTTCCTGAATTTTAGTATTTAGGGAATGTTTTATTTAAATAAAATATACTATTATGGAAGAGAAATATAATGAGGCTACTCCTTTAAGACCCGAAGGAGATAGAGTTCTAGATGCCGATTTAGTCGAAATGGATTTAAATAAGTTTATTGAACAAATTCGAAATGAAGAGACTTGGAAAACTGGTGGATTGAATTCTATTACTATCTTTAAATCAAAACAATTAAGAATTGTATTAATTGGATTAAAAGCTCAGTCGGAATTGAAAAAGCATATTGCGCCAGCACAAATTAGTGTACAAGTTTTAGAAGGTAAAGTGAAATTTACCGCCGAAAAGCAATCTGTTATTTTATCTAAAGGTCAAATGGTTTCTTTAAAACCAAAAATCCCGCATAGTGTTTTTGCAGAAGAAGAGAGTTTCTTCTTACTTTCTTTGGCTATGAGTTGATTTTGTAGTTAAAAAATTAATTGTAGGAATTTTATTGTCAAATGCTTATTGTATTGTTGGAGATGCTATAAACAGAAACATATAATTTATAAAATCTTTGCTAATTCCTTGCAAAGCCATTCTAATAAATTTTTATCTTCCGTAGTGAAAGGGTTTAGGTAATGTGAATCAATATCAATTTGTCCGATATTGATACCATTTTTAATAATTGGGACTACAATTTCTGCTTTGGTTTGGATAGAACAACTTAAATAATTTTCCTGAGCCATAACATCTGGAACAACAAAAGTCTGATTGCTTATGGCAACCTGACCGCATATTCCCTTACCAAATGGAATAACAGTATGATCGGTAGCTGCACCTACGTATGGACCAAGAATTAATTCATCTACTTCACCATTTTTGAAATAAAAGCCGGTCCAATTAAAATAAGTTTTTTCTTTGTCTAACAATTTACATATCCTTTGCAATTTGTCTTGAATATGCTCCTTTGGACTTTCCAAAATTACGGAAAGACTTTTTTTTAATTCATTCATCATTTAGAAATTTTGTCTATAGGGAATTCGTTCTGTGCAATTGTTGGTCTTGTCATCAATAAAATATTCTAAAAAAACTTCTTATTTTCTTTAGCGTATTTCCTTAATAAAGCACTAGCTCTGTATCGGTCATCATGGTAATTGTCATATAAAGAATCCAAACCCGCTAAGACATAATCAGCTCCTAAAGCATCACACCATTTTAACAGACCCTTTGGATAGTTCACACCTTTGGTCATAGCGATATCTAAATCATCAGCAGATGCAATATTCAAATATAAGGCATCAACAGCTTCATTGATTAACATAAATAAGATACGCTCTACAATTTCATCCTGTTTGGATGCACTCAAGGTGCTTTTTAATACGATTGCTCCATTTTGATAATCATAAAAGCCCTTACCTGATTTTTTCCCTAACCAACCCGCTTCTACTAATCTCTTTTGCGCAAAGGAAGGACGATATCTAGGATCATTAAAGAAAGATTTATAAACCGTCTCAGTTACAACATAATTCACATCATGACCAATATAGTCGGTTAAAGTAAATGGTCCCATTTTGAAACCACCAACTGTGGTTAAAGCTAAATCAATTTCTTCTTTGGTAGCTAAGCCTTCTTCCATCATTTTAATAGCTTCACCATAAAATGGTCTGGCCACTCTATTAACGATGAAGCCGGGCGTATCTTTAGTAATGACTGGGACTTTACCCCAATCGGTCATGAATTGCTTCATCTCATTTGCTAAACCTTCTTTGGTTTGAATAGCTGGAATGATTTCCACCAATGCCATCAATGGTGCAGGATTAAAAAAGTGTAAGCCAATCACTCTTTCAGGATGACTGACTGCAGCTGCTATGGAAGTAATGCTAAGAGAGGATGTATTTGATGCTAATATACAATCTTCTCGAACAATTGCTGCTAAATCACTAAACACTTTTTGTTTGATGGTAAGGTTCTCGATAATAGCTTCTATGATCAAGTCACAATCCTTTAAAGAACTTAGGGTATCTACATATTGATAACGATTATAAATAGTTGTGGCACTTTCTATTTTCCCTTTCTCTTGGAGTCGGTTAAGTATTTTTAGACTAGCATCTTTAGCTCTTTCAATTGCTTCAGGATTATTATCATAAACTAATACTTCATTCCCTGCCATGGCAGCAACTTGTGCGATACCATTTCCCATGGCTCCACTACCTATTATTCCTATGGTCATTGTTTTCGTTTTATTATGTTTATTAAATCAGTAACTTTAAAACTGATTTTTCCACATCATACTTTCAACAGGACGGATTGTCCTTTCAGTATACTTGGCATTATCTTTTTTATTGTAAAGATTTTGAACGTTACCATCTACGCAGAAATAAATCAGTTGTCCAATTGGCATTCCTGCATATATTCGAACAGGGTGTAAACAGGAAATTTCTAAGGTCCAAGTATTACAAAAGCCTACATCTCCTTTACCTGCAGTTGCATGTATATTTATCCCTAAGCGACCTGTGGAAGATTTTCCTTCTAAAAATGGTACATGATCAAAGGTTTCAGTATATTCTATTGTTACTCCAAGATAAAGTGTTTTGGGTTGCAAAACATAACCTTCTTCAGGAATTTCAAAATGTGTAATGCTATTATGTTTGCGCGCGTCTAAAATATTGTTTTCATAGATCGCTAAATGCTTTCCTAAATGAACATCATAAGAATTACTTCCTAAACAACTTCTATCAAAAGGCTCTATAACAATATTACCTTTTTCAATTTCTTCTAAAATTTTTAAATCCGATAAAATCATAAGGGGATTATACAGTTGTGTTTTCTTCTTTAAATTTTACTCTTGTTGCCATCCAAGATTCTGAAAGTGGGCTAAGCCATTTTTCTAGTAGTTCTTTTTTAGTAGCAACCAAATTATTAAATAACAAGGTGTCTTTATTGATAAAATCTTTATCAATAGCATACTGCACTTGATTCATTGGTAAGACCTCTGGTTTGTCTTTAACTAAAAACGTAATCGATAATCTGTCGAATAAAGAACAATCGTATTGTTTTTCAATACTTTTGATTACTCGTTCCATACTGTCAGAGCTACAGCCACTAATTTTCTCTTCTTTCTCTTCAGCCATCATAACTATAAAACGGTTGAATAAAAGCTTTCCCCAGCCAGTTACTGGATGACCATGAACGACCCATTGTGCAGTAAAGTGCAATAATTGTTCATTAATTTCTAATACTTGTTGATCTGTAAAAGGTCTTGTACTTTGAAAAATCCAAACACGAGAGGAATCATCAAAACCTTCTGGTATCAAATTTTTTATTTCTTGCTGATTCATGACGCAAAGTTATGTATTAGAATTCTAATATTAATGTAAAAAGAAGAATATAAAATTATTTATGGTTAAAGGTATTCATAGTAGGCGCTAAGCCTTGAGTAGCAAAGCTTTCAATTATTTCTATTGATTTCGGTATTTTTATTTCTACGGTTTTTAATTCCTCTTTAGTCCATCTACCTAAAACGAAATCAATTTGTCTACCTTTAGAGAAATTATTGCCTACACCAAACCTTAATCGCGGATACTGATTAGTTCCTAACACTGCTTGAATATCTTTTAATCCATTATGTCCTGCATCACTCCCACCTGGCCTTAATCGTAAAGCCTCAAGAGGTAAAGCTAAGTCATCAACTATAACAAGAATATTTGGGATTTCTATTTTCTCTTTATCCATCCAATACTTAACGGCCCTTCCGCTAAGGTTCATATAAGTGGTAGGCTGAATTACTACAAACTGCTTCCCTTTCCATTTTATATTTGCCACAAATGCGAGTCTATCTTGTTTGAAAGTGCCCTGATGTTTACTTACAAAAGCATCTGTCACGTCAAAGCCAATATTATGGCGGGTACCTTCATATTCAATACCAATATTTCCCAATCCTACAATTAAGTATTTCATGGCGCAAAGTTAAGATTTGAAGTGAATTGAAAAAAGAAACTTATAAATTTTATCTTTTAATAAGTGGGATGAAATTAAAATCCTTATTAATTACGATTTTGACAGCATTGCTTCTATATCTTTTTCATCAAGATAAATAAATGGTTCCGGCAATAGTTGTTTTAGATTTAGGTTCCCTATTTGTACCCTTATTAATCGTAATGTTGGAAATCCTATAGCAGCAGTCATTTTTCTCACTTGACGATTCTTTCCTTCTCCAATAGTTATACTCAACCAAGAAGTTGGAACCTCCTTCCTATATCTTATGGGTGGATTCCTTTCCCATAGTTGCTCTTCAGGATTTGGGATTATGGAAACTTGTGCCGGTAATGTTTTATGGATTTTCCCATTTACAGAAATATGCACGCCATTGCGTAAAGGTTTTATATCTTCTTCCTTGATGGCTCCTTCTATCTGAACCCAATAAGTTTTTTTATATCCACTTTTTGGATGTAATAATTTTTTATTAAGTGAGCTATCATTTGTCAATAATAATAAGCCTTCACTATCGTAATCTAACCTGCCAACTGGGTAAATATCTTTTTCTATCCCTTTTAAATAATCAGCTAATGTTTTTTTGTTTTCTGAAGGTGAAAATTGAGAAAGAGTTTGAAAAGGTTTATTGAATAAAATGTATTGAAACTTACTCATAGAATTGATTTTTCTTTTGTTGAAACCTTTGCCAGGGTATAGTTTGAGAAGATCTTAAAATAAAAAGTTCAACTCAGTAATTTGTTGAACTTTTTAAAATTGGGTTAGTAAGAACGAATTCTTATACAATATTAAACAGTTATTTTTAGTTGAAGAAATTTTTTTAATAATTAATATACACATAATGTGGAAAGTGAGTATGTTTTTTATTGAAATGGTATAGTTTTCCTAATATTTTCTCCACAATATTTTATTTGATAAATGAATATTATCTTTGAAAAAAAGTAGCAATGAAAAAGAATTATTTATACCTATGCTTTATTTCAATCATTGGAATTGCAGCATTTAGTTCTTGTAAAATTAACAAGTCTCTAAATGATGGCGCAAAACAAGAAAATATGGCAAAGCAAAAATCAGAAAAAGAAACTCAAAACATTCAAAGGGAAAGTCAGCAAGAAACAAGAGGAACACCGATGAGAGCTGATTAATTTATTTTAGAAAAGCCAAAACTTTAATTTGTTTTGGCTTTTATTTTTTAAATAGTTCTATTTTTTATACCTAATTAAAACAACATTCTAAATCTGATTGTTCCGTCAACTTGTTTTAATTCTTGAATTAATTCATCCTTATATTCTTTATCAATATCTAAAATAACATAACCTATCTTTTCATTAGTTTTTAAATATTGACCATTGATATTGATTTGATATTTTGCAAAGATATTGTTGATCTGACTCATAACACCTGGAATGTTTTTATGAATATGTAATATTCGATGGGAATCTTTCAATAATGGTAATTGCACCTCAGGAAAGTTTACACTACCGTTAGAACTACCATTATTAATGTATTCTAGGCATTTTGTAGGTACAAATTTTCCAATATTTTCTTGTGCTTCTACTGTACTACCTCCAATATGTGGCGTTAAGATTACATTTTCTAATCCACATAATTCATTTTCAAATTTTTCGGTATTGTTCTTAGGCTCTTGTGGAAAAACATCCACACCAGCTCCTGCAATTTTACCACTTTTAACTGCATCAGCTAATGCTGTTATATCCACAACATGACCTCTAGAAAGATTTAAGAAAATCGCACCATCCTTCATGATGTCAAATTCTTTTTTACCTATTAAATTAGTATTTTCTATTCTTCCATCCACATGTAAGCTGATGATATCTGAAGTCTTCAGTAAAGCTTCCATACTATCTGCTTTTTCAGCATTTCCTATGCTGAGTTTATCTACCAAATCGTAAAAATTAACACGCATACCCAAAGATTCTGCTAACACAGAAAGCTGAGCACCAATATTACCATAACCAATTATGCCTAGGTTTTTATTCCTGATCTCAAAGCTTCCATTTGCAGACTTGTCCCATTGTCCCTTGTGTAGTTTTTTGCTCTTATCAAAAGCCTTTCGAATAAGTAAAATAATTTCTCCAATAGCCAGTTCCACCACCGATCTGGTATTAGAATAAGGTGCATTAAAAACAACGACACCTCTTGAACTAGCAGTTTCTAAATCAATCTGATTAGTGCCTATGCAAAATGCGCCTATGGCAATTAATCGCGGAGCGTGCTCTAGAACTTTCTTTGTAATAATAGTTTTAGAACGAATTCCTAAGATAGAAACATCTTTTAGTTTCTCACATAGCTCTTCTTCACTTAAAGCTCCTTTCTCAATTTCTACTTTGAATCCTTGGTCTATAAAAGCTTTTGCAGCGACTGGATGTAAATTCTCTAGAAGTAATACTTTTATTTTTGTTTTAGGATAGGATTGACTACGATTTAATTTGTTTTCAAATAAAATTTCATCTAAAGAAGCAACAGCATTACCTGAAAGTTGAATAACTTTTTCACGCTCAACATTTTCAGTGAAAGCATAAAATTTATTAGCTAAGCCACTTTCTTTTAATTCATAATCTGTATAACCATCACCAATAACATAAATATCTCCATTCAGATGTAATTGTGCTAAGATTTTTTTCTTCCCTCCATTACTGGCTAAAACATTTTCTTCATCCAATCCTATAATGTTTTCTTGATGGTCATATTTAAATTCATTTGCAAAAACATGGCTTTCATGAATACCCATCTCTAAAACTACTGGAACTATAAAGTCTTTAAATCCACTTGAAACAATATAAATGTTGTCAGCATGTTCCTTTAAAAAGTTACGATTCCTTTCAAAAGATTTTGAAATTTTATTTCGTAAAAAGCTTACCAATTCAATTACATGTGATTTATTAGCGGATAAAAGGGATAATCGTTTTTTAAGACTTTCTGAGAATTCAATTGCTCCACTCATTCCCTGATCAGTTAAGTCTCTGATTTGTTGCACTATTCTTTCATTATCTGGATGATTGCTTAATGCAATATTGGCTAATTCGTCCAATCCTTCTACACTAGTAAAAGTACTGTCGAAATCAATAATGAAGTATTTTTGTATTTTAGTTTCCAATTTTAAATGCGTTTTTAAATCCTGGCAAAGGTAAGGTATATCATAAAACATTAATCATTTTCGTTATTTTTGTAAAAAGCCATTATAAAATCTTTCGGCAATTTTTATCATTTCATTAATCTTTTTTCAATAAATTTTAGTGAATTTCGTTATTAATATAATTCAATAAATTAAAATTATGATTTCAAATATTTTATGGGTGGATGACGAGATAGATTCTCTGAAATCTCAAATTTTATTTTTAAAAAACAAAGGTTATGAAATAACGCCTTTCACCAATGGTTATGACGTTTTAGAATATTTAAGAACCCACAAAGCTGAAGTGGTACTTTTAGACGAAAGTATGCCAGGCATTACAGGTTTAGAAACGCTTACTCAGATTAAAGCACTGTATCCTTCTATACCCGTGATAATGGTCACAAAAAATGAAGAAGAAAATATAATGGAAGAAGCTATTGGTAGTCAGATTACAGATTATCTAATTAAGCCAGTAAATCCAAATCAAGTTTTGCTTTCTCTAAAAAGAGTCTTTGATGGAAAAAGATTGGTTTCTGAAAAAACAAACACTGAATATCAGAAAGATTTTCGAAACTTGTTCATGACACTTAATTCTAATCCAAACTTGGAAGAGTGGAAAGAATTGTATCGAAAGTTAGTGTATTGGGAAATAGAAATGAGTAAAAAAAGTGATAGTGCAGAAATGCTGGAAGTTTTTAATACTCAGAAATTTGAAGCAAATAATGAATTTTATAAATTTGTTTCTAAAAATTATTTAGATTGGATTAATAGAACCACAAAAGATCTTCCTGTTTTTTCACATCAATTGTTTGCAGAAAAAATAGCTCCCTTCATTCAAAAAGGTAAGCCTTCTTTTATGATTTTAATTGATAACCTAAGGTATGATCAATGGAAATCAATAGAACCTATTTTGAGTGAACAGTTTTCTGTTCAGCATGAAGATACTTTCTTTAGTATTTTACCTACTGCTACTCAATACAGTAGAAATGCTATTTTTGCTGGAATGATGCCTTTAGATATAGAAAAGAAGTTTCCTGAGTATTGGAAAAATGATGAGGAAGAAGGGGGTAAGAATCTATATGAAAAAGAGCTTCTTGAGGCTCAACTTAAAAGATTAAAGTTAGATGATTTAAAATGGGATTATGTGAAAATAACCAATAATAATGACGGTAAATCCTTGGAAGATAATATTCATAATTACCTGAAAAATGATTTAACCGTTATTGTTTATAATTTTGTTGATATGCTTTCTCATGCCAGAACAGAAATGGAGGTTTTGAGAGAATTAGCAGGTGATGAAGTTTCTTATAGAAGTCTAACTGTAAGCTGGTTTGAGCATTCTCCCTTATATGGTGCCTTAAAGAAGATTGCCGATAAAGATATACAGCTTTTTGTTACCACCGATCATGGAACCACTAGGGTTAAAACACCTAGTAAATGTATAGGAGATAAAAGTACCTCTACTAATTTGAGATATAAACACGGTAGAAATATTCAATATGATCCACGCGAAGTTTTTGATGTGACAAATCCAAATAAAGCAGGATTGCCACAACCTAATGTTAATTCCAAATACATCTTTGCTAAAGGTGATGTTTTTTTATGCTATCCCAATAATTACAATCACTTTGTGAATTATTATAAAAATACTTTTCAGCATGGAGGAATAAGTTTGGAGGAAATGATTATTCCTATTGTCAGATTAAAGAGTAAGCAATCAATTTAAATAATGTTAGATTTTTGCAAAGTGGGCGTATTTGCCATTTTGGTTTTGTAACTTCGCTTGCTGATTTTTGAGTATCATTTTTTTAAATATGAATCTTCAAAAAAGAGTTTTTATTCTTAATAAACAAGTTTTAAGATGAACAATATTAAAATGGTGGATTTGCATGGGCAATATTTAAGGATCAAAGAGGATGTAGATGCTGCTATTCAAAATGTGATCAACCAAACATCTTTTATTAATGGTAGTGACGTAAAAGAATTTGAATCTGCCTTGGCCGATTATCATGCCATTCCTTTTGTGAAAGCTTGTGGTAATGGAACAGACGCTTTACAAATAGCCTTAATGAGCTTAGGCTTGCATCGTGGAGATGAGGTTATCTTACCTGCATTTACTTACTTTGCTACAGTAGAAGTAGTCCTGCTGTTAGGCTTAAAACCCGTTTTTGTTGATGTAGATAAAGATACTTTTAATATTGATGTTAATCAAATGGAAGAAGCGATTACTGATAATACAAAGGTAATTATTCCAGTGCATCTATATGGGCAAAGTGCAGATATGGAGGCCATCTTGAATATCGCTAAAAAACATAAAATATTTATCATAGAAGACAATGCACAATCCATTGGGGGACATGTTAAATTCTCTGATGGAGGTGTTTACAAAACCGGAACAATCGGTGATATTGGTTGTACTTCTTTTTTCCCTTCTAAGAATTTAGGAGCATATGGTGATGGCGGTGCATTAATGACTCCTAATCATGATTTATTTATAAAAATCTCAAAAATTGCTAATCATGGACAAGTTCAGAAGTATCATCATGAAGTAGTAGGAATGAATAGCAGATTAGACAGTATCCAAGCTGCTATCTTAAATGTAAAACTTCAATATTTAGATGATTATAATGAATCCAGAATAAAGGTTGCCCACCAATATAATGAAGGATTTAAGAATCAATCTAAAATAAAAGTACCATTTGTTAAGGACGATATTTATCATGTTTATCATCAATATACTGTTCAATTAGCAAATGGTATCGACAGAGATAAAGTAAAAGAAGCATTAGCTACATTAGGTATTCCTAGTATGGTTTATTATCCAGTTTCTTGTCATCAACAAAAAGCTTTAACAGATCAGTATCCTTTACAACCAGACTTGCCAGTGAGTGAACGATTATCCAATCAAGTACTTTCTTTACCTATACATACTGAAATGACAGCAGAAATGGTGCAGTATATCATAGAACAAGTTATTTGCGTTTTATCAAAATTTTAATCTGAATAAACTTTTCCATTGAAGAAGATTTATGGTGTTTACAAAGCCTCTTTTCACGGGCTTTCTCATGCTTCCTGGCTACTTTCTATAGTGATGCTCATTAATAGAGCAGGATCTATGGTTTTACCCTTTTTAGGGATTTATATGGTCGATCGCTTGGGCTTTTCTATTATCGAATCTGGAATTGTACTAAGTTGTTTCGGAATAGGTTCTTTATTGGGTTCCTGGTTAGGTGGCTATCTTACCGATAAGATAGGGGATTATAGTGTACAAGTATTTAGTTTGTTTGTCAGCGTGCCTTTGTTTTGCTTATACCCATTTTATAGTACGCCTTTAGCAATAGGAATGATTGTTTTTGTTCAAAGTGTGATCAGTACTTTGTTTATGCCCGCTAATTCTGTTGCTATCAGTAAATATGCCTTACCTGGGAACTTGACACGTTCCTTTTCTTTAAATAGGATGGCTATTAATCTCGGTTTTTCTATTGGACCAGCAATGGGCGGGTTTTTGTCGGCAGTTTCCTATGATTTATTATTTTTCGGAAATGCATTGATGGCATTACTAGCGGGCTTAGCATTTGTTTTATTTTTTAGAAAAGGGCATAAAGTTGAAAAGCTTGAAAAAATTAAAACTAAGCAAGAAAAACAAGCTAAAAAAGTGATAAAGGAGCTTTCACCTTATAAGGATTTTCCCTTCTTGATTTTTACATTAATATGTATGGGATTTGCAATTGGATTTTTCCAATTGATGAGTACATTACCCATCTTTTATAAAGAAGACTTACGGATGGCTCAAAGTATGATTGGCTTGTTAATGGCAACAAATGGACTTACAGTTTTTATTTTAGAAATGCCGCTGGTCAATTTCTCGGAAACTCGGTTAACTATTCCACAGACTATGTTTTGGGGATCGATGTTTAGTGCAGTCTCTTTTCTTATTATAGCATTTAATCCAGCATATTGGATGCTTTTTCTTGGTATGATTTTATTGAGTATAGGTGAAATATTAATTCTTCCTTTTATGTCAAGCATTACTGCTCAACGATCGGGAGAAAATAATAAAGGTGCTTATATGGGTTTAAATAATCTTTCTATATCTGTTGCATTTGTTGTGACCCCTTTATTAGGTACTCAGTTGATTAGTATAATTGGATTTAGTAATCTGTGGATGGCTACCTTTTTCCTCTTTAGTACTTGTGCCGTTGCTTTTTATTATTTTACACCTAAACTTAGAAAACCTAAAAAGATGGTAGCTTATTAGCACAAAGGTCTGAAAAAATATATATTTTAAATACTCTGGAATTAAACATGTTTAGTTGGCTAATTATTAATTAAACTTTTAAATGTTTGTTTAAAAAGCTTTGATACATACTATCCTCTTCTTTTAATATACTGTTATTTACAAAATCTTTTATCCATAAAGGTCCTGCGGAATAACCTTTTGTGCCTAAACCATTGCAAATACCTATAAGATCATTTTTAGGATGCCAACCAATCGTTGGAATTTGACCCGCAGTCGTCGGTCGCTTTGCACAAATATGAGCTTTCAACTCAAAAGGAAGTTTAAGCCAACGATTTAAAATTGATAAAGTTGCTGCACCCCATTGCTTATTGGGTTCCATATCCTCGTATTCCCAAATGTAATTGCTCCCGCACCAAAATATTCCATTTCCCTTTGATAAAAGTCTAATTTTCTCTATTTGATAAATATATTCTTCTGATAGTTCTGGAATATTTAATAATAATACATCGCCTCTATTCTTTGTGAATGGAATATTTGAAAATAAAGACTGTTTCATTGCTGCTACGCCATTACAATAAATAATCTTGCTATATTTTTCAGTTCTATAAATAATCTCTGTGTTAATGATGAGCTCATTTTCTTGAAAGGAATCTTCTATCAAGAAATCATTTTTAAGAAGCCATCTACGCCAAAGCTTCAACAGAATCTCGTTTTGAACTAAAGCGACATGGTCATATTTAGATATTTCTTTATAATTGAAATTAGGCGTAAAGTTTGAGTCTAAAAGCTTATTACTTTCTTTTGGGTCATCGAAAATTAATAGTTTAAAATCATTTACAATTTTCGAATTTAATAAGTTCCCAATGGAAGTGTAACTGTTCATTGCAGCATCATACATTTCTGTTCTTCTTTTAATTCCCTTTTCCGTTTTTCCTGAATAGGGGTTTAATGCCGCACCCGAAAGATGACTAGCACTATTATTGCTGTTGTTATCAATTACTTTGAATGGAATGTTATTTTGAAACAGTTCGAAGCTTAATAGCGTACCAGCAATTCCTTGACCTATAATTAAAACTGGATATTGATATTCCATAACTTGTTCTTTAATATGAAAATAAGTTCAAAACTTTTTTGAATTCCATGCAAAGTAAAATCTTTTTATTCGTGAATGCTATTTTTTGTAAGAAAGCCATCCTGCGAGGCGGCTTTCTTAAATTCAGCTTTTTATTTATAACTTTATGTTTTTGTGCGTGACCCTTCTAAAGAAACTATTTGATGAGTAAGATAAAATCGTATTTACTGAATGACCAATTTATCCTGACATTAATAATTATTAATGCCTTATTGATTTTTTTAGAAGAGTTTGGAATGGGAGGCACAAGTTTAGATTATCTGGAAGGTTTGTTTACAATCATTTTTATTGTAGAAATGATTATTAAAGTTAAACATTATGGATTTAAAAAATACATTTCTAATGGATGGAATCGGTTCGATTTTATTTTAGTTGTTTTAACCATCCCTTCTTTAGCTGCTTTGTTTTTTGACCAAAGCTCAATGGAGTTTAACATATTCCTATCCTTAAGAGTATTTAGAGCCTTTAAGGCTTTTCGATTGTTGAAATTTCTTCCACAGGTCGATAACTTTACGGTTTCCGTACGAAGAGCGATTAAATCATCTTATGTTATTTTGTTTAGCTTTTTTATCTTGATTTTTATTATTTCTTTAATCAGTACTTCATTATATCGTAATATAGCTCCAGAATATTTTTCCAATCCTGTTAAGTCTTTTTATACCATTTTTCAATTATTCACAATAGAAGGTTGGTACGAAATTCCGAATCATATAGCCGAAAGAAGTTCAGATACCATTGCCTTTTTTTCAAAACTTTATTTTAGTATTTTATTATTTTTTGGTGGTATTCTAGGTTTCTCATTGGTTAACTCAATTTTTGTAGATGCAATGGTGAGTGATAATAATGATGAACTTGAGGACAAAGTATCCCAATTGAAAGATGAGCTTAGAAGTTTAAATCAAAAAATAGATAAACTTTTAGAGAAAAGTAAAAATTAAAAAAGCCTAAACTTTAGGTTTAGACTTTTTTCAATAACTATCTCCATTTCTTAGTAAGAAGAACAGGTTTTCCTTGATTCGCATTTTTGAATTGTTGGTATTTAATTAATTCTTCTTCCATCCGATCTGCCGCAAATGCAAAAATAATAATATCATCTATCCATCCTAACCCAATAATGAAGTCAGGTACAATATCTAGAGGCCATATAAGATATGCTAGCGTAAAAACAAATAATAACATCCTAGCCCAAGGCATTTGATATCTTCCTGCATAGAAATCTTTAAACATTGGAATGATAATCTTACGTTTTTGGAAAATACGAATGATACTCCTTAATCTTTGAAATGGTGTGAAAGATTTACTTTTTATATTCATGATACAATTTGTTATGGTTAATAGAATATAAAGTTACCTAAATAGTTTAATATTGAAATGTTAATATGTGTCTGAAATAATAGATGATTTTGATTTTCAATTAGTTGCGAAAATAGAATTATTTCAAATAGATTATTTTTTGTTCACTATTCAACATCATCCTTTCTTTTGGGATTTTGTATTCATCTGAAGCTAAACTTTTTTCTAATTCCTTTACGGAATCTTTGTAACTTATATTTGCTAAGTCTAATAAGGTATAAAAAGTAGTACCGGAACTAATAGCCACATTGATATTGTTTTTTAAATTTTGGATTTTCTGTGGTTCAGATTCTTCATATTTTTTTGAATACCAAATAAAATAAGGTATATGATATTCATGTTTTGTAGGCGAAACAGTACCATGTGCAAAATATCTTTTATCATCATCATATAGGTTTTCACCATGATCTGAAACATAAAGTAATACTGCTTTTTGGTTGGTCTTATCTAATTCTTGAATTAATAAATGAAGAAAATAATCTGTATAAAGAATCGAATTATCATAAGCGTTAATAATCGATGTTCTGTTGTTATAATCTAAATTATTATATCCGGTTTCTTCTAAGGCTGGAGTGAACTTTTCAAAGGTTTTAGGATATCGATTTGAATATCGGAAATGACTACCTAAGGAATGAATGACGATAAATTTCTTTTTGCTTTTATTTTGAATAACTATTTCATATTCAGGTACTATAGCTTCATCCAGATAACCAATCAAGTTGATGTCACTATTATTCGTTTTGAAATAATCAATTTTATCCTGCATTCGTTTAATGATGGGATTCTCACTACTTTGGTTTGCAAACCATGCAGTGTAAAAACCAGCTTGTTTAAAAGCATCTGCTATCGTTTTTTCAAAAAATTGTTTTTTAAAATCAAGTGGTGATGACCTCGTAATTATTTGAGGAATAGACATTGAAGTCAAGTTTGCTTGTGTATATACATTTTGAAATGAAAGTAGGTTGGAGGTGGTGTCTAAATAGGGTGTGGTTTCTCTATGATAACCATTAATATGAAAACTTTCAAACCGCGCAGTTTCGCCCAAGACCAATACATATATTTCCTCTTGGTCTATTGGATTAGTAGAGATTGCCTGAAAATCAAAATTAACCAAATTTTGTTCCAATTTAGAGACACTTTTTTGATTCTCGTATTGACGATATAAATTTACTAATAAATTAGAAGGATAAACTCTAGAATACTTTAAAAGCACTTGGGAATAAGAAGTATCTAGTTTTTCTTTTAGATTACTTTGTGCCCCTTTTTGAAGACTGTACATCTGAAAAAATATTCCAACATTAAAAAGCAAGAAACCGAAAAGAATGGCTAATCTTGTTTTGAGGTTTAGCCGGGTGTTTTTTATTTTTAAAGTTAGAATTATATATATAATTACTATTAAAATAAAAATCAGAACCATTAATAAATTGCCACTCAATTGTTCCGAAGCTTCTTGTAGGTTTGATTTAAAGATGGAATCTATAAAACCAACAGTATGTGGTGTTCCTAAACTTTTGACGAATATAATCTCTATTGGGGATGCTAATAGGAAGAAAAAATTGATTATAAAGAAAGTCTTTAATTTTAAAAAAATTAATGGTAACGCCCAAACAAATAATGCCAATACTGTATAAGCCACGCTCATTTTTAAATTCCCTTTAATGTCATTGTAATTTAATAATGCAAAAAAATTCGGGATAAATAAGATTAATGATAAAATTATAAAATAAAGTCTTTGTCTCTTCTTCATACTTCAAAAAAATCAATAATTTAAAATGTTACTTCCCTCTGCCTTGAAACAAAACAATTAGTGTGAAAATCATAATTTTAAAATCTAATAATAATGATGCGTTTTCTACATAAAGCAAATCGTACTTCATACGCTCTATCATTTCTTCTATGTTTTCAGCATAGCCAAACTTGACCATTCCCCATGAGGTAATCCCAGGTTTTACTCTGTGTAGATATTTATAATGAGGATGTGTTTTGCAAATGATATCAATAAAATGTTTTCGCTCTGGTCTAGGGCCTACTAATGCCATTTCTCCTTTTAAAACATTAAAAAATTGGGGCAATTCATCAAAGCGCCACTTACGCATTATTTTCCCCCAATAGGTAATTCTTGGATCATCATCTTTTGATAATGCAGGACCATTTTTTTCAGAATCGGAATACATGGAACGGAATTTAATGATTTTAAATGGTTTCCCATTTAAACCTATACGTTCCTGAAAAAAGAAAATAGGACCGGGTGATGATAATTTTACACCTATGAGGTTAATAAGTAGTAAAGGGCTTAATATTACTAAACCAATCAGAGAAACAAATACATCTAATACCCTCTTTACCACCTTTTGCCAGTCTGGGACAAGTTCAGGTGAGATACTAAGCATTACATTATCAAACACATTAGAGGTACGAACCATTCCAGAAATAATATCATACAGCTCTGGCATTATTTTTAACTCTATTGGTTTATAACTTAATTGAATAAGAATGGATTCAATGAGCTTCCTTTCTGATGTATCTAATGCTACAACAGCTTGCTCAATTTTATATTTATCAATGATAGAACCCAGTTGATTAAACTCTCCAAGATAGGGTAGTCCCTCTATCAGTTGTTGTTTTTGTAATTGCTTTTCATTAGAGTTTACTAGTCCAACAATATTATAACCTATAATTCGGGGATTGTTTTTTATTTCTTTAAAAATGTCATTTGCTTTACCATTACTTCCAATAATCAATGTGTTTATTTGAACTTTCCCTTTAATTAATTGTCGCTTTATAAAACTTAAATAAGTATTTCTACTTATAAATAATAGTATATAATGCACTAAGAAATACCAGCTAGTAATTCTAAAAAAATAAGAGAAACTTTCGGTGTCATTTGCAAATACAAAAAGACCAATTAATATGACTCCAATTAAAGAAGAAATAAAACCTCTGAAGGCCTCTTGTAGTCTTGACTTTTTATATACATTGAAATAAGTGCCAGAAAGATAATAAATAGCATACCAAAAAAAAGGGATAAAAAGGAATGTTATTAAATAGTCTCTAAAAAAGAATTTATTATAAGTAAAAATTTCAGGATAGCTTTCTTGAATAACTTGATGTCTGTGAAACCAAAAAAATACCCAAGCCGTCATTGCCGTACTGATGTCAATTAACTTTAAGATATTAATACCCTTTCTAATTTTGTTATTCCCTTCCAATATCTTTTAAAATCCAATTTGGTTTATAATGCCTAATGTTAATTCAGAATTGTTTAATGCCTCAAAAATAGTAACTTTTGGTGCAATTTGTCCTTTTATCGTAAAAATAAAGTGTTCTAATGCATTTATAATGCAATTTTTGTCAAAAAAAGTATGTGAAAGTCTGTCGTTTTTTGCCCAGACGATTAATTTTTGCTCTTTTTCATTAAATAATAAACTTACTTGTTCTTCCACTAATGCTTGCGTATTGATCGTACATAAACCTACAGCTCCATTATCAAACTGAATGCGGAAGTTTAAAAGAGCATTTGCCTTTTTATTTAAATTTAAAGCAAAGGAATCAATTTTCTTAATGGGGGAGTGTGCCAATGTTGAAAGCAAGTCAACATGATTTGTTACTAAGGCTAACCAATCTGAATAATTTAAATTCTTACTTTCTTCAATTGAAATACCTGATTCTAAAAATCTAAATTCCTTTTGACTTTGTTCGATTATATCCTCCTGAAATCTTAAATAAAGACCTGGTTGGCAAATTACTTTTGATTCTTTGGCAAGAATCGAGCCATATTTTAATTTTTCAATGCTAAGGATAAAAGGGTTTTCGAAAAATATTGGTTTGTGAGCTTTTACGGTTTTCTCAAATATTGAAAAAGCCTCTTCAGCACCTAAATTTAATAAATCAATAGCATCTGTATGTTGGATTAACTCATCAATGTCATTTACTAAAAAATAATCCCGATTTAAAATTAAATTATCAATAAGGATTGAGGTGTGGAAAGATAAGTATTTGATAAAAGAAGTTTCCTTCCATAAAGACATTCTCTCCTTTATAGCTTGAGGGTTACCAACTATTCCTATTTTTATTATTTGTTGATCCTTAATGGATTCCACAATATTTTATTTGGTTTTTAATCCTTTTATTTAAATAAATATCAATCCTATTGCAAAGTACACAATTTTGAATGCTGTTTGAATTTTAACAACAGAAAGTTATGCCCATTTCCACATTTTCAAAAAATTAATAAAAAGAAAAAAGGTCTTTAAAAACTTAAAGACCTTCCAGATTTTAATACATTTTTCTAATTTGCATAATCACTCATGAATTTGATACGCATCAGTTGTAATAACTCAATACTAATATCATATTCTTTAAATTCTTCATATGCAGCATTCATATCATCATCTTCTGCATTACGGAAATAATCAAATATTTCCTCTTGCTCGTCCTCGTCTAATTCTTCATCTATGCAATAGCTTAAATTTAATTTCGTACCACTTGCAACAATTGCCTCCATTGCCCTCAATAATTCACTGACTGTAATTTCTTTAGTTTCTGCAATGTTTTCTAAAGGAATTTTTTTGTCGGTATTTTGGATGATAAATACTTTTAATCCACTTTTGTTCACCACATTTTTCATTACAAAATCATCTGGCTTCTCAATTTCGTTCTCTTCAACGTATTTCTCAATCAGCGTTATGAATTTTCTACCGAATTTTATTGCTTTCCCCTTACTAACACCTTGTATTTTTTCTAATTCCTCCATAGTTGTGGGATAGCTAAGCGCCATATCCATTAAGGAATTTTCTAAAAATATTACAAAAGGTGGGAGTTTTTTTTCTTTTGCAACTTGTTTTCTTAGAGCAATCAACATTTCTAATAATACAGGATCAGCTGCCTCATTTCCGCCAGCACCCGCATTATCATCATCATCGTCTATATCATCATCAAAATGTTGGTTTAAGGGTACTTTTATTGAGTAAGGTTTGTTCAGAAACTTACGGCCATTTTCTGTTATTTTCAATAAACCATATTCTTCAATATCCTTTCTGATAAAATCTTCAAGCATCATCTGACGGATTAAAGATAACCAAAAGTTTTCATCCATTTCCATCACTAAGCCCGCCCCGAAAACTGCTAGTTTATTATGTTTGAATGCTTTTATCTGAGGATTAGGTTTACCTAAAACTACATCTACTACATAATTGATTCCGAATTTTTCATCCAATGAGACAATGGTATCTAGAATTATTTTTACACTATCTTTTACATCTAATCGCTCTTTTGGATGACAGCAGTTATCACAATTACCACAATTTTCAGCTTTATCAATTTCTCCAAAATAGTATAATAGCTGCCTTCTTCTACAAGCACCAGATTCTGCAAATGCCACGGTTTCTGAAATCAGTTGAGCACCCATTTCTCTTTCGCTAAGTGGTTTGTCTCTCATTAGATGTTCTAACTTTTGAACATCCTTAAGAGAATAATATAAAATACACTTCCCTTCCATTCCATCTCTTCCAGCTCTTCCAGTTTCCTGATAGTAGTTTTCAATTGATTTTGGAATATTATAATGCATCACAAATCGGATATCTGGCTTGTCTATGCCCATACCGAAAGCTATGGTTGCGACAATAACATCTACATCTTCCATCAAAAATTTATCTTGACGGTCTGCCCTTGTAACTGCATCTAGACCAGCATGATAAGCGACTGCCTTAATGCCATTTGCCATTAATGTCTTTGCTAATTCTTCTGTGGTTTTTCTATTGAGCGTATAAATAATGCCACTTTTTCCTCTATTATGAGAAATAAAACGGACAATATGTTTCTGTACTTGATTATTGGTGCCTTTTGGCACTACTTCATAATATAAATTAGGTCTATTAAATGAAGAAATAAATATGTTGGGCTCTTTTAAATCTAAATTTTTTACAATATCATCTTGAACCTTTGGAGTTGCAGTTGCTGTAAGTGCAATGATAGGAAGCGTAGCATCAATTTCTTTAATCATATCGCTTAATTTGCGATATTCTGGACGGAAATCATGTCCCCATTCAGAAATACAGTGCGCTTCATCAACAGCTACGAATGAAATATTTAATT
Organism: Edaphocola sp.; assembly: GCA_035497795.1. Lineage (GTDB taxonomy): Bacteria > Bacteroidota > Bacteroidia > Chitinophagales > Chitinophagaceae > Edaphocola. Next base: position 108,358 of record DATJCU010000091.1, on the reverse strand, counting down.
CTGAAAAGAAGTCTAAGTTTTCTTGCTTTGTTAATGTTTCAGGAGCAACATATAAAAGTTTAGTTTCTCCTTGCAATAAATCTTCTTTTACTTTTCTTTGTTGTGGTTTACTTAAACTGGAATTTAAAAAGTGTGCAATATTATCATTATCGCTATACCCTCTAATTAAATCAACCTGATTTTTCATTAAAGCAATTAATGGAGAAACAACAATTGCTACTCCTTCAGATAATAATGCGGGTAATTGATAGCAAAGTGATTTTCCTCCTCCAGTAGGCATAATTACGAAAGTGTCTTTTCGTGATAATATGCTTTTTATTATTTTCTCTTGCTCTCCTTTAAAACCTTTAAAGCCAAAATATTTCTGCAGCTCTTTTTTTAGGTTAACTTTACTGTTGATGTTCATTTTTTTTTGATGTTTATAAAAGACTATTTAAAAATAGTCTGTTCTTTTTCTTGAAGGGTTAAATTTACTATGAAATATTCGAATAACCTACACAATAATTTTTTTTGGTTAAAAATTAAGATGTTTGAAATTATATAAATTTCATTATTAAGAATTAAGGTTTAAATTTGTTTTTATATTTATTAAGGAGCAATTTTTATTATTCGCTGGATTCAAGTTCCAATTTATCGAATTTTTCAAAAAATTGGCTTTTAAGATAAAAAAGGGCAAATACTCTGTAAAGAGTTTTGCCCTTTCGTGATCCCGATTGGATTCGAACCAATGACCCACAGCTTAGAAGGCTGTTGCTCTATCCAACTGAGCTACGGAACCATTCTGTTGATACTTTTGATATCTTGGGGTGCAAAGGTAAAGAAAAATTTATTTAATAAAAAAATATTATTTTATATCGAAATCTACAACCACATGTTCGCTCCTTGGATGTGACTGACAAGTAAGAATAAAGTTGTTAGCAATCTCATCAGGTTCAAGACCATAATTTACCTCCATTTCAACTTCTCCAGAAATTAATTTCGCTTTACAAGTACAGCATACGCCACCTTTACATGCATAAGGTAAATCTGCACCACTTTGCAACGCTGCATCTAATATGTTTTCTCCTACATAAGCTAAGTCCATGTCAAAACTATTTCCATCTATTCTAACGGAAATTTTACTGATCTTACTTCTGTCAACTTGTTGCTGTTTAGCTTCCCATTCTTTATTAATAGTTTTTGGTTTATCAGGTGAAGTGAATAATTCAAAATATAGTCTTTCAGGACTAAAGTTTAATTCATTTAGAAAATAATCTCTTAAGGCAACAATCATAGGTTCTGGGCCGCAAATAAAAATGTCGTCTATATTGTTATAATCGACTACTTTCTTCTCATTAAATAATTTCACTTTGTCCACGCTAATCATACCATTCAGTATTTCTGCTTCTTGGCTTTCTTTATCCATAACATGAAAAAGACGTAGGCGACTGATATATTTATTTTTTAAACCTTCTAAAGTTTCTTTAAATATGATTGAATTTCTATTGAAATTACCAAAGAAGAGTGTAAAAGTACTATCGGGCTCATTTTGTAAAGTAGCTTTTAAAATACTCATTACAGGCGTAATCCCACTTCCTGCCGCAAAGGCAAGATAATTTCTTTTCTTCTTGTCAGAAGGCTTGGGTGTAAATTGCCCTAAAGGAGGCATGACGCTAATGGTATCACCCACAGAGAGTACTTCGTTAGCCCAATCACTGAATTTTCCAGCTGGTTTTTGTTTCTTAACTGCAATTCTTAATTCATTATCTTGAGGACCAGAGCAAATGGAATAGGAGCGCCTTACCTCTTGATTATTAATAATTGTTTTAAAAGTAAGATACTGACCAGGAAGATATTCATATTCTGATTTTAAATCTTCTGGAACTTCAAAGGATATTGAAACGCAATCAGGTGTTTCCTTGCGGATATCCTTGACTATCAAATCATTAAAATGCAAGTGCGACATAATGTACAATTATAATTATTTCTTTAAAAACAGCTTAATTGCTACGAAAATAATATTATTATGTGAAATTAACTATAAAAAATTGTATCTTGAAATAATATTGTAATTAAAAACTGTATTTTTATTTTAAGAATTTAAAAGGAATGAATATTAAAGAGGCAATTGCTTATTCAAAGCAAAGACTTTCAAAACTTTATGATACGGGTGAGAATGGTGCGATAACCGAATTACTGCTTGTAACCCTATTAGGGATTGATCGAACGAATTTAAGAATAAATGAAGATAAAAAACTTACAAAAACAGAAGAGCTGAGTTTAAGAGAATATCTTTTGCAATTAGAAACTGGAGCACCATTACAATATGTTTTAGGAGAAACCCTTTTTTATAATCTCATTTTTAAGGTCAATAAATCGGTTTTAATTCCCAGACCTGAAACAGAGGAATTGGTCTTAGCAGTTTTGAAATGGATGAATGGAAGCGCTTTTAAGGTTTTGGAAATAGGTGCTGGTAGTGGTTGTATAGCAATTGCTTTGAAAAAAAACAATCCATTAATTGAAATGGTAAGTATAGATATTTCTGAAGAAGCTTTAACTTTAGCACGTGAAAATGCGGTTCTTAATCAAGTGCAGGTTGATTTCAAGAACTTGGACTTTTTGGATGAAAAAGAATGTACTTCATTAACAAGTTTTGATATCATTGTTAGTAATCCACCTTATATTTTGCCTGAAGAAGCTTCAAAAATGGAATGTAATGTTCTCGATTTTGAACCACATTTAGCTTTGTTCGTAAGTAATAATGATCCTTTACAGTTTTATAAAGCGATCTCAAATCACGTGTCGAAGCCTAGAAATTTGGTGAAATCTATATTTTTGGAACTTAATCAACAATTTGCAGCACAAACAAAAAGTCTTTTTGACCCATTAATATGGTCATCAACTATAATAAAAGACATCAATAATAATCAGAGAATTTTACAACTAGAAAAATTTAATCATTTAATTTGATTTCATTTCTTATTTTTGTAACTTTTAAACTTAATAATATATTCTAAACTATGGCAGAGCTAAAAGATATAATAATTTCGGATACATCGGATGGAATGAAAAAGGTAATAAACCATTTAGAAAATGAATTACAGAAGATAAGGGCAGGTAAAGCAAGTCCGAGTATGGTGGATGGCATAGTTGTTGATTATTATGGAACACCAACTCCACTAGCTCAGGTAGCCAACGTGAGTACGCCAGATGCAAGAACAGTATCTATCCAGCCTTGGGAGAAGAATATGATTGCTCCAATTGAAAAAGCAATTATGATGGCAAATTTAGGTCTGAATCCTCAAAATGATGGTATCGTTATACGATTATTTGTACCTCCTTTAACTGAAGAAAGAAGGAAGGAGTTGGCTAAAAAAGTATATGCTGAAGGGGAAAGTGCAAAGATTTCCATTCGTTCAAATAGAAGAGATGCAATTGAAGATATTAAAAAATTACAAAAAGATGGTTTGAGTGAAGATGAGGCTAAAGAGGCTGAAAGTCGTATTCAAATCTTAACTGATAAGCATATTGAAATGATTGATTCTGCTTGTAAAGAAAGAGAGAAGGAAATCATGACTGTATAATACAACTCATTTTTTTTATACAGTAATAAAAAGGTTGGCTATTTTTTAGCCAACCTTTTTGTTGTTTTCCAAAAGATTGATAAATTTTTTCAATTTTTATTGAAAAAATATCGTACAATAAGTAAAACCAATAGAACCTATTGCTATCTTCTTTCCAGAAATATTATGAAGATTTGAAAACCCTTTCGCATAATAAACTCTTATTTTCTCAACTTCTGAAAATAAATTCATTTCTGAACTAGAAATTGAAATATTACCATTTGAATCATCTACTAATTTACATAAAGTTATGATCTCACCATTCTCATCTTCGGCACTTAAATATACAGCACTTTCAGCCGAAATGGGTAAGTTTTCATCAGGTGTCCAATTAATTATTAAACTTGAATTTCTTGGTAATTTATTATTTGATAAACCTGAAAATGTTATATCTGTTAAACTAGAACTATAATTAGTTATATTAAAATTTGGAAAATTATTTCCATTTAATTGATATGTATTTTGTTTTCCTGTAAATAAAAGAGGATTTTGAGTGGTGTCTAATTGCAAAAAATAGCTTTTTTCAATAAAAGGTATGGTTTGATTTTCTACCAATAGTTCACCAATGTTTTCTTCATCATTATTAAAGGCTTCAATAAATACAGAAGCTTTGGAAAATGAATTGGTTCCTGTTAATGAATGACCTAAACTAGTAGATACTTTAATAGAATAATCACTTTCTAAATCACCTAATTGTGCTATTAATTCTAAAGGATTTTTTTTAGTTATAATGTTAGCTAAATTATTTTCTTTTTTACAAGAAATCATTCCGATTAAAAGTAAATTAGATATAAGAAAAAATTGTTTAGAGTATTTCACAAATTTCAATATTTTTCCCCTACTTCTTAAAAAAGTTTTTGGGTTTTCTCAATGAATTTAAAATATGTTTCAACAAAAATAAATTTTATTTTTCAAATAATAATATACCTACTTTTCAGGAGATTCACTCAAGATTATTTGATTTTAATTAAATTCACGGGATAATCCCGATCGAAAATCCAAAATTATAATTTTATAGAATAAAGATACAAAGTATACCGAAAAAAGATACCGGTATAATATATGTACCAAGTCCGGATATAAAACCTTATAGGTAGTTTTATATCTAAAACTTGTAGACTTGTTATACATTTTCAAAATAATTATTATTAATAATTAAATAAATATTAAGGATATTTTAAAAAAAAACAATTTTCAATATATTTTTTAGAAAAATGAATAAACATTTTTATAGTCATTAAAAGGTAATTGTTTAATTTTAGAATGATATTTTAAAAATTCGTACCTTTGTAGTTTATGCAAATAGATTATCTTAGTGAGCTTAATGAACAGCAAAAAGCTGCTGTTGAATACATAGACGGACCCTTAATGATAGTGGCCGGAGCTGGTAGCGGAAAGACTAAAGTACTCACTACTAGAATTGCACATTTAATGCGATTGGGTATCGATCCTTTTAATATTTTGGCACTGACTTTTACAAATAAAGCTGCTGCTGAAATGAAAGAACGTATTGAGAGAATTTTAGGCAATTCTGAGGCAAGAAATTTATATATTGGTACTTTTCACTCTGTTTTTGCAAAGATTTTAAGAATAGAAGCCCAAAAAATTGGTTATCCTAATAATTTTACTATTTACGATGCTGACGATGCTAAGAGCTTAATTAAAAGTATTATCTCTGAGAATAATTTAGATGATAAAATTTATAAACCTAATTTGGTTTATAATCGAATATCGTCGGCAAAAAACGGTCTGATCGGACCTGTGCAATATTTAAATGAACCTTCAATTGCTCAAGAAGACGCTAGAGCAAATAGACCATTGATTGGACAAATTTACGCTCAATATGCCTCTCGATGTTTTAAAAATGGAGCCATGGATTTTGATGATTTATTGTTTAAAATGTATGAGTTGTTAAAAACACAACCAGAAGTTTTGGCAAAATATCAAAGACGATTTAGATATATTTTAATTGATGAGTATCAGGATACCAATACAGCACAATATAAAATCGTAAAACTTTTGGCTGCCGTATATGAAAATATTTGTGTGGTTGGAGATGATGCCCAAAGTATTTACTCCTTTAGAGGTGCCAGTATTCAAAATATACTTCAATTTCAAAAAGATTATGACGAAGTTAAGGTTATCAAGCTAGAACAGAATTACAGAAGTACTCAAAGTATTTTGAATGTAGCTAATAAGATCATTGGTAATAATAAAAATCAAATACCTAAAAAACTTTGGACAGAGAATATAGAAGGCGATAAAATTAAATTAGTTCGTACGCTTACTGATAATGATGAGGGTAGGTATGTAGCTGATGCTATTTCGGAATATAAGTTGAGATACCATTTTAGTAATAATGAGTTTGCTATTCTATACCGAACTAATGCTCAAAGTCGATCGTTTGAGGAAAGTTTAAGAAGGATGAGTATTCCTTATCGAATTTATGGAGGATTATCATTCTATCAAAGAAAGGAAGTAAAGGATTTTATTGCTTATCTAAGAATAATAACAAATCCTAGAGATGAGGAGGCAATCAAAAGAGCCATTAATTATCCTACTCGAGGAATTGGAAAAACGTCTCTAGAAAGATTAATTGTATTTGCAAATGAAAAGCAAATTACACTTTGGGAGGTATTGCAGAATGCTGCATCAATAGGACTACGTGGAAATGCTGTAAATGCAATCGAAGAGTTTATGTACATGATTAAAAGTGTGCAAACAATGTTGTCGTCCCATAATGCTTATGACGTTGCTTATGAAATTGGAAAGCGTAGTGGACTCGTTAAAGAATTATATGCTGATAAAACTGTAGAAGGTTTACAGCGTTATGAGAATATACAAGAGTTACTGAATTCTATTAAAGAATATACAGAAACTCCGAATGTGGATGGAGAGTTAGAAGAAGATAAAAGCCTAGGAGCCTATTTGCAAAATATAACCTTACTTACTGATACCGATAAAAACAATGAGGAGAATCAAGATGTAGTCAAATTGATGACCATTCATGCTGCCAAAGGTTTAGAGTTTCCATGTGTTTTTGCAGTGGGTTTGGAAGAAAATCTTTTTCCTTCAGCTATGAGTTTATATACTCGAGAAGATCTAGAAGAAGAACGTCGATTATTTTATGTTGTTGTTACCAGAGCTAAATCAAGATTATGGTTGACTTTTGCAAATAGTCGTTATCGTTTTGGGCAATTGGTTCAAAATGACCCAAGTCGTTTTATCAATGAGGTTCCCGAAGATTATATTGACAAGAGTTATGCAGGACTTGCTGGAGCAAGAGGTACTTTAGGGAATACATCTAAACAGTCTTCCATGTTCAATACTCCAACTGGATTTAAGAAAAAAACAAGCGAAGATACTAGTGGAACGCCTATCTCAAGAATAAGAACCACTCCATCAAATAATTATACTCATACTCCCTCAGAGGACTTTAAGGCAAGTGATCCTTCAGAGATTACAGTAGGGTTGAGAATAGAACATTTGCGTTTTGGATTTGGGACAATTAGAGGCTTGGACGGGAATCCGAACAACCGAATGGCAACCATTGAATTTGAGCAGGGAGTGGGTGTGAAAAAGATAATGTTGCAGTATGCCAAGCTAAAAGTTATAAAATAAAAACATCTTTGCTGACAGAATGGGAAATAAACTTGAAATATTAAAACAATTACAGTTACTAAAAAAAGAAGGCAAAAAAGCATTTGCGGTTTTAATTGATCCTGATGATGTGAATATCAGTAAAATAGAGAAGCTTGCACAAAAATGTAATCAAGCACACGTTGATTTTGCTTTTTTTGGAGGTAGTATTATGGTCAGTGATCATTTAAGTGATTGTATTTGTCAATTTAAAAAGTATTCAGACATCCCAGTTATTCTTTTTCCTGGGAGTCCTTCACAACTGAGTAAAGAAGCTGATGGTTTATTGTTTTTATCTTTAATCTCAGGTAGAAACCCAGAATTATTAATTGGCCAACATGTTATTTCTGCTCCACTTGTAAAAGCTAGTGGATTGGAAGTGCTTGCTACTGGATATGTTTTGATCGATGGCGGTGTTCCCACAACTGTTTCTTATATTAGTCATTCCGTTCCTATTCCAAATGATAAACCTGATTTAGCATTATGCACAGCATGGGCTGGAGAATTATTAGGGAAACAATTAATTTATATGGATGCAGGAAGCGGTGCCAAAACGCCCATCAGTGCTGAAATGATTAAAAGAGTAAGTAGTAATATTGATATTCCATTGATAATAGGTGGAGGTATCAAGGATGTTAAAGGCGTTGAAACAGCATTTGCTGCAGGAGCTCAAGTTGTAGTTGTTGGTAATGCAATTGAAAAGGATGAAAGTTTAATCATTGAGATGAGTGCAGTCGCCAAAATGACTAAGGTATCTTAAATCATTTAGGTATTGGGAACAATAGAAATTTCAGAAAATGGTATAGCAATTTTGAAGGCAAGAATTGTTGTCTATGGAAATGCTGCAAGTGAGGACTTAAGTCAACAGATTGCAGAAGAAATAGCTGATATGTGGACAGCAGCAGCGGGTAAGATTTTTATTAATGATAAACTCTATATACTTAAATGCATGGTTCAAGGTGAGCATCACTCTGATTTGCAAGCAAATGATATTTTTAACAATAAAGATCCAGAATTAAATTTCTTTAGGATAGAAGAATTTGTAAATGGAAATATTTCATTTGTTGATGAAATTAATTCCAATACTGGATTTTTTAAGTTGGAAAACTTATACAAAGGTTCTACAACTGCGGCACATGAATTTGGTCATACCATAGGATTAGTTCATCCAAGGTATTGTGATTTAAGAGGCAAAGGAATACCCGGAATAATGTATCCAAGAGGGACTTTAGTAGATCCTCAATTTCAATACGATCCCAATATTTCAGCTGGATTAACCGGAGGTACAATGCATCCTAAATTTCGTAAGGTTTGGAAAGAAGAAGTGGCTATGTTAAAGATTAATCCTAATTATCATATCGATGAAAGCCATTTTGTATTAGGTGATTTTAGTAATGTATGGCACGATAGCCATAACAGGTTTGCCTAGAAAATTATTTTTGTATTAGGTAAGATTTTCTTTATTCTTTCTTTTTAAGATTTACAATATATTGTCCTTTATGTATTTATTCATTAAGACTAAACCTTTCCCGCTACATTCTAGCTGTTTCCACAATTTTTAATCTCTTTACTACAACGGAAACCTTGATCATCAAATAATATTTTTTTAAAATGCACATCTGGTTTATTTTTTATTTATAAATTATTATAAAATATACTAGAAAATGTAAATTTTATTTTACAAAATGTAAAAATAGTTTGTCTTTATGTAAAAGAAACCATACCTTCGTAAAAAATTATTATGAAACAAAAATTATTATTTCCCAATAAATATAAAAGATTAGGTTGGCTAATTCTTATTCCTGCAACAATTCTTGGAATATTCTTAATGTTTAACAATTTTGAAGGAATGCGATTTATCACTAAGGTTTTTGCCATAATTGGGAATGAAAACTTAGATGAAAATAAATATTTCACTTTTGTAAAAGCTGATATTACGAATACAGTAGTTGGTGTTTTATTTATTGTTGGAGCATTATTAGTTGGATTTTCGAAAGAAAAAAACGAAGATGAATATATATCCAATCTAAGATTAACATCTTTACTTTGGGCAGTTTTTATAAACTATTTGTTATTATTGTTTTGTTTTATTTTTATCTATGGATTGGAGTTCATTAATGTAATGCTCTATAATATGTTTACTGTCTTAATAATTTTCATTGGTAGGTTTAATTATGTTTTATATCGGAATTCTAAATCAATGTCAAATGAAGAATACAATTAAAATTGAAAGAGCGATTGCCGAATTAACTCAAGCTGAACTAGCAAAGAAAATATCCGTAAGTAGACAAACTATTAATGCTATGGAAGCTAATAAATATGTACCCTCCACAGTATTAGCACTTAAAATTGCAAAAGTTTTTAATAAGCCGGTAGAGGAAATTTTTATTTTGGATGAGTTAGATTAAAACATTTTCAATGATGAGTTCTATTTCTTTAATAGATATAAAAGAATAATTAGTTACAGAAAAGTCAATAAAAACGCTTTATATTTGCATCGATACTTAGTTTGTAATTCTTTTAATTTTTTTTAATCATAACTTTTTATTGATGAACCATAAACAAGGCCTCTTTTCAAAAAGCGATACCACCTATTTTAAGGGTATCGGAATTCTATTGATTTTTATACATAATTATTTCCATTTAAAAGGTACTTACAATATTCAAAATGAGATAGCATTTAAGCCGGACAATATTTGGGCGTTTTTTAATTTATTTACTAAATTTAATATTACTGATTGGATTGGTGGAATTTTTGGTTTTTTAGGTCACTATGGTGTTCAAATTTTTATTTTTTTTAGTGCTTATGGATTAAGTATACAATACTCAAAATGGGAGCAATCAAAAATTAAATTTGTAATTAAAAGATTAAAGAAGATCTATTTATTATTAGCTTTTGGTATTGTTTATTGGTTAATTTCTAAACCATTTATAGGTGCTGTCGATAATTTCAACGGTTTCGTAATGCAATCAATCTATTTGGCAACATCTATTGGAAATATCACAAGAGCGACAGTTTATTCTATGTTTAGTGGCCCTTTTTGGTTTTTTGCTCTTGTTATACAATTATATGTTCTATTCCCATTAATCTATCGTTATACTATTGAAATTTCTAAAACTTCAAAATGGTTGCCTTTGGGAGGAGTATTAGCCTTATTATATCTTTTATATTTTACTATAAATCTTCATAAATATGCTTTATTTGGGACTGTTATAGGACATCTGCCTGAGGTTATTCTTGGGGTAACTATGGCGCATTTTAAAATTAAATCATTCTCTCCTCCTATATTAATAGCTGCAACCCTTATATTTATAGGCTCTCAGTTCCTTGAGGTATTATTTCCTTTAAGTTTTATCTCAATGACAATATTATTAATTCATATTGTTTCATTTTTAGAACAGAAATCATCCTTAAATTTAAAGAAGTTTATTTTATTTACCGGAACTATTTCCATGATGTTATTTATCTTTAATGGTACATTGCGTTTTTATCCGTTGTTTATGGAGGATGGGAAAATACAAATCTTTAGATTCCTAATTTTTGTTCCTATTTTGTATGTTATAAGCTATCCATCCTATTTGTTATTTAATTACCTAAGTCGTCTTTTATTTCAACGATCTAGCAAAAATAAATAGAATTATAATTGAGGGAAAGCATCAATAAGATCTGTACTGCTTTAAAATACAGCACCTTTAATCTCAATCAATTGTTTTATTTTTTAGGAGCAGGAGTAAATACGGTTACCTCATTTTTAATTGGCTTGATTGTTTTTAAATATGCAAAAATTGCTTGTAAGTCTTCATCATTCATTGTTCCGTACATTGTCCAAGGCATCATAGAATTAAATTCACCAGGTTTAATTTTTGTATTCAGTGTCACGGAATCTGAACGTGAATGAAATAGGTCTAAAAAGGTATTTTCATCCCAATTGCCCAATCCGGTTTCTGGATCAGGAGTAATATTGACTGAACGTATTATTGATCCATCTGGAAAGGGGAATTCTCTTCCTCCTCCATATTCCATTCCAGCAATCATGTTCCCTTTTTCAAATTTGGTATGACATTCCATGCAACTAGCTGCATTCACCAAGTATTTACCATAGTTAACCTTGTCTGTTTTTGGAGGTAATTTTGTAAAGCTTGCTTTTTGAGGGATGGTATTGATGATAAAATTCATTGGAAAATCAGATGAGGACATCGGAACATCATTTTTTATTGGTTCTAAGGTGCGGATATAAGCGATGATGCTCTTTATGTCTTCTTGATCCATTTGTCCATAATAATGATATGGCATGATGGGAAACATGGCATTGCCTTCTTTACTCACACCAGTAGTTATTACTCTGAAAAGTTCACCATCTGTGTAACGACTTATTCCTTCAGGTGTGATATTTTTTGCATAATATTTCCCAGGAAGTCCAAATCTTTGATCAAATGTTTCTCCACCCATTCCAAAGGTTCCTTTTATTGGAGGCCCTGAGAAAAATGACCAATCACGGTGAGAGTGACAATCAATGCAAACTGCAACATGCATAGCAAGATATTTCCCTCGTGCAATGCGCTCTGGAGTTCTTTCTATTTTTAAATTTGTGGCTGATCCAACATTTGGTAATGCATATTTTGTATAGAGGAGTATTGAGGTAATGGCTACCACCAAAATAATTACCAACCAAAATGAAATTTTTTTAAACTTTCTCATAATTTTTCGTTTTAAAAATATTTTCAATGGTATTGGTTTAAAAATCTTTAATTCTTTCGATATTAAACTTGCCTTTAAAAGTTAAAATTACGAGATTTTTTTATATATGATTTATTTTTTATGATTTTTTTTTAAAAATATAATCTGATTTTTCTCTATTTTTTAGTCTAAAAGTACTGAAATAAGATGTCTGGAATTGTTCAAACTAAAATTGAGCTTCAGTTATGTAATGAAAATTATTTTAAATTATTAATGGCATTTTTAAGATTCTGTTCATTAATAAAACCCAAATTATTCCATACTTCTTTCTCTAATTTATATAGTTTCAACATCGGTAATGCATCAATCTTTAGAATTTTTGCCAATTCTGTATGTTCATCTATATTTATTCTAATGACTTTTACCTTACTTTTCTTATCCTTTCCCATTTTATTTAAGAAAGGTTCCATTTTTAGACATGGGACACACCAAGGAGCATAAAAATCTATTAAAACCATTGGAGCAGATTTTAATAGAGCATTATAATCATCAATTGACATGCCAGATTTAGAACTTGTTTCTGTAACTTCTGGTAAACCAGCAGAGCGATAGGCCAAAATGCCTCCTTTCAATTCTATTACATTTCTGAATCCATTTGCTCTTAATGATTTAGCTGCGCTTGCACTTCTTGATCCGCTTAAACAATACACATAAATTGGCATTTCTTTATTTAATAACTGACTAGCTTTCAATTCAAATACATCATTACGCCAATCAATATTGAGTGCATTCGGTAAATGACCATTTGCAAATTCTTCGGGGGTCCGCACATCCACGAGTTTTGCATCTTTGCTGAGTGAAAGCTCTTTGACAAATTTTTCAACATTAAGTGTCTGAGCAATTATTCGATTAGTGAATCCAAGACAAATAATAAAAACGAAAAGTGATATTATTTTATATTTCATGATTTTATTTTATAAGCAAAATTAATAAATTAATAATCGACAGCATTAAATTTATTCTTATGTAAAATTCATTCTCTGAATTCGAACAGCATTTAGGATAGCTAAGAGTGCAACACCAACATCTGCAAAAACAGCCTCCCACATAGTTGCAATTCCGCCTACTCCTAATGCCAAGACCAATATTTTAACAGTAAATGCTAAACTTATATTTTGCCAAACAATCTTTTTAGTCGCTTTGCCTATCTTAATTGCTGTTACTATTTTACTGGGTTTGTCATCTTGAATAACTACATCTGCGGTTTCAATGGTAGCATCACTACCTAAACCGCCCATTGCTATGCCCACATCACTTAAAGCCACAACTGGTGCATCATTTAATCCATCTCCAACAAAAGCCACTTTTTCTCCTAAAGCTTTTATTAATTTTAATTGGTTTACTTTCTCTTCTGGTAATAAATCACCATAAGCATTGATAATTCCTAATTTCTTAGCAACATCTATAACTACAGCATGTTTATCACCACTAAGCATAGTTGTTTTTACATTTTCTTTATGTAAAGAACTAATAGCATTTAGCGCATCATCTTTTAATTCATCTGAAATCGTTATATACCCTACAAATTTTTTATCATAAGCAATAGCAATTAAAGTCGATACAATTTCTTTATGGTCGATAGTATGCTCAATTCCAAAACTATCTATCAATTTGAAATTCCCAACTAATAATTCTTTACCATTGATTATTCCTTTCAAACCTTTCCCCGGTAGCTCTTCAGTTTCTTCAAATATAATTGGAATCATTATTTCACCAATATACTCATGAATAGCAGTTGCAACAGGATGGGAACTCAGGTTTTCCAAAGCGTTGACCATATTTAGAATTTCTTGTTCGTCGAATTCTTTTTCAAATTTTACTACCTGTACCTTAAAAACACCTTGAGTTAAAGTGCCTGTTTTATCCATTACTATGTGATCGATATTTGCTAATACATCTAAAAAATTACTACCTTTAAATAAGATGCCATTACGACTTGCTGCACCAATTCCTCCAAAATAGCCTAAGGGTATAGAAATAACTAAGGCACAAGGACAGGAGATAACCAAAAATATTAAAGAACGATATAACCATTCTTTAAAATGGTAATCTGTATCGAAAAAATAAGGTAGTAAACAAATTAAAATAGCAGCACCAACTACAATAGGAGTATAAATTCTTGCAAATTTTCTAATAAATAATTCTGTGGGTGCTTTTTGAGCAGTTGCATTTTGAACCAAATCTAAAATCTTACTGAGTTTGCTGTCTTCAAAAGCAGTATTGACTTTTACATATGTAATGGTATTTAAATTTATCATACCTGCAAATACGGACTCTCCTTTTCTTTTAGTGTCAGGAACACTTTCTCCAGTTAATGCTGCAGTATTAAAAGAGCCTGTTTCAGAAATCATAATACTGTCTAAAGCTAATTTTTCTCCAGCCTTCAACTGTATTATGGATCCTATAGGTACTTCCGTTGCCTTTAATATTTTTGACTGCCCATTTTCCAGAATGGTAACAGATTCTGGTCTTTGATCTAAAAGACTTTTAATACTGCTTTTAGCATTACTAACTGCCATTGTTTGGAAAACTTCTCCTATTGCGTAAAATAGCATTACAGCAACCGCTTCAGGATATTCACCAATAGCAAAAGCACCTAAAGTTGCAATTCCCATAAGGAAGAACTCCGAAAACCAATCTCCTTTTTGAATGCTTTCAACAGCTTCTTTTAAAACAGGAAAACCAACTGGAATATACGCTAAAATATACCATAATATTTTTATCCATGATTGAAACCAAGTATTCGGAAGCCAATAATCAAAAGTTGCAGCTGACAACAGCAGCACTAAACTAATGATAGCAGGAATGAAAAGTTTAAATAAGTTACCAGTTACTAGATCGTCTTCATGGTTGTGGTCATGATTATGACCTTTTTGTTGCTTCTTTTTATTTATATCCTCGTCCTTAAGGTTGATTTTTTCTTCCAGTTGGCAACAGTTCATTCGTCCTTCTTCATCATGATTATGTTTATTTGTCATCTATAACTACAGTTCTTATTGATGGGTTAGTGCATCTATATGATTAATATACCTATTTAAAATTGTTCCTTGAAATTAATAAAATTTTATTATTAAACAGACGCTTTACAAAAGTTATTTTTATCAATATCCCAATCGATAATTTTTTCTCTTTTTCGCTTATTAAATTTTCCTTTTTTTAATTTATTGCAACCTCTTAAAGGCTCTATATTATATACTTCAAATTGTTGTTCCGAATGCGTAAAGTTACAATATTTCACTTCAGACTTCTGAATATATTCTTGAGCAACTACCAAAATTAGTAGCCTTATATAAAACTATTATTGCAATTTAAATGATTTTTGACAATTGGCTAATATAATACTTTTCAAAAAATGAGTAGTAGATAATTATAATTAATTTTTTAAAAATAGGTCAAATGCATTATTGTTTTCTAAAATTAAAAGAAGGATTTTTGTATTTGATTAAAATTATTTTAAATATGAAATATATAGCAAAATTATTTGTGATTTTTGCCTTTTTGAAAAGTTGAAATTAATTGAAATCTTTGGCACAACTTATCTTTTCTTTAATAAGTAATAAATATTATTTTTGTAAAATATATTTAAAATAATGGTTAAATTCTATTTATTATTAATCTTAACTTTCATTTCCTTTTTTTGTAATGGTCAAGTATACCAAAAGGAAAAAGATAGTATAAATCGTTTGGTTGCGAAAAGCAAAGGAGATGAAAAAGCCAAATTAATTATTAATCTATCATACTATTATGTGAATACTAATAAAGATAGTGCCTTGATTTTGATGGAATCCGCATTAGAATTTGCCCAATCAATTGAAGGGAAATCTAAAGTTTACTTAGAAATTTCAAATTTTCATCAGTATTTTAATGAAGGAGAATTTCGTTTGCAGGCTTTAAATACTGCTTTGGATTTGGTTGAGGGGGTAAATGATTCAATGACAGCTAATATACTATCTGAAAAAAATATGATTTTTTCGGATAAAGGATTATATAACCAAGCTTTAATTTCTGCACATAAGGTTTTAAGAATATATGAAAAAGGTGGAAATAATAATTCAATCCTGGATGCCATGCTTCAAATTGGTTATGTCTATGATAGAATGGGAAACTATCATACAGCAATTGAGTGGTATAAAAAAGGGTTAAAGTTGAATAATATAACTAATGAGAATTTATTAGGGAAAAATTATGGCTTGATTGGTATTGCATATGATGAATTGAAAGATTACCAAAAAGCTATTAAATATAATCTTATAGCGGTTGAACATTTTAAAAACGTGCCAAATTCAAATAATCTTTCGACTTGGTATTCTAATCTTGGTAATACATATACTAAGCTTGGAAAACTTGATTTGGCTGAAAGTTATACTTTATTAGCAATAAAAGACCCACTTAATTTTTCGCCTTTTATAAATTTAGCCACAATTTATATTGAAAAAGGAGAATTGGAAAAAGCAGAAAAGATTTTATTAAAAAAGGTAGAAGAATTAAAAATAGCAGATAATAAAAAATTCTTAGCCGAAGCCAATTATCGATTATTTGAGCTTAATAAGAAAAAAGGAAATTATCTTGACGCAATAAAGTATTTAGAAGATTATAAAACGATTGAAGATGAACGATTAGCTGAAAAAAATATTAAACAAGTTAATGAGTTAACTGTTCAATATGAAACTCAGGAAAAAGAAAAGATGATTTTTGAACAACAGAATAAAATTAATGCTAATCAATTGGAGTTGAAAAATAGATATTTCTGGATTTTAGGATTATCTTCTTTAGCAATAATCTTAGGATTATTAGGCTTTATTTTTTACAGACGACAAATAGTTAAAAGTAGTGCTCAACTTAAAGATAATATTTTAAGAATTACAAAACAAGAATTGCAGTATCAAAATAATTTAACAGAACAAAGAACCGAAATCGCCAGAGATCTTCATGATAATATTGGAGCACATCTTACATTTATTATTTCTTCATTGGAAAATATTCATCATTTACCAGCCACAGAAAATCGCTTAGTTTCAAATAAAATAACTCAACTAAGTATGTTTACCAAAGGTACAATACGTGAACTTAGAGATTCGATATGGGCAATTAACAAAGATGCTATTTCCTTGCAGGATTTAAATATTAGGATTGCCAATTTCATTGAATCTGCTAATTTAATTACGCCACAAATTAAACTTAATATTAATACCGATACCTTAATGCAAGAGGAGGTGTTTTTTACCTCAAATGCTGGGGTTAATATTTATAGAATTTTACAAGAGGCTGTAAATAATGCAATAAAACACGCTAAGGCAAAAAACATTTTAATAAATATAAAAAAGGAAAATGATATTTTAATTCTTGAAGTCGAAGATGATGGAATAGGTTATGATTTTCAAAAGAATGAATCTTCAGGTAATGGAATGCAGAATATGAAAAGAAGAAGCAATTTACTTAAAGGAAATCTAGTGGTCACATCTTTGAATCCTGGAACATTACTGTCTTGTTCTTTCCAATGCTCTGAATTAAAAAAATAAAGCTATGATAAGAATTGCTATAGTGGATGATAATGGTTTGCTTATTCGAGTGGAGAAAGAAAAACTATCTTTTTATAAGGATATTGAAATTGAATTTTCAGCTTTTTCTGGGACGGAAGCTATTGAGAAATTAAAAGATCATAAACATGTCGAGTTAATACTAATGGACATTGAGATGCCTGACATGAATGGCATTCAAACAACTACTATTGTTAAAAAGCTGTATCCGCATATTAAAGTGCTGATGTTGACTGTTTTTGATAACGATGAGAATATTTTTAAATCAATTCAAGCTGGAGCTGATGGTTATCTGTTAAAAGATATTGGATCGGATGAATTGTATAAATCTATTGTTCAAACTTTAGAAGGTGGAGCAGCTATGACACCTTCTATAGCATTAAAAACAATCAAACTTTTAAGAAATCCTAATGTTGATTTTTCTGGAGTAGAAGAACAAGAGATAAGTTTATCAAAAAGGGAAATTGATGTATTAGAGCATTTATCAAAGGGCCTTTCTTACACTAGTATTGCCAATAATCTCTTTATTTCTCCAAATACAGTACGTAAGCATATTGAAAATATTTATCAAAAGTTACGGGTACATTCAAAGCTTGAGGCTGTACAAGAAGCTCAAAGAAGGAGAATAATTTAATAATATTTTTTATAAAATAGAAAAAGAGCATTACTTTTTTAGTAATGCTCTTTTATTATCACAAGATTTGAATATTATTTCAAAGTACGTTTGATTTCTATTTCTTCGTATCCTTCAATGATATCTCCTACTTGAACATCATTATAGTTTTTAATACTCAAACCACATTCATAGCCAGCGCTCACCTCTTTAACGTCATCTTTATAACGTTTCAATGAAGATAATTCTCCATGGTGAATCACAATGCCATCTCTTATTAAATTAAGTTTTGTATTTCTCGAGAATTTACCGTCTAATACATAACATCCGGCAATCGTTCCTATTCCTGTAATCTTAAATACTTCACGGACTTCTATATTACCTACAATTTTATTCTCAATTGTTGGTTCAAGCATTCCTTCCATTGCTGATTTTATTTCATCAATAGCATCATAGATTATTGAATAATATCGAATTTCAATGTTTTCTTGATCTGCAATTTTAGCAGCATGAGAGGAAGGTCTAACTTGGAAACCTATAATAATAGCATCAGATGCAGATGCTAATAGTACATCAGATTCTGTAATTTGTCCTACTCCTTTATGTACAATACTTACCAAGATTTCTTCAGTTGATAGTTTTTGTAAAGAGTCACTTAGTGCCTCTACAGATCCATCCACGTCTCCTTTGATAATTACGTTTAATTCCTTAAAGTTTCCTAATGCTAAACGACGACCTATCTCATCTAAAGTAATATGTTTACGAGTTCGGATACCTTGTTCTCTTAATAGTTGAGCTCTACGGTTTGCAGTTGCTTTAGCATCAGATTCGTCTGTATATACTTTGAATTTCTCTCCTGCTTGTGGTGCTCCATTTAAACCAAGCACTTGAACTGGTGTTGAAGGTCCTGCTATTTTTATGCGTTGACCTCTTTCATTAAACATTGCTTTTACTTTACCATAATATGGTCCAGAAATAATAATGTCTCCTGCATGTAAGGTACCGTTTTGAACTAAAACAGTGGATACATATCCTCTTCCTTTGTCTAAAGATGCTTCAATGACAGAACCAATACCTAGTTTCTCTGGATTAGACTTAATTTCTAACAGTTCAGCTTCTAATAATACTTTTTCTAATAACTCTTCAATTCCTATTCCTTTCTTAGCAGAAATCTCCTGACTTTGGAATTTACCTCCCCAATCTTCTACTAAAATATTCATTGCAGAAAGTTGTTCCTTTATCTTCTCAGGATTTGCTGCTTCTTTATCTATTTTGTTAATTGCAAAAACCATAGGTAGACCAGCGGCTTGAGCATGAGAAATTGCTTCTTTAGTTTGAGGCATAATAGCATCATCTGCGGCCACTACAATAATAGCTACATCTGCTGCTTTTGCACCTCTAGCACGCATCGCTGTAAAGGCTTCGTGTCCTGGAGTATCCAAGAAGGTAATCATTTTCCCAGTTTTTGTGGTTACTTTGTAAGCACCAATATGCTGAGTAATTCCGCCTGCTTCACCTGCAACAACACTTGCATTTCTAATATAATCCAATAATGAAGTTTTACCGTGATCTACGTGACCCATAATTGTAATTACTGGTGCTCTATCAGTATCATCTTCTAATCCATCATCTTCATCATCTTCATCTTCTGAATTTTGCTGAACATTAATGAATTCTAATTCTCTATTAAATTCCTCAGCTACCAATTCAATAACCTCAGCATCTAAACGTTGGTTTATCGAAACCATTACGCCCAAGCTCATACACTTACTAATAACTTCTGTAAATGGCACGTCTAATAAAGTCGCTAGTTCTGAAACCGAGATAAATTCAGTAACCTGAAGTGGTAGGTTCTCTTCCTCTAGTTCCGCTGCAGCACGTTTTTCTGCCATGTCCTCCCGTTTACTCTTACGGTATTTGGCCTTAGTGATTTTAGCACTACTTCCACCTGCTAATTTCGCTTGTGTTTCTTTTATTTTATCCTGAATAGTCTTAGCATCCACTTCTTGTGGTACTTGAGGCTGATTAGGTTTTCTTGATCTTCTATCGTTTCTGTTCGCACCTGGTTTTTGACCCGGACCCGATCTTTGCCCACCTGTTCCTTGATAAGGTCTCTGAGTTGGCTTATTGCGATCTTGATGCTCTGTTGGTTTGCTCTTATTGTCTGTAGTGCTTGTACTAGTGTTTGCTACTGTACTTTTATCTACTGGAATACGTTTTCTCTTACGCTTTTCTTTGCTCCCTGATCTGTTATGATCATTCTTAACTGGTAATTCAATTTTTCCTAAAATTTTAGGACCAGCTAACTTAGGAACATTTAAATGTATATGTTCAGGTTTGTTACTAACTTCTTCTGGAGCTTTGGGAACTTCTGGAGCTTTTGACGCTTCTGGAATTACTTCTTTTTCTACAACTGGCAATTCTTTTTTAGTTTCCTTAGTTTTCTCAGGAGTTGTTTGGGTTACTTTCGTTGGTTCTTCAGGTTTCTTTTTCTTAGTAGCTCCTTTAACAGGTCTAGTAGCCATATTGATACTATCAAGATCGATTTTATCTACGACTTTAGGCCCTGTCAAAACTGGAATCGCTGTTTCAATATGACTAGCAGTTATGTCTTCTTCTTTATCATTTGGAGTTTTTGACTCTTCCTTCGCTGCTGCTTCCTTAGGTTCAATTGTTTTGCTTCCTTCTTCCTTATTTGGCTCTTCTTTGCTTTCTTTTGCTGGTTCTTCTGATTGAACTTTAATCTCTTCTTTTATTTCTGGCTGAGGCTCTACTTCTTTGGTCTCAGGTATTAATTCTTCTTGTTTAGAAGTAACTACTTCTGGTATCGAATCCACTTTCGGTTCAATAGGAGTCTTTTCAGAGGATTCAACGGGAGTTGGTTCTTCAACTTCTTTTTTATCTTCTGATTTTTCAGTTGGAGTTGCTTTGCTAATGTTTTTCTTAAGAATATCTTCGCTTTCTTTATCTAGAACAACTGGTGTGATTTCAACCTTATGGCCAGAAGGGGTTTCAATAGGCTCTTCAGAAACAAGTTCTGTCGGAATTTTCTCTGAAACGTCTTCTTTTTCTTTAGCTTTTTTTATAGGCCTTTTGTTCTCTTTTTTATCCTTCGCACTAAGGTCTAATTCTTCATCAGACATATTGAGGCTGTCAATAGAAACACCTTTAGGTAAATCTATTGCTTCACTTTTCCTTTTTGCAGCCTTGTCTTTGGCAAACTCCTCTTGTAATGCATAATACATTTCGGGGGAAAGCTTAGTACTTGGTTTTGAATCTATTTCAAAACCTTTCTTTTGCAAAAAATCAATCAAAGTTTCCTTACCAATGTTAAATTCCTTGGCCGCTGGTAATAATCTTGGCGTATTTGTTGTTCCTGACATCTTAATATTAAAAGTTCAACCGTTTAATTTTGCATGAATTATGCTTTTAAATTTTAACTTTATAATTGATACAATAGCACGGTTGTCACTAAAATATCAATTTTTACCTATCGGAATTTGTTTTCTTATCCCTTCAATAATTTTGAAAATACTAAAAGAACTAGACACTTGTTTCATTATCTGAATTATCTGTACTATCGTCAAATTCGGCTTCTAATATACGAACTACTTCTTTTATAGTGTTTTCTTCTAAATCTGTACGACGAGAAAGTTCATCTATTGATAGCTCTAATATACTTAATGCAGTATCGAATCCCACTTTTTTAAATTCATCTATAATCCAACTATCAATCTCATCAGAAAATTCATCTAAATCAATATCATAATCACCCATTTCTTTGGTGTCCCTAAATACATCTATATTATAACCTGTCAATTGTTGGGCAAGCTTAATATTTACTCCTTTTCTTCCAATTGCTAAGGAAACTTGGTCGTTATCCATATAAACATTAGCTTGGTTTGTTTCAGTATTTAGTTCTATTCTATTTACCTTAGATGGTGTTAATGATCTTTGTATTAATAAACTAATATTATTAGTAAAATTAATAACGTCAATGTTTTCGTTTTTCAATTCTCTAACAATACCATGAATACGATTTCCTTTCATTCCCACACATGCTCCTACAGGATCAATACGGTCATCATAACTTTCAACTGCAACTTTTGCTCTTTCACCTGGTTCTCTTACTACTTTTCTTATAGTAATTAAACCATCTTGTATTTCTGGAACTTCAATCTCTAAAAGTTTTTCTAATAGAGAAGGATGTGTTCTGCTCAAAATGATTACTGGAGAGTTTGCACGCATTTCTACTTTCTTCACGACAGCTCTCAATGGTTCACCTTTCCTATAAAAATCTGTTGGAATTTGTTCTCCTTTTGGCAAAATTAGTTCATTTCCTTCTTCATCCAATAAAACAATTTCTTTTCTCCAAATTTGATATACTTCACCACTAATTAACTCTCCAACTCTTTCAGCATATTTTTGTAAAATAGCATTCTTTTTAAGATCGTTAATTCTTGCAGCTAAGGTTTGTTTTGCAGCAAGAATTGCTCTTCTTCCAAAATCCAGTACATCTATTTCTTCATAAACCTCTTCACCTACCGAGTAATCTGGATCAATTCTGTGAGCTTCAAATAATTGTATTTCAGCATTGTCATCTTCCTCAAATCCATCTTCAACTACTATTCTTCTCCTTAAAATTTCTAAATCACCTGTTTGATCGTTTACAATTACATCAAAATTCTCATCTGAACCATACTTCTTTCTTAACAAAGTTTTGAAAACATCTTCCAATACTCTCATTAAGGTTGTTCTATCAATGCTCTCTGCTTCTTTGAAATCTTTAAACGATTCAATTAAGTTGATACTTGCCATCGTAAATTTTTATATTGTTTTAAGTCTTTTTTAAAAAACTATTTGTATTACTGCTTTTTCTATTTGCTCAAAAGGAATTACTTCTTCTATAGTCTCTTTTTTCTTTATTTGTTTTATTTCAATTTTAATCTCTAATTCATTTACTTCTTTTAAAATACCCATTACAGGTTTTTTTTCAGTATCTTTGAATGAAATTTCTATCGTTCTTCCTATATTCTTTCTATATTGACGAAGATTTATTAGAGGTTCGTCAACACCTGGACTAGAAACTTCTATGGAAAAATCGCCATCAGGATAAAGTGTTTCTTCTTCAATCATTTTATATAAAGATCGGTTCAGTTTTGCACATGTATTAATATCTATACCTTGATCACCATCTAAAAATACCTTAATATTATTAGTAGGCTTTACTTTTACAGCTATTAAAAACAAGGCTGAACCTTGAAGTAACATCTCGATTTTATCTTCTACGAAATTTATAATATCCATTTTTCAACGAAATTTGGGGGCACATGCCCCCAATCCTTTTAGTTTTTTGCAAAGATACATGTTATTATAGAATAAAACAAAATATTTATACTGATTTTTGGTATAAAAAAATCTAAAAATATATAGTAAATAAAATGTTAAGTGTTAAAAAGTATTTGATTTTTTTTATACCTTTACAATCATTAATCAAATTTAAAAAAACTAAAATGAAAACAAGAAAAATTTTACCAGCAATTATGATTGCTACTGCAATTGCCTTTACTTTACCAGCATGTAATTCAAAAGTTTCCGATGCTGATGTTAAAACAAAAGTTGAAGCTGCTGTAACCACACCTGGTGTGACTGTAGATGTTAAAGATGGGGTGGTTATTTTAAATGGTACGGTTTCAACTGATGCAGAAAGAACTGAGGCAGAAACTGCTGTAAGTACAATGGATGCAAAATCTGGCGTTAAATCTGTGCAAAATAATATTTCTGTAAATCCCCCAACTCCAGATCCTGTTATTAACGTTGTTGATGCTGACCTTTCTCAAAAAGTATCGACACTATTAAAAGATTTCCCTGGTGTTAATGCAGTTGTAAATGATGGCGTTATCACAGTAACGGGTACTTTAGAAAAAGCTAAAGTTACCAAATTAAAGCAATTATTAGATGCTTTAAATCCTCAAAGAACTGATATGTCTCAGTTAGTTGTTAAATAATTTAATAAATTTTAAAAATAATTTTATTATGTCTTTACAAGATAAATATAAAGCGGTTATTGATACTGCAAATGCGAATGGTGTTAATAATCTTGTTGTTGCAGAAACTAATGGCGTTTTGCATATCCAAGGTAAGGCTCCTAATTCAAAAATAAAAGATCAACTTTGGGATGTTTATGGTTCTATCGATCCTAATTATCTTACAGGTGATTTAGTAATGAATATTGATGTCGCCGGAGCTGTTATAGGTGGAAGATTAAAAGTCAATACAGATAGCTCTAATCTTAATATCAGAAGAGGGCCAGCAACAGAGCAAGAAGTTATTGGTAAAGCTGCAAAAGGTGAAGAGGTTACTTTAGTCGCTAGAACTAATGATGAATGGTGGTTTGTTCGTACCGATTCAGGTACTGAAGGATATTGTTATGCACAATATTTGACACCAGCAGAATAATACTATTTCAATAAAAAGAAAGCTTATGGATTTGGCATTCATAAGCTTTTCTTATTTTAGATATTCGGTTTCTTAGTGCTTTTACGAGTTTAAGAATATTGGCAGAAGTGGTCTTTTTAAAATAGCCTTATGCTAAATAAAGAAAAAGAAATCCATCCTGCTTCTCAATTAAAATATAAGATTATTGAATGATATTTTTTATTTATTCTATTAATCCTAAATCTTTTAAACTGGTATAATTATTTTCAGCTACTATGATATGGTCTAATAGCTCAATATCAAAGAAGCCAGTTGCCTCCTTTATCTTTTTTGTAAGTTTAATATCCGCCTGAGAAGCTTGTAAATTTCCAGAAGGGTGATTGTGAGCAATGATTATTTTACTGGCTAAATGTTGTAATGCATTTCGCATTAATATCTTTATATCAACTAATGATGCCGTTAAACTTCCATGACTAATGAATTCATGTGTAATTAACTTTTGAGCATAATTAAGGTATAAAACCAAAAACTTTTCGGTTTCTAAATCCTGCATCATAGGAATAATAAACCTAGCAACGTCTGCACTTGATGAGAATTTAAGTCTTTCTAAAGTGTCAGTAGATGCTCTTCGTCTACCTAATTCTAAGGCCGCTGCTAAGGTTACAGCTTTAGCTAAACCAATTCCTTTTATTTCTTGAAATTGCTTTAGGCTAAAACGGCCTAAAACATGTAAATTATTTTGTGCTTTTCCCATTAGTTCTCGCGCTAAATCAACTGCCGATTTATTGACAGATCCCGTATTTATTAGAATGCCTAATAACTCAGTATCAGAAAGAGAAGGGCCTCCCTTTAATATCATTTTTTCTCTGGGTCTGTCATCTTCTGCCCATTCCTTAATTGGTTTGAACTGATCCATAAGCTTAAAATTAATTGAGTTTATACCTTTTTCCTGGAAGAGAAGTAATCGTATTTGAAAATTCTAATTGTAATAAAATAGTTGCTAATTCAGTATTATTCATCCGGGTTTTAATTTGAAATTCATCAATATGAATCGTCTCTTTTTCTTCTAATATTTTAATGATATCCATTTCTTCTTTAGAAAAGTCTGCAAATAATTTTTGTTGAATGCGTTTTCTATTTATTTTCTTTAAATCCCAATTTAAAAATTCAGCTAGATCATTAACTTCAGTTAATAATTGTGCTATATTGGTCTTTATCAAATAATTACAACCCTTAGAACGGATATCATTATACCTCCCAGGAACAGCAAATACATCTCTATTATAAGATAATGCAAGTTTTGCTGTGATCATGGCACCTCCTTTTATATCTGTTTCTATCACAATTGTTGCATCACATAATCCTGCAACAATTCTATTCCGAGAAGGAAAGTTTGGTTTATCTGGGATGGTTCCACTGCAATATTCAGTGAGTAAACCGCCATTGTCTAGCATTTCAGTTGCTGTTTTTCTATGAACTGCTGGATATATCATGTCAAGTCCGTGAGCTAAAACACCTATAGTTGGTAATCCTGCTTCTACCGCAGCCTTGTGTGCGATAATATCTATTCCATAAGCTAGCCCACTTACGATTGTTGGTTGAAACTCCTTAAGGTCATTAATAAATTGCTCCGTGAAACTTTTACCTATAGGCGTGTTATTTCGAGAGCCAACAATTGCAATGGTGCGATTATCATTTAAAGAGCATTTGCCTTTAGAAAATAATATAAAAGGACAGTCAGGAATTTCTTTTAATTTCTTAGGAAAGGAATCAAAAAGAAAACTATGAACTTGAATGTTGTTCTTTTGAATAAAATTGAGCTCTTTTTCAACTACTTTTTCATCAAAACCTTTTTTTAAATTTGCAAAACTATTTGTATCCAAAACTTCAATTTCTTTTAGTGCCTTGGAAGAGGTATTGAAAATCGCTTCAGCACTGCCAAAATGTTCAAGCAATTTTCTGCCTCTAACATCCCCGATGCCCTTGATTTGATTCAAACCTAACAAGTAAAATAGTTCCTTATCCATTTAAGTTATAAAAATATAAAAATAAGATGAAATTAAAAATTAAACGTTGAGTTTTTAATTAAATTTGCGGTTATTATGTGCTATCATGTCTCTTTAAAGTTCGATAATAAAAAATTATCCCAATCTTTAGGTATTGCACCTAGTGTTGAATCAGTACCTCAAGGAGTATTTAATGCTTTTGATTTTCCTCAAATGGCTATTTTAGGTAATAATAATGTACAGCAGCTTCAAATTGCAAGGTGGGGTTTATTGCCACCTTTTGCCGATGTTAATTTTAATCGTGTCAATACATTAAATGCAAGAATCGAAACCTTGGAAGAAAAGAAGTCTTTTAAAAACAGTATTAAATATAGATGCCTAATTCCTGTTAGTGCGTTCTTTGAATGGAAATGGCTGGATGGCAAAGGGAATCGGAAGCAAAAATTTAAAATAAGTGGAATAGGTGATTTTTTGTTCCTAGGAGGCTTGTTTTCTGAAGTTAACGGCCAAATGTCTTTTTCAATTGTTACTACCGTTGCTAATGAATTAATGTCAGAAATTCACAATATTAAAAAAAGAATGCCTTTGATATTGACAAAAGAGAATAAAGGTTTATGGTTAGAAGGTGGAGATTTGCAAGATTTCTATATTTGTGATCCACAATTGAAGGCTATTTCAGATGACTTACCTAATCCACAATTAAGTTTGTTTTGAATTTTTAATTCGAGACAAAAATTTTTTCATTTAATAACAAAAAATTACTTATTGAGTATATTATTTTAGAATCATTAGATTAATTTATATGAAAACAATACAAATAAAAACTAAAAGCTTTTTTGAACTTTTGAAAGATAAAAATTATTCAATGTGGCAGCTATTTGAACAAATGATTAATGAGGAGGAAGAGCAAATGATTATTTTTATTGATGAAGACGAAAAGGAAATAGCTCATTATCTATTGCCTAAGAATGTAAAGCAACTAGAAAATGATCAAAAGGTTTTTTCAGGGTACTTTAAAGAAAAATTAAAAGAGTCCTAAGCTTTGGGTAGGGTCAAGATATTTTATTAATAGTTTAAACCAACGCTATTCTCGAGATTATTCAAATGGTAATTTAATATTTGAAGTTTATTCACCAAAATATATTTATTAAGCTTGTCACCTTTGGTACCTTTCATCTAATGGTTTTATAAATTACAAATCGCTCATTTTAAGTTAAACCATTCAGAATATTTCATTATATAGTTTGTGTTTTATTAAAAATAGTAGTTGAACTTGTTTTGAATAAAATTTTTATGCTTATATTTGCAGATATTACTTAAAAGAACGTGACATTTTTTTAAGTTCAAATTTATTTTCTTTTTTAATTTTATTGATGGAATATAACACAGAGCGTGGCAAGTTAATTATGCCTGAATATGGAAGGAATATCCAAAAGATGGTCGATTATATTATCGATATTGAGGATGATGTGAAGAGGCAAAAAAATGCTGAATCTGTTATTGAGTTAATGGGTGTCTTAAATCCTCATTTGAAAACAGTTGATGATTTTAAACACAAACTATGGGATCATATTTTTAGAATATCAGATTTTAAAATTAAGATTGATACCCCATATCCGATTCCAACCAAAGAAAAATTAGATAAAAAACCAGAACCACTTTCTTATCCGAAAAAGAATCTTAAGAATAGACATGTTGGCCATAATTTAGCGATGCTTATTCAAGAGGCTATTGATTGTAAAGATGAAGAAGGACGAAAAAGTCTTGTAAATAGTATTGCTAATTACTTAAAGCTTTCCTATGCGACATGGCATAAAGAGCAAGTACAAGATGAAACGATTAGGGTGGAGATAAAAACTTTGAGTGGTGGAGTATTAGATTTTGATCCTAAAGAATTTAAAATCCCAAAACATGTAGTCGTACATAAGCGTTATTCTGGCCCTTCTAATAAGAATAAGAGTAATTTTAAGGGAAAGGGTTATGGTAGCAATTTTCATGGAAAAAGTAACAAACAGGGTGGAAATCGCCCTTCAAATCAAAAATTTACTTAGATTTTTTTTCTAAAAATTTGCTTTTTAAATTTCTTTAACTATCTTTAGACTTTCAAATTTTAATTGTATTTTCTTAATCGCAACAAATATTTATGAAACGTATTTTATTGGGCTTATTTAGTGCTTTAGCAACATTGACTGCATTGAGTGTTTCTTCTTGTAAAGTTGATAAATGTAAAGCAATCGTATGTGCTAACAGTGGGGATTGTGATAAAGATGACGGCTCATGTGAGTGTCATATTGGTTATGAAGGAGAGCGCTGTGAAACCATTACTCGTGATCGTTATATGGGTGCTTATACAGTGGATGAAGATGGAACTGTAAGTAACGTAGCCCGCTACGCTGTTTCTGTTGAAACTGGGGCACAGATTGACCAAATTAAAATTAGAAACTTCAATAACCAAACCAATGCTTATGTATATGCGACGGTAAGAGGTGATTCTATGTTTATAGCTTCTCAAAGCTATCAGGTTGGAGCAATCACAAAAACTGTAGTAGGATATGGAGTAATTATTCCAGGAGAAACTGTTAATTACTATCAGCATGCGACCATTCGTTTGCATTATAGAGTTTCTTCTTCAGATGGTGTTACTGATGATTTTGGTTATCAAGACAGTGGTCAACCTTCAGTATGGATTAAGTAATTTTAATTTTTTATATTTTTATATATACCTCTTCTGATTTTAATAATCTGAAGAGGTATTCTTTTTATAATCATTAGTTTATATGCTGTATTCTTTTTTTTAGTCTACGCAAATAGGAGCTAAATTTTTTTTAGCCAAGCAAAAAAATAATTTAAATTTTTATAATGAAAATTACATAAAAAACACTAATTTTGCGTTTCGGGCGAAAGTCCGTTTTTTTGTACCTGTTATTATTTAAGTGGTTTTTTCAAAAAAACTGACCTTCAATTTTTCCCGCCGATTCTGTTCTAAATATAGACAGAGAAAAAGAAGTTTTTAATTGATAAAATATATAAAATGCCTTTAGACACGTCCATCAAAACCGTTTTAATTATAGGGTCCGGTCCTATTGTTATTGGTCAGGCCTGCGAATTTGATTACTCAGGTTCTCAAGCTGCTAGAAGCCTTAGAGAAGAAGGAATCAAAGTAGTGCTTATTAATAGTAATCCAGCAACTATTATGACAGATCCTTTAGTTGCAGATAAGGTGTACCTATTACCATTAACATCAGAAAGTATTGAAAAGATTCTTCAGGAAAATGAGATTGATGCGGTGTTACCAACAATGGGCGGCCAAACCGCTTTAAATCTTTGTAAAGAAGTTAGTGAGTTGGGTATATGGAGTCAGTATAATGTTGATTTGATTGGTGTAGATATTAAAGCCATTGACAAAGCAGAGGATAGAGAATTATTTAGACAATGGATGATTGAATTAGGTGTCCCAATAGCTCCAGCTAAGGCTGCTAACTCTTTATTAGAAGGTAAAGAGATCGCTCAGGAAATAGGAATGCCTTTAGTTATTCGTCCTTCATATACTTTAGGAGGAACAGGAGGCGGTATAGTCAGAGTAAAAGAAGAGCTTGAATTTGCTTTAAACTCAGGACTAACAGCTTCGCCTATTCATGAAATCTTAGTTGAAAAAGCATTATTTGGTTGGAAAGAATTTGAGTTGGAATTGTTAAGAGATAATAAGGATAATGTTGTTATTATTTGTACGGTAGAAAACTTTGATCCAATGGGTATTCATACTGGAGACAGTATTACTGTTGCCCCATCAATGACCTTGAGTGATACTTCCTTTCAATTAATGAGAGATACCTCTATTAAAGTAATGCGTGATTTAGGGAATTTTGCAGGAGGTTGTAATATTCAATTTGCATTAAATCCAGAAACAGAAGAAATAATAATAATTGAAATAAATCCTAGAGTAAGCCGTTCTTCAGCCTTAGCTTCAAAAGCAACAGGTTATCCGATAGCAAAAATAGCTTCAAAATTAGCAATTGGCTATTCTTTGGATGAATTGAAAAATCAAATTACACAGACAACTTCTGCATATTTTGAACCAGCCTTGGATTATGTTATTGTAAAAATGCCTCGTTGGAATTTTGATAAATTTAAAGGAGCTGATGATACTTTAGGATTACAAATGAAATCTGTGGGTGAAGTAATGGCCATTGGACGTACGTTCCCAGAAGCACTACAAAAAGCTTGTCAAAGTTTAGAGAATAATGCTACTGGTTTGATGTCTTTTAGTAGAAGTAGAATGCGCCCAGAGGAATTATTGGAATATCTAGAAAGACCAACATGGGATCGCGTATTTAGAATTAAGGAAGCAATGGAGATGGGTATTTCTATTAAAACCTTAAGAGAACTTACTTTGATAGATCGTTGGTTCCTTTATCAAATCCAAGAAATAGTGACTTTTGAAACGAAGTTTAAACAATATAAAAATCTTCAGAGCATCCCGAAAGATGTAATGTTTGAATCTAAGAAATTAGGTTTCAGTGATGATCAATTGTCAGAACTTTTAGGAAACTGTACTGCTGATGACGTATATGAATATAGAAAATCTTTAGGAGTAAAAAGAATATTTAAAATGGTGGATACTTGCTCGGCAGAGTTTGAGGCAAAAACACCTTACTTTTACAGCACTTTTGAAGAACCATCCATTAATAGTGACACTTTACAAAATGAATCTATAGTATCAGATAAAAAGAAAATTATTGTTTTAGGTTCTGGCCCTAATAGAATAGGGCAGGGGATTGAGTTTGATTATTGTTGTACGCATGGTTTAATTGCTATCAAAGAATGTGGCTATGAATCGATAATGATTAACTGTAATCCTGAAACTGTTTCAACTGATTTTGATATCGCAGATAAATTATATTTTGAACCAGTTTACTGGGAGCATATTTGGGAAATTATTGAGTATGAAAAACCTGAAGGTGTAATTGTTCAGCTAGGAGGACAAACAGCTCTGAAACTTGCTAAAAGACTACATGAAAAAGGAATAAAAATTATAGGCACTTCTTTTGATGATATGGATATTGCCGAAGATCGAGGCCGCTTTTCAGATTTATTGAAAGAATTGAAAATTCCTTATCCAAATTACGGAACTGCTTTCACTACGGATGAAGCAATGGAAGTTGCTAGTCAAGTTGGATATCCAGTATTAGTACGTCCATCTTATGTATTAGGAGGACAGGCAATGCGTATTGTAATTAATGATCATGAATTAGAAC
The DNA here is from genome assembly GCA_035497795.1 of Edaphocola sp. GTDB lineage: Bacteria > Bacteroidota > Bacteroidia > Chitinophagales > Chitinophagaceae > Edaphocola. The sequence continues at coordinate 76,530 of DATJCU010000091.1, read as the reverse complement.
AAAGTGTTGTAAGTCTTTTGAAAATTCTTCCAGGAAATACAATATTAATTGACCAATTCTTAGATCGTTGTCAAGAAGCTGAAATTGATGCTATTTGTGATGGAGAGGAAGTTCATATTATGGGGATAATGGAGCATATTGAGCCTGCTGGGATTCACTCAGGCGATAGCCATTCTGTTTTACCCGTATTCAACATAGGCAAACTAGAGGTGGAAGAAATGGTTGATATAGCTAAGAAAATAGCTTTAAAATTGAAAGTAAAAGGTTTGATTAATATTCAATATGCAATAAAAGATGGAAAAGTTTTTGTTATCGAGGCTAATCCTAGAGCAAGTCGAACCACTCCATTTATTGCAAAAGCATATGGTGTTCCTTTCTTAAACATCGCTACTAAAGTAATGTTAGGAGCCAATAAACTTTCTGATTTTAAAATAGAAGAAAAGCTTGAAGGTTATGCCATTAAAGAACCTGTATTTAGTTTCGATAAATTCCCTAATGTAAATAAGGAATTAGGACCTGAAATGAAAAGTACTGGTGAGGCAATCCGTTTTATTAAAGATTTAAGAGATCCATATTTCCGAAATTTATACAAATCTAGAAGTATGTTATTAAGTAGATAAATAATTAATTGAAATTTTAAAGAGCCTTTAGTTTTATTGCTAAAGGCTCTTTTTTATTATGACTAAATTCTTTATGTAAAATGGTTTAAATTGTGAGGGTTATTTTTCTAGTAATCTCTTCTCTAATGCAAACATTTCATCTCTTAAGCGAGCTGCCTCAATAAAATCTAAATCTTTAGCAGCTTGTTGCATTTGTTTTTTAAGCTTTTCTACAGCTTTTATAATTTCAGAAGCACTTTTGTAACTTACTTCTTCCTCAGCAGCCATATTATTTCCCAACTCATCAATGGCTAATGGGCTATCTACTTCATAATTCTTGATGTCCAATACAGAAGTCTGCTGCATGATTTGTTCAATAGATTTGCTAACTGTTTTTGGAATAATTCCATGTTCTGTATTATATGCAACCTGCTTTTCTCTTCTTCGATTAGTTTCGTCCATGGTACGTTGCATACTAACAGTTATCTTGTCTGCATAAAAGATAACCATACCGTCTACATTCCTGGCTGCTCGTCCGGCAATCTGAGTTAAAGAACGCTCATCTCTTAAAAAACCTTCTTTATCCGCGTCCAGAATAGCAACTAAAGTAACCTCTGGTAAATCCAAGCCTTCCCTTAAAAGATTTACACCTACCAAAACATCTATTTCTCCTAACCTTAATGATCTAAGGATTTCAATACGTTCTAAAGTGTCAATTTCACTATGAATATATCTTGAATTTACATTAATACGTTTCAAATAGGCATCCAATTCTTCAGCCATTCTTTTGGTTAATGTGGTTACTAATACTCTTTCGTCTCTTTGTGCTCTTTTGTCAATTTCATCCAATAAGTCGTCTATTTGGTTAAGAGATGGCCTTACATCTATAGGAGGATCCAAAAGTCCTGTAGGTCTAACAACTTGCTCAACTATCAATCCTTCGGTAGTATTTAATTCAAAATTTCCAGGTGTAGCACTTACAAAAATAGTCTGATTTAATAGGCTTTCAAATTCATTGAAATTTAGCGGTCGATTATCTAAGGCTGAGGGAAGTCTGAATCCAAAATCCACCAAATTCATTTTCCTAGATCGGTCTCCACCATACATCCCACTTATTTGTGGAATGGTAACATGACTTTCGTCTATAAATATAATAAAATCTTTAGGGAAATAATCTAATAAACAGAAAGGTCTGGTTCCTGGTCTTCTTCTATCTAAAAATCTTGAGTAGTTTTCAATACCGCTACAATAACCCAATTCTTGAATCATTTCGATATCGTAATTAACACGTTCTTTTATCCTTTGGGCTTCAATATATTTTCCTTCTCTCTTGAAATATTCCACCTGAGCATACATTTCATTTTGGATATCGATAATTATTTGTCCCATCTGATCTTTTGGTGCTACGTAAAGGTTTGCCGGAAAAATAGCTGCATTATCTATATCTAGAATTCGTTTCCCCGATTCAACCTCAAAGCGTTCGATACTTTCAATTTCATCACCAAAAAACGTGATTCGATATCCGTAATCAACATAGGGCAGATTGATATCAACGGTGTCTCCCTTCACCCTGAAGGTACCTCTTTCAAACTCTCCTTGAGAGCGATTGTATAAGGCATTTACTAATCCGTGAAGGAATTTATTTCTGGGGTATTCTTGCCCTACAGATAATCTGATAATTCCTTTTTCATATTCAATAGGATTTCCCATACCATAGATACAAGAAACAGAAGCAACAACTAAAATGTCTCTTCTGCCACTTAATAAATCAGCAGTGGTTCTTAATCTTAATTTCTCAAGTTCCTCATTAATTGCTAAATCTTTTTCAATATAAGTGTCACTTACAGGCATATAAGCCTCGGGCTGATAATAATCATAATAAGACACAAAATAGTTGACCGCATTATCAGGAAAAAATTGTTTAAATTCACCATACAACTGAGCGACCAAAGTTTTGTTATGCGTTAATACCAAAGTTGGCTTTTGAATTTGTTCTACTACATTTGCCATTGTAAAAGTCTTTCCTGAACCGGTGACTCCTAGCAAAGTTTGAAAAGCATCTCCTTCATACAAGCCATTAACAAGCTGTGAAATAGCTGTTGGTTGATCACCAGCTGGTTGATATGGGGATTGAAGATTAAACTTCATGGGAATATTTTCTTTTTATAATTTTAATTCTGTTTCCAAATAAAGTCAAAGTATCGATTTAAATCATTAGCAAGCATTTCAGGACATTCAATCATTGACATATGTCCGATGTTATGATATAGCTGTACGTCATTAACAGCAGAAAGGTAACATTGTGACAGCATGTTTTCCTTAGTGGTTGCTGTATCTTCTGCTCCAATGATCCATTGTATTGGAATTGAATTGTTAGTTTCTAGCCATGCTACTTTATCACTTCTTTGCATCATAGCTTCATAATAACTTGCAAGTGTTTCCGTTGGTAATTTCAATCCATTATTGATAATGATATTTGGCGCATCAGGATGTTGCTCCCTATATGTTTTACCAATGAGTCCTTCAGCCATCGCTTTTAAAAAAACCATTTTTGATTTATCATTTCTTTTGATCAGATTGATTGATTTTCTACGTAATTCTTTGGTTGCATCATTATCTCCGGATGCTAAAGAATGGACTAAGGAAATCGCTTTTATTCTTTCTGGATAATGTTGTGTAGCCTCCATAGTTGTGTAGCCGCCCATGGAATGACCTACAAACAATGCTTGTTTTATGTGTTCTTTATCCATCATTTCCTTAATTGAAAGCGCCATACTTTCAATAGTCAATGGATTTGTTGCCTCACTTTTCCCTGCACCTGGCAAGTCAATTATAAAATATTGATAAGATTGAGAAAGGAATGGTAAAACTGTATCCCAATTAGAGCTGTCATTTGGGAATCCATGTATTAAAATAATAGGTTCTCCTTCTCCTTCTATTCGATAGTGAATCATTGTATTAATTTGTGTTCCTACAAATTTACATTCAATTTTTCAGTTTAAAAATTCTAATTATAGTTAGTTTAAAAATCTATTTTGATCTTGATTATGTTTATGAATAGTTTCAATAACTAATAAATAAGATCTGTATTTTTAATAAGAGGATCAAAAATCATTTAGAAACTTCAAATATCTCAACATATTAGTTTAATAAACAAAATAGTGTTTTATAATCATTTAGAATTGTTAGATTGGAAAAAGGGACTAAAACCGATTTATCTTTTAATTAATTTTAATTCATATAAGTCTTTTCTTCGGTCAGCCATGGTACGTACTGAGCCATTATAATGTAAATCTTTTAATAGATTTAGGTCCACATCTACTATTAAAGTCATTTCTGTATTTGGAGTGGCTTCTGCTTTCGTAGCATTTACAGGAAAAGAGAAATCAGAAGGTGTAAATACGGCAGCTTGTCCGAATTGAATATCCATATTGCTCACTCCAGGAAGATTTCCTACACATCCTGCAATTGCAACGTAACACTCGTTTTCGATAGCACGAGCTTGAGCACACGCTCTAACGCGTGTATAGGCGTTTTGAGTATCAGTAAGATAAGGAACAAAAAGTATTTTCATTCCTTGTTCGGCTAGTAATCTGGATAATTCTGGAAATTCTACATCATAACAAATTAGAATACCAATCTTGCCACAATCTGTGTCGATTACTTTTATAATATCTCCACCTTTAATGCCGTAAAACTTTTTTTCATTTGGAGTGATATGAATTTTTCTAAATTCATTAATCTTTCCATTTCGATGGTGAATATAAGAGATATTATATAAAGATCCATTTTCAATAATAGGCATAGTGCCTGAAATAATATTTACATTATAAGAAATTGCATATTCGCTAATCTTCTTTTTAATCATTTCTGTTTTTTCTGCTAAAGCTCGCATGGCTTCATGTTCTGTAAGATGATTGAATTCGGCAAGTAAAGGCGTGTTGAAAAATTCAGGGAAAAGAACAAAATCGGATTTGTAATCTGAAAGAACATCAACAAAAAACTCAACTTGTTCAAAAAAAGCATCTACAGTTTTAAAATGACGCATTTGCCATTGAACTAAACCTAGACGAATGATGCTGTCATTCATTGCATTTCTTTTCTTAGAATAATAAATATTATTCCATTGGAGCAGCGCAGCAAATTCTTCAGATTCTGTATCTCCTTTCAAATAGTTTTTTAATACTCGAATAACATGGAAATTATTCGCGAGTTGGAAATTTAAAACAGGATCATCTATTTCCTTTCTCCTTACTTTTGAAATATACTCTCTTGGGCCTATATTTTCGCTGTAAAGATGATAGTTAGGCAGCCGGCCACCTATAACTATGCCCTTAAGATTTAGTTTCTCACATAGATCTTTACGTTCATTGTATAATCTTCTTCCTAATCTTAACCCTCGAAAATTAGGATTCACAAATACCTCAATTCCGTATAGGACATCACCATCATCGCTATGGGTTTCAAAACTGAAATTACCAGTAATTTCTTTATAGGTGTGATCATTGCCATATAGTTCGTAAAGAACAATTATTGACAAGGAGCAAGCTGCCACTTGACCATCAATTTCTACACACATTTGACCTTCAGGAAATAACTCAATTAATTTATTTATAGAGCCTTTTTTCCAAAATCCTCCTATATCTCCGTAGGCCTGAATCATGGAGGTTTTTAGCCCTTCATAATCTTTTTCCTTTAATTTTCTAACTATTATATTCATTAAGTAGTTTATGCTTGGTTGTAACTTATAAAGGTAGGAAAATTGTGATAAATAATTCGTTAATTATGTTGAATCCACTCTTTTAAAAAAATTACGTAACTTTATAAATTATTAATAATTAAATTTTTTTCACATGAATTATAAAGAAATTGATGGCAAACTAGTTTGGGAATTAGAAAAAGAAAATCAAACAGCTGTAGCTCAACTAGTATTAAATATTGCCAAAGCTGCAGATGCTTTAGACCATCATCCTGATATGTTAATCCATAAATGGAATCATTTAAGAATTGAATTGTTCTCTCATGATGTCAACGCAATTACAGAAAAAGACTATCAATTAGCTGAAAGAATTGAAGCCTTATTATAATTTTTATTATTTTTTGAGAATTTCTAAACTTTAAACTAAAACTTATATCCGAAAATAATTTTAACTAATAACTTTATTTAATAGTTTTATCTTTACCTTTCAAAAAAGAAATATTAATAAAAATGAAGTTTAAGAATTGGAAAGTTTTAGGTATGATATTGCTGAGTGCCTTGATGTTATCGATAACATCAAATGCACAAAAGAATAAGAAAACAGTAGCCGTTTCAGACGAAATTCAATGGTTGAGTTTAAGTGAATTAGAACAAAAAATAAAGAAAGAACCCAGAATGATAATCTTTGATTTTTATACTACTTGGTGCGGTTGGTGCAAGGTGATGGATAAAAAGACTTATTCTAATAAAGAGTTGGCAAATTATGTCAATAAGAATTTTTATGCAGTTAAGTTTAATGCTGAATCTAAAGAAGCATTAGATTTTATGGGTAAGCATTTTGAATTTAAGCCTGAATATAAATCTCATATGTTTGCAGTGGAATTAATGAATGGGCAAATGAGTTATCCTACTACAGTTTTTGTTAGTCCTGATTTTAAAATGATTAACCCTGTGCCTGGATATTTAAGAATAGATCAGATGGAAGGTATCATGAAATTCTTTATTGATGGATATCCTAAAAAGAAGGAATGGAATGATTTTCAAAAGGAATTTAAAGCACAATGGAAACCGGAGCCGGGTTCGGAATAGATATTAATTAAAGTTACTATACATTAACATCAGTTTTAGTATTAACTATATATTTTCTTAATAGAACATGTTATTAATCCTATTTGTAACTAGTATTTGGAAAATTGAAAACTTTTCCTTATATTTGTTAGATACATGAAAATTGATTGTTTAACATTGAAAATTGAGAGGAAATGAGTTATGTAATTTTAGCTTCAGATATTGGAGCATACATCTATGGAGCGTTAGGTATTTTCGGATTGGCAATAGTATTTACCCTTTTTAGGGGAGCTTATTTAAGTCAAAAATTAAAAGAAAAATTATTCAAAAGTTCTAAATCGTTTAAAAATTAAAAAAGCACTTCAGAATCCTGAAGTGCTTTTTTAATACATTTGCTTTTTTTATTATCTAATCCATTTTCTCTGGCCTCATCTGAGGGAAGAATAAAACATCTTGAATCGAAGGTTGATTACTTAATAACATACATAAACGATCAATACCAATTCCAATTCCAGAAGTTGGGGGCATGCCATATTCTAAAGCTCTTAAAAAGTCATGATCGATAAACATAGCTTCATCATCACCTCGTTCCATTAATTTCATTTGCTCCTCAAATCTTTCACGTTGATCTATAGGATCATTCAACTCAGTATATGCATTAGCTAATTCTTTGCCATTAATCATCAATTCAAAACGCTCAACTAAGCCTTCTTTACTACGGTGCTTTTTTGTTAAAGGAGACATTTCAATTGGATAATCAATTATAAAAGTTGGTTGAATAAAGGTATGTTCTGCTGTTTCCCCAAAGATCTCATCAATTAATTTACCTTTCCCAATATTTGGGTCCACTTTAATCTCTAGTTTTTGGCATACTGCTCTTAGTTCTTTTTCGTCCATCTCACTGATATCGATACCTGTGTTTTCCTTAATGGCATCAAATATGGTAATACGTCTAAAAGGGGATTTAAAATTAATCACTTTATCACCTACTGGGATATCGGTTGTTCCATGTACTGCTAAAGCCAATGATTCAAATAATTGTTCAGTAATTTCCATCATCCAAAAATAGTCTTTATAGGCTGTGTACCATTCCAAAACAGTAAATTCAGGATTATGTGTTCTGTCCATACCTTCATTTCTAAAGTTTCTGCTGAATTCATAAACCCAATCAAAACCACCTACTACCAATCTTTTTAAATACAATTCATTGGCAATTCTAAGATAATATGGAGTATCTAAAGCATTGTGATGCGTAATAAATGGTTTGGCTGCTGCTCCACCTGGAATATTTTGTAATACAGGAGTGTCTACTTCCATAGCTCCTCTTGTATTTAAGAATTCACGGATAGCGTTCATTACTTTTGTACGTTGGATAAATGCTAATCTTGTTTGCGGATTAATAATTAAATCTGCATAACGTTGTCTATATCTAAATTCAGGGTCGGTTACCTCATCAAAAACATTACCTTCATCATCTCTCTTCACAACAGGTAAAGGTTTTAATGATTTAGTAAGTAGTGTAAATTCATTAGCACGAATAGAAACTTCACCCATTTGTGTAATAAAAACCTCTCCTTTAATTCCAATAATATCACCTAAATCGATAGCTTTTATTGCTAAATCCCATAAAGGGGTGGATGCTTCATCAATGGCTATTCTGTCTTTTCTTAAATAGATTTGAATAATTCCTTTGGAATCTTGTATTTTCAAAAACCCAGCTTTACCTTTATTGTTTACACTCATCACACGACCTGCAACACAAACATTTTCAAATTTCTCCTTTTCTTCTTCTTTAAACTCCTTTTTAATATCTTCTGAATAATGGGATACTGGATATAATGGAGCAGGATAAGGATTGATACCTGCCTCGATTAATGCCTTAAGTTTATCTCTGCGCACTAATTCTTGCTCTGACAAGTGTTGATTAGACATAATTAATATTAATATTTATTTTACAAAATTGGTTGCAAAGATACTTTCTTTTATGCAAAAACCTTGTAAATGTGCATTGAGTTTTGGATTCAGAAAAAAAGTTAGTGATGGTTGATTTTATATATTTTCAAAACCAATATATCCGGGTCGTAAAGAAAATGTAAAAATTCGAATTCATGCATTTACTTTATTTATCTTTTGTAACTTCGCAGTCAATTTTTAAGCATTAATAAATTTAAGTAAAGTAACATGGCAGAAAAGATAGTAATGGGTAGTGATGGTAAAATACAAGTTCCTAATCATCCTATTATCCCTTTTATTGAAGGAGACGGAATCGGTCCTGAAATTTGGAAAGTAGCTCAAAAGGTATTTGATGCTGCAGTCGAGAAATCTTATGATGGCAAGCGTAAAATTGAATGGAAAGAAATGCTTGCCGGTGGTAAAGCATTTGAACAAACGGGAGAATGGTTACCTGAAGAAACTTTGGCAATGGCTAAAGAATATATTGTTTCTATTAAAGGTCCTTTAACTACTCCTATTGGTGGCGGCATACGCTCTTTAAATGTAGCAATGCGTCAAAATTTAGATTTATATGTTTGCCTTCGACCAGTCGAATGGTTTAAGGGTGTGCCCTCTCCAGTAATTCATCCAGAATATGTGGATATGACTATTTTCAGAGAAAATACCGAAGATATTTATGCTGGTATTGAATGGCAGGCAGGTACAGATGACGCTAAGAAATTTGAATCATTTTTATTGAATGAAATGAAAGTGAAAAATGTACGTTTCCCTGGAGATTCGTCATATGGTGTAAAACCAGTTTCTAAAGAAGGTACTCAACGTTTAGTAAGAGCTGCGATAGAATTTGCATTAGAACATAATAAGCCATCAGTTGCAATTGTGCACAAAGGAAATATTATGAAATTTACTGAAGGTAGTTTTAAAAAATGGGGATATGAAGTGGCTCGTGAAGAGTTTGGCGATAAGACTTTTACTTGGGATGAATGGGACGAATTAAAGAAAGAACATGATGAAGATTATGCTAATGAGCAACAAAAAAATGCTTTAGCTTCAGGTAAATTACTTATTAAAGATGTAATCGCGGATAATTTTTTACAACAAATTTTATTAGCACCTAGAGATTATTCTGTGGTAGCAACGCTTAACTTGAATGGAGATTATATTTCAGATGCATTAGCGGCAATTGTTGGTGGTATCGGTATTGCACCAGGTGCAAATATTAATTATAAGACAGGTTATGCTGTTTTCGAAGCGACTCACGGAACCGCTCCTAAATTTGCTGGAACAGATTCTATGAATCCCTGTTCTGTTATTCTGAGTGGTTGTATGATGTTGGAATACATGGGTTGGAAAGAAGCTTCAAAAATGATTAAGTCAGCTATTGAAGCAACAATTATGCGTAAACATGTGACGATTGACTTTTATAATCTTATGTCAGGTGCTACATTATTAAAAACATCAGAATTTGGTGATGAACTTATCGCTAATATGGGTGTCTATACTGGAGACGGACAACTTTTACAGTCTAGCAGTCTGTAATCATTATAAAAAATAACAAATAATAAAGCCTGTGAATGAAAATTTATAATCATTTACAGGTTTTTTTTATACTTTTAAATTCTGGATTATATTTTTTAATTGTTGCTTAGAAAGTAAATTAAATTTAGAATTTCTATCAGGTAATGCATTAAGGAATATTAATTTCAAATTAAACTTTATTTTATAATTCTAACTAAATCTTAGTTTTTTAAAGTCTAATTTATAAACTACAATTCGTAACTTTGCAAACTGAATTTAATTTAATCTTATATAAATTATGAATAACGCTTATTTTTCCTTCCCAATGCCTCAAAATGAACCTGTTCGTTCCTATGAGCCAGGCAGTGAAGATGCTCAGAAATTACATGCAGCAATAAAAGAATTAAAAGGTAAAAAAAGAGACATCCCAATGTATATCAATGGGAAAGAAGTTCATACCGAAAAGAAAGTAAATATTTATCCTCCTCATGAAACTGCTCATCTTTTAGGGCAGTTTAGTATGGGTGATGAAACGCATATCAATAGTGCTATTGATGCCGCTTTAAAAGCTCAGGCAGCTTGGGCAGCAACGAGTTGGGAGCATAGAGCTTCTATCTTTTTAAAAGCAGCAGATTTGTTGGCGAATAAATATCGTTATAGAATGAATGCAGCTACCATGTTAGCCCAGAGTAAAAATGCTTATCAAGCAGAAATTGATAGCGCATGCGAGCTAATTGATTTCTTAAGATTTAATGTTCATTTCTTAACTGAAATTTATAAACAACAACCAAGTTCTGCACCTGGGATGAATAATCGCACTGAGTATCGTCCATTAGAAGGATTTGTCTTAGCCATTACTCCATTTAACTTTACTGCAATTGGTGGCAATTTACCTACAGCCCCTGCAATGTGTGGTAATGTCGTCGTTTGGAAGCCTGCTCATACCCAAGTTTATTCCGCAAGTGTATTCATGGAAATTTTGAGAGAAGCTGGATTGCCTGATGGTGTTATTAACTTAGTCTATGCTAGTGGACCAACTATAGGTGATATTTGTTTTAAACATAGAGATTTTGCCGGTGTTCATTTTACAGGTTCTACAGGGGTATTTAATTCTATGTGGGAAACTATAGGTAAAAATACGCCGCATTATAAATCTTATCCTCGTATTGTAGGGGAGACTGGTGGTAAGGATTTTATCTATGTACATCCAAGTGCTGAAGTAGATGCTGTCGTTGCAAATATTATTAGAGGTGCTTTTGAATATCAAGGTCAGAAATGTTCTGCAGCTTCACGAGTTTACTTACCTTCTAATCTTGCTGAAAAGATTAAGACTAAGTTGCTTGCTGAAATGAAAACCTTAAAAATGGGTCCAGTCGATGATTTTACAAACTTTGTTAATGCAGTTATTGATGAGAAATCATTTGACAAACTTAGCAAATATATAGATAGTGCGAAAAAGAGTAAAGTAGCTAAGGTTATCGCTGGTGGTGGTTATAATAAAGAAAAAGGTTATTTTATTGAACCAACAATTATTGAAACTACTCAAGCCGATTATACAACTATGTGTGAGGAATTATTCGGACCTGTTCTTACGATGTATGTTTATGAAAGAAAAGACTGGGATAAAGTGATTGATGTTTTGGATGCTACCTCGCCTTACGCATTAACAGGTGCCATATTCGCGCATGACAGACAAACAATTGAATACTTGACTAAGAGATTAGTAAATGCTGCTGGTAATTTCTATATTAATGATAAGCCAACAGGTGCGGTTGTAGGTCAACAACCATTTGGTGGTGCACGTGCTTCTGGAACAAATGATAAAGCAGGATCTGCGTTGAATCTGTACCGTTGGTTGAGCGCTCGTACTATTAAAGAGACTTTCGTACCCGCTACTAATTATCGATATCCTTTCCATCAAGAAGGATAAAAAATAAAGATTATAATTTAAAAAGGCTGTTTTGATTAAAAAACAGCCTTTTTACTTTTTATTAATCATTCGAAATTTATCATAACTTACTTCAATTGAACAAAATAATGAATATGTAATTTAAGTTGATGTAATGCTGAAATTGTGGGTTATTAGAAAATAAAAGCATTAATACAATAATTTTTTTAATGACTTATTTTAAAATTACCGCTCAGTATTTAATAATAAAAGGTTCGAGATTTACCTCGAACCTTTTATTAATGATAATATTATTTTTATTCCTTTACTAAAGTAAAGCTTTCATTGTAGTTTTTAGATTGAATGATTGCCTTGTATTGTCCAGCTGAAAATTCTTGTAGAGAAATTTTATTTAATTTTTCGGTCAAAGGTTGTTTTAAAATTATTCTTCCATTGAGATCATAAACAGTTATTACAGCATCCATCAAATTATTTTTTAATTCAATATTGTAAATACCATTTTGACTTGGATTTGGAAATATAGTAGCCAATTCTTCTTTAATATCCTTTATACCAGTGTTACCGCCATCTAGTGATGAAAAACGAATGACACTTTTATTTGCAGGAAAATCGCCAAAAGCTATTTTCTCCAAGTATAATATGGCATTGTTATTCAATTCATCGTTGTAAATAATAGTATCGGATAGTTGTCCGCTATTCATAGAAACGAAATGAAAGAATAAGGAATCTTCATTTTCAGAAATGTAATTTCCTTCATTGCCAACAACTGCAGTAATTACAGGTTCTAATCCTGACATCAATTCAGCAACATCATGAGCAACTTTATCAGCTGTTATATTATTAAATCCTACGTGATATTCAATAGAATTGTCAAATTCATATAACCAAATCTGAAAGTTAACCGTATCAAGACTTGTTGAATCATCATATCTGCCGATGTCTCGGTATTCTACTTTAAAGATATGATTTCCAGTCGTTCCAACAGTCTCATATAAAACTTTTCCTCTTCCTTTAGATTCATAATCCATAGAAATGCCTGATACACTAGGAACATCATAATTATTAAAATATAAAGAGCCATCAGTTTCGATTATTACCGTATTGATGGTTTCATTTTGATATTTAAAAGGGAATGGAAATGGAATCGGGTCACTTATTTCATCATCCCAATTTGTAGTGAATGGAAGTTCTGTAGCAGCAGTGCTTAAGGTCTGATAACTTACACCAGAATTCATAGTCACCTCAAATCTCTTTTGAGTTTGAGCCTGAGCGTAAAATACTCCTATGCAAAGAGCAATACTAATGAGAAATGTTTTTTTCATACAATTGTTTTTTTTTAATTAATAATATTTTTAAAATAGTTTTTTATTTATTTCGCTACGTTAATAGCTCGTTTTTCCCTGATTACCGTTACTTTAATTTGACCTGGATATTGCATTTCTTTTTGGATTTTTTCTGCAATTTCAAAACTTAAGCGGTCACTTTCGTTATCACTCACTTTATCCGCGGATACAATAACTCTTAATTCTCTACCAGCTTGAATTGCATAAGCTTTTTCAACCCCATCATAAGCAATAGCTAAATTCTCAAGATCTTTAATTCTTTGAATGTAGCTTTCCATTATTTCTCTTCTCGCTCCTGGTCGTGCACCGCTAATGGCATCACAAGCCTGAATAATAGGTGAAATTATGAAAGTCATCTCCATTTCATCATGGTGTGCACCGATAGCATTAATAACAGCAGGATGTTCGCCACATTTTTCTGCTAATTTAGCACCTAATAATGCGTGACTCAATTCTGATTCTTCATCAGGTACTTTACCAATATCATGAAGTAAACCAGCACGTTTAGCCAATTTAACTACTTTTTGTCCTAATCCTAACTCAGCAGCCATTATTCCACATAAGTTAGCAGTTTCTTTTGAGTGCATCAATAGGTTTTGACCATAAGAAGAACGGAAACGCATTTTTCCTACCATTCTAACCAGGTCTTTATGAAGACCATGTACGCCTAATTCAATAATAGTACGCTCTCCAATTTCCATGATTTGTTCTTCCATTTGGCGTTTGGTTTTTTCCACCACCTCTTCAATTCTTGCTGGGTGGATGCGACCATCTTGAACTAATCTCTGTAATGATAAACGAGCAATCTCTCTTCTATATGGATCAAAACAACTTAATACAATTGCTTCAGGAGTGTCATCGATAATCAAATCTACACCTGTTGCTGCTTCTATTGCTCTAATATTTCTACCTTCTCTACCAATTATCTGTCCTTTAATTTCATCGCTTTCTAAATTGAAAACAGTTACTGCATTTTCAATTGCCTGTTCAGCAGCTACTCTTTGAATACTTTGAATTACTATTTTCTTAGCTTCTTTGTTTGCTTCTATTTTTGCTTGCTCGACAATTTCCTGAATATGGCTCATGGCACCAGTTCTTGCCTCCTCAGTCATTGCAGCTATAAGTTCCCCTTTAGCTTCCTCAGCAGAAAGGTGTGCAATTTTTTCTAATCTTTTAATTTGTTCTTCTTGATGTTTTTCAAGCTCTCCACGTTTGATTTTTACTGTTTCGAGATGCTCATTTAATTCTGTTCTTAATTCAGTATTCTCATTAATTTGAGTTTGCAATGACTTTATTTTGTCATTAATAGATTGATCTTTTTGCTTTAATTTATTTTCTTGTTCTGCTAATTTTTGATTTCGTGAAATTACAGATTTGTCATGTTCAGATTTAAGTTGTAAAAAATGTTCTTTTGCTTCTAAAATTTTCCTTTCTTTTTTAGTTTCTGCTATTTTTTCTGCGTCTGAAAGGAGTTTTTGTACTTGTTGTTCTGCTTCTTCTATTTTTTTCTCTGTGTTCTTAGCGAAAATAAATTTCCCTAAGATTATGCCGACAATGACTCCCGCGAGCGCCATGACGGATGTTAAAATTGCTATATTATCCATTATAGTTTTATGTGTTTTAATTTGTGAATAAAAATTAAGTTGAACTCATTCTTTGAGTCAACTACAATCTGCGAAGTTAAAATATTTTTTGTGGAATTTAAACTTAAATTTAATTTAATCAAAATATTTTAATTGTAATATTGCAATTGTTCGATTAATGAAATACATTTTTGATTACCTTTGCCAAATGCAATTATTAGACGGTAAAAAAGTTTCGGAGGCTATACTTTCACAAATAAAGGAAAGAGTAGCAATAAATGTGAACAATGGTATAAAAGCACCTCATTTAGCAGCCATTTTGGTAGGTGAAGATTCTGCAAGTCAAACATATGTGGCCTCTAAAGCTAAAACATGTGAATTTTTGGGGTTTAATTCCACACTTTCCCGATTGAGTGCTGAAACTTCTGAAGATGAATTATTGAATTTGATTCAAAAATATAATTCTGATGATAATATTGATGGTATTTTAGTTCAATTACCTTTGCCAAATCATATTTCTGAAGAAAAAGTCATTAATGCTATTGATCCTGCAAAGGATGTAGATGGTTTTCATCCTAATAGTATTGGTAAAATGGTATTGGGGCAGGATACTTTTATTCCAGCAACACCGAATGGTATTATGATGTTATTGAAATTTTATAATATTGATACTGTTGGGCAACATTGTGTAGTGATTGGAAGAAGTAATATTGTAGGAACCCCTATGAGTTTACTCATGAGTAGAAATACAAATCCAGGTAATTGCACCGTGACTTTGGCACATTCAAAAACAAAAAATCTTAAAGAAATTTGTTTAGAAGCTGATATTATTATAGCTGCAATTGGTCGACCTAAATTCGTGACAGCTGATATGGTAAAAGAAGGAGCAATTATAATTGATGTAGGTATCAATCGAATAGAAGATGCTACTAAAAAATCCGGTTTTAGACTTGTTGGAGATGTTGACTTTGATAACGTTAAAGAAAAAGCCAGTTATATTACTCCTGTTCCAGGTGGCGTAGGGAAAATGACTATCTGTGCATTAATGCAAAATACATTGAAAGCTTGTGAATAATTTAATTTAATAACTTATTATTAGCTTTTACTTGATGGATAATAAGTTTTTAAAATGTTGAATTTATTGTCTGGTAGGTACTTATAACTACTACAATATTATGGAATTTATATACAACTGATCATTCAGATTACTTATATTTGCAATCTTATGGAATCGCTGAAACAAAAAATTGAGCAATTAAAAAAAGATATAACAGAGACTGTTATTAATGATGCTGGGAGCCTAGAGGCTTACAGAATTAAGTTTTTAGGTACAAAAGGCTTGGTTAAAGATACTTTTGGGGCTATGAAAGAAGTAGCTCCAACCGATAAAAAAGAAGCCGGTCAGTTATTAAATGCTTTTAAGCTTTTTGCCGAAGCTCATTTTGAAAATAATAAACATTTTCAATCCGGTTCAAAAAAGGATATTAATATTGACCTTTCTCTTCCGGGTTTACAATTACCTGTTGGATCAAGGCACCCATTAAAGGTCACTGAAAATGAAATAGTTGAAATATTTAACAGAATTGGATTTACGGTTGCTGAAGGTCCAGAAGTTGAAGATGATTGGCATAATTTCACTTCTTTAAATATGCCGGCTGATCATACTGCTCGGGATATGCAAGATACTTTCTATGTGGCCCAAAACCCAGATTGGATTTTACGTACGCATACTTCTTCTGTTCAGGCTAGGGTATTAGAAGAGGGTAATTTGCCAGTTAGAGTTATCTGTCCGGGCAGGGTTTATCGGAACGAAACGATAAGTGCACGTGCTCATTGCTTTTTTCATCAAACCGAGGGGCTGTATATTGATAAGGACGTATCATTTGCAGATTTAAAACAAACACTTTATTATTTTGTAAAGGAGATGTTTGGAAATAATACTAAGGTGCGTTTCCGCCCATCATATTTCCCTTTTACAGAACCTAGTGCCGAAATGGACATTAGTTGTACCGTTTGTGGAGGAGATGGTTGTAGCTTGTGTAAACATACAGGTTGGGTAGAAATATTAGGATGTGGAATGGTGCATCCAGATTTATTGAGAAACTTTAATCTAGATCCGGAAGTTTATAGTGGCTTTGCCTTTGGTATGGGAGTTGAAAGAATTACCCAAATAAAATACCAAGTAAACGATTTAAGATTGTATTCTCAAAACGATATTAGATTTTTAAAACAGTTTACATCTATTCAGGAATAAAAACCTGAACTGGACTTACATAAAAATAAATTATTTGATTTTAGTTACTGGTGCTAGTGGTTTTTTAGGATTACATTTATTGGAGACTTTAATTAAACAAGGAATTCCAATAAGGGCACTTTATTTTTCAAAAAAACCTGAATATGTTCATCCTTTAATCGAATGGGTTTATTGTAATCTTTTGGATGTTTATGAGGTTGAGGATGTAATGCAGGGTGTGGAACTGGTTTATCATTGTGCTGCAGTTGTTTCTTTTGATAAAAAAGATAGAGAAAGGGTTATTGAGCAAAACAGAGCTACGACCGCAAATGTAGTGAATGAAGCACTAAATTCAGGAGTGAAAAAGCTGCTCTTTGTTAGCTCTATAGCTGCCTTGGGTAGAATGGTCAAGGATAAAAATACTATTGATGAGGAAACTCAGTGGGAGGATAGTGCTAACAATTCAAGCTATGCGATTGGAAAATACCTATCTGAAATGGAAGTATGGAGAGGGTTTGCTGAAGGGTTGCCTATTGTGATTGTTAATCCTGGTATTATCCTAGGTGAAGGAGACTATTCAAAGGGTTCTGCTCATTTATTTCAATCTGTTTATGATGGTTTACCTTATTACACTGAAGGAGTAAATGGATGGGTGGACGTGAAAGATGTGGTAGAGGCTATGGCGTTCCTAATGAACAGTGGAATTGTAGGCGAACGTTTTATTCTTATTGAAGGGAATTATTCTTATAAATATATTTTTGAACAGATGGCTTTAGGCTTAGATAAAAAGCCACCCACTCAAAAAGTTAGTCCTTTCTTAGGTTCTGTGATATGGAGATTAATAGCAATAAAGAATTTGTTTTCGAATAAAAAATCTTCCATCACAAATGAGACTGCAAAAACAGCACAGACGAAATGTTTTTATTCAAATGAAAAACTACTCACTTCATTACCGAAGTTTTCTTTTACACCAATGGATACAACGATTAATAGAATATCAAAAGATTTTCTTAATAATGTGTAGATTTTTTGGTAATATCAAAAAATATATTTAATCTTGCATTATGAATGCAAAAAATATCTACTTTGCATTTCCATCATAAATTTTTTACCATATTTTATCTTTAAAAATATATACTAGCACAACATTAGTGCTTTTACACATTCAAATTTTTATTTAATGCCTTACGACATCAATCAACTTCAAGACATGATTGTTCCCGAGCTAAATGACATAGCTGAGGAATTAGGAGTCAAAAATTTCAAAAAATTGGAAAAACAAGAATTAATCTTTAAGATTATAGATCAACAAGCTTCAACTGCAGCAGAAGAGCCAGTTGAGAAAAAGCCCAAGAAAACTGTAAAAAAGAAAAGTACAATTAAGAAATCTCCAATAAAACCTGAAGTTTTAGATGAAGTAAAAGATGAAACTAAAAAAGAAGTAAATCAACAAGATGTTGTAATAAAAGAAATTGATAATCAGGTTGAAGACGAAAAAAAGAATATTGATAAGAATGTAAAGCCAAAGAAAAGAATCCAAAGAAAGAAAACTGAGGATGAAATGCTTGCAGATGTTCGAAAGATTGATTTTGATCAGGATGAGCAGTCTAATAAAGTAGAGGAAAAAGAGAAACCAAATATACATGCTGAAGAATCATCAAAATCAGGAATAGAAAAAGATAAATCTTTGGTTATTGAAGAAGAACCTTCAAAAGCCATTGTCACAGAGAGTGGTGATGTTATAGAACTTCAGTCTCCAAACCCGGGTGATGAAAATTCTGAAAATGAAAGAGAGCATAAAAATAATCAGAAAAATATTAAAGGAAACTATCCTATAAACAGAAATAAAAATCCAAATGATCAACATCAAAGTAGTCATTTAGAGTTTGAAGGAAGAATTGAAAGTGAAGGTGTTTTGGAAATGATGCCCGATGGATATGGTTTTTTAAGAAGTAGTGATTATAACTATCTTAGTTCTCCAGATGATGTCTATGTTTCTCCTTCTCAAATCAAATTATTTGGTTTAAAAACAGGTGATACCGTAACAGGAACCATAAGACCTCCAAAAGAAGGTGAGAAGTATTTTGCTTTATTAAAAGTTGCTACTATTAACGGAAGACTACCTGAAGAGATTAGAGATAGAGTGCCTTTTGATTATCTTACTCCTTTATTCCCTAATGAAAAATTAAATCTAGATCTTGGTGCTGGAAATTTGAGTACCAGAATTATGGATATGTTTACACCAATTGGGAAAGGGCAACGGGGTTTAATAGTGGCACAACCTAAGACTGGTAAAACAATGTTGTTGAAAGAAATAGCTAACGCCATTGCCACAAATCATCCTGAGATCTATTTAATGATTGTCCTTATTGACGAACGTCCAGAAGAGGTTACAGATATGCAAAGAAGCGTTAATGCAGAAGTAATTGCTTCTACATTTGACGAGCCTGCTGAAAAACATGTGAAAGTTTCTGGAATCGCTTTACAAAAAGCAAAACGTCTAGTAGAAGTAGGTCACGATGTAGTGATTCTTCTAGATTCTATTACTCGTTTGGCAAGAGCACATAATACTGTTGCTCCAGCTTCAGGAAAAGTATTAAGTGGTGGTGTTGAAGCTAATGCTATGCAGAAACCAAAACAATTCTTTGGTGCTGCCCGTAAGATTGAAAATGGAGGATCATTAACCATCCTTGCCACTGCACTTACTGAAACAGGATCAAGAATGGATGATTATATTTTCGAAGAATTTAAAGGAACCGGAAATATGGAATTACAATTAGACAGAAAATTAGCTAATAAGCGTATTTATCCGGCAATTGATATTACTTCCTCTTCCACTCGTAGAGATGATTTATTGATGAGTAAAGATGTTTTAGGTAAGATGTGGATATTAAGAAATTATCTTGCAGATATGAATAATGATGAAGCCATGAAATTCTTATTACAGAATATCAAAGGGACCAGAAATAATGAAGAGTTTTTAATTACAATGAATAAATAAAGAATAAAGTTTTATAGAGAGCGCTTGTTGAATTATTCAAACAAGCGCTCTTCTTGTTTATAGTGAAAATGCTTTATATGGTACTTTTTGAAATGATATAATAAAAGTACTTATTTTAAATCCTTTTCTTATAGACAAATTTCTACAGTATGTGTAATAAAAAAAAGACCCAATTAAAGGGTCTTTTTTACTTTTAAATATTTTGGTGAAATACTAAATTCTTAAAATTATAAAATATTATCGTCGATAAAGTCACCATTAGTTTGAGCTATAATTCTTTGTTTTCCTACAGAACCGTCTACAACTTCAACAGTTACATTTGTTAATCCACTATTTACAAAATTTAAATCCTTAGCTGCTCTATGTGTTAAATCTATAATTCTTTTTGGATGTCCTATTCTGTCATTAACCTTTACAAAGACCACTTTGTTGTTCTTATTATTAGTTACTTTTAAATAAGTTCCTAATGGGTATTTATTACAAGCAGCAGTGTAGCTATTGTTACTAAAGATTTCTCCGTTAGCTGTTTTTCTTCCTACAAACTTATTGTGATAATAACTAGCAATTCCAGATTTTGAATTATTGCCTTTTTGTGCATTCAGTTCAGTCCCTACAGTAGCAATCATCAAGATAGCAATAATTGAACTTATGATTTTTCTAATTTGCATTTTTAAAATTTTTTGTTCGACTGCAAAGGTAGGCGTTTAATTTAAGTTTTCATAGCCTTTTTCGTTAAAAAAAATTAAAGAAATGCCTAAGCAGTTGTTAGTCAACAATTTACGGCTTATTTTAAATCTAATTAGTTCTGATACCAAAAATGAGTAATGAAATATAACGGCGATTAAATATGTTTTTTTAAAAGTAGAATAAAAAATTAGTTCATTTTCCTTTTATTTTTGGATAAGAAAAATTATATTTGTCATTTAAATATAGTGTGATTTATTTTTATTGATTATTTTTGATAGTTAAGCTAGTTATTATATAAGCGTTTATGATGAAGAAATTATTACTTTCAGTTATTCTTTTATCCCCATTATTTGCTATGGGTCAAGCTCCAAAGCACCATGAGATTGGGTTACATGCTGGAGTGAGTACTTTTTATGGTGATTTGCAGCCTAATTTAATTCCAGAAGATAACCGACTTATGCGACCATCTTTAGGTGTTATTTATAAGTATTTCCCTTCTGCTCATTGGGGTTTTAGATTTGGAGCAAATTATATTAATTTGATGGGAGCAGATAGTCTTTCTCTAAATAAGACTTATCAGAAAAGAAATTTGAACTTCAGAAATAATATTGCTGAAATTTATGGAGCTATAGAATTTAATTTTCTTCCTGTAGGACCAGATAATTTTAAATTTTCACCATTTGTTTTTGCGGGTATAGGTGCTTTTTATTCTAATCCTTACACATTCGATTCCTTAGGAAAGAAACAATTCTTGAGAGAACTTTCTACAGAAGGTCAAGGATTGACAATGTATCCAGATAGAAAAGTTTATCCTGTAATTAATGCTGCTTTCCCAATAGGTGGAGGTTTCAAATTCTTTATAGGTAAAACAGTTATGATGACTGCAGAAATAAATGCTCGTTATACTTCTACAGACTATATTGATGATGTAAGTAAATCTTATGTCAATTTAGATACACTTGCTGCTTATAAAGGAGTAAGAGCAACACATTTTGCCTATCGTGGAAATGAGTATTATAATTGGGATGGCAATAATCCAAATTACGGATTTCAACGAGGCGATTTTAAAGGAAATGATTGGTATTGGACAGTAGGATTAACTGCTACAGTTTATTTTGATGCGTTTGGAAATCCGGTGAAATATATTCAAAATCGATGCCCTAGAATATTTGGCAGATCAAAATAATTTAAATAGCGATAATACTTTGATAGTCTAAATTTAATTAAGACTTTTATTAAATTAAATTATTGTTTTAGAAAACTCCTGTATAATAACAGGAGTTTTTTTTATACAAATTTGATATAACAGCAATTCTCAAAATAATAATTTGATATAAAAAAACCCCAAAAGAGTATTATCTTTTGGGGTTTGGTGTCTCAAGGCTGAAACATCCAAATCTCTTATTAAGCTGAAATAAAATTCTCCTTCAAGAAATTTCTTGGTAGCTATTAGGTATGGTAATTTTAGCCTTGGCTTTTCTTTTCATAGGTTTTCAGGTTTGTTATGTAGGTATAGGTTGTTTTAGGTGTAAGCGTTGTTTTGGTTAATAAATTTAGTTTAATTATAAACATTAAAATAGAAAAGTCAAGCACTATAAGATAGTTTAAAATATGATTATCTTTTTGATAGGTGCAGGTTTTAGATAATCATTTCCTGTATTTTGATAGTGTTTTTGACTTTTTTTTAATAAGAGTTTATCTTTTTTTCTTTCTGACTCAAAGATATAAACAAGAAACTTTTTATTTTTTTTATTTTTTTTATTTCTTTGGCTTATTATCTAGTTATTAGTAAAAAAATCATTGTATTATAGGTAGTTTTAGTCTAACTTTACGACATGTAAATTTGGTTTATTAAGTTTTTTTAAATCATTAAAATATGCCTAAAGATTACCTTTGGTTAGTTATTCATTCATTTACCTCACAAGAAAAGAGGTATTTTAAAAGGGATTTTTTAAAAACAAGAGGAATGGAGGTATTGCCTCTTTTCGTTCAGCTTTTTGATGTTTTGGTAAAACAGGAGGATTATGATGAGGATGAAATTCTGAAATTACTCAGTCCTAATCTAACTAAGTCAAATTTATCTTATACCAAAAACTATCTTTTCGAACAATTATGTAATGCATTAGTGATTATTGAACAGCAATTGGAAAGTGATGCTCGACTTAATAGGGAACTTAATTTAATTAGAGCTTTTAGACGTAAAGGATTGTATTTGCATGCACTTAAAATATGGAAAAAAGCAATTAGCTATGCCAGAGATTTAGAAAAATATCCACATGTACTTTTATTGAAGGAAGAATATCGGAAGTTGCAATTATATCATAATCCTAAGGTTAAACAATCTGAATTGCAACAAGAATATGATAGTGGGAAAATATTCATGGATGAAATAAGTAATTTATTTGAATTGCAAGAATTGCAATTTAAAGCCTTATTAATGAGGAGAAGAGCTCATTTTAATCTTAATGAAAAGGATAAACTAGAATTAGAAAAATTCATTAATGCACCTTCCCTCCAAGAAAAGCCTAAGAGTCCTTCATTTCTGATGCAACATTACTTTTTAAATGTAAAATCAATTTTAAGCTATTTAAAAGGGATGGATGAATGTTATGATTTAGCTTATGAAAATATTATAGCTTGGCATAATAATGATAAGTATATTAGTACTTTCCCTGAAGATTATATAGAAGTATTGTATATTTTTTATTATGCTTCAATATTAGCTAAGCGGTATGAACATATTGAAGCGGTTTTTAATTATCCAGGAAATCATGCATTGAGTGATATTTCGCATAATTCTTATTTTGAAACTTTGAAGTTTTTGGCATTAAACAGGATTTATAACATTCAAGGTGACTATAATAAGGTATCAGAGATTCTTAAAACAGTTAAACAAAATATCGAAGAATGGAATAAATACGTAAATATCGAATTGATTCGAACATTATACTTGTCTAGTGGTATTGCAAGCTTTGCTCTGGAAGATTTTGAAGATGCTTATTATTTTATTAAACAAGGTTTATTTCTTTTTAACGACCAAACAAGAAAAGAACAGTTTAGTTTTTCCTATATATTCCTTTTGTTTATTTGTTTTGAAATGAAAAATCCTTATATGTTTGAACAGCAATACAAAGCTACTTATACTTACTTTTATAAGAGTAGAAAACCGCTCCCTTTTGAAAAGAAAATACTTCAGGCTTTAGTTAAAGCATCTGTTACAAACAATCGAACAGATCAAAAGATTATTTTTCAAGAATTATTTAAATCTTTAGAAAAGTCTAAATCCAACTCAACGCAACAATTATTTTTTAACTTTTTTAATATTCCTGCTTGGTTGGAAAGTAAGATTCATAGAGTTCCTTATAAAGATTGGATTAGAAATATTCAAACAAAATAAAACAAAAGAATCTTAAAAGATTAAACCTTTAAGATTCTTTTGTTTATAGTTCTAGTTTATATAAAAGATTACTTTTCAATCATCAAAAACATGTGGATGTAAACAATAGTCTGTTTACTTCTTGAATTTATTTTTCAATAAACTTAAAGCATCACTAATAGATTGAGGTTCTTTAGGTTTTTGTTGCTTTTTTCCACTGTTGTTTTTAGTTCCAGAATTAGGTAATGCTTGTTTTATAGATAATGCAATCCTTTTTCGAGCAAAGTCTACTTCAGTAATAACTACCTTAACTTTATCGTTTAATTTTAATACCTCAGAAGGATCTGAAATGTATTGATGTGAAATTTCTGAAACGTGTACTAGACCATCTTGCTTTACACCTATATCTACAAATGCACCAAAACGAGTTAAATTGGTTACGATACCAGGGACTTCCATTCCTATTTGTAAATCTTCAATAGCATAAATTTGTGCATATTCAAATTGTTCTATTTCACTTCTTGGATCTAATCCTGGCTTTTTTAATTCTTTTAAAATGTCTCCTAAAGTATGCGTTCCAATTTCATCATTGATGTATTTCTGAGGATTGATACTTTTAATGATATTTTCATTACTTATCAAATCGCTTACAGCAATATTTAGGTCTTTTGCCATTGACTCGACCACTGAATAAGCCTCTGGATGAACACCAGAAGCGTCAAGAGGATTGTCTCCATTTTGGATTCTCAAGAAACCTGTACTTTGCTCATATGCTTTGGCTCCTAATCTTGGTACGTTTAATAATTGTTTTCTGTTTTTAAAAGCACCTTTTTCAGAACGATATTTTACTATGTTCTCGGCAAGCGTTGGACCTATGCCACTGATATAAGCTAGTAAGTGTTTACCAGCAGTATTTAAATTTACTCCAACAGCATTTACACAACTCTCCACTGTTTGATCGAGTTTCTCTTTTAATCTGCTTTGATTCACATCATGTTGATATTGACCCACACCAATACTTTTTGGATCTATTTTCACCAGTTCTGCCAATGGATCCATAAGTCTGCGACCGATACTAACGGCTCCACGAACGGTAACATCATAATCTGGAAATTCCTCTCTTGCTGTTGCTGAGGCAGAATATACAGATGCACCATCCTCATTTACCAAGAAAATAGGTAAGCCTAATTCTAATTTTTTAATAAATTGTTCTGTCTCTCTTCCTGCTGTTCCATCACCAATTGCGAATGCTTGTATATCATGTTTTTTAACTAAACTACGAATGATATGCTCTGCTTCATTTAGTTTATAATTCTTTTCATGTACATAGATTAAATCATTATGGATTAAATCTCCCTGCTCATTCAAAACTACTACTTTGCAACCTGTTCTGTATCCTGGGTCTATTGCTAAAGTTCTTTTAGAACCTAATGGAGAAGACAGTAATAGTTGTTTTAAGTTTTCAGCAAAAACCGTAATAGCCTCCTCATCAGATTTTATTTTTAATTCCATTCTGAATTCAGATTCAAGACTTGGTTGTAAAAGTCTTTTGTAAGCGTCTTTGATTGCTTTTTTTACATGCTCACCAGCTTCATTTTTCGATTTTAAATAGCTATCCTCAATTATAATTAATGCATTTTCTTCGTCTGGGGCAATAACCATTTTTAAAATTCCTTCCATAAAACCACGCATAATCGCCAACATTCTATGTGATGGAATTTTACTGACAGGTTCTGAAAACTCAAAATAATCCTTGTATTTTGCCCCTACTTCTTCTTGACCACTCAATACCTTACTTTGCACTGTTGCTTGCTGTTCAAATAATTTTCGAGTTTTAGCTCTTAATGCTGCATCTTCATTAATCGTTTCTGCAATAATATCCCTTGCTCCTTGTAAAGCGGTTGTCGTATCAGTTATTTTCTCATTTATAAATAAGGTAGCTTCTGTTTCTGGATTTCCTTCTTTTTGCTCTAAAAGCCATAACGCAAGGGGCTCTAGTCCATTTTCTCTGGCTGTCTGTGCTTTTGTTCTACGTTTAGGCTTATAGGGAAGATAGATGTCCTCTAATTCATTTAAACTTTTTGCTTTATTTAGGCTATCTTGAATAGCTTCTGTCATTTTTTCTTGATCGGTAATTGTCTTTATAATGAATTCTTTACGTTCATTAAACTCTTTTTGAAACTTATTCTCCTCTTGTATTTGCTGAATCTGAACTTCATCTAAAGCACCAGTAATATCTTTACGATACCTTGCTATAAAGGGAATAGTTGCACCTTCTTGTAATAAATCCAATACCGATTGAACTCCGCTGACAGGTAAATTTAGTTTAGACGCAATAATATTTATGTACATATTTCGATTAATAATTTTAAATTAAGTTTGTTTTAAGGCGGGCAAAGTTAAAGAATAATTGTTTGTATTAATTGAATATGAATTTATGAAAATGAAATAATTTATACTATATTTGATTCCTATAAAATAATATTTTTTAATGTAAAATAGAATGTTTTTTCGATTTCTCATTTTAGGTACAATCACTTTTCTATTATTTGTTTCATGTTCCAATAAAAAAATATTTTTCCAACAATTTCAAAAAGACTGGATATTGTTGTTGGATACTGCTGCCATATTGGAAGAAAGAGAAGCATGGCATATGGAAATGTTAGAGTAATTGGACACTTTGTCAAGTTTGCCAGATGGATTTGAAGAAGGTAAAGAGGAATATTTAAAATCAAAATTGAAAGCTGATTATAAGGAGGATACTTTATTAGAGGCCATATTTAATTCTGAAAATGAAGCGTTATTTAAAAAAAATGCTAGAGCATATTATATTAAAAATTATTATGAAGATATGGAGAAGATAAAGACTTCTCAAGATCTCACAATTTATAGAATTATGAATCAGAAGAAAATGGCCTCTTTTCTACTAAACAAAGCGAAACCTTTAGATACTTTTTTTTATTTTGAAGCACCGTATAAAATTAAATACTACCAAAAAAGGCTAATATTTAAAAATAAAGATATGGCTTCGAGTGAAGAAAAGCATAAAAATAATAAAGCAGTGTATGATATTGTACAATTGGATGCAGATAGCATGATTTGGAATTATCATAGAAGTAATAATTATCCGCTCGAATACCGTCAAGTTATAAGATTTAAAGCACTTCATAAAGAAGAGTAGGCGTTTTAATTCTAGTTTTATTTTTTATTTACCATTTATTTGAATAAGAAATGAAATTGTTGGAAAAACATAAAAACAAAAAAAAGCTCCTTTTTCAGGAGCTTAGTAATTTAATTAGAATCATTATCCTATAAGGTGAATAGCAGTTTGAATGATTAATCCTAAAAGGAAAATTATGCCAAATCTTTGATTTTGTACAAAAGCAATGGATACAAAATACAAAGGCCATGCTTTCCAACCTTGTGGTGCTTCTGTAGGGCGAGGTCTGCTAAAGGTTTTTATTAAATTCAGCACTGGTATTTTTGCTCGTAATTTAGGTACGCCTAAAAATGTAATCCAAACAATCAACATAATAGGGTGGAAAAATCCTGTGAAAACTAAATAGGTGGTGATTAAGTATTGTAATAAGACAACAGCTATCATTACATATCTTGATATTTTTTCTCCTAAAATTACTGGTAAAGTATGTATTTTCTTTTTCTTATCTTCTTCATATTTATCAATATGCTTTCCGAAAATTACGCCAGTAACCCCTAAAGCATAAGGTAATCCAGCTAATAATACTTCGTTACTCCAGTTACCCGTTAGCATATAATAGCCACCACCAATCATTAATGGCCCCCAAACAATGATTACAGCTACTTCACCTAATCCTAAATATTTTAATGGCCAAGTGTAAAATAATAAAAAGAACAGACCAGCTACAAATAATCCTATTCCAAACCATATATTAGGCACCTGACTGATTAAATAAACACCTCCAAGACAAGCTACTCCACCGGTTACAGCAGCTTGAAGCAATGCTTGTTTCCCTGTTATCAATCCATGAGTTAATGGCTCTACTGCATAACGAGAACGGAAATAACCTTCTTCATCCACTTTACGCCTCCAGTCTGACCAGTCGTTTAAAATATTATTACAAGCGTGTGCTAATGTGATACTAGCGATTAAAATAAAAGATTTGAAAAGATCAAATTGATGATGACCAATAGTAAATAATATTGCAATGAGAACAGATAAAACCGTCATTATTAAAACAGAAGCTCTTGTAGAAATTAAGAACTTACTCAGAAAGTCTAATTTATTCCAAGTTGGCTTATCCATTGGAGCCACTACACCTTTTAAAGCGAGTCTCCACATTTTAGTTTGTGACATGTAATTTAATTTTATAAAATTGGGTGTTGTGAAAATTTCTACAAAATTAGGAGAAAACTTTATTTTTTAAAAAATTAAATTATTTTAATTTAATTGAACTCGTGAATTTAGGGGTTTAAGGGTTTCTTATAGAATAAAAAACCACCAATTAGCCCTCCCAATCCTGCTATAAATCCTCCGAGGATTCCTATAATAATTGGCAAAGCAATTGGAGCTCCTTTTGTTATTCCAAATAATGCGCCAATTTTTTCTGTAAGCAAATTTTCATTTTGTAAACTTTGAAAAATAGACAGACCGAACCATAATATACTTACTCCGATACTTGCTTGCAAAAAGCAGAAAAACGGTCTTTTCTGAAAGAATAATGCTGTAATAAATCCCGCAATAGCAATACTCCACCAAGGTAAAAATAGACCTAAAACATAAGCCAGTATTATACATATTATAATAGCTAATCCGAATTTCATAATTATTATTTTCTAAATTCTATACTCCATTTAACCTCTGGACTCTTATTATCAGATGATTTCATCATCCATAATTTATAATACTTACCAGCTACCCAATCGTCAATAAAAGAGTCATAATATTTGCTGCCCGGGTTACCATCTTGTCCTCCAGGATACACGCCATAAGCTTCTGTTTCTTTTGTCATATGTACAATCATTCTCCAGCTGGGTCCATGCACATTGGTTACTGCATTAATTGTATTACTCCAACCTCCAACCGGTAATCCAGTTCTAGCAAACGATGGCATTGCTGTTTTTAAAAGATGATAAATACTTACATTTTTATATTTCGTCCATTGTAGCTTATCAATTAGTGCCAAAGAATCCAGCTTGGGAATAATACTTATGAAAGAATTGGTTACAATGTCTTTTAAATTCTCTTCTTTATTAAGCGTCGTTTTATCATCAACTAATCCCGCTATTGTTGTATCCTTTTTCATTAATTCCATAGTGGTTTCTTCAGATGGAATGATGATGTTTTTATTAGTTAGTATAAAACTGTCTCCAACTTGCACTTTATATTCATCTATATAAAGTTGCATTCTTAGACTATTCAACCATAATTGATAAATAGTGGTAGCTATAGCCTCAGGTTTAGTATAATAATCCCATTTTTTTAGTGCTTCGATATACTTTCTTCCTTGACTGTTTAAATCTTGTTGTCTTAAATTTTGAAACATTAATGGTAATATATTCGCAGCAAGAGGACTATAATAATCAAATTGTAAAAGTTGCATATCCTTTACAGTAATATTATTCATTCTTGAAAGTTGTTGTTCTATACTTTGCCCACGTGGCGTAATATAACTACCAGGAATAAAATAAGGATAAGATTGGTCAACGGGTCTTTGATTAGCGCTTTCTAAAAACCCTCGAGTTGGATTAAGAGCATGTGGATTTTCAGCTTGTGGTATAAAATATTGCCAATCATAGCTATTATCGTGACCGGGCATCACAAATAATCCTTGTTGTTGCCACCTTGCAGGGAATTTCCCTTGTTGCCTAATAGCAATATCACCTGATTTTGATGCAAAAGCAAAGTTTTGTCCCGGACTTTCATAGGTCTTAATAGCTTCTAAATAGTCATTGTAATTTTTTGCTTGGTTGAGTTTGAAAAAACTAATTCCATCATCACCAGTATGATGTGCCACCCATTTTACAGCTAAAGCATTATTTTTAAAATTAGAATCTGCAACAAAGCTATTATCGTACATTACTGGTCCGAAATGAGTATAGGCAACCGTATCAAAATAATCATTTCCTCCTTTTATCTTTATGGTTTCTACTCTTATCGCGCTAGGCTGCCATTGATTGTCATACCAATATTCTTTTTTAGAATCATCTTTAAATTGAATAGAATAGAAATCTAAAACATCTCTTTGAGCATTGGTAACACCCCAAGAGATACTGTCATTAAATCCGATAATAACAAATGGGCTTCCTGGGATAGAAGCTCCATAAACATTTTGGTTTGGAGTGTTCAATTGTATTTCATACCAAATAGAGGGTAAAGACATATCCAAATGAGGATCATTACAAAGAATCGGAGCTCCAGATTGTGTTTTACTTCCTGCAACTACCCAATTATTACTACCATTATTATGATTAGGTTTATTGCTTTGATCGATAAAAGGAATATTGATGGAATCTTGTAAATAAGTATTGTCGGCAGATTGAGGTTTTTCTGGAAAGACAGTTTGATGGAAAACGGTACCTTTTGGAATAATCGGAACTAAAGAATCATCAATTTGAGGGAATAAAGTTTCCAGTTTGCTGATTTCAAAGAAGTTTTTCATCGCTGTGAACTCCAAATCATTTTGAGTGCCATATGACAATGTTTTGGCCATCATTTTAAGTAGTAGGCAGGTTCTTAAATTGGACCAATGTTCTGGTTTTAAGTTTAGTATTTTGTATTCTAAAGGATAATCTGCATATTTGAGTTGATCAATATAAGCATTGACTCCTTTGGTATAGGCAGAATATTTAGCTAGGGATTCTGGATGCTTTTCTATTTCTTTTAAAGTGTTTTCAGCCGCAAAGGTCATGCCTAACCTTCGATTCTCTCTGTCTAAATTTAAGGCTTTCTTTCCTGCAATTTCACTAACTCTGCCTGCTGCTACCAACGTTTGCAAATCCATTTGGAATAAACGGAACTTCGCATGTAAAAAGCCTTGAACAAAATATAAATCTTCTTCATTTTGAGCAAAAACATGGGGTACTAAACGTTCATCTAAATAGACATTTACAGCATCTTTTAAATCATTATTTTTAATCAACTCAGAAAAGTCATGGCTATTAGCTGTTGCATTTTTCAGGAAACCTGTTTGTGGACTCAAAAATGCGCCTAAAGGCATTGGAACTTTTTCTCCAATAGGATTATTCAATAAATAAATAAATCCTAGGGTGATTAAAGCTGATATAAATGAATATAAATAACGCATTGCTCAATTATTTTAATTCCAAAGAAATAAATAGTCTTAAATTTCAATCTTTTTCCCGTTCTAACCTTTCTTTTTCTCTTCTTATTCTTCTTTCTTCCTCTACTTTAGCTTCAAGTGCTTCTTCCTGTTCGGTCGCCTTGTCATAAGCTCTAATGATTTTCTTAACTAATTTATGTCGTACTACATCTTCCTCATCTAATTCTATAAATGCAATTCCTTCTATACCTTTTAAGATTTTATGCGCCTTTGCTAATCCGGATTTTTGATTTTTAGGTAAATCTACCTGAGTCATATCTCCAGTAATTATTGCTTTTGCATGTGGTCCGATTCGAGTTAAAAACATTTTTAGTTGAAGATCAGTTGTGTTTTGAGCCTCATCAAGAATAATGTAACTATTATCAAGAGTCCTTCCTCTCATATAAGCTAAAGGAGCTACTTCAATCACTCTGTTTGCCATATAATAACCGAGTTTGTCAGATGGGATCATATCGTCCAAGGCATCGTAAAGGGGTCTTAAATAAGGGTCAATTTTTTCTTTCAGATCTCCTGGTAGAAAACCTAAACTTTCTCCTGCTTCAACTGCTGGACGTGTTAGAATTATTTTCTTAACGGATTTATTTTTTAAAGCTCGCACTGCTAAGGCCACTGCTGTATAGGTTTTCCCAGTTCCAGCGGGTCCCACTGCAAATAAAATATCATTGGTCTCTGCCATTTCTACCAATAATTTTTGATTTTTTGTTCTTGCCTTTATTACCTTCCCATTATTTCCAAAAACAATAATGTTGTTACTGTTTTCTATATCCAAAAGGCTAGAGATATTATTATCATCTTCTAGTTCATCAGCCTCACCTAAAATGGTCAAAAAGTATTCATCCGAAATATGACCGTTCCTTTCCAAATAATGGATAATAAGATTTATTTTTTCTTTTGCTATAGAAACTTCGTCCGGATGCCCTGCAATTTTTACCTGGGTACCTCTGGATAAGATTTTTAGCAAAGGGAAACGCTTCTTAATTAAGTCAAATTTGCCATTATTTACACCAAAGAATTCTATTGGATCTATTGAATCTAATTTAATAATTTGTTCTTTCAAGATTTCGAAATTTGTTTTGGTTATAGATATTGATTTTAAGAAAAGTGATATAAAGAATTGCATTCTAAATATCCTTAGTCCGAAAGTAAGAAATTATTTTCATGAATTAAGAATATTTTTTCAGAAAGAAAATTATGATAAGCTTAATATAATATTTCGAATAAATATAAATGAAGTTTTTCCCTTTATTTGGAGTTCACAGGAAAATTATATCATCATTTTCGTAAACAAGTAAAATTAAAACCGCAAAGCGCACAAAGAATGATTTTGGGAACTCTGCGGTTTAAAAATAAGTGATTACTTATATACTAAATTATCGTTTAATTAAGGATTGTATTCTAAATTGTAGTATGCTCCTAAAGTAAAATTGAAGGGTTTATTTCTTTTTTTCAAAAGCGGCTAATAATATCATTAACCAACCTAAAACCAAAAACATGCCACCAATTGGAGTAATAATTCCTAATCCACTCAGTCCTACTGAGCCTGAATGTTTTAAGGCTACCAAAGCATAAATAGATCCACTAAATAATAGGATGCCAATAATAAACATTAATGCAGCTCGATTCGCCCATTTGGAAGGATGAACAATCGATAATATACCAAGTCCTAATAATGTTATAGCATGGTACATTTGATATTTAACGCCAGTTTCGAAAGTATTGAGTAGTTCTGGCGTTAGTTTCTCCTTTAAGGCATGAGCTCCAAATGCTCCTAAAATTACAGCTAACATTCCAAAAATTGCAGCTGCTACTATTGCTTTCTTATTCATATTTTTGTTTTTAACCCTTGCGTATATTTCAAATTAAGTCGAAACCCCCAAGAAATAAAAATTATAATTTTGCTAATATTGTTTGTCCACCTTTAACAGCTTGTCCAATTTCAACATCTATTTTTGTGCCAACTGGGAAGTATATATCTACTCTAGAACCAAAGCGAATAAAGCCAAATTCCTCATTTTGATCTATGGTTTGTCCTTCTTTTACATAATAACAAATTCTTCTGGCTAAGGCACCAGCAATTTGACGAATTAATAAAGTAGTCTTTTGATTTTCTACAACTAGTGTTGTACGCTCATTTTCTGTAGATGATTTTGGATGCCAAGCAACCAAATATTTTCCAGAATGGTATTTCATGTATTTTACAATTCCTTTAATTGGACTACGATTAACATGAACATTTAAGGGAGACATAAAAATAGAAACTTGCAAACGTTTATCTTTAAAATATTCTGTTTCTACAGTCTCTTCTATCACCACCACCTTGCCATCAGCAGGTGCAATAACTAAATTATCTCCTTGAGTATAAGTTCTGTTAGGTATTCTGAAAAACCATAAAACCCAAAACCATAATAGGAAGAATACAAGTTGAAATACCCAGTAGAATATCTGACTGACTGTGTTATCATTATTCAATAAGAAATGATTCCCTATTGCTAAAATTACAAATAAAATAGTCGCAATTGTAATGTATTTATATCCTTCGCGATGTATTGTCATGATTGTTTTTTTAAATAGTTTGCGAAGATAACACTATTTTTTAAAATGAGTTATTAGAAATAGGATTAATAGGTTTGGTTAATAATGAGAGGAATCAAAAAGCGGTCTTTTGGTTCTTTTCGAAAAATATTTATTGCTATTAAAGTATATTATGATACATATGTAGAAGAAATTGTAATTTCATTAAAAATAGAAATTGTAACTTTACATAATTTTTAAAAAAATATTTATTTATATGTTTAAATTAAAATTAGGAATGATTATGCTAACAGGAGCTCTTGCTTTTAGTGTGGGATCAGCAGACGCACAAAAAACGATTAAGAAAAAACCAGCCGTAAAAAAGGTTGTAGCTCCTAATAAAGCATTTCAATATGATGCAGAAGCATTTGCAGATCTTCAGATTTTAAGATATGAAGTTCCAGGTTGGGATCAACTAACGGCAAAGCAAAAAGAATTTATTTATTACTTATCTCAAGCTTCACTTTTTGGTAGAGATATTAACTGGGATCAGAGAGGGAAATACAATCTTACTGTTCGTAAAGTTATTGAAGCCGTTTATGGTACTTATAAAGGTAACAGAGAAAGTAAGGATTGGCAAAGCTTCCAAACCTATGCTGGACAGATTTGGTTTAGTAGTGGTATGTATCATCATTATAGTAATGATAAAATAATGCCTGAGTTTTCGGAAGCATATTTTAGAGATTTGTTGAAAAACAGTGATATGGAACTTCTTCCTATCGATAAAGGAGAAGATATTGATGGTCTTTTTACTCATTTAAAACCAATTATCTTTGATAAGAGCTTCATGCCAAAAATGGTAGATCTTAGAGAAGGAGTAGATAACGTAGCCAATTCCTCAAATAATTATTACGAAGGTGTTACTCAAGAAGAAGTGGATGAATACTATGATCAATTTCCAAAGAGCGATCATGAACCGGAGTGGGGATTAAACAGTAAATTAGTTAAGGTAAATGGAGAAGTTTTTGAGAGGATTTGGAAATCTGGTGGAATGTACGGAACCGCTATTGATAAAATGATTTATTGGATTGAAAAAGCAATACCTCTTTCTGAAAATGATCAACAAAAGCATTCACTAGAGTTATTAGTGGAATATTATAAGACTGGTGATTTACATAGATGGGATGACTATGCCATAGCATGGGCAACCAATACAAATACAGTAGTAGATTTTACTAACGGTTTTATAGAAGTTTATGGAGATGCAATAGGTAAAAAAGGAAGTTATGAATCTATTGTTTCCATTAAAGATTTTGAATCTTCAAAACGTATAGAAGCTATTGCAAAACAAGCACAATGGTTTGAAGATAACTCGCCATTAATGCCTCAACATAAGAAGAAAAGTGTAAAAGGAATTAATGCAAAGGTGATAAATGTGGTTATGGAATCGGGAGATGCTGCTCCAAGTACTCCTATTGGAATTAATCTTCCAAACTCTGATTGGATAAGAAAAGAACATGGTTCTAAATCTGTCTCATTAGGAAATATTGTACATGCCTATAACGAGAGTTCAGGAAGTGGCATGCTAGATGAGTTTGCTGTAAATGAAGAAGTGAAAGCAAGAGCAAAAAAATATGGTAGTTTAGCTTCTGATTTACATACTGATATGCATGAATGTATTGGTCATGCATCTGGTCAAATTAATCCAGGAGTGGGTACTCCAGATCAAACTTTGAAAAACTATGCTTCAACTTTAGAAGAAGCACGTGCGGATTTAGTTGGTCTTTATTATGCTCTAGATTCCAAATTAGTTGAGATTGGTGTTATGCCTTCATTAGAAGTCGGGAAAGCAGAATATGATAGCTATATGATGAATGGTCTAATGACTCAATTGGTTAGGATTAAAGCTGGTGACAATATTGAAGAGTCTCATATGCGTAATAGAGCTTTAGTAGCCTATTGGGCTTATGAAAAAGGTCGTAAAGATAATGTTGTGGAAATGATCAAACGCAATGGTAAGACCTATGTTCAGGTTAATGACTATAATAAGTTGAGAGTGCTTTTTGGAGACTTGTTAAAAGAGATTCAAAGAATAAAATCAGAAGGTGATTTTAATGCAGGAAAGAGTTTAGTAGAAACTTATGGTGTAAAGGTTAATCCAGAATTACATAAAGAGGTTCTTGAGCGTTATGCTACTTTAAACATTAAACCGTACAAAGGTTTTATTCAACCTAAGTTAATGCCGGTAAAAAAAGATGGTAAAATAGTAGATGTGAAAATTGAATTTCCTAAATCTTTTTATCAACAAATGATGGAATATGGTAAAGAATATGGTGTGCTTCCAATTATTAATTAGTAATAGAAGTTATTCTTAAACCAAAAAAGATGAGGCACGTATAGCCTCATCTTTTTTTGTGTTATAGATTCTTTTTAATGTATTTTTTATTGTGGTACAGTGGTTCCCTTCTTTTTAAGCATTTTGAAAATAACCGGTAATGTAACCACTAAAACTAAACCTAAAATAACAAATTCGAGGTTTTCTTTTACCCATGGGTTTTTACCTAAGACAAAGCCTAATAAAGTAATGCTGATCACCCAAATTAAAGCACCTAAAATGTTATAAGTTGTAAATCTTTTGTAATCCATTTTTACCATTCCTGCAATAATTGGAGCGAAGGTTCTCACTATTGGTAGAAAACGGGCTATTCCAATAGTAAAACCGCCTCTTTTATCGTAAAACTCTTGGGCTGCATAAATATGTTTTTTCTTAAAAATCCAGGTATCTTTTCTTTTTAATAAATAGGGACCAAATCGTTTTCCAAACCAATAGCCTAGATTGTTTCCTAAAATTGTGGAGACGGAGAATAAACTTATCCAAAAAATGAGATTGAAAGAAGGTGTTTCAAAAGGGTAGGGGGTATCTGTAGCAGAAGCTATGACCATCCCTGAAATAAACAAAAGAGGATCTCCTGGTAAAAAGAAACCAAATATGATACCTGTTTCAATAAATAAAATCAGTAATACTAAGTACAGACCACCATTCTGCATAATCCAGTCTGGATCTAATAAATGTTGTAATGATTGAATAATCGCGTCCATTAAGAAGTAAAATTTTGCAAGGATACACATAATTATAACAATTATTCATAGCGATTTTGTGTTTGTGGGAAATTTAACAGAATTTTGAAACATTAAACAATCAAAGAAAGGAACGAATTTGTGTATTATTTTTGATTTTATAACAAATTTGTAAAAAGAATGTAAATATGATTGGTTTAATTGAGAATTTAATATTCAAAGTCGAAAAATAGATTACTTTTGCGTCAAATTCTAGAAATGATTCAAACAGATATAGCCATTGTTGGTGCAGGTCCAGTAGCATTATTTGCAATATTTGAAGCAGGTTTGTTGAAAATGCGTTGTCATTTAATTGATTATTTGCCGCAGGTAGGTGGTCAATTATCTGAAATATATCCTAAAAAACCTATTTATGATATTCCTGGATTTCCTACTATTGGTGCACAAGAGTTGGTCGAAAACCTAATGGAACAAGCCAAACCATTTGATCCTACTTTTACTTTAGGGGAACGAGTGGAGCATGTGGAAAGAAGAGGTCATGCTGATTTTTTAGTTACCACTAATTTAGGAACTCAAATTGAAGCGAAAGCTGTGGTAATTGCTGGTGGATTGGGCGTATTTGAACCAAGAAAACCTGCAGTTTTAAATTTGGATGTTTTTGAAAATGGGAAAGGTGTAAACTATATGATTTTAGATCCTGAACATTTCAGAGATCAAAGAGTAGTGCTAGCTGGTGGCGGTGATTCGGCTCTAGACTGGACTGTATTCCTAGCAGATATTACTTCTGAATTAACTTTAATTCACAGAAGTGAAAGTTTTAGGGCTGCTCCGGATTCTATTGCTAAAGTGATGGAATTGGCTGAAAAGAAAAAGATTAATTTAATTTTAAATACTAATCTTACTGAAGTTTTTGGAAATGGTCGATTAGAAAGTGTTAGTATGGAAAATAGTAAGACTAAAGAAAAAACTATTATTCATACAGATCATCTCATACCATTATTTGGATTAAGTCCTAAATTAGGACCTATTGAAAACTGGGGATTGACAATTGAAAAAAATGCAATTGTAGTTAATACCGATGACTATTCTACTGGTGTTGAGGGTATTTGGGCGATTGGTGATATCAATACTTATACTAATAAATTAAAATTGATTCTTTGTGGTTTCCATGAAGCAGCCTTAATGAGTCATAGCGTTTATAAATACATTAATCCGGGTATAAAATATACCATGAAATATACCACCGTTAATGGTATTCATGAATTTTAATATTAAAAATACAATATATAACAATTAGAGCTTCTCAAAACGAGAAGCTCTAATTGTTATAAATAAAGTGAGAATTAAAAATACACTATTCTAGATTAATGTATCTTTGTAGTTTAATTAATAGAACAAACCTTTTATGAGTAAAATATTAGTTACTGGCGGTTGTGGTTATATTGGAAGCCATACCATAGTGGATTTAGTTGAAAATGGGCATGAAGTTGTTTCTGTAGATAATTTATCCAGAGGCTTTAAAGAAATGAATGATAAGGTTAGCAGCCTACTTAATAAGAAAATTGAAAATTTTGAAGTTGATTTATGCGATAAGGATGCAGCCGAAAAGATTTTTCAAGCACATCCTGATTTAGATGGTGTTATCCATTTTGCAGCCTATAAGTCAGTTCCAGAATCAGTAGAAGAACCATTAATGTATTATGAAAACAATATAGGTTCTCTATTAAATATTCTTAATCTTTCTAAGAAATATGACGTAAAGAATATCGTATTCTCTTCTTCCTGTTCCGTTTATGGAAATGCAGATGAATTGCCAGTAACAGAAACAGCTCCATTAAAAGATGCAGAATCTCCATATGCACATACCAAACAGATAGGAGAAGCAATTTGTGAGAACTTCGCTAAAGCAAATCCAGATTTTAATATAGTGCTGTTACGTTATTTTAATCCAGTTGGAGCACATGTATCCACTGTTATAGGTGAAATGAATAAAAAACCTGAAAACCTTGTTCCAATTGTTACACAAACTGCCATAGGCATTCGACCTTCAATGACGATTTATGGAACCGATTATGATACTAAGGATGGATCTTGTGTTAGGGATTATATTCATGTTTCTGATATTGCACATGCACATACATTAGCAGTACAACAATCTTTAAAAAGTGCATTGCCTTCTAATTGTGAAGTATATAATTTAGGTACTGGAAAAGGGGTGACAGTTTTAGAATTGATAAAAGCATTTGAGGAGGTTTCTGGAGTGCAATTAAATTATGAAATAGGTCCAAGAAGAGATGGAGATGTTATTAAAGTTTATGCCAATAATACCAAAGCTCAACAGGAATTGGGCTGGATACCAAAATTTGATATTGAAGCCATGATGGCTTCTGCCTGGAAATGGGAGCAAGCATTAGCTAAAGAAAATGGATAAAGGTTTTGACAGTAATAAAAATGCCTTAGTCCTTTTTGACGGGACTTGTAATTTCTGCAATAGAAGTATTTTATTTATTATTAAAAGAGATAAGAATGATTATTTTCGATTTACTTCCTTGCAATCCGAATTAGGAAAAGCTTTGAGAATAAAATATAATATTCAATCAGACAGTATTGTTTTGATTAAGAATGAAACCGCTTATGAGCAATCAGAAGCGGTTTTGATTATTGGGAAGCATTTGAGATTTTTAAAGGGCGTTTCTGCTTTTGCTTTGTTGTTTCCAAGAAGATTTTTAAATAAGATTTATGATTTTATTGCTCGTCATCGATTAAAATTGTTTCCGAATAATAAGTGTGTAATCCCCAAAAAGGAATGGCAGCATAAATTTT
Organism: Edaphocola sp.; assembly: GCA_035497795.1. Classification (GTDB taxonomy): domain Bacteria; phylum Bacteroidota; class Bacteroidia; order Chitinophagales; family Chitinophagaceae; genus Edaphocola. The sequence continues at coordinate 36,827 of DATJCU010000091.1, read as the reverse complement.
TGTAAACTTTATCTTTTTTTTAACATAAAAAAGTTTATGATTTGATTTGATTACATTTGTAACTGTTAGATGTTTAACAAGATGTTTTATTTTTTAACAGAAAGAAATGCTAATATGAGCTCCATTAGAAATTTCTTTCACAAATTCAAATTTTATGAAAAAATTATTTTTAATGGGTTCTATTTTTATTGGAATCTTTATCTCTTGCCAAAAAAATAATGACTCCTATGTAGTCGATTCACCGAATAAAGATTTAGTATTACGAATGATAGAAGGTGGAGGCAATAAACCTGATGCGACTTGGAATGAATTAAAAGGAGATTGTGAAGGAGCTCCAACAAATTGTATGCCTGAAGTTGTGGTAATTGCTAACGCTGATGGAACAACTACAGTAGAAACCATAGCACATACCGATAAAGCAGATATAGCTGATCTTTTTAATAATAGTACTGGTAAAACTCATGATGATTTAAAATCTATTTTTGGTTCTCTATTGTTTGCCGAAATCGCAAATGGTACTTATACACTTGAGGTTTTAAGTATCCCAGATTATCCAAATAAAAGTTATGTTATTGTTGACGAGCCTTTAGGTTTTAGCATCGATAATCCGACATTAGTAATACCTGTAAACATTGGTGAATAATATGATTTTATACCAATCTTTCAATAAGCCCTTATTCATAGGGCTTATTGTTTCATGTTTTATTTTCATTATGGTAGCATGTCAATCCAATGACTCCTATAAAATTACACCTATTTCTATAAACGATAGCCTAGAAATAAACTCAAATGATGTTTTTAGAATATATCATCATGTTTTAAAAACTAAGGATGGCAAACAAGATTCTTTATTGGTTTTAGTTGATAAAAATACTGGACGAATAACTTATGTTGATAAAAATAATGAAATTGTAAAAATAGACACTGTGAACAGTAGAACGTTCAATAATATGGATGATTTTTTAATAAAAAACGATACTGGTTTTCTTTTTCTAGCAAATGGTGTAAAGTTAGTTTCTAGTGATTTTAAAATGGAGTATTCTTTTAAAAGTATTTGGGAGAAGAAGGATAGTTTTTTTTATTATATGGGTACATCGTATCCAATTATAAATGATGATAATTCTTTTATTGAAAAAAAAGGTGCATATTTGGATATAAATATTGATTCTAATAGAATTTCCTATTTTAAAAATAGTGTATTAACACGGATTTCTTTAGAGGATTCTATCAGAAAAAATGATTTGAATGTATTTTTCCCTATAAGTCATCATAATGATTTTTACAATGATTTATATCCATTGTATTATTATAATAATGATATAGTGGTTTATACTTTTGGACATTGGGATACGGTTGTATTTATTAATAAAAATAAAATTGATAGCATAGAGTTGCCAAAGACCTTTTCCTCATTAGCTCCACCATTTGATATTTTTAAAATTGGTCAAATTATTGAAAGTAAAAAGTATTATGCTGAAAATACAAATAATACTTCTATTATTCTTAATCCTAATAAAGATAAAATATTTTTATTTCAAACTGAAAAGGTTGAAAATTATATAGATGAAGCAACTGGAATGACTATGGATTATTTGTTTCGACCTAAAAGGTTATTGATATATGATTTGAAGAAAAAAGCATTTGAAAAATTAGTATTTCAATTGCCACAAAATAGTTTTATTACTAGAGAAGTTTTTTTTAATGGAAAGCTATATTTTTTAAGATTTAATGATGAAAAAATAAAGGTAATTTTATTAGAAACCAATTTATAAGTGATGAGGAATTTATTTGTATTATTGATTTTGTTTTGCTCCTCCTGTCAAATTCAGGACAAGGATACTCAATTGCTTGCTGATTATTTAAAGCAAACTTTCAATCAAGAATTAATTGGTGGAGAGCATAAATATGTTTTGGTTTCAGAGACCGCTTGTACTGGATGTGTAAGTTTTGTAGAAGATTTATGTCAGAATAAGCCACAACCAAATACGACATATATAATGCCCAGGACTCTAAAAGATAAGCTGCCCCATAATAATCCTCAAATTCTAATAGATTCAACATTACGGTTGAACCGTTTAAAATTCCATCAGGGTAATGTGTGCAAAATATACATGAAAAATAAAGTAATTGATCATATTGATGTGTATAATGCGACGGATATGACAAGATTATTAAAAAATTAGTTTAAAATTGCTTTGTTGTTTCCTAGCAGATTTTCAAATGAGATTTATGATTTTATTGCTGGTAATCGATTAAAATTGTTTCCAAATAATAAGTGTGTAATCCTGAAAAAGGAATGGCAGCATAAATTTTTGTAAATTTTATCTTCTTTTTAACATAAAAAAGTTTATGATTTGATTTGATTACATTTGTAACTGTTAGATGTTTAACAATATGTTTTATTTTTTAACAGAAAGAAATACTAATATGAGCTCCATTAGAAATTTCTTTCGCAAATTCAAATTTTATGAAAAATGTTTTTTGGTTTGTTTTATCTACCTTCTTTATTGTTGGTATTATTTCTTGTAAAAAAGAAATAAATAGTCCCAATTTCTCAAAAAATGAGTTTTTTAAGATTAATGACTCCTTTCCTGATGATGAATATTTTGTTCCAAAATTAGAAATTATCGAAATTGCAAAAAAATATACAGAGAATGTTTTTAAATACGGCATTGTTGATAATAAAGTGAATAGAGGGGTTTCTAACTCTTATGTCATTCCTGACCGCTATGGAAAGGCTGCTTTTTATGTGATAAATTATTCAAATAATGAAGGTGTGATTATTTTTTCTGCAGATTTCAGGTTTGAACCAATTGTTTATTTTAGCAATTCAGGAAATATTAATTCAGGAGATACAATTCCAAATTCATTTAATAATATTTTGGATGTCTATAAAAGAAAAATTGAAGATTTAAGGTATGATAGAGATGGGATAGATTCTCAAAATTACAATCTTCAGTTGTTAGTAGCTTATGATGCTTGGAATTATCTTGATAATATTTTTAATCATTGTTGTTTAACACTGATGCCATATCCAAGTCCTTGGGAAGAATATGACCCATGTATTGGATACACCTACCCGCCACCATATATTGTAAATCCATTAATTTCTACTTTATGGGAACAAGATGGAGCGTATAATTTATTATGTCCTGAAAAAAATTGCAATGGTAATATTAAAAGGGTTGATGTAGGTTGTGTTGGAGTTGCAGTTGCCCAGGTAGTTCGATATGTGGAGCCTATTACCAATTTTAACTACAATTATAGTCAAATGTATAATAATTTACCATATTCTCCAATACAGGATGGGCATAGATTATTAGCAGATGCATATGCTTTAACTAATATTATTACAGCCTGTGATTATACTTTTTCTATTACAACGAGGGCAAAAAGTGTATTAAAAAATAACTTTAATATCCATTCGGTGAAACGGGATGGAACAATAAGTTCAAATTCTCTAAGTGTAAAAGACAGGCTTAGAACACAGGTAGAAAATGGCAAACCAGTTATATTAGGGGGTACTACAAACTTTAAAATCTTAGCACCTTTAAATGTTTTTAATAATGCTCATTCTTGGATTTTAGATGGATATCGTCATGAACAATATTGTACCTTTACTACTTCCTATTTTCACATGAATTGGGGTTGGGGAGATTTTCCAGGCTGGTGTTTATGGAATAATTGGTTGCCTTATGGAGAAGATGAAGCCTATGAATTAGCTTTAAGTATGGTTTATGACATTGTTAAATAAATATTTTTGATTATGAAAAAACTAAGTATAATATTTTTATTAGGAGTAATGGCACTTCTATTTGGACTAAACTCTTGTTTTAAAACAAAATGCTATAGTCTTGCAAATGGATCTTCCTTTTCATTATATATTGAAGAAAGAGACAGTACATTTCGACTTCCAGAATTTATTTTGGATTCAAAATTCTATTATTATCTAAATGATGGTAGAGTTGATACTTTAGAATTTGGTCATTTAGATGGGAATCCGAATATTAATGGATTTTTTAGTACTTTGTTACCTAAAAGCTATCAATTCTATGTAACTATAAGAGATGATTTACCTCCAATGTCCTCTTTAAGTTTTCGATATTTAACCTTACATACTTTAAACAATAATATAAAAGATGGGTATTTGTATATAAAGTTTCCTGATGGAATTACAGACAGTTTAAGGATTTTGGTTAGGAATAAAGAAGGTTGCCCCTTAGAATCATTTAATTATTATTTTGATGGTCTCGAATATAATGGAAAATTAGCAGAATATGCTTTTAAGAATAATCCTCCTAAGCCTATCAAGCCAATTAAATATGGTAATAATCAATTTTTTAGGGTTAAAATACATGAATAAGTTGAAGCGAATTCATAAAGGTGAGTTCTAAAAATTCATTTTTTTATTTCAATTTATAAAAAAAACAGATACGTTTATTGGAAAAGCGTAGAACCCTTTAACGTTTTTCCTAAAACTGGATGCTAAGGTATAAATTATTTTTATGTTTTCATGATATTTTTATTGTATTTCATCTATCTATCTGTAAATGAATAACTTATTCAATGCCTAAGAATGTCTCATTATTTGTTTAAAGCGAAAAATATTATAGGTTAGGTTGATTAACCCAATAATTCCTGTCGCTCTAACTAACCCGATTGATTTGAGCTGTAGTTCTTTCATGCTTTGCTCCATAAAACCAAATACATGCTCTTCACCTGTTTTCATCTTTGGGTTACTCTGAATAATTTTCCGAAATAATTTGAAGTAATTCCTTTTGTAACGCATCCATTTTTAGGAGGACTGTTTTAGTATTTTTAGAATCGGGAAGCATTATTTCTACTTGGTACATATTGTGGGTTATTTCAGCAGCCTTTTCTACGGATAATGGGTATTCAGCCTTTTTCAAAGCATTTTCTAGCTCTTTATATACGGTATATGCTACAAAGGACAAACAAATGTATGCTTCGATTCTTCCTCTTAACCTATGATATATCGGTCTTATTCGAAGATAGGTCTTAGCCATTCTAAAAGCTTTTTCTATATGTCATAGATTTTTGTAACTCTCTATTAGGATCACTCCTGGCTGATTACAGTTAGTCACATATCCTTTCAATCCGTCCCACTTGCTATCCATGTGGTATTTTCCTGGTCAATTGAGATGGATCTGGTGAGCCTTGGCTAGCAAAACCTCTACCTCTGAATCTTCTTTAGCACTACCAATACTCTTAATCAGCTTATTTCGACCATTTATCTTTTGAATAATTTGAATACTGATATTCCCTGAATTGTTTTTTTCTTTCTAATGAACATATTCAAATATACAAAAAGTACGCAGGTCACCCGATTTTTGTTATATTAAGAAAATGGATACTGATAATTATTGCTATACATATATGTTATTTTATGTTGCGTAAGACAGGGAAATACAATTTTTTATAGATATATCAATATTTCACTGTTCATTCACTGTGAAATTTGTCATCTTTCCATTTTGCCGGATTGTTGATGATGTATTCCGAAATGTTTTTGTGGGATTTTTCATTCCGGATAATATGTTCGTAATAATTACGTTGCCACAATTTTTCATCAAATCCCAACAGACCCAATTGCCTGGATACCGATGATTTATATCCTCGCACAATAGCACCCACCGTTTGGGACGGTCCCCGCAGAGGCGCATTCAATTCGCCCATTTTTTCCACATTATTATCCATTTTATTTTCTGTCGTATTCAATTCGGTTTTGGGTGCATTCAATTCGGTTTGGGGCGAATTCAATTCTGTTTTGGGCGAATTCAATTCTGTTTGGGGTGCATTCAATTCTGTTTGGAATGTATTCAATTCTGTTTTGGGTGCATTCAATTCGGTTTGGAATGCATTCAATTCTGTTTGGGGTGCATTCAATTCGGTTTGGAATGTATTCAATTCTGTTTGGGGTGCATTCAATTCTGTTTGGGGCGAATTCAATTCGCCCCTATCGAATAATCGGATAATGCCATGCATATGGTTTGGCATTATTACAAATTCCCCCAATTCAACATTATTACGCAATTCGATGGTTCTTACCCATTCATCAAATGCAATTTGTCCGTATTGATTCAAAATCATTTCATCATTTTCAACGTGTCCAAACCGACAAATCCTATCTTGGCAACAAATGGTGATAAAATACAAACCCGCCTGCGAATAATCATATTCTTTTAATCGGATCGACCTGCGGTGGTGGATATTAGGATTGTATTTTGTTTTGTTGTTCATTTTTTCTTTTGTATAGATAAAACTTACTACCCAAACTAATCTGTAAACGCCATTTTTAATTTTTATTCTATGAATTTCATTTAGATCGACTTATTTGTCTTCATCCCAAAACGTTAGCGAAAAATAGCTCTTTTTGATTTTTTAGTCTTGGCTTTCAGCGGTGGCAAAATACAATGTGCTATTTGTGCGGCTGTTTTTGTTTATTTATTTTAATCAGTTGAGGTTTTGTGATGACTGGTTTGGTAAATATTTTATTGAAGATACAAATTAGTGAGGCAATTGAGTTAATTCTGTCTGTGGATTTCTAATTTCATTTCTTTTTAAGTTCTTTCATGAGGTCTTCCAAATAGTCAGTTTGCACTTCCTGAATTTCTAATAGCTTTTTATTCTGATGCGCCAATAAATGGTCAATTTTTTCACTTAACAATTTTATTTCTAGCTCTGCCTTTAAATTAATTTTGTAATCGTGTTCGCCTCTTATTCGGTCTTTTTGTTCTTGTCTATTTTGGCTCATCATAATTATGGGTGCTTGAATTGCCGCTAAACAAGAGAGGATAAGGTTAAGTAAGATAAAAGGAAATGGGTCAAAGGGTCTTGTCGCTAAAATCCAAATATTAATTATCATCCAAATTAAGATGAAACCAAAAAATGTGATGATGAATATCCAACTGCCTCCAAAAGTAGCAACGCTGTCAGCAAGTCTTTGTCCGAAGGTGAGATCTGCTTCAATATCGTCTTGAATGTTTTCGGAAAGAATGGAATTGTTTTTTATTGCTTCTATTACATCTTGGTCAATTACTGCAATTTCTCCTTTCTCCTGGGTTATTAAGGATGTCAAATAAAGACGTCTGTATTGATTTAGTTCATCTATTGTAATAAAATCGTCTTGGCCAAAGTCTCGGAATTCGGATTTGATTAAATTGAAAATTCCTTCTCTGATGTCTTGACCTTTTACGCCTTCCCCCTTCTGAATTTCTTTTTTGCTTATGTAGCTTGTTTTCATTTTTGGGGTGTTTTAAATTAAACGATAAGTTCAGTTTGTGAAAAAAACTTCATTTTATGGGATAAAAGTAGACTTTTTATTGTAAAAAGAATTCATTTTTCTACTTTTATAATGGGTTAAATTCAAGGAGTTCAGAGATCTCAGACTAGCTCGGGTTCCTTAGAAAAGCAATTTTAGGAAAGATAATCCTGTTGCAAATAACAAGCATTTTAAACTCTTTGTTTGTTTTGTATCTCCTTTAAGGACGCTTACTTGAGAGGATTTTATTTTCGATTTAATGAATTATTCAAAGTCGAAATTCGGTCTTATTTTTTCAAACCTCCCAATAGCTGCCTAAAACAGCGGTCTACTACACTAGGTACTAATGATTAGTATGAATATTCAGAGTAGCCTTTTTGGGCGAATTTGAGGTTTATTCACAGCGTGACATTAGTTTTATGAAACGTTGCAGGTTATAATTGTTATACCTCTTTATTTGTAGAGTTTTGTGGGGTATCCGTTCCTTTTTTCCCAAACCAATGTTTGATCTTATTCTTCCATTTATTAAACCATTCATTTCCATCATCATCATCTTGGTAATTTTTATTTCCAATTAAAAGTGCGATGGGTTTAAGTTCTTCATATTCCTCGCAAACAATTTTTAACATTGCAGCAAAAGGTAAAAATAAAATCATTCCGGCTACTCCCCAAACAACAGCACCTACAATTAAACTTAAAATAGCAGTTAGGGCATTGATATTTATACTACTTCCTACAATTTTAGGACTTAGGAGATTATCAGATAACAATTGAACAAACCAAAATAAAACTGCAATTGAAATTGCCATTCCTAAGGAATTAAAAGCTACAATAGCATACAAAACTGGAATAATCGCACCCAAAACAGTTCCTACATAGGGTATAATAGCTAGAAAAGAACCTAAAAATCCGAAAAAGAAGGGATTGTCAATTCCGATAATCAAAAGACCAATGCTGTTGGCAAATCCAATTACAACGATAAGAATCATCATTCCGGATAAATATTTTTTACCTACCTGCTGTATTGATTTATACATTTTCACCACTTTCTTTCTTTTGGGCTCCGCAGCAAATGCACTAAAGGCTCTTATTAATCCTTCTCTGTAAATTAGGATGAGAAAGGTAAATACAATAGTTAAAAATAATCCAGTAATAAAAGATGTCGTGCTGTTAAACGTTTGTTTTACAAGTGAACCTGACGATTTTTCCAGCCATTCCTTGGTTCGGTCTATGATTTCATGTTTCCCTAAATCTGGAATAAAACCCACATTTTTGTTGATATATTCAGTAACATCACCGATTGTAGAAATAATTTTATCCTGAAAGTTGGAGAATTCTTTTGTGATATCCATAATTTGAGTAGAGAAAAGGAAAATGGTTCCTCCGATAATCAAGACAACTGTAAAAATGGAGAAGAAAGCAGATAGTATTTTATTGATTCCCCATGATTCAAACTTTTTCACTAATGGATACAAAATAAAAGATATTAGCAAGGCAAAGCTTAATGGAATAAGAATTGATTTTGCCAAAATTAAGATTACAAAAATCAAAAATACGGTAGCTATTGCGAAAAAAAGTTTTTGAAAAGATATATTCATATATATTAATTTGTGGGTATAAAGATAATCACTTTTGTATTTAAAATTCAAATTATTATAGAATAATTCCTTGTCCTTTTATAATCTACATATGGGTGTCTTAGGTCATAGGATAAAATGGTTTATGCTTCTTTTTCTTAGACCTGTTATATGCAATAGTTTTGGTTCCTTTTTACACTTGTTATCAATGTGCTTGTAGATGAAAGTTTGAATGTAAAAAAGCACAAACTTTTCGGATTTTTACTAAACTTTAAAATACATAAATACTAATGAATTAAACACTTAGTAGCAATTTTTTATATGGATTGTAGACCAGCTATCTTTCTAAGGTATTGCAAATTGAGCAATTTGATTCTCCAATCAATTTGCCATTTTTATCAATCTCATATTTGCAACATTCGTTGAGTTTTTTCTTTAAAATATCTTTTGCTCTTTTAACTCCTGCTTTTACGTTTTCAAGACTGATTTCTAATTCATTTGCAACATCCTTTTGTTTTTGTCCTTTTATATAAATCATTTCAATTACTTGTCTGTAAATTTCTGGCAAATCATTGATGAATTTATCAAAGCAGCATATATTTTGATATTGTTGTAAAGGAATTTCCTTATCGATATTCAATTCTTCTACATAAATATATTCTTTATTAAAGTGATTAACTATTTCGTTACGTGCAATTTGAAAAATCCAAGCTTTTACTTTTTCTTCTTTCTTTAACTTGGATAGGTTTTGGTGAATTTTCAAGAATGTATTTTGAAAGATATCATTCGTAACGTCTTTATTTTTTACTTTTTTGAGAATGAAGAAATAGAGTTCATCTCTGAAATCACTCCATATTTTTTGAGTTTCCATAATTAAAGAATAAATAAAGGTTAGTCCAAAAACTAACCTTTATTAAAATTAACATCATTTACACTTGTCACATTCACATTTATCACAAGGACAATTGTTCTCTGCGCAATTTCCGCAATTACATTTGGTGCAATCGCAGTTGGTACATTTACATTTACTCATGATTTTTTAATTTTAGGGTTCAATAAGTAGACTAATAAACATCATTAAAGATACATTTTAATTTATGCTCTTGTATGACGTCTGACATCAGTCTGTGAAAACACTATTGTTATGAGGTATAAAAATAGGCTTTTTTACTTTTAAAAACAAATATTTTTTGAGTGTTAGGTCAAGGAATTAATTCATTATTCATGTTTTTAGGTGCACTTTTTTTGCGCCATATCAACCAGGTGATCATTGCAAATAGTGACATTGAAGTCATCATTTCAATAAAATGTGCCCAACGAACGGGATCAGGAAATAGAAAGTTTGGGATTATTAATACAATTGAAGTTGATAAATATACCAAAACCAAGCTTACGAGTAGTTGCTTGCTGTTGTTTTTAAATATAAAAACTATGGGTAAAATAAATAGAGAAAATAATAAACCTCTCAAAAGCTGGAAAGGAACAATATTAGAATACTGAAAATTTTCTATCATTTTTTGAATAAAGGATTGCTTTTCAGTAGTTCCTGTATAAAACACCCTCAAATCAGTAAACTGCCAAGCAATAAAATAACCAAAAAGAAAATAAATAACCGAATATACCACTGACAAAAAACCAACTCTTAAGAATATAGTAGATATTTTTATGTTTATTGGAGGATTTGATATAGGATAATTTCCTTTTGCAATTTTTAATGTAAGCGGAATAATAACAATCAAAGGTATTATATTGGCTATCATGATTACCCATCCATCATTTTTTGATAAAGTCTCAAATGCGTTTCCAAAGAATATAGTCTCAATTTGAGTCATAAAACAATATATGGTAAAGTAGACAAAAATTAGTGAAGTTATTAATCGTTTCTTACTCCTATTAGCACTTTTCCCTATGTACAATACGGTTAATGTAAACCAAATATTCACCAGCAAAAGAAAAATAATATCTGTGGAGTTTGTATTCTGACTCCCTTCTTTAAATGAATCAGAAAATGGCAAAATAGCACTTCCTATAATAAATAATATTGTTGCTAGTATACTGATTGCTAAAACTTTATAAAATGTTTTCATATCGTTTATTTATTACTGTTTCAAAATTGATCTTGGCTTTATTAGGATAATCGTTAGTTGTATGTTTCCATCTTTGAAAGGAAATTATAAAACTTCAACGTTTTCATTTTGACGCTGGAGATACTTTTAGTGATATACTTAAATCAAAGAAATAAACTTCAAGATATCGAAAATCTTCTATCGAAATAGAAAACAGGTCTATTTCCTATATGCTGTTTTGCCGAAGTTCTTATTTTTTTCGGGATGACCTAAATTTATAAAGAGTATTAATCACATCTTTGTTGTCTTCAAATTTTTCCAATACAATAGTTTCTTCCGCATACTCTCGCTCTGCTAAAAGAAAAGTTTTAAATTTTAAATATATAAGTGTTTAAATAAGCTAAAAAATACAATTTAATATATCCATTTCGCAAATCTAATACTTTAAAAACATCGTCTTTGTCTTTTGGTGAATTTGCATAGCTTTTCTAAGTCTTTGTCGTATTCGGAAAAGAATTTGTCGTTTTCTGTAAAGCTGTTTTGTTCTTGAAATATTGTTAAATTATTAATTCTTAATTATTACATTATCATTTGTCTCAACTTCTTTTAAAGTCTTCCCATCCTTGTTTTTCCATTCGGTAAGGCCGTTTGCGTTTCTTCCCATAACCATTACTGCTGCGGTAGATGGACTGCTAAAAATATAGTCGTCCGAAAATTCATAGTATTCGCCTTTGTAAACTAGCACTCCTTCGTCAATTAGTTTTTGTCGAAAAGTGATGAAATTCGGGGTCATTGAATTTACAATTGTAGATGCTGCTTTGGAATTCTTAAAAACTACAAATCCATCTGAAGTAGGCTCGCCTTGTCCTTCAGCACCGCGAGCGGCATTTATAAAAAAGATTACTTGTTTTTGTTTTGGTTTAAACTCTCTTTTTTCTTCAAAAACTTTATGACCCAACGTGTTCACGAGCATTTTGATATACTCAATATATTCTTCCATTTCTGCTCTATCGGACTCAGAAATTGATGATTGAGTAGGAATAATAGAATTGTCAACTTTGTATCGATTTGCAAATTTTGCAATCTCATGTAGTCGATTTTCTAAATATTTAATGTGAGCTTTGTTTAGGTTTTCGTCCTTACTTATGAAAATTATCGCCTCATTCCAAAAGTCTTTTGAGGTTAACTGTTGGTTAAGTCTTTTTAGAATGGACTCTGCTTCTCCTATATAAACTTGATCTTTGCCTTCATCGTCTTTCCCAAAGAGAAGGTAAACGCCTGTACTTGTTAAATCATCACGGTCGTTACAATCTTTTATTTTTATTCTCGGTATTTTATATGCTTTACCCGACCAGTTGGAAAGTTCACAACTCATCCGTCCATTTGGATCTCCGTCAATTAGGAATATTTTTATTGTCTTGCCAAATTTCATTTGCTTAAATTTTGTGTTTTACAATGACAGCTAATTTCTTCTATATTTGTAGGGCTCAATTATACAAAACCGACCAAAATAGGGTGGGATGTATGACAAGTGTATTGCTTATTTATATTCCAAAAATAGTGAAATTTCTATAGAAATTTCTATAGAAATTATAGGCCCAAATCTTAATGCACAAATGTCACAAAAATAAATTACAAAATCTTATAAATAAAGGTTTAGACAAACACCAGCAAAAAGCCCCAACATAAAAGATATGTGTTAGGGCTTTTTTATATTCAGTATAATCTTATCAGCAGTTATTTATTTGCTTAAAGATTTTAAAATTTCTCGATGTGCATTTTCTGTATTGCTATCTTTTTCGACTTCAAAACTTTCAAAATAATTTTTAGCAATTTCAGTAAAGTAGCTTTTGGTCATCTTAATTTTAGGGTATTCGATATGTAGTTTGAAAATATGATTTTCAAAATTATTTAGTCTGTCAAACAATACTTCATTTTTGCTAACTTTTTCATTGTGGGGTGAAATGAATTTTATAAGTTTTTTGTCAGACAATAATCTATCTGTCGCTTTGCTTTCACCATGACCTTCCCAATACATCAGTAATGTCAATTTGGAAATTATATCATTCTTATTATTTAGTTGAGATAAATATTCATCTACTTTTTTAGAACCTAGGCAATTTAGTTCGTTCAAACATCTTTGTGATAGAATTGGGTTATTTTCAGCATAAATTTCTTCATAAGCAGTTTCTAAATATCTTGCATTTTCTGAATTTGAAAATTTGCCAAATGTGTAAATTGTCCAACTACACTTTGCGAAATCTTCTGAATACAAATTCGTGCTTAATACATTAAAGAATCCTTGCTGTTTTAGTTCTCTATAATAGGCATCTTTCTCTTGTTCTGTCAAGTTAGAGCCAATATAAAAATCTCTGGCAATAGTTGTTATTTCAGCATAGTTCCAATTATCTGATTCTTTCCATTCGATTGATAACCATTGAATAATATGATTTGCAATTTCTGAAATACTATACTCTTGCAAAATATGTCTTAACTGGCAGTCATATTTTCCAATATATTCTCTTTCTAATTTGTCTAAAAGTTTATCCATGTAATCGGTTCTGCAATATTACCACTAACCGTATATTATCCGTTTTGTTTCATTGCAACACGGAAATTATTCATAGCTTTTCTTTGATGTTCAATGTAATTCCAAACCCAAACTATCAATAAAATAGCAGCAATAGAGTAGAGTGCAGGAACGATAAAACCAAAACCTTTCAACAGGAAAGCTAATACTAATAATAATCCTGTAAATAAGTGAGCTATAGCAGTATGTGCATTACTAGGTATTAAATCTACAGATGTTTTATTATAATTTAATTGTGCATATCGGATCGCTTGAATAGCAAAAGGCAAGGATAAAAATGCTATATATAATGTATTAGGAGCATATCCTAAAACAGGTAATAATCCAATGATTACATAACTCAATACAAAACTTGAGATTAAAATATTTTTTGTGCTTTTCTTACCTAATCTCACAACAAGTGTATTCTTTTCAGATTTAGCATCGGAATCAGCATCTTGAAACTGATTAATAATCAAAACATTAGCAATTAATAGTGCTATTGGTAAAGAAATTAGAAGTATTTGTAAAGAATAAAAACCTGCTTGAACATAAAAAGCACCGATAGTAATCATCACTCCAAAAGTAGTTGCAATTAAGAATTCTGCTACACCGGGAGCCAAATTAATAAAGGAGAATTTGCCTTTCTCACTTGTATAAAAAACACCTGCTAATAAACCATAACCTACTAATGGCAATAGTCCCCAACCACTAAATATAGTTAAATAAATACCTATTATTAAAGCTGAAAAACTAAGAACCATACCCATAAAGCCCATATCTCCTTTTGAAATAAGCCCTAATTGTATCATACGAGATCCTCCAGTAAAAGGTCTTACCCCTTCAACATTCTGATTGTCTCTATCTGCGTCTTTCCAGTCATTTATCATATTTGTTCCTGCCTGAATCATTACAGCTCCTAATAAGGTCAATAAAAATAAACCTATACTAAAACTTGGTAGGGTAGCCAATGCTACTATTCCGCCTACAAGTGCTGGTATAGCTGATGCCGTTAAAGAAAGTGGTCTTACAGCCTCTTTCCATGCACGCGCTTTAGATTTGATTTCTTTCCAAGAACTATAAATTAATCTGTTTTCAGAGAATTCAAAAATAGTTGGTTTTTCTCCTTGTAATATTTCAGGAACAAATCTATATTTAACGGTATAAGGTTTTATACGAATAAATTCTAAACGATCTGTTGCTTCTACTTTAATAAAATTAGCAACAATTGGAGATCGGGTACTCATGATTTCTAATGCTTTCTCTCTATCTTTCTTATCTCTAATGATTTCGGCCCTACCTATAATTTCTGCTTCTTCCATTTCCATAAACACTTTGCCTTGATGGATTAATAATGCAGTTTGTGGAATATTGCTCCATTGTATAACCTTAGGATCACCTTTTAAACTGCTGACATAGATATTGAAATCCTCATCGTATCCAAAGTGCATCATTCTTTGCCTTGGAGATCCCATATCTGAGGTGCCTACTGCAGCTACTTCCGCTTTTCCTAAATAGGCTAAAACTTCTTCTTTACTTCTTTGTGCCATTTGAATTAAATTTTATATGCGAAGTTAAGACTAATAATGTACAATTCAATGCTTTTACTGGGTAATAATGTTATTCATTCTTATTCAATAATTCATGAATTTGATTTCATAATGTGATAACTTATTTTGCATTGTAATATTTTTACTTGTATTAGGTTTTAAAATAGTTGATTTTTATTAGGTGTATTTGAATCCAGCTTAGGAATCTTTATTCTCTTTAGAAAATTGACAAATTTTAAAAAATAGGATTGTCACTTTATTTTTTAATATAAGATTTGCAATTTCAGTTGTCTATATAATGGCTTTATATCAAATAAAAATTGATAATTGAATATTTTTCCGTAATTTTGCACTTTCTTTTTAAGAATTATAAGAAATCATAATATTAAAACAATTAAAATAAATTTAGAAAATGAGTACTGTAAGTATTTCTGCTGCTGATGTAAACAAATTGCGCCAAGCTACCGGCGCTGGTATGATGGATTGTCGTAAAGCTTTAATGGAAAGTGGCGGCGATTTTGAACAAGCAATTGACTATTTAAGAAAGAAAGGTCAAAAAGTTGCTGCTAATCGTAGCGATCGTGATGCTAGGGAAGGTGTGGCTATTGCTTTAGCTAATCCTGAAAATACTTTTGGGGTTGCAATGCATATTTCAGCTGAAACTGATTTTGTATCTAAAAACCAAGAGTTTATTGATTTTTCTACAGAAGTAGCTCAAATCGCTTTGGACAAACAAGTGAAAGATGTTGATACTTTGAAAGCATTGCCAATGGCGGGTGCTACAGTAGGTGAGAAATTAATGGAAATGGTTGCTAAGATTGGTGAGAAGATTGATATTGCTCGTTTAGAAACTGTTATTGCAGAAACTGTAGTTCCATATATTCATGGTACTTACCGTATCGGTGTTTTAGTAGGTTTAAACAAAGCCAAAAGTGATACAGCTTTAGAAGCTGGTCGTGATGTTGCTATGCAAA
The DNA here is from genome assembly GCA_035497795.1 of Edaphocola sp. GTDB lineage: Bacteria > Bacteroidota > Bacteroidia > Chitinophagales > Chitinophagaceae > Edaphocola. The sequence goes on along the minus strand of DATJCU010000091.1, from coordinate 20,809 downwards.
TTGCAGCTATGAATCCTTTAGCTTTGGACGAGAGCTCTATCACTCCTGAAACTATTGAACGTGAAAAAGCAATTGCTATTGAACAAATCATTGCTGAAGGTAAACCAGCTGATATGGCTGAAAAAATTGCTGCTGGAAAATTAAATAAATTCTTCAAAGAAAATACTTTAGTTAATCAAGCATTCGTAAAAGATAATAGTTTAAGTATAGCTCAATATCTAGATAAAACAGAAAGTGGTTTGACCGTTATTGAATTCTGCCGTGTTGCTTTAGGCTAGAATTAAAAAAATATAATTTTTAAAAAGAGTTGAAATTCCGTTTCAACTCTTTTTTTATGGAAACGTTTTTTTGAATTATATAAATTCCAAAATCAAGGTAAGAATATAGGTTTGATTAATTGGGTTTAAATGATTAACTTATAGTTCTTATTTATTATTTTAATAGCATTTAGAGGGAATTTCACTAAATTTAAATAAAATATTAATTCATTAAATTTCCTTAACTTTGCACACGATTTTTTAACCAATTTAAGTATTCTATTTATGAATCTTTTTTCGCAATTGCAACATGAATTTGAAAGCCGACATATAGGCCCTAATGATGCTCAAAACAAGGAAATGCTAGACGTAATAGGCATTGATAGTGTTGAAACCTTAATGGATAAAACCATCCCTGCTAATATTCGATTAGAACACCTTTTGAATTTGCCTCCGGCAATGAGTGAACAAGATTATTTAAGAATGCTTAAAGGTGTTTCAATTAAAAATAAAATATTTAAAACTTATATCGGTCAAGGATATTACGATACTGTTACGCCTTCTGTAATTGCTAGAAATGTATTTGAAAATCCAGGTTGGTATACACAATACACGCCTTATCAAGCTGAAATTGCTCAAGGTCGTTTAGAAAGCTTGTTGAATTTTCAGACTATGGTAGCTGATTTAACAGGATTACCAATTGCGAATGCTTCTTTATTAGATGAAGCTACTGCAGCAGCTGAGGCAATGGCTATGTTTTTCCATTCATTAAATAAGAATATTGCAGCACCAGATCGTCCTAAATTTTTTGTAGATAAGCATACTTTCCCTCAAACTAAAGATGTCGTAAATACCCGTGCTACTCCATTAGGTATAGAATTGGTATTTGGAGACTATAAAACTGCGACTTTAGACGATACTTATTTTGGTGCTTTAATCCAATACCCAAATGGTATGGGAGCGGTTGAAGATTATACCGAATTTATAGATAAGGTGCATGGTTTAGGCGCTTACGTTGCTATGGCAACAGATCTTATGGCTTTGACCTTATTAACGCCTCCTGGAGAATTAGGAGCAGATGTTGCTTTAGGTTCTGCGCAGCGTTTTGGTGTTCCAATTGGATTTGGTGGACCTCATGCAGCATTCTTCTCTTGTAAAGATGAATTCAAACGTCAAATTCCAGGAAGGATAATTGGTGTGAGTATAGATGCACATGGGAATAGAGCATTAAGAATGGCACTACAAACTCGTGAACAGCATATCAAACGCGAAAAAGCAACTTCAAATATTTGTACTGCACAAGCATTATTGGCTAATATGGCTGCAATGTATGCGGTGTATCATGGTCCGCATGGATTGAAAAATATTGCTTCAAGAATAAATGTTTTAGCAGAGACTTTGGCAACTACTTTAAAAGAGAATGGACATGAATTATGGTCTGATTCCTTTTTTGATACGGTCGTAATCAAAGCAAATAATAAAAGTGCCATTATTCAAAGTCAAGCAGAAAAAGCTAAGATTAATTTTAGATTTATTGGTTCAGAATATATTAGTATCTCATTAGATGAGACGACTAGCTTTGACGATTTAGCAGATATTATTAATATTTTAAATGATGTGGTTCATGCGGTATCTTATGATGCTGATGAAGATAATTTATTAGTAAATGTGCCTCAAAATTTAATTAGAACCAGTCCATACTTAACCCATCCGAATTTTAATAGCTATCATAGCGAAACTTTGATGATGCGTTATATTAAGTTGTTAGAAAACAAAGACTTGAGCTTAAATATGAGTATGATTTCATTAGGTAGTTGTACTATGAAATTGAATGCTGCATCAGAAATGATACCTTTAAGTTGGACTCATTTTAGTAAAATTCATCCTTTTGTTCCTTTGGATCAAGCGGTGGGATATTTAGAGGTGATCAAGGACTTAGAAAAATTACTTTCTGAAATTACAGGTTTCGCAGGATGTAGTGTACAGCCAAACAGCGGTGCCAATGGTGAATATACTGGTTTATTATGTATTCGTGCCTATCACCAAAGCCGAAATGAGGACCACAGAAATATTATGTTGATCCCAATTTCTGCACATGGTACCAATCCTGCTTCTGCAGTGATGGCAGGTTATAAAGTTGTGGTAGTTAAGGCTCTTGAAAATGGAAACATTGATGTTGAAGATTTAAGAAAAAAAGCAGAACAGTATAAAGATACTTTAGGCGGGATAATGATTACTTATCCATCCACTTATGGTATTTTTGAAGAAAGTATCAAAGAAATTATTGGTATTGTACATGATAATGGAGGACAGGTTTATATGGACGGAGCCAATATGAATGCTCAAGTGGGTTACACCTCTCCAGGATTTATTGGTGCTGATGTTTGTCATTTGAATTTACATAAGACTTTTGCTATTCCTCATGGTGGCGGAGGTCCAGGAGTGGGTCCTATTTGTGTTGCAGAACACTTAATCCCTTTCTTACCGGGACATGTAAGTGATGGCAATAATACCAAGAATAGACATAGCAATGCAGTTGCTGCTGCCAATTATGGTTCCGCTTCTATTTTGTTAATTTCATATGGTTATATTAGAATGTTGGGTCTCAAAGGTTTGATGAAATCAACTGTACAAGCTATTTTAAATGCCAACTATATGAAAGCTCGTTTAGAAAAAGATTATGATGTTTTATATAGTGGTGCAAATGGAACTTGTGCTCATGAGTTTATAGTAGATTTAAGACCATTTAAAAAGACAGCCGAAATTGAAGCTGAAGATGTTGCCAAAAGATTAATGGATTATGGTTTTCACGCACCAACTATGAGCTTCCCAGTAGCCGGAACGGTTATGATTGAGCCTACAGAAAGTGAAGATAAAGGAGAGCTAGACCGTTTTTGTGATGCTTTACTTTCAATTAGAGATGAAATAAGAATGATTGAACAGGGCAAAGCAGATAAAAAGGATAATCTTTTAAAGAATGCACCTCATACTCAATTTACAGTGATTTCTAGTGATTGGAATAGACCTTATGCAAGAGAAACAGCTGCTTTTCCTTTAGGTTATGTAAGAGAAAATAAATTTTGGCCTTCTGTTGCTAGAGTAAATAATACGCATGGCGATAGAAACTTGATTTGTACTTGTGAACCCATTGAATCTTATATGGAAGAATAAATCTTTCTTCAAATAAATAATATTAAAAGGCTTTCAATTTCGAAAGCCTTTTTTTGATCTAAATTGATATCATTCAACATTTTAATAATCATTTTATGTTCACTTGATTAAAAAGAAACGATTGAAACTCAATAAAAATTTGTATTTTTACTTTCCTGAAAATTTTAAATTAATATGCAAGTTCTAAAAATAATAAATGCTAGTTTCTTAACACATGATGTAAAACGTTTTGTTCTCGAAAAGCCAGAAGGTTTAATTTATAGCCCGGGTCAATCTGCCCATATTTCTATAAATATTCCGGGGTGGGAAAACAAGATTAGAGCATTTACATTTACTTCGTTAAATGATTGGCCTTTTTTAGAGTTTACTATTAAAATATATGAAGAGCATAATGGTGTTACGCAACAATTGAGTAAATTAAATGCCGGTGCAGAATTATTATTGCATGACGTATTTGGATCTATTTCTTATAAAGGACCGGGTATTTTTATTGCAGGAGGAACAGGTATTACTCCTTTTATTCCCATCTTCAGAGCCTTATTCCTCTCTCGAAATTTGAGAAATGTAGGATTGATTTATTCCAATAAGAGTGAAGATGATATTATTTTAAAAGAAGAACTTTTTCATATGCTTGGAGCAGCTTATTTGAATGTATTTACACGTCAAGGGGTTATTGGCTTTATGGAAAAGAAAATTGATAAAAAATTCCTAATTGAAACGATTCATGATTTTGATAAACGTTTTTATGTTTGTGGACCACATAGTTTTACAGAGGATATAACTAAAGCACTTGTTGAATTAGGCGCTAAACCAGAATTTTTAGTGGTTTAAAAAATCGATGTCGAGAATTAAGAAGAATGTGAATGGCACTCGCTTCCGTTCTACTAAGCTTTCATTTCTAGTTCCTTGAGCAAAAGAAAACATTTTATGTTTTCTTCTTTCATCTTTTTCTGTCCTTGTTTGACTGTACCTTTTGTGCCGTTGTGTGCTGGCTTTTGGCAATTGAGGTGAGTTTAAGTGTTTTTAAAAAAGCAAATTGGTCCGGAAGAGGCTTTGCTATTGTTGTTCTAAAATCCATTTTAATAATTTAATATTTTCCGTCCTTTTACATACTTTGTATATGGAGTAATGGGTTTCATCGCAGTAATACTTTTTAAGAAGTGAATATTTTATGTCGTTGTCAAGTCGGGAGTAGCCAATTGCCCATATCATAGTTAATTTGTGATGAATGGGAAGGTTAGTATGAAAAAACTGCTTTAATGCTTTGAAATTTGGAATACTTACTGGATATTCTTTAAATGAATCTATTACCATAGGGTAAGGTCTTTTAGATAAATTCAATTCCGGAACCGACAAATCAAATCCTTCTTCCTGGTTATTGGCGGTAAAAAGACTAAAATACATTTTCTTCGGCAAGAATTCTCCTAATTCCTGTTCCATAATTCTATTAGCAGTCATTTCATCATCATAATCTTTAATTGCTTGCCTATCCTTTTTATTGAGATATTCAAAATCATCAAGCAAAGTTTGTTGGTCTATTTCAAATTTAGGATCTTGGTCAATTATCCAGCTTATATGTTCTGCTCTTCGATGACTTAATAGCTTATTCTGAAAATTATTTTTTGCCCAATTGCTGATAACTTTTGATTTTATAGGATACCGTAACACCCTGTTCAAGATTAATTCAGATAAGGGGAAATTAGCACAAAGCCACTTTTCCTCGATTGGTGTCAGCTGAAGGTTTATCAAAATATTATTGCATATACTTCTAGCTTCATCTAGTTGTTTGTGATTTAGGTATTGACTTTCTTCAAATACTTTTTTAAATAAATTAAAAACTGATTTTCTAGTTCCTATCGGAATTTGAAAATTAGCTTTTGTTTTTCTGGTATAATAGCCTATCGTAGTATCTTTTTGTGTAATATGATAATATTGCTTTATTTTTAGCAATAAAGATAGTCTGCTAATTCTTTGTTCCGTATTCCATTTATCATTTGCAAGCTTAACAAGATTGTCAAAAAGAATAGGGTTAAATTGATAATAACTTAGATAATCTCTGAATTTGAGAAAGTCGGAATAGGATAAAATCAAATCGTCCTTTGGATAAGGATTTTCCAACTCAATAATTGATCGCTGTAATTGTATCTTTTTCTGTTTGTTCATCAATTCGTTTGCTTATACTTTATCTAAGTTAATAATTTTTTATTGGGATCCTATGAGAAATTTGTGTTGTGGAAAAATTGATGTTCGTGGTAATTTTGTTTTCACTTAAAACATTTATTACAACTTAAAAATTTCCACGAAATCTAAAGCCAGAAATTACTTCGTTTGTTACGTTATCGTACAACTCGAAATAATCAATGCTATTCCCACCTTTTTATACTTTAGTTCCATATTATTCCTTATCAATTTAGTATTTGTCTTTTCAATTTCACTACTCTAAATTGCTTTAAGAAATGGTCTTAAGATTTTCTTTGTTCTTCTATGATTCAGAATAGATAATTATTTCTGTTTCTTTGGATTTCATAATACCCTGAAAATTTGACTTCTTGACGAAGTTGCGCAACCTTAAATACAAAATTTCAAGTTTACACTAAATTTCAATTGAAAATCAGAAATTGAATTTAATACAAAAACTGAAATTTTGACAAGGCGTTCTTTTCTTCACTTTTTTTTCTTCTAATTATTTTATTGTCCTAAAAGTTAAGTTTATTCTTGTTTGTTTAACTTTTTTTTCTTTTGGTACGCTGTGTTGCCAAAAATGCTGTAATTCTCCTCTCATAATAAGTAGTGTTCCGTGTTTTAATGGAAATTCTAATTTTATAGAATTGTCATCAATACGTCTTATTAAAAATCTTCTTGTAGTTCCAAAATTTAATGATGCAATTATTGGATTTTGTCCTAATTCCTTTTCTGCGTCTGTATGCCAATTTATGTAGTCTTCGCCATCTCTATACCAATTCATAAGTACGCTATTGAATTTAACTATCGCTATTTTCTCAATTTGTTCTTTCAAAAAAAGTAGTCCATTATTCCATTTGTTTGGTTGCAAAGTTAAACCTGAATAAGAATATGACTTATCATCATCTCCATACCAAGCGGAATAACGCGGCAAGAAAACTTCTTTGCCATACATATTTAACTTGTCATGATGCCAATCAATATTTTTGAATTTCACCTTTGTCAATTCTTCTTTGTCAAATTCTCGCCAATTTGCAGTTTTCCAATCAAATGAATCATTTTCGAGAAAATATTCTAAACTTCTGTCACTTATTTTTTTATCGAAAAAATGCTCCCCATAAATAATTTCTCCATTTGGAATTTTTATAACGAAAACATTTAACTCGTCCTTAAATTCACAATGATAACCTTCTTCATTTGGAAGTTCAAAAGGGAGGTCTGTATTTCTAGAATTAAACAAGTCCATAATTGTTTTTTAATTTTTCTACATAGTTAAGTAAGTTTCCAAGAGGCTTCTGATTAGGAGATTTCACTCTTATGTATTCTTTATTGCCTACAATGTAAATTGTGTTTCTTGCTCTTGTAATAGCAACATTTACAGATTCTGGCACCATATTATCAATCCAATAAATCTTTGAATCAGGTGAATTATTGGTAACGACTAAACTATAAATCATTACGTCTTTTTCATCACCTTGAAACTCGTGTGCAGTACCCACTGTTATTTTTGGCTTTATTTCTATTGGCAATCTATTAATGATTTCATTTGCCTGATGCCTAAATGGTGTCACAATACCAATAGAAATATTTGGATATTGATTTGCAAAATACCTAGCTATCTCTATTGATTTCTCAACTTCTGCTTCATTGATATTTATATGATCAGCTTTCAGTATTCCCACAACATCTATCCACTCTATGCCGCTCGGTTGAATTGTGAAATCTTCAATTTTTGTGCATATTTCAATTTTTACTCCAATTTTTGGATAAAAGAACTCTTTTGCATATCCTATAATATTTTTATGAGAACGATAGTGCCTATCTAGGTTAATAACTTCATTGTTATTTGTTGCAATTTCTAAAAACCCTTTACTATAATCCCACAAAGATTTTTCTTTATATTTTAAATAAACCGAACTGCTAAGATGCAGATGTTCTTTTATTTTTTCTTCCTCAAATTTATTTAAAGAAGTGATGTGTTTTAATTGCAAAGGGTCACCAATTATTACCAATTGTTTGGCTCTTAAAATCAAGGGAATCGCAGAAGCAATATCACATTGAGAAGCCTCATCTATTACTACCATATCAAACAGCTCATTTGAAAGTGGTAATGATGCTTTAGCAGATAAACTTGTAACAGAAATAATATTGAAAATGTCTAAAAAATTGTTTGTAGTATGTGCAAATGCAGACATTTCATTATTTCGCCAAGGTATTCTGTCAGGCAAATAATCTTTATAATTATTAATTTGAGCATGAGATGCGTTGAAAAGTTTATTTTCAATTTTCTCTTTTAGCACGATTTTACTTTGTTGAATAATTTCAGTTTCACAATTTGCTAGTATGCTTAATATTGTTGGCTCTTGCGAATTTATAACTGTTATAAAATTCTCTATTTTTTTTAGTTCATCCGTTTTTAATTTTAATTCATTCTCAACTTTCGAATGGGCAGCATAATAGTCCGCTATTGAATTAAGTATTTCTAATATTTCATTGTAAGCTTCAGCAATTTTTGTTCCATTCTTAAATTCTTTTATTTGATTTGGGATGGAATTAAATACATCGTTGAAATCATTATGAGTTTCATCCATGTAACTTATCAATTCAAAAGCATATTTCTTTTTGGTAAACCAATCTATCCAAAATTTATTCAAACCAGAATATTTTAGCTCAAATTGATTTCTCTTTCTTTTTGATTCAGCAACATAATTTTCAATGATCTCTAATTGATGGTTCAATCTTAAAGTTTCAAAATCAGGATTTTTTTTATTAAGAAGTAAAAGGCTGTTTTTAAAATTATCAATATGTTTTTTGAATTCAGGTAACTTTCCTTGAAGTTCATCTCTTTGTTTAAGCTTTCTTTTATTCTCTATTTTTACTCTATTTATTTCATTAAGTTTTTTCTGGCTTTCTTCAAGAAGAATTGAATTGTCTATTAAAGTTGATTTAAATGCACTTATTTTATTTATTTCGGGCAAAGTTATTTCAGGTAATATCTTTTTGGCGTTACCAAACCTTAGAAAAAATCCTATATTCTCTTCTCTATCAAATCTACTTTTAACATTATCAACGGCTTGGTTGTTTTTACTTGCTACAAGTACCTTTTTGTCTTGCAAAACTGCATTCGCCAAAATATTTGAAATAACTTGAGTTTTTCCACTTCCAGGTGGGCCAGTTATTACTGTTACTCTATTATTAAAAGCGGTCAAAACTGCATTTTTTTGACTATTATCCAAATTGCTAATTTGTATTAAATCATTTTCTTTAAAATCATTCATCTTATTGTCAATCGGCTTGTTGAATAAAAAATCACTCAATAAGCTATTATCTTGTACGGAATAGCTATTTAATTTCCGCAACTCTGAATAAATTTGACTTAATGCTGGATTTTTTGAACTTAATGCAAATGATATTTTATTATCAAAAGTTAGTTTACTGCCTAAATTAGCTCTTAAAATATTTACTACTTCATCAATACTATTTTGCTGTTTGATTAAGTCTTCAAGTTCATCTATTCCTTCTTCGTTCTTTTCAAATTTGGAAGTTAATGAACTATAATTTAATTCAAAGCTGGATAATTGTAGTTTGACTTTTTCTGTTGAAGTATCAATATCTTTAATGTCTTCAAAAAGGTAGGTATAATTTAAAATTGAATATTTCTTTTCTTCAATCCCAATTTCGAGTGAAATATTTAGGTCTTTCGTTTTGAAGGGTGGAGTTAATAAAGGATTTCTATTACTATTAAAAATAGCGAGAAATTCCTCATTTTTCTCTAAATCAACTAAAAACTCATTATTTTCATTTAGCTCAAATGAATAATGTTTTTTGTCTTCCGGTTTTATAGCAGGTTCTTTTAATTGCTCTAATTCTACTACAAGCTTGTAATATTCTATAATTCTATCCACCTCCTTCAATTTGTGTGGAGCAATAGCCTTTAGTTTTTTATCTAGTATATGCATAATGTTATGATTCTTCGGCATAGGTGGATAATAAATAGATTTAATAATTTCAATATCTGTTCCTTTTATTTTGAAAACTAACAATTTGATGGTGCCTTTTGTGGTTTTTAGTTTTCCATTTTCATTTCCAATTAATTGTTCATCAGTACAATTTAAAAGTTTTGCAAAAGTATCTATCCTTGTAGATGTTAAATTCATCGGACCCACACAAATAAAATATTGCTCTCCTATTAAGTTTGAATTGATTAATTCTCCAAGCCTTTCTAAATTAACAGATTCGATGTCAAGTATATTAGAAAAGAAGTTAATTGTTACAGGTTCGGTAATTTTAATGTCAGATAAATTTACTTCATCTAACCGTTTTTCGATTAATAAAGTTTTGTGACCTTGAGAAATTTTTTGGATATATTTTTCAGCTTTTGTTAGGGCTGAATTAGATGGCTCAATTAGGGTGATGCTTTGAGGTTTTTTGTTGTTTAAATCATCTTTAATATAGTCTAGAAAACATATTGTAGCTAAGCCTTGTCCACAACCCCAATCAATTATTTTGTATTTATTCTTTACAATTACATTGATATTTTTCAAAGTCGATAATGCAGTATGAATTTTTTCTTCGTGCATTTTTCCATATGCAACAAGGTAACAATTCAGTTCATCTTCATTCTTTAAAAGGTCTACTCCATGATTTACAAATGTCCACGGTTTTCCTCTTTTTTCAATTGGCAAGTTCTCGTATGCTTTTGATATAAATCCTTGTAAATATGTCATTTGAATTTTGTCCTTATTTTCGATTTTGTCTTAATGTATTGTCGTTATAGGTTGTTAAATACATCCGAATCTTTAAAACCAGCCTCCCTATTCGCGGATAAAAATACATTAAAATCTTTGAAAAAGAATTAAATGAATATTTTGTATTTTTAATGAAGCACTACATTCAAGGGATAGCCTGCTCGTAGATTAATTTTAGTATACTCGAAGACGTATACTACTTCTGTTAATTCGCATAAGAAAACAAGAGAGAGATAGTGCTATAAATTCAAAAACTTTTGCTACCTAAGAAGGGTTTTTCTTCCGATACTTCTAAAAAAATCACATCGGGGTGAATATTTTTTATGATTTGTAATAATGTATTTGAGTTACAAGTCTCACATTCTTTGTGAAACCTTGACATAAATATTATGTCAAGCATTTTTATTCCAAATTAATTTCTTTTGGTAATATACTTTTTAAACACCTTGTTATTGCTATTCTAATATCATCTGCTTCAGTTGCCCCTTGTCCTTCCGCAGTACAAGAGCTGACTAACGAACTGTTTTTTGCTGAAACAAACTGAATAGTAACTTCAATGGTATAACCTCCTAAACCTGTTTTCCTTCTATCACTTTCTCCGTAGTTAACTATTAAAGTTTCATCAGATAATTCTGGTTTAATTTCAGGCAATCTAATAAAGCCTTCTTTTGTCAAAATTCCAGAGATAACATCGCTTGGGTTTACGCTTTTGCTTGAACTATAATATTGTCCGCTAATTGTAGCTCCAGAACTAGATGTCAAGCTATTTGTTGGGGAGATGTAAATGTATTTGTAAGTTTTAATTTCACCATTTATTGTACTTATAGGTGATTTTAGTGAAGCACAACCACTTAAATAAACGGTCATAATACAAATTGTCAAAAGTTTAATTGCTTTCATAGTGTATATCAATTTGAATATTTTGCAGAGTAATCTGTTAAACGTTTGATTAATGTTAAATTACCTTATTCATTGTCAATTAGTTTATGAATTCTAATTTTTCATTAGCCAAGTCAAATTTAGTAATTTGTTTTGAATTTCCTTTTACTAATGCTAATATTTTTTTACAACCAAAATAGATAGCCTTCTGCATTTACATAAGCTTGATTTTTTACTTGCATATTGCAAAAAATCCCTTCATTTTTTACAATATGGGAGTAAACTCATCCAAATTATCTATATCCCTATAATGTTTAAAAGTAATAGAGAAAAGGATCTCTCAACAAATCATTCCGCTTAGCCTATCGGCAAGCCGAATACTTTTTGTTAGTTGCTGGCTTTATTTCATTTTGTTAAATGATTTCCATATTAACATTGCTACTATCGCTCCTAATGTTGGTGCCGTTAAATAAATCCAAAGTGCTGTAATGTTTCCAGATATAATTGCAGGTGCAAGACTTCTTGCAGGGTTAAATGAGCCACCAGAGATGGGTCCCGCAAATAGGATAATTCCAGTAATGACTAAACCAATTATAAGTCCTGCTATATTAGAAAATTCTTTCTTAGAGCTTACTCCTAAAATAGTAAGCATTAAAAAGAGTGTCAAAACAAATTCTAGAATGAATGATTGTAGTAAATCTCCAGATGGAATTGTTGCTCCTAATGTTAGATTTTCAGGAAAAAGTAGTTTTAATAATCCGCTTGCCAAAAGTGCGCCAATAATTTGAGCTGAAATATAAAAGACAGCGTCTTTTTTTGACGTTAACTTTCCAATTAATAGCGCTAATGTTACAGATGGATTTATATGTGCACCAGAAATATTTCCAAAAATATAAATCATAGCACTAACTATTATTCCGAAAGTTAAACTAATTCCTAATAAACCTAAACTCCCGTTGGATTGATCGTTTACAATTATTGCACCTGTACCACAAAAGACTAACGCAAAAGTTCCAATAGATTCAGCAATATATTTTTTCATAATATTTTAAAAAAAAGGAGGATAATTAAAACTAATTATCCTCCTTAATTATTTGTTTGTAAGGTTTTAAATTGCTGTTGCTCCAGCTTCTGCAACAGAATGGTCGTTTTCAACTGAACTTCCACTTACTCCAATAGCTCCAATAATTTCGCCTGATGCGTTTTTAATGGGTATACCACCTGGAAAAGTAATCAATCCATTATTTGAATGTTCAATATTGTATAAAGGTTGTCCAGGTTGAGCTAACGCTCCAATAATTCCTGTATTCATATCAAAAAATCGAGCTGTTTTAGCTTTTTTTATTGAAATGTCAAGTGAGCCTAACCAAGCACCATCCATTCTTCCAAATGCTACTAAATTTGCTCCTGCATCTACCACTGCAATATTCATTTTTGCGTCTATTGCTGTTGCTTTTTGTTTTGCTGTTGCTATTGCTTTTTCTGCTTGTGCTAATGTAATATTCATAATCTTATTGTTTTATTGTTTATTAATATAATGCAAATATACAATGAGAATTAGGGCATTGGGTTACCAAAAAAGTTCATCAATTTATGAAAAGAGGTCAAATTTTGAAATAATGTTGGAATAGGAGAATTAAGAAGCCGTTTCGCTAGGATTAATTCCGAATTTATTTTTAAAAGCTATGCTAAAGTTTGAAAGATTGTTATAACCAAAATCTAAATAAATATCTGATGGTTTTAAATTTCCTTCTTCTAAGGTTTCTTTTGCTTTTTGTAAGCGTTTATCTTGAAGCCATTTTCCGGGAGATACTTTGTATTCTTTAATAAAGTGACGTTTAAAAGTTGATAAACTCATGTTGCATAAAAACGCAATTTCTTCTAACTTTAAATTTGAATGTATTTTGCTTTCTACGATTTTTTTAAAGGGCGAAGTTTCTTTAATTATTAATGAATGTAGATATAGTTCAAATTCCAATCCATATTTCTGCAAAAGATAAAGCATCAATTCTTCAAATTTTACAGAAAGTAAATTCTCCATAAAAACAGTTGGAGCTTGACTAATTGTTGATAGTGAATTTAAATAAGACGTAATGTATGAATCATTTCTAATGATAAAATAAGGCGTTTCATCTTTTACTAATTTTTTATTTTTAGAATGTTTTTCTAAAAATTCTTTTAGTTTTTCTTCAGAAAAGAATAAAAGCTTACAGAAATAAATAGCATGCGTATCCAATAACTCTGTCCAAAGCCAATTTCCTTTTTTTAGCAATAAGGATTGGTCCTTGTTTACAGCAACAGATGTTCCTGCAAAATGTACTTGCTTTTTTCCAACTTGTAAAAAGCTAAACATATTCATCCCTAAATTGACTTTGCTTTTAACGACATCACTTGTCATTTTAAAATCATAGACAAACAAATCAGGATGCTCTTTTTTGTTCTTAAAGTAGATTTCAGGTATGTTTTCTATTGACATCTGGAATTTTTTTAGCTTCGGACTAATGATTTCATTTCACATTGGTATTCAAATTTTGTAAAATTTAGTTCTTCATTAGTCAAGCCAAATTTAGTAATTTGTTTTGAATTCCTGCTTACTAATTCTATTATTTTTTTACATCCAAAATAAATAGCGTTTTGCATATACATAAGCTTGACTTTTTACAATCCTATTCCAAAATCACCTCCATTTTTTTAAATTTCATAGTAATCGCACTCAAATTATCTATATCCCTATTATGTTTGAAGAAAATAGTGAAAAGAATCCCTCAACAAATCATTCAGCTTTGGTCAATCGGTATGCTGGATTCTTTTTGTTGGCGGCTGATGTTCATTCCGCTCGAAAAAATCACTAAAAATTAAATCCAAAATGGAGTCCTGGCTCTCCAAAAAAGAATTTAGACCATTTATCATCAATCGCTTTAAACGAATCAGGCATTTTTGTGTGATAGGGGCGTTGCGTAACTCCTATAGATGGTTCAATGAAAAATCTATCTTTAAAAAGTTTAATGTGATAGCCAACCCGATAAGTGTTGAAAATCTGAAAACCATTATCAATCTTATTGCCCTTGTCATTTACGAAGGTCTGCCAGGCAGGCATCACGTGCACTGCTGCATAAAGACCTTTCCACAAAAACCTTTGATACGCGATTGCAAATCCATATTCCCGAATATATCCCGGAAATTTTTCATCGTCAGATTCAAATGATTTTCCATAAGGAATGCCAAGTGACCAAGCATATTTCCAAGTTTTTAACTCAAGAGCAATCACGTCACTTCCTGTAATGCGATATCCCAAATTAAGTTGTACAAAATCAGGACTGTTTTTAGTGAATAAGTTACCCAACATCCACAGAGTGCTACCCACAAAACACCTTTTAAAAGTGCTATCTTCTTTTGAGTATTGAGCATTCACTCGAAAGCTGTTTGTCAATATTAGGATAAAGACAATCCATAAAAATCTCTTTTGCATATATTTTTAGTTAATGTTAAACGATAAGCAAAAATATATTGTTGGCTTGATTAAATTCGTTCACTTAAGTTAAGAAACGAGCGCTATCTTTTATTTTTTTCTATAATTCTTGCCCTTAACCTACTTAATGATTGTGGTTGGATACCTAAATAACTTGCTAATTGGTGTTGTGGAACACGTTGTAAAAGATCTGGTCTTTTTTGTAATAAACTTAAATAACGTTGTTCAGGGGAAGAGAGTTTAAATTCATCAAAATTGAATTGTTGTTTCGCTAAAAGTTCTTCTGATAGTATTCTGCAAACTGTTTCAAATTTTGGAAATTTATTAAAAATCTCAGCTTCCATTTCTGGATTTGCAACGGTCAGTATTGAATCTTCTATGCACGATATATAATATTCAGAAGGAGCTTTATTGACAACACAATGTGGTGTTAGGCCTTCCATTTCTGTATAAAAAGCGGTGGACTTTTCTTCTCCGTCAATATGGTAATAGGTACGAATACATCCTTTCAGAACAAAGTAGCCATCATTCGATTTTTGTCCTTCTTTTAGTAGGATTGTTCCTTTTTTTACTGAGCGGAATATGTCTAAAGAAACGATTGCGTTCTTTTCATCTTCTGTCAAATCCACATATTTCGAAATAAAGTCAAATAGTAAGTCTTGCATTTTTTTTGTTGTTACTGTCGTCTTTTACACTTGCCACCAACTGTTTGTATAGAAATTTGGGTGTAAATTAGCAAGAACCTTTCAGTTTAAGATACAGACCATAAATATAGGAAAAAGCTAATGAATTAATCACTTTGAATGATTTTTTTTATCATTTATCTTGTTAGCAATTGGGCTTTCTTCCTTCTGGTTCAAGAGTTTAATCGCTAAAATAAAGATGTACAAATAGTAGGAAGCAAATGTAATTCGTTGTGATAGACCTGGAAAGTTCTTTGGAACAAAAGACATGGCTATGATCATCCCAAAAGGAATTAAAAATGAAATGATTGATACCGTTTTCCAATGATCATTTTTTTTCAATTGCCACGATAAAGTTAAAGCACATAATAACCAAAAGACTCCCGAACCGCCTGCTCCAATAAAATGTATTATCGTAATTAGGGATTGTTTATTTTCCATATTACCAGGAAAAACACCTGAAAGCGCTAAAAATAATCCAGAAAGAAATAAAAAGTAAAAGGGGTATGATTTCACTAAACTTGAACGGAACGCCTTCAAAAGATTCAAACTAAAAATTGAAATTAAAATGCCAGGTATTATATAGCCTAAAAAATTAAACGTCCATTTATTTGGAGCGTCTACTGAACCCAGTTCGCTTACCGCTTTATGAAAATGATTATAACCATCTGTTCTTAATGCTGCCATTATGATGATGGTGAAAGTACTTATCGTAACAGCAGTTATTCCAATTATTCCACTTATTTTATTATTCATCCTTTGATTTTCGTTCAAAGATATTGACAATAACAATTGCTAAAATTGATTTAAATCAAAAAGTGTTTTTCAAAGACCTGACCCTACTTAATGTTTCTGGAGTCATTCCCAAGTGTGAAGCCAACATTTTTAGTGGTACTCGGGATAACTTGTTTGTGGCTGTTCGTTCAAAGAATTGATAGCGTTCTTTCGCGGAGTTAAACTGAAGTGAGATGATCCGCTCGGACTGTTCCAAATAATATTTTGACATCAACATACGTCCAAATCGTTCCATTTCTGGAAAATCTTTAAAACAAGTTTGGAGCTCATTTAAAGAAATACCTACCAATTCCGATTCTTCTAATGTTTCGATATGAAAATGGTCAGGAATGTTTTGAAGAAAACTATAAATGGAAGTAATCCATTCATTTTCTGCTGAAAAATGGTCTGTAATTTCCTTATCCTTTTTTAGATAGTAAATCCTTATCAGTCCTTTGTTTATAAAATAGGTATTCTGACAAACTCTATGCGGTTTGTGAAGAAAATGATTTTTAGAAAAGGTTTGGATTTTGCAAATTGTTTCAAGTCGGTTTTTCAGTTCGATAGAAACAGGAATGAATTGGGCAATATGATTGATTAAATTTTCTATGGTGCTTATTGGTTTTGAAGCCTTGTTTCTTAGGTCAGTCGATGAAAAAACCTTCGTATTTATGTATAAAAATACATAAAAATTTTTGTATAAAAGTAAATATTTTTATTTTTATTAATGCAACACATTGGGTCACATTCAAGGAATAAGCAGTTCACAAATTATTTTTAGCTCAGTCGAAGCCACTTCCCACTACAGTAAATTGGTAAAAAAAAATTTGAGAGGGAGATAGCTTATCATTTCTGGTAGATTAATAAGCGTTTGTTTAAAGAAATAGTAGCTGCCAATAATCAGCGTTAAAATGAAAATGCAGTCCTATTCCGAAAAAGGCGAGATTTGTAGCTCAGCCGAAGTCATAATAGGAAATAAAATTCTGAATAAATTAATGAACTTATTTTTAGCACTATAAAAAAATTAATGGGGCTACAATCACAACATCTTATATAGTTAGAAAAAGTGAATTGTTAGCACCCATTAATATTTTAATTGTACTTGTTTTTAGTTTATTTTTTAGACTTTTTATCGGTTGTTTGAGTCGAAGCTGAAGCATCATCCTTTTTAACCGCCTTTGATGTTTTCTCTTCGTCCTTCAATGGTTTCGAGGTCAATAAATCCTCTTTTTTAGATGTTTTTTCTTTTTTTAACATGATCTTATTTTTTAGTGATTATTAAATTGTTCAACTATTGTTTTTAAAGAAGCTTATAGCTTACCAATGGCACCAGATACAGCTTGTTCACTTGTGTCTGCTTGATTTGAAACAGCTATTGGTTGTCTGCCTTCCATTCGTGCTTCCATTAAACAACGCAAATCATTTAATCCTTCTTTTTTACCATTTTCATCTGAAAGATGCACTTCTATTCTTGTAATATGAGAACTGAATCTTTTTAATTCATCTTCTATCTGATTGATAAATGGAGCGGTAAATTCCTCGGTGCCGTTTAAGTTTTTATCGGTATTAAATTGAATGGTCATTTTTATTTTACTTAGCATTTATAATTATTGTGTTAACAGCTCTATAGTTTAGTATCTGAATATTACCGTAAAACCTGATGAAATAAACCTATTCTTTGCTGGAAAAATAACTAGTGGTGTAGTAAACAATTTGCGAACAAAGAGTCAACCGCCAGTTTCCACAATTAAATAATGTATGATTCATGGTTTATCCTCATCAAAGTAAAATTTTTTTACTTTTCCTATTGCGTCATCAATTGCATCCATGTTGAATCCGATTAGACTCTTAATGCAACGTTGCCTCGTTTTTTATTTTAAATTCTTTTTTAAATTAGAATCTCTGTCATAAAAAGTATTTTTAAACTCTTCACGATCATAAAATCCATCAGTGTTATTCGAATAGTTAATCGTGTCATCTCCTCTGTAATGGCGTATTAAATTTAATTCGTATGGGAAATCTATAACCTCTTCGTTCCGATCGATTATTGTCATACCAATAGGGATAATCAGGTGATCTTCCTCTTCTTCGTTTAAATACTCATGAACACCAGCATTTGTAGGATTTTGATACGTATTATGACCTTCCTTAATTATGGATTCATCCACTACAACATCAAGGTATATCACACGATCCACCATTTTATTTACCAGCAAATGATCAATTTTTCCAATGATGCGGTTATTTACATCTTTTATATCCCAGCCTCTTACATCACTATAATTTTCGGCAACATTATAATTGGGTAATTCATCAAGTTTCAAAAGATTTTTGTTTTCTTCTATCATCATTTTAATTTTTAAAGATTAACTAATTCATTTTTTGTAGAAGGGCAGCAGCTTTAGCAAAGTAATTCTTAATTGCATCTTTTTGATCGAGTGCAAGTACATCAGGTCTTATTGATTCTGAGGCAACTTTTAATTCTGCAACTTCATTTGCCAATTTCGGAAATTTTGTTTTTTGGATGTTTTGCAATACAGTGGTTAAAATATCATCCGCTTTTCTAATGTTATCCGCATGTTTCGTTTCAAGCTGATCTTCTTTAATCCTATTTGCATATTCTCGTACATTTTCTAAATCTGCGCCCACTTCAAATCCAACTTCGGCAGCAATAGCATTTGTAGCATCAATTAGTTTTAATAGCGCTTCATTTGTGTAGGAATGATCCAGCCCCATCTTTTCCTTATTGTTTTCTACAAAACTTACATAAGCCGCAACGGTACTGATATTCTCGTTTACGCTCCTATGGCTATTTTCACTTGTTGGGTTTATAAGCTCTGATTCGTTTTTGTTGTCACGTATTATTAGAAAGTATATAAGTAATAAAACGATGACAATGCCTACTATCACCCAAGGCATAACTTGTTTTTTCTTATTCAATCTTGATTTCTGCCATAATAATATTTTTTATTTAATTAAATATTTGTTTGAAAAAATTTATTTTTTATTTATTGGTTTACTTTTTCCATATACAAAGCACTCCACAACACATTTACGACATACTTCTGGATATTTTTTACAAGGGCTAAATTTTTATACTTTTCACATTCGACAGCACAATCATTACAAAAGTCAGTACATCAGTGGAATAATTGCATTCAACTTCAATACAATCTGTTTACTTTGCTGCATCTTTTTCGTTTAATTTAGCTTTTGCAACGTTTTCACACTCTGATGGACAGTTGTTACAGACATCAATAAAAAATTTATATTTTTGTAACTCATCTTTAATCGATTTTCCTTGTAATTGATTTTTTCCATTAATCAAAGGTCGTACATATTTAAGTTTATGTTATTACACAATTTTAAAAAAAAATTACATCATTCACATATTATCCAACAAATGCTAAAATGTAATTGAGTGGATAAGAATGTGTTCATGCGGTGGGGCAAAATTAAATGTACTGTATAGATCTTGACTTGTTTGTTTCCTTGCAACTCTTTTAATTTTCCGAAGTTTTGGAATTTGCTTGCTCCATGTCAACACGGAAGGTTCTCGATGAGAGAGTCCTTACCATTCCCGATATCAACTTTCTTTGAAAAAAAACCATATTTGCAGAAAACAAGATTAAAATCCTTGAAAAAATAAATAGTTTGTATTTTTAATGATGCAACACATTTAAGGAATAACCTGTTCCTAGATAAGTAGGTGTTCACTCCAAGACCATAAGACTACTGATAATTCTGTTCGATTTTAATGACCCTTTTACGCCCGGATACTTGCTTGTTTTTTCAAACCTAGGAATAGCTGCTTAAATAAAAGTTCTTCTTGATAAAGTGCAAATCGCTCTTTTGGCAAACGCCTATTACCTGCCGTTTTTATTACTTCTGTTTAACTGTGTACTCAAATTTGTCATATTCGAATTCTTTACCTTTGGTTAGCCTAAAAGTTTCTATAAAGTCATGTGTTACTTTTTCATAGATATGATCGACTATCAATGATTTTGTTAGGCTGTCATTTTGTAATTGATTAATATCTTGGCTTAGCAATTTTAAAAAATTAATTTCAGCGTTTTCTGTTTCATCCAAGTCAAAAAGTATGGAACAACTAAACTTCTTAATTAAATTTTTGTCAGTTTCAATATGCAATGTAGGAAGCCAATCGTCATCATTGTATTTTAAAAGTGGTTCACCTAAAAACAAAAAAGCGTCTATTCCTGTAGAGTCAAGTTTATCGTCAGGGTCATTAAATGCAGTCCAACTCCAATCGATTGTTTTGTCGCTTGACTTATAGTTGTCGCCAATAAAAATTTTGTATGTTTCACTTTTATAGTCAATTAAAAACTTCTGCGTCAATTTTGACGATTTAATATCTTCTTTGTTGTCATTCCAAAATTCTCTTTTATTTCCAGTCTCTTGGCAGGAAAAAAAAGTCATCATAAGTAATAAAGTTGTGAGTATGTTTTTTTGTACATTCATTTTGTCTTGTATCGTCTTAAAATGGCAGGAAACGGCAGTCTGTGAAAAAACCTCCGTATTTGTGGATAAAAATACATAAAAATATTTGTAAAAAAAATAAAAATTTTGTATTTTTAATGATGCAACACATTCAAGGAATAGCACGTTCACAGATAAGCTTCGGTTCAC
>DATJCU010000090.1:0-4041 GCA_035497795.1 Edaphocola sp. | reverse complement strand
AGAAAACGTTACAGTAAACGATGATGGAACTATTGACTACTCAGATACTTCCGTAACTGAAAACACACGTGTTTCTTATCCAATATATCATATTAGCAAAATTGTTCTTCCTTCAAGAGCTGGACATGCTAAGAAAATTATCTATCTTTCAGCTGATGCTTTTGGTGTATTACCTCCGGTATCAATTTTAGATGATCAACAAGCACAATATCACTTCTTAAGTGGATTTACATCAAAATTAGCAGGTACTGAGCGTGGTATTACAGAACCAGTTCCTAACTTCTCACCCGCTTTTGGTGAAGCATTCTTGACACTTCATCCAACAGTATATGCAAAACGTTTGGTTGAAAAAATGAATGAGCACAATGCTAAAGCATATTTAGTAAATACTGGATGGAATGGTACAGGTAAACGTATTTCTCTTAAAAACACACGTGCAATGATTGATGCAATTATTGACGGTTCAATTGAAAATGCAGAAACAAAACATATTCCAATTATGAATTTGACTGTACCTACAAAATTGAATAATGTTGATGAAGGTCTATTAGATCCACGTGATACATATGTTGATTCAAAAGAGTGGGAAACAAAAGCTACTAAATTAGCAGAGATGTATCTAGAAAATTTTGTACAATATTGCGATAACGATGATGCTAAAGCATTAATCCCAGCAGGACCACAACTATAATTAGTTAGTACATTTTATATAACAAAAAAAGAGTGGATATCCACTCTTTTTTTTTGTTATATACTTTTTATTTATTCGTTCAGCTTCATAAATTTGAACGGCATGTTAATCTATTGATTTTTCTTTTTCAAACATTTTTCTTTCATGCAAAATGTTGAAAACACTTGAAAATTGCATCCGAGCCCTAGAAAATGTTTGAAAACATATTATTATCATTTTATTGCCCTAATTGACTCCATCTTTGCATTGAAATTCAATTTCTAATATAAATATTCTATTATTAGCTGTTGATTTTTCAATCTAAATCTGCTTTCTCATTTTTCATGCCATTATTCTCTCATATCTATCTCAAGAGTAAAGCATTTCAGCGATTCAAAATATTTCTACGCCGGTGGATTGCGTTTTCAACAGTTGAAAGTCTAATCCACGGGCGCAGATTTGATTTCTAACTATTTTTTGCAGTATTCTCTATAGAATTGTAAAAAACAACAACGCTTTATTTATAAACTGACATTTATAGAAGTATAAAGTGGAGTATCAGATAAAACTTATAATAAAGCCAAGTGCATATCGACTCTTATTTTGCTACTTTTACTTATTTTACAAACCGTATTGTTCAGATATCTCCAACATTCGATTAATAGATTTCACTGCTTTAACCCTCACCTGTTCATCTATTGTTATCTCTGGTACTTCATTCTTTAAACATAAATACAACTTCTCTAAAGTATTCATTTTCATATAGAAACATTCATTACATGCACAACTAGCATCTTCAGGTGGTGCTGGAATGAAAATCTTATTAGGATTCTGTTTTTTCATTTCATGTAATATACCAGCTTCGGTAGCTACAATAAATTCTTTATTATTAGATTGAGTAGCATATTTAAGAATAGAGGAAGTTGAACCTACATGATCAGCAATTTCTAAAAAATACTTTCTACATTCAGGGTGTGCCAACAGTAAAGCTTCAGGATGTTTCAATTTCAATTCTAATATTTTCTCTAAAGAAAATTGTTCATGTACATGACATGCTCCATCCCACAATAACATATTCCTTCCTGTTACTTTATTTATATAATCGCCTAAATTTTTATCAGGTCCAAATATAATTTTCTCATTCGCAGGCAATGAATCTACAATTTCTTTTGCATTGCTTGATGTAACGACAATGTCAGTTAAAGCTTTTACGGCTGCTGTAGTGTTCACATAAGATATAACCTTATGATCAGGGTTATTCTTGACGAACTCTTCAAATTCATCGGCAGGACAGCTATCAGCTAACGAGCATCCTGCTTTTAGATCAGGAATCAATACTTTTTTATCAGGTGATAGTATTTTTGCTGTTTCTCCCATGAAATGAACGCCACACAATACTATAATTTCACTTTTTGTTTTTGCTGCCCATTGAGCAAGAGCTAAGCTGTCTCCAACAAAATCTGCTATATCTTGTATTTCTTCGTCTTGGTAAAAATGTGAAAGAATAATAGCCTTTTTCTCTTTTCTAAGAAAATTGATCTTTTCTATCAGTTCACTTTTTGTTCTAATTGAATTATTAACCGACATATTATTATATATATATTTTTAGAAGTTTACAAAAAAGAGTATGATGATGATATATGCCTGTTGATACAGTTGATACTTTAATGTTAAATTATTTGATTAATTAGATATTAAAAATAAATACCTAGTTATAATCATTTTATGAACAATTAAAGTATCTATATGTACCTATATATCACTATTCTATAGATGTTATCATTATATGTTGATAAAGTTCAAAGTTAATAAAATTAATGTTTTAATCCTCATCTTATATGTTGAAAAGCAGATGATGTATGATTGATAAATAGTAATAAGTTTGCGATGAAGTATCAAACGTAAATTACCTTATATTTTTTTTTAGTTCCAACAAATAAAACTATTAACTTTTTAGTTACAAACTATCAACAGCTTTTGAACAACTTGTCGACATTATTGTATGATAAGTATTAGGTTTACTTATTAATACCTGAACTATAGCTTATTACACTAAAAAAGAGAAAAACTAGAGCTTAATTCAAGTATATATTGTTAATTGTACTTGAAACAGATTGTATCAAACAATTTGTTTTACTATATTTGTTTTGCCTTATCTAGAAAAAACAAAATGAGATATTTAAACAATACACTTTTTTTTATTTTAATATATCTATTATCTAGTTGTATATCAACTATTAAAATTGCATCTGTTGTCGAAAAAAACAAAGATGGTGATTTTTTATTAAAATGGGAAGTAAGCCCTGATGTTGAAGGAAAGATAGATATTTATTCTGCTATGACTGATACTTCAATAAGAAATTTCTCATCAGTTAGAACAAAACTTGTTGAAGATCAATTTGCATTATTAAATCCAACTGGATCAGGATTACGTGAATTCTTTATACTTAAAACAGGCGGAGTAACATCTGGTATAATTTCTAATAGATCCATAGATATGGATAATATTTTAAATTTTAGAGATTTAGGTGGCTATTTCACAGCAGATGAAAAGCAATTGAGATGGGGGAAAATATATAGATCTGGTCATTTAAGTAATTCAAATTTATTTGACCAAGATAAAATCAAAAGATTGGGAATTAAAACAATTATAGATTTTAGAACTGAGGAAGACAGAAAAGCTCATCCATATTTTACAAACATCTCTAAAGTAAATATTCCTATAATACCTGGTGACATATATAGTATTAAGGATAAATTAATTGCCGAAGGCTTCTCTCGCAGTGAAACTATTATATATATGCAAGAGGCATATAAAGAGATGTTGGAGAATGATGCAGAGCAATTTGCAGATATGTTTGATGTTCTATTAGATGCAAATAATTATCCAGTTTTATTTACTTCGTTTTTAGGAAAAGATAGAACAGGTATTGCTTCAGCTTTATTATTATATGCATTAGGAGTACCTGAGTATGTTATTGAAGAAGATTACTTAGCTTCAAATCAATATATCGACCCGAAGAAAACATTCAGTTTTTCTGGGATTTTACCTGAATCAGTGCAAGAATCAATGACAGCATTATTGTCGGCCAATAGTGCGTATTTAAACTTTGCTTTTGATTATATCAAAGAAAATTACGGTACAATAGATAATTATTTAGAGAAGAAAGTACGTGTTTCGAAGGGAAAAACAATAATACTAAGGAAATTACTCCTTTATACCCCATAGTATAGAGTATAATCAACTTTTATTTATACCTTTGTCGCCGATTTATTTTTAAGGCGATTTTAATTCTTTCCTTTTATCAAAGTTAGATTATCATTTAACAAATCACTTTTTATTTAGAATCATTCAATTTAGGTATTCAAGT
>DATJCU010000089.1:0-1662 GCA_035497795.1 Edaphocola sp. | reverse complement strand
TGTAAAAAGGTGGGATAGTTTATGGTTTTTTTAGTACTAATATTTGTCTTTATTGTTTTATGTTTTTTAGATGCAGTAAGCTATTTTATAGACATGTCTTTGAATAATGACTTATTTCAACTGCTATACGGTTTCATTGCTGTAGCTTTTGCGGTTGTTATAATAAAAAATATATTAGAGATAGGAAGGTGAAAAACTATGATTACGGTTATGACTGCAACACCTGGCACTATGAGTGGTTTGTTGGAAGGGTTTTCAGATTTTGTTACCGCTGCCATATCTTCGATTACTACGGTTGTTGGTGCAATTACAAGTGAACCTCTATTGCTATTAGGAGTTTTCGCAGGGTTGTTAGGAATTGGGATTGGAATTATACGAAGATTTGTATAATACCAAAAAAAAAACGCTGTCCGCCGCCCGTGGTGGACAGCGTTTTTTATAAATGTAAAAAAGGTGGGGTAGTTTATGTTTTTTTTAGTATTGATATTTGTTTTTATTGGTTTATGTTTTTTTAATAGAATTCAGGAAGGAAATTGCGTTCTTATATTTGCAAATATTGGAGCAGGAAAAACAACCTTGTTATCAAGGTATGCACAAAAAGAATTAAAAAAAATAAAAAAAGGGAAATCTAAATTTAAATCTATTATTGCAAATACTCCAATCGCTGGATGTGTATATGTTCCTAACATACGAGGATTGTTGCAAACTTCTAGTCCTGAACATACGTTAATTCTTGTTGATGAGGCAGGGATAGTTTGGAATAATAGAAAGATGAAAATTAAAGATGAAGAAATCGAATATCTAAAATTAATTCGACATTATCATTCAAAGCTTGTTGCAATATCTCAATCACATGATGATGTTGATATTACTATTAGACGAATCTATACAAATATGTATTTGTTAAATAAAATTAGTCAGTACACCTTAGTCAGGCCCATTAGAAAGTATGTTTCGATTGATAAAGAAACTGAACAAATTATTGATGGCTATAAATTCCGTTCTGTTTTTTCTTGGGGTCTACTTTTCAGACCATTTTATTATAAGTATTTTGACAGTTACTATAAACCTGATAATGGTAGGACAGATCCAAATTTAAAGCCTTTTGAGGTTGTACCTTATGAAAAAACTAAATTTGATAAAGTGGTTGAAAAAATTAAAGAAAAGATTATTAAAATTAAAATGATTTTTTTGTTATTAAAATATAAATTTATATTAATAAAAAGGAGATTAAAAAAGAAATTGCAAATTAAAAAAGAAACATAAAAAAAATAATTAAAAAGCTTGACACGTTACCCCATTTGTGATAACATATAGTTAGAGGTTGAGAGAACAAGAAAAATAAAAAAATTAAAATGGAGGTAGAAAAAATGAGTGGATATGAATTAATCGGTACGTTTACTGCAGAGGAATTTGCGAAATTAAATGACATGGATGTTGAAGAGATTAAAGATTGTTCGGATGCTAGACCTGGGGCATATTGCTTAGACGCAGATACGAAATTAATAGTTTATTTATTTTCAGACGGTTTAATTGTTGTCGTTCGTGTTAATGATATGGCTGATGTTGTTGTAGGTAAAGAAAAAAACTGGAATTATGAAAGGGATGAGTATTAATGAAAAAAAACTATATTCGTGTTAGGCTAAATGAAATTGAAAAACA
>DATJCU010000088.1:0-1921 GCA_035497795.1 Edaphocola sp. | reverse complement strand
AGTTTCGATTTCTAATTCTAACTCTTCGGCTATTTTACGGATACTACCATGGGGGAGTTTGTCTTTGAAATGTCTTAATTCATTGAAAGTAATAGTTCTTGACATGGTGCATATTTTTAAAAGATGAATAAAATATTATTGTACTTTTATGGTGCGTTAAACTTAATCAAAAGATTATGATTAAGCAATTATTTCAAAGAGAAAAATTGTATATAGTTGATATTTAGTTTGAGTAAAAAAATGCTATAAATAAAAATAAATTAATTTTTATGGTATAATGGAGTGTGAAATAGATGTGAGAAAAGGACTTAACAATATTATTAATGCGATATATGAAATCATACCAATTGCCAAAGTATTTCCATTTTTCGAT
Source organism: Edaphocola sp. (assembly GCA_035497795.1). GTDB lineage: Bacteria > Bacteroidota > Bacteroidia > Chitinophagales > Chitinophagaceae > Edaphocola. Next base: position 1,548 of record DATJCU010000088.1, on the reverse strand, counting down.
GAATAGATTCTTTTTCTTTTTTCAACTTGAGGGATCTTAAATAATCTCATTCGAGACCATGTATATACTGCATATACCAAAAAACCAATTAGTGATCCTAAGATTAACCCTCCTACAATATCACTGATAAAATGCACGCCTAAGTAAATACGCGAATAACTATTGAGCAAAGCCCAAAAAACCATCAACATTGTAACAAATCTATTCTTGAAGAGAAGAGAGAGAAACACAGCTACAGCAAAACTGTTTGTAGCATGGCCCGAAATAAAGCCATACTGGCCTCCACGGTAATCCCGGACGATATCAACTAAATTCATATAGTCAGGGTGGTGAGTTGGCCTGAGACGCTTGAAAAAAGGCTTAAATATAGAAGATGAGATTTGATCAGCTAAAACAATTAATAATACTATTGCAATCAAAATAAAAAGAGCCTCGTTGAGCTTTTGATACCTAAAAACAATATAAAGAATAAAAAGTATCATCGGCACCCACGTTAGAACGCCGGTAAAAGTCCACAAAGCATTATCTATAAGAACTGAATCACTACCGTTCAATATAAAGAAAAGACTTCTTTCAAAAGGGAGAAGTTTGTCAATTAATTCATTCATTCTCTTTATTTGTCACCTTCATATTATTGAATAATATATCTTATGGTTAATTTCAAGAAGTTTTCATATTAAAAGCACGAATATAATATAAATTCCGCATATATTATTTTATCTGCTCATCAAATGAGATATAAACAATCATATATTTTATAGTGAAAGATTTTAAGAGATATAAAGCCGATCGTTTAAAACCAAGATTCTGGTATTACAGAGTGTGAGAATGAGCTGAGAAATGGACTCAACAAAATAATTAAGACGATATATGATATAATTACTGTACCCAAAAGATTACCTTGTTTTTTAGGATAGATGCTCTCTCTCTTTAATGATGACGGGATGTTGAAATATCGGATACGTATTTTCTTATATATTTCATAAACAAGCATCCCAATAATCATTCCTATAAAAAAGCCTGCAACAATATCACTTATAAAGTGAACCCCTAAGTAAATTCTGGAATAACTATTTAGTGTTGCCCAAAACATCATGGATATTGTGACAAGTCTATTTCTGAAAAGTCGAGAGAAAAAGAATGCTAGACCGAAACTATTTGTAGCATGCCCAGAAATAAACCCATAATCTCCACCACGGAAATCATTTAATATTTTCACTAAATCTTTATAATCGGGATGATGAGAAGGACGATATCGTTGAAAAGTTGGTTTGAAGAAAGTTGCTGAAACAAGGCTTGACAAAAGCAATACCAAAGCAATTGAACCCAAGACAAGCAAACCTTCCTTTAGGAGTTGATTTTTAAATGCTATATAAAAGATAATAAAAATCATAGGAACCCAGGTCATTACACCCGTATAGGTCCACATTGCATTGTCCCAAAAGACAGAACCACTTCCATTTATTGCAAAAAAAAGATCATTTTCCAGAGGAAGTAATTTGTCTATGAACTCATTCATATTTTCTCAATATTCTTTTTTTGCAACCA
>DATJCU010000087.1:0-7038 GCA_035497795.1 Edaphocola sp. | reverse complement strand
CGATTGAGTCGATGATCTGATTTAATATGCCCAATTATAGGTTCGATGGCTGCTCTTTTTTTGTGAGCGGTACTCAGTTTCTTGCGTTTGTAATAGCTATCTGATTTTTTGGGTGTGGAAGGAATTAAAATCTCTGTTATTCCTATTTGTTTTTTACCTCGGTATCCTCTGTCCACTTTTGCTTTTTTAGGTGCTTTGCCCCTTAGTCGATCTACCTGATCCAAAACAGAGGGTAGTGTGTGCCCATCGTATTCATTTCTAAAACCTAATGCCCCTACAATCACGCCCGTATCTGTCTTTACAAAAGACGCCTTGTTGCCAAACTCATATTTTTTGTGCTCTTTCCCTTTTGAGATGCAACAAACTTCTGGCTCGTGAATAGAATAGATTTTGCCTTTAGAACTTTTGCTTTGAGAAAGTATTTGCTTAAACAATTCCAAGTCATTGTGATGTATTGAATTGGGTGGCAAGTTACGTTCTAGCTCTCGAACTAATCTTCCAGCAATCGTTTTTACTTTTTTGTCAGCTTTTCTTGCTTTTAATTTGTTTTTAGGATGGTTCCTAAACCGCTGATCCACAGATAATTTTTTTAATGTCCGAGTGTAAGTTTGCCTTACATCTAGCTGTTCTTGTTCTGCAATCCCTTTACATTTATTAATGATTTTCTTGTGAAGTTTTGAATCCGTAGGAAAAGTAATATTCTTTTCTTGAACCGTAGTGTCAATGTTTACATTATCATCATTACTGTCATCTCCGTTTACACGAATACTTTCTTTTAAAATTAATTCAATACCAGATTCTCCAATTCTATTTCTAAAATGCACAAGTTCTGAAGCTTCGCAAGGTGCACCAGGAACAAAAATGTTTTCTCCACAAAAATGTTGGTAATAAACATTTTCACTCCATTGCTCTACTACACTTTCATCTGAAATATTTCTAACATGCTTAAGAATTAACAAGCCCACCATTAGGCGGATAGGCTTTGCTGGTCTTCCATTATCTTGACAGTACAAAGGTAGAAATGCATCTTCAAAAATATGCCAACGAATCTTATTTGCTAAAATGTACAAGAGATGCTTTTGGCTTAAAGTGTCTTCAAAAGCAGAGAAAAAATTGAGCTGATTATGAACTTTTTTATGTGGAATCATTGTAAAAATAATGCAAGGTTTAAACCATAAAAGTACTAAATCTTGCATTATTTTCAAAATAGAAATGGCTATATTGTATTGATATTCAAATAGTTAAATGGTTTTTATTGGGCGACTAATTATAAATTATTGAAACGGATTTTTAAACTCAGGATTCTTTAAAAACAACGTATCTTCAAATGTTTCTATAAAGGCCAAAAGCGCTTTTCGGTAGAATGGTGTAATAGGTTGGTTTTGTAAATTGCGATCTCGATTGGGAGCATTTTTAACACCTCCACCATAATGGTCAAAGACTTCATCTAGAGTTTTAAAGCGACCATCGTGCATATAAGGTGCAGTATATTTGATGTTGCGTAAAGTAGTTGCCTTAAACTTACCATTATCAACAATGCTTTTAGTTACAACTCCACGTCCTAAGTCCTTAAAGTCATAAAAATTCTCTGAATAATCCAGTCCATTGTTAAAGTAATCATCTGAAGTAGCCAATGGTGTGTTGTGACAGTGACCACATTCCATATCTGGTAAATCAGGATCATCATCAAAATATAAGCCCTGACCTATAAGCTCAAGATCACTATAGAAGTCTTTGCCCTCAGCTATTCTATCATATTTTGAATCTTTAGATATTAGGATTCTCTGAAACTGAGCAAGCGCTTTAGCCGCTAACTCTTTAGTTATCTTCGTGCGATCACTTATACCAAAAGCTTGTCTAAACATTTTCGGATATTCAGGATGTTTTTGTAATTTATGTATTACATTTTCCCATGTATTGTGCAGCTCAACGGGATCTTCAACAGGTAAAAGAGCCTGCTCTTCTAGCGTTTGGGCACGTCCATCCCAGAAAAAACCAGACTGAACAAATCCTATATTGATCAAGCTCATGCTACTTCTGACGCCTTCAATGCCGTCAATACCTACACTAAATGCTTTACCATCAGCAAAATTGAGTTCCTGAATATGACAAGATCCACACGACATTGTACTATCGGCTGAAAGAATCGGATCGTAAAACAAATGACGACCCAAAGCGATTCCCTCTTTGGTTAAGGGATTATCCTTAGGAATATACATATCTGGAAAGTGATTGGGTAAATCCAAGATATAACTTTCAGGATAATAGGGGATAGAATTTAAATCTCCAGTCACCTCATCATCTTTCTGACAGGCAAATAGGAACAAAAAAACTGAAAATAAAATGAATGTTGTTATTCTGATTTTCATAGACAATGATTATCTATCTTCGTTAAATAAATCTCTACATTAATATAACGTATTAAACAAGATTAAGATTGCATAAAATTAATGTAGTTAAACAGATCGGAATTAATAATACATTTTAAGATTATAATAACCTGTATGTTATATAAACTTATTTGACTATCAATAAGTTGCTTAAATTTTCCACTAATTTTTCTTTGATTTGTTCGGAAGGAGCGTTAAGATTAATATTGTCCATCAATATTTTATAATCAGCTTTTACTTTACCAATAATAGTACGTCCAGGCTGTGTAATATTTAAGGAGTCTTGAATCGTATACTGAAATTTGAATGATGGTGATATTGCTATGTTGATTGTCGTATCTATAGGTGCAAAAACTCTGTATTTAACGATTACAGAGGCCTGATTTCCTGCGGAATCATTGAGCCTGTACAATTTTTGTAGAACATGACTTGCAGGTAGATTTTTAAAGCTATTTTGTAAAAATTCGTCAGAGATACCCATCGTAAATTGTAGACTATCAAATTTTCCATAAGTTCGGATCATCCCGATATTGAGATTAGCATTGTCCTCCTTTGAAATTTTGATGTCGTCGGGGATATTATATCCAGTGATGTCATTTTGAATAGTTTCTTTTACCGCCAATTCATTACCCGATTGAAAGAGTCTAAAATGAGAAACATAATATCTGAGTCCTAAGATTATATACTGTTGGCCAAATTGGTTGATAAGCGTATCTCCTTGAACATATAAGCTATCACCATAGCGATCTAGGACAACCAATTTTAAAAAAGGATATTCACAACAATTGGGGCAACTATCATCAACAGATACGTCGTAGTTAGATGCATAGGTATCGAGACATCCTTCTGTTCTAGTGTAACAACCTGTCAGTATCCAAATAGCTAAAACTACAATAATGAATCTACTTGGATGAATTTGTGTGGAGTTCGTCATTGATTTTCTTGATAATTTGTTTAACCTGTGCTGAGAAATCTTTTTCCATCATCCAATGATAGTAACTCGGTTCCGATTTAAATATTTCTACGACGGTGCGCCCGCTATATTTACCAAAATTAAATATAATTTCTGACTTTGAATTTAATTTTAGACGCTGTGTGATATCGATGGCCGCACCATCTTTAATAAATTCTGAAATGATTTTTATATCTTTTTGAATGGGATGCGGAGTGATGTTTCCATCACCATCAACATAGTCTACATTTTCATATTTCTTAAGCTGTCCTTTAAACACATCAACTGTAGCTCTAACGTCTGCGAGTGCATCATGAGCATCTACTAAGTCTTCATTGCAGTAAAACTTTAAAGCTGCTTTCAGGGTGCGAGGCTCCATTTTATAGAATATTTTCTGGACGTCGATTAACCTTCTTTTGTTGATGTCAAATTCAATTCCTATCCTGTGAAACTCCTCGATTAACATAGGTATGTCAAAACGATCGGAATTATAACCTGCAAGGTCGGCTTCTCCTATAAAATCATAAATCTTTTGGCCTACCTGTTGGAAAACAGGCTTATTTCTTAAATCTTCATTGCTTATTTTGTGAACATTAAAAGCTTCTTCTGAGATTGGAATGCCTGGATTGATAAGCAAAGAAAGTTCTTTAGGTTCATCAACTGAATTACTGTATTTAATTAGAGCGATTTGTATAATTCGATCCCGGATAATATTAAGTCCTGTGGATTCTATATCGAAAAAAACTAAATCTTTGTCGAGGTTGAATGGATTATTATTCATGTTATTATTTATGTTCGTTGTTAAGGTAATATTTCGAAAATCCAGGACTTACAGCATATTCAAAAATATCGTCAGATTCATGATCGTATTTAAAACAAGTATCTAGGCCTTTTAATTGTTCATCATTTACCATTGCTTTGTATTCAGAACCCAAACTGATCGAGAAGTATCTAAAGCCTTTATTTACGAGATTCGTCAATAGAATGTCTATCGTGAGATCTGGGTATATTGCATTAAAATTAACCATAGACCCTTTTTTAGGTTTGGAAATACATGTAGTAAGCCGCTGTGCGATTAAAAAAAAGTTGAAAATAGTTGAAATTTAATGATATATATTAAAATGTGTTGTGTATAATTTTCTTTATTACAGTAAATTGTTGTGTTTTTAAGCTAAATCAAACAAAATACAGATACACAACACAAAGACAAATTTCGATAAATTTTCTCTTATAATCACACAAAAGCTTAGAAATTATATGCTCGTGGATAGTAATTTTAAATTTACGTTAGAAAGCCTGCGTTTTATCATTATTCAAAATAGACTTATTTCTATTAAAAAAATGAGGATTCACAACTCCAAACGGAGAAACTAATTAGCACTTTAAACTTACCTATCTACAGTCTATCAATCACTCAAATGGTAAACAGTTAAATCATATCAATTATGCTTTACTTTAATCGTACAACGAGTTATATAATGTTAAACCCCTTAAATCGTTGAGGTTGAAGATGATAGCAAGAACTATAAATAATGATTATAATACAGCAAAATGTAGGTTGCTGTGATTGAACAAACTTGTATTAGATGTGTTATAAATTACAATACATTTAATAAGATTTTTTAACTTTTAATAAAAATATATATTATGGCTTTCGTACTTCCCGCATTGGGTTATGCATATGATGCATTGGAACCTCATTTTGACGCTCGTACCATGGAGATTCATTATACTAAGCATCATCAGGGATATGTTAATAACTTGAATAATGCTATCAAAGGAACAGATTTAGAAGGAAAATCTATAGAAGATATCTTGAAGAATTTAGATATGAATAATACGGCTGTTCGCAATAATGGTGGTGGACATTGGAATCATTCTATGTTTTGGGAGATTATCTCACCAGAAAACAAGGGTAAGCTTTCTGGCCCATTAGCTGATGCTATCAATGCTTCCTTTGGCAGTAAAGAAGCTTTTATGGAAAAATTTGCGGCGGCAGCCACTTCCCGTTTTGGATCAGGTTGGGCATGGCTTTTAGTGCAAAAAGATGGTAAACTCGAAGTCTGTAGTACACCTAATCAGGACAATCCATTGATGCCCAGTATCGAGCATTGTGGAAATCCGATTATAGGAATAGACGTTTGGGAACATGCTTATTATCTCCATTATCAAAACAGAAGGGCTGACTTTATTGCAGCATTCTGGAATGTACTCAACTGGAACGTAGTTGAAGCTAAATACAATGCTATAGTTAAGTAATTGATTAAATATAATTCTTGTCTTTTGCAAGATTACTGCCATTCACAGCCATTTTTATTAAATGGAATCATTTAATAAAGGCGATGTGAATGGCATTTTTTTTAGAAGAAAAAGTAGAAATATTTTTCATTATAAATCAAGGTTTTAAAATGGATTAAGGATTTATGTTTGATATCTTATGGATGATTATGAATTTCTTGTAATTTATATTCTTAACTAGATTTATAGCTATAGAATAATTTATATTAATATTATAAACAGCAGATATTCAAGGTTCTAGGAACATTAGTTTTCAAAGTGTCCTAAGATTTACGGTTAATATTGCAATTTGTGTTAATTTTGCCGCTCGGTAAACAAAATTATTATCAATTTTATATTCAATCTCATGCTCTCTAACTCAGAAATATTTGGTTTTGAACAATCAGAAAAATATAGAACATCTGTTGCTTATTTTTCCATGGAATTTGCCATTAATCAGGCATTAAAAATTTATAGTGGTGGCCTAGGATTTCTGGCTGGATCACATATGCATAGCGCATTTGCATTAAAGCAAAACCTAGTAGGTATCGGTATGCTTTGGAAATACGGATATTACGATCAAGTCAGGTCTTTGGATGGAACGATGAAAGTAGATTATGTTCAGAAATATTATTCATTTCTTACTGATACTAAGATTATTTTCCCTGTTACTGTACATAACGCTACGGTTTATGTCAAAGTCTATTTGCTGAAGCCAGATGTATTCAATAGTGCACCTATATTTTTGTTATCAACAGATATTGAGCAAAATGATGCTATTTCAAAGACGATAACTCATCATCTTTATGATGCCAATGAATCAACTAGAATCGCTCAGTCTATAGTCTTGGGTATCGGTGGTGCCAAATTACTGGATATACTCGGAATGAAGACTGAAGTGTATCATATGAATGAAGGACATGCATTACCATTGTGTTTTTATCTTTATTCTAAATATAAAGATGTTCATGAAATTCGTCGTCGTCTTGTATTTACTACCCATACACCGGAAGAAGCAGGTAACGAATCACATAATTTTGATTTATTAAGCCAAATGTCCTTCTTCAATGGTATCGAGGATAACGAAGTCAAATCTTTAGTTACAGTTGAAAACGGCAAGCTTAATTATACGCTAACAGCGCTACAATTTGCTAAAATCGCTAATGGCGTATCCAAGATGCATGGAGATGTAGCTAGACAGATGTGGTCAGGCTATGATGGTATCTGTGAGATAACGTCTGTCACCAACTGTCAGAATAAGAATTACTGGAAAGATGACGCCATGGAAGTGGCGTTGGAAAATGATGACAATCAAGCTCTGATTGCTAGAAAAAAAGAATTGAAAAGAGACTTGTTTAAGATTGTAGCTGACCAGACGGGAAAAATATTTGATGAAAACGTACTGACAATGGTTTGGGC
>DATJCU010000086.1:0-3001 GCA_035497795.1 Edaphocola sp. | reverse complement strand
AGTCGATTCTCTTAAAATAATGCATTACTGAAACAATTTTGCTTTTGTCAGTTTTCAATTTGCATATATTTTTATGGGTTATAAATTGGTAGTGGAAATTTTGTGGAATAACTGGGAAAAAAGACGAATAATTCTTTTCTTTAATTTTAGGATTATATTTAAACATTCTTCCCTTTTTACTATCATCATTTCCTAAGATTTTATCATCGTGAAAATAAAATAACTGCTCTGCATTAATGTCAAAAGTTTTTTCTACAAAAGTTTTTTTACTTTCTAAAGATTTTGTAACATTTATCAAGGAGTATTTTTCGCGAATAATATCATTAATCCAAATTTTAATACCTGTGCTATCAATAAGGAATTGATTAGAGTATCTAGGCCCCAAAAACTCATTTGGGCCTTTACCTTTCAAACCGAAAGAACCAATAAAACTCTGATTACTTAGTTCATAAACATTAAACATATTCTCTTTATGAGGTATACGTAATATCATGAAAGTATCAATAACATTCATTTCCAATACGCCTATTTCATCATAATAAAGCTCTTCTCCTATTAGCCATTTTTCTTCAGGAAAATTTAATACTATTTTCTTATCAATTATGATCTTTTTTGTACATGCGGAATAAAAAAACAACGTTATAAATAAATAAACCACTTTTTTCATATAATATATATTATATGGCAAGTACCCTTGCAAAATGCAACAATACTTGCCATTAGTTTTAATTTTTAATAAAAACATTTTGAATAAGACCCCTTGCCTTTTTCATCATATATTTTTGTATTACAAGTAGAGCAGTTATAGTACGTATAACCTGTCCTAACTCTTGATTCATAATAGCATATGTTATAACCACCTCCACTCTCACCACCTGCCTGCGCCATCACCGTAATACTCTCCAACGACACATCGCCAGCACTATTTGATTGTAACACATTCATATTAAAAACCATTGCAAGGGCAAACAAACCTGTTGCTACTGCAAAAATTACTTTCTTTTTCATTGTCATAAAGATTGATAATTAAAATTTAGCTATTGTGTTAATAGCTGTTGAATTAAAAACACTAATAAGATGCCTCTGCCTTGCAGAACCACCCTACGCATAAAAGCAAGCAATGTATAAGCTTCTTTCTTGACAGGAAAATAAAATAATTTAAAAAGTATTTGTAAAATTTAGATGAAAGGCTGATTATCAAGAAATATTTGACTACTGCCCTCGCTTAGTAGATTTCAATCTTTCCTTCTATTTGTTAATTCCCAGTATACAAAGGTGTTTTACACTTTCAGTTATACTGTTCAAATTAATTGGCAGAACTATTATCTGTTAATTTGTATTCAACAATAATCGGATTGTCCGAAGTACTAATACCTAAATTTTCATTCGGAAATTCTGTTCTAAAATAGAAACTCTCAATTGTGGCAATATAATAACCATTATAAAATGAGCTTGGAAAAATAAGCGGATATGAATCATTTAGTATTTCTTTGATTAAAGTATATTTGTTTAAATGTGGTTGAAAAAACCCATTATATGGCCTCCCTCCCACGAATACAGGCAAAAATATTAAATTATCACCAGCCACACATCCCTCAAATAAAAAAGCGTATGATTTATTATCAAAGATGTTTTCACTCTTGCCAAGGCTGTTTAAATTGATCTCTTTTCCTGAAAAATCGAGTGTATATTGTAATTGAAAATCAGTTTTTACAAATTTGTAAATTGCATAATTAAAGAGGCTAATGAAGAATAGTGAACCTTCTCGAATAAAAAACTTATTGGTATACGAGTAATGAAATTGTAAAGGGTCTAGATAAGGCAAATGTTTATTAATTAAATTCAGACTCTCGTTAAACTGAAGCACCTCAAAATTATCAATATTGTAAAATGTTCGACCAGTTGATGCAAAGATAAATCCATTATACATAGCGATTTGATCGATGATGCGAAAATCGTCTGGAAGATTTTTCTCCAAAATTAAGTTGCCGTTCATATCGGTTTTAACAATCTTTTTTAACTCATCGAGGATGAATAGGTAATCCTCATTAGCATCCACAATGAAATCAATAGGATTTAAATATTCGCCAGGCCCTTTGCCGTTGCTTCCAATTGTTCGCAAATACTTTCCATTCATATCAAATGCATATATACTTTTAGATTGTGTGTCTAAAATCAGATATTCATTTTTTGTTCTAATAATTTTTGATATATCACCAACTAAAATTGAATCAGTCGTTTCCAGTGGGATAAACTTAATGTCGCTAATCAGTTTTGAAGTTTTGATATTGAATCCTCGATTGCTCAAAATATTTATTTTCTGAATTTGATTGTCCTTATCAATATCTTTGCTTTTTTTGACATTGCAACTTGGTAAAATTGATACGAGGAAAATAGCTGTAAAAAATCTAATTAAATTTCTCATAAAATTTGGTGTACTAATTTAATTATGTGAAAAAGGAGATAGTTTTTACATAAACCATCCCCCTTTAAAGTTAATTTATTAACAATTACTGCCAGAAGAGCATTGTGTAGAAGTACAACTATCGTCTCCCACTGGCGATTTTATACATACAATTCTAGAGCCTGCGTAATTTTCAATTTTTTTAGCACCCCGATAACAGTTGCACGTTGACTTTATCCACTTTGAATTGGGGAATTCATTTTGAGCCTGCGCCATTACCGCAATACTCTCCAACGACACATCGCCAGCACTATTTGATTGTAACACATTCATATTAAAAACCATTGCAAGGGCAAACAAACCTGTTGCTACTGCAAAAATTACTTTCTTTTTCATTGTTTAAAAGTCCTGGTAACAGGAATCCTAGGTTATGTTTATTTTAAATATCCAAAAATTACAGCAATTCAGCATTTAAAAAGGCCCCTTCTAAACCTTCTGATAATCATGGCATAAAAGAATTTGGTTAAAAATATTTTTCGTGCTATATTTAAGCCAATACCATGGCGTTAGCCATGGTAGGTGTTTTTCCATAATGCA
>DATJCU010000085.1:0-4053 GCA_035497795.1 Edaphocola sp. | reverse complement strand
AATAATGCTAATTGTTGGCGTTGCCGAAAATTTTTGATTGGTTCAGTTGTTCGGGCTGGAAAAATGGTTGTAGTTCGGAGAAAAATCCGAATTTCGACGGAAAACTGCTAAAAACCCCGAAATGACAGTTCCTATCAACTTTTTGCTTGCTTCCTATAGTTTTCTCATGTGCTAAACGTCCACCACTTTTGGATTTATCTTTCTTAGCTGCACCCTTTGTCTTCTGGCTCATTTTATTTGCTTGGTTTCGTTTTTCTTCTGCAGCTTTTTCCAATCGCTCTTTCTCAGCGATAAATTGCTTATATTTTGTGGCCTGGTTTTTATGTTCTTCCTCTTTCTGACGAAGATAATCAGAATAGTTTCCCCAATACTCAGTGATTTTTCCATCTTTCAGTTCCCATATTTTATCTACTACCTCATCAAGAAAATAACGATCGTGGCTAACAATGAGTAGTGCACCATAAAAATACTTTAGCTGCCCGATTAAAAATTCTATTCCCTCGCGATCTAAATGGCTAGTCGGCTCGTCAGCAAAAATACCATGTACATGGCCTGAAAGGGCTTGTGCTATTTTTAGCCTGGTCTCTTCGCCACCACTAATTATCTTCCTATCTAAATCCCTAACACCTAATTTTCCCATTACTGAAAAGTCTTTAACCTCTTGCATAACTATTTCGTCTAACTGGGGGATATATGCAAATTCCCCTATACGGTCAAGCTTGCATCCAGGTGGAGTTAATTGTCCCAATAATACTTTTAATAAGGTACTTTTACCTGTACCATTTGCTCCGACTAATCCAATACGATCATAACTATATAACTCCAATTCATCAATATCTAAAATATAATGTCCTACATATTCTACAAATATATCTTTCGCCTTTATTAATAATTCCATTTTTCTTTCCTCCTGTCTAAAATCGCATGTTCTCATACCTATTCGCAGGAAAAACCCTGCGATTTAAGCAGGAAGAATTACATAAATATATAATACATAAGTGCACCTCCTCATATTTTTTATATCTTTCTTTTATTTTTCATCTAAACTCCTAATTACTGAAATGAACGGGCAAGTTATTGCAATTCCTATAATTAGGATTCCAGATATTAAGAACCAATTGCTTACGCCGATTCTATCCGCAAATAACCCAGATAGTATTAACCCAACGGGCATAGCTAAAGACATAATGCTACCTGTTAGGGAAAATACACGTCCTAAATATTCAGGCTTAATTCTCTCTTGGAAAAGTGCCGTTTGAACACCACTATAAAACGGAACGGAGAGTCCCATAATTGCACAACATAATGCAAATACCACAAAGCCACTTGGAGGAAGTAATCCCGAAATAGTCAAACTGGCTCCCATCATAAAAATAGATGCAGTTATTAGTATTATTCGCTTTTTGTAGCTACCAAATAACCCTAATAGCATACCACCTATGAGCATACTTGACGCATAGGCTATTTCTGTAATGGATACATGCACAGGTGTTCCTTTAAAGTGTTCCATACTAATTAATGGATAAAGTGCATTGATTGGCATGTAAACCAGCATATATAAAGTACCTATTAGTAACAAGGCAAATAATCCTTTGTTTTCTTTCAAAATATAAAAGCCATCTTTCATCTCTTTTATAAAACTTAGGCTTAATTCTTGCTTTTCTACATCAAGCTTAGGGATTTCTATCAATGCTAGTGCAATAATAGCAACTATGGCACCAAATACATCAATTGCTATAATCGCATTTAATTCCCAAATAGAATATAAAAAGGCTGCGGCAGCTGGGCTAATAATATAGCTTATAGATTGTAATGATTGGCTGTAACCAGCACATTTAGTTAACTGATCCTCTGGTACTAAAAGTGGTGTTACAGCACTTAATGCTGGGGAATGAAAAGCTGTTCCAACACTTCGTATAAAAAGCACCACCATAATCATCCATATCGAAATTTCCATATATAATGCAATAAATGCTAATACTGCACCTGCTATAGCAATAATTAAATCTGCTATTATCATAATCGTCTTTCTATTATAACGGTCAACTAAAACACCAATAGCAGGTCCTAAGACTGCATATGGTAGAAAACCAATAAGTGAAGCTATTGATAATACCATGGCAGATCCGGTCTTTTCTGTAATATAAAAAATAATCGCCATTTGTAATATAGCACTTGTAATAAGTGAAACTGCCTGCCCTGCATATATTGCAAAAAACTTCTGTTTCCAATTATATTTTTCCATTTTTATCTTCTCCTATATTTTTCTAAAATAATTCTTATAATTTAAAATTTGATGTAAGTTATAATTATTTTAGGCAATAAAAAATGCAGGCTAAAATCCGCAATAGGATCTTTAGTCTGCATATCAACGTTAAAAAGACATAGAGAAAAAACATATAGCTTCAAACAGCTACACTTCACCCCTATCCATGTCATAATACGTAAAATAAGTACAACAAAAAAGCCCGTAATCACGGAAGTTTTCACCACTTTTTTATTGCCTACTTATCTTAAACGTACTGAATACATAGATATATGTCCTCCTTAATCAAAATATACAGATACTATAGCATAAAAATAAAAATATTACAAGATTAATTTCTGAAATCTTCAGCAAAGTGCTTTATAACCGCCTGCACTTTCTCCGCCTTACCTAGTTATAACAATGAGGTTACACTAAACCCAACTTTTCAATAGCCTGTTTTTCATCTTGTAAGAAAAATATAGTTTTCCCTTTGTTACTCTCATAAATGAAATCCCTCAAACTTTTGCTTGTATACACAGAAAAATCACCAACAATAGCTATCTTCACATGATAGTTAACAAACTTTTGTAATATGTCTCCTGCAAGCTTTGTTTTTAAGTCAAAGAACTCTTCACATATTGCTGACTTATTTAAAATGAAACGATAACAACCAGTTTCAAAACTTACTGTTGCTATTAAATCCAAAGCTGACTGTACATCTGTTATTAATATCTCATTATCCTTTATTATAGCGATTTCTTTATCCTTTTCCTTTATAGTACTTATTTCCATGATAATTTCTCCAATTCTATTATTTAAATTTCTACACATAGCATGAAAAATACACAATTCGAGTATGGACTATTTCTCTTACTTGATAATATCTATGTAAAAGAGAAAAAGTTGTAATCTTTTAAAGTAGCTGGTTATCTGGATTTTCCAAAATCAGAAGCGACTACTTACTCTGCAATCGCGCCCAGTTGAAAAGATCCTCTCAGGATTAATCGAATATTATATATTTTCCTTCTTCCCGTAACTTTTTTAAAGATGTAAGCATATGATTTATTTCTTCATCGGAGTGTCTTTCCCATAAACCTAATTCAGCTATTATTTTTAAGGGAGACCTCGACCTATAAGAACGTGTAGGGTTTCCATGAAATTTTTTATTCGTCAAGTTTGGATCATTTTCAAAATCCCCTAAGGGTTCTACAATATATATTCTTTCCTTCGATTTAGATGTTGCCAATTCAGCACCCCATTTAGCAGCATCTAATGTTGCAGTAAAATATATATAGTTGGACTTTTTATCTTGGTAATTTGATAAGTATTGTGGCTTTAACAAATCTCCAATTTTTAATTCTGCTTTAGTACCATGGAAGAATGGCCCATTATCTAAGACCTCATATTTGTTGTTCAAATTGATCCACCTCTTTTTTAGATTTATGTAAAATATTATAGTATAGAAATCGTAAAAAAAGTAGTCTATAAATACTATATAAATAATGGTATAATATAAGTAGAGAGAGCTGTGATACTTGAGACTCAAACCTATTTATATACCAGATTGGTATAATCCTTATTTTTTAATAAAACCAAGTTAGTATTTTCTTCTACCTTGGTTTTATCTAAATGTTATAGACCGTTTTATATTGAAGCATCCATCATTTTTTGAAAGGCTTCATATAGACTCCTTAGTATTTTCTCATGATTTTCTTCATCTATTCTTAATTATTCGAAGAACTTTTTTTACCTTTGGATCTTCTGATTTTTCAGCTAGCATCTTGTAATGGTTTTGTGCCCTAATT
>DATJCU010000084.1:0-8585 GCA_035497795.1 Edaphocola sp. | reverse complement strand
TCGCTTAGTCATTATCCAAGGTTTGCCATCGAAAGATTCTCGGATATGTTCTTTGCGAAGTTTCTGAACATCTATATATGCCAATCCCGTAAAACACGCAAAAATGAAGATATCTCTCACGTGTTCTAGTCGCTCAATCTCGAATTCTTTAGCCATTATAGCCTCTAATTCGTATTGAGTAAGATAACCTCTGTCTGTCTTTTTAAATTGAATCTTATAGCTTGCAAATGGGTCAGCATTCAATAATCCATTATTTTTTGCAAGAAGAATAATTTTCTTGAAGAGTCGCATGTATTTGGCGGCTGTATTAGCACTGCATTTGCCAATAGTTCGCATATAGGTTTCAAAGTCGAGAATAAACATATTGTTCACCTCTTTAATATTGATATCCGAAATTTTATACTTGAAGGTCATAAATTCGTGTAGTCGCCTGCGAGTGAGTTCGTATTTTTCCACAGTATCGGCTACCAAACCATTTCCAATTAGATTGCGTGCATCTTCATTATGCTTGTCAAATAAATTGAGAAGAGTTTCAAAACTATCATCCAAACCAAGGAAAGAGTTCTTGATTATTTCTGAGGTAACTTGTTTGCCTCGTTCTTGAAGATCTCGATAGATTTGATAGAGGGAGGCTTTCACATTATCAATGAGAGAATTTATCTCATCCACTTCTTTGGCTCGTCCCATTGCCTTGTTTGCTTTCACATCCCAATGCTCAGGTAGGATGTCCATTTTCATGTTGAAGCGTGATTCTTTACCATCAACTGTAATGCGGCACATTAAAGGGGTACGACCATCTTTCTTTTGCTTGTCTCTTTTGAGGAAAAAGAGCACTCTAAATGTACTTTTCATAAACTCATTTTGTTAATTGCACTTGAATGCAAAGTTGAACATAAACAATTTAAAATGAGAATTATGCATTACGCCAAAAGCAGACAACTGAGTGCCAAATTCAGCCAATTCGTACCCCTTTTTTGAAAAATCAAAAGGGGGTACGAATTAGGAAATATATAGTGTCTGTTTTTGTCTTTGGAATGTCTTTTGTGGTACGCCACAAAGCATAAAAAAACCCTACAATATGCTGATATTGTAGGGTTTGTCTTAGTTTTGGCTTTTGTTGTCTTAGCCTATAGCGGTATGTTTGCGCCCCGCCGCCCGAAGCAGCGGATTTATCCCACGTTAAAAAGTTGATTTGAAACTAACAATAACCTAATAACCCGAAAAGTGGGGCGTAAAATATACCGCTTGTGTGCGCCTTAAATGGTAAATATAAACAAATTCTCTCGACTATTTGAGAGAAAGTCCAGAGAGTGTAAGCCCCTCATGCACTGGGGTAACCCTTCGGCAAAAGCTCAGGGGAGTCCGCCTGGAAGCATTAGTAAGTCGCAAGCTGGTTTGGAGTGATCCAAGCAGTGAAGTAAGCGAGACTACAAAAGTCTGAACTTGACCCTTCCGACAAGCTCTGGGTAAACCAAGCAGGAATGGGATAAGAGGCATAGTTGTATGGGTAAGTAAGCACATCATTGCATAGCCCAAGTTACATTAAAAGTACAGCTGCGTAGATTCTGCAGGATTAGATGGAAGGACTGAACGCTTGTCTTTCTGAAATTAAAATGAGAAAATTTTAACTTAGCTCATTTCTAAATTAGGAAATAGCTACAGTCGGTGTAAAGAGTGATTGTTGAGGTAATTAGCTAATTGACGTATATTAGATCCGTATGTACGGTGGTGTGAGCCTAAATCTGAGCCAAGTGGCTCAGGTCGGGCTACTCGATTATCGCCCATACTTTATCTTTTTTCTTACAAATTTCTTTTCATATAGTGCAACTCGTATATCTCGTATCTTTCTCCAACTTTCGATACCTTTATCATCAAGTTTTCCATTGGCATATCCTTCTTCCTTTATTTCATTAAAGATATTTAAAACTGGAATTATTCCATTGTCAAAGAAATAATCTAAGTGCTTAGTTAATTTATAACTATCAATTTTCAACACCTCGTAAAATTCATCAAGTCGATTTTTGGATATTGAGAAATGACTTATTGGAAATAATTCTACTGTTACTAAATCAGAATCAGATTGGAGTTCACTTATTTCCTTTTCATCAAGTAACTTCATTTCATTTATTAAAGATTCATATTCGTCTTTATCAGATTTTGATTTTCCAACAGTATTTTGGACTAATTTTAGCAGGTTATCCTTAGTTGACCCATTATCAAGTAAGTAATCAAGCTTCCTTTTTTGTTCTTTTAAACCATGAAATTCAATTAACTCCTGCATTTCTTTTGCGACAGATTTAGAATCTTCTACATTGCCTATGAAATCAAGAACTTCAAACTTTGTAGATAAAGTAGCTAGCAGATTGTCAATGTGATATAAGTTTTTGTAGTTATTAGCAATAATATCTAAGTTCTTTAATATAGTGTTGAAAGTATCAGTGTTGTCAATATCTTCTGCAGACGGCATACCTGGTATGTTATCTTCTAGTTTTACAATGGAAGTAAAAACAAGTAATTCAAAACGTACTTTTACTTCATTTAGCTTGCACATATTAAATGCAAATATGTCTTTTGATTCAACAATATCGGTATTCAGTTTCTGATAGTACTTTTCCCATTCTTGATTCTTTAACAACCATTCTTTTGCATTTTCAATTCTCAATTTCTGATTTGGACCTGTTTCACTTTCAATTGCATTAACAAGAGCTATTGACCGAAAATGGTCCATGTTATTTTTGGAACCCCAGTGCAATAGAAACTCGCAACCAGCAATAAACCTTATACTTGTTTCAATCTGATTATTATCAATGATTTCAAAAAGTTCTTTCTTAAGTATTTCGAAGCTATCAGTACTTAATGAATTTGCATATTTGTCCTTTGCATTTTCAATTTTAATGTAATAACTCAAATGTTCAGAATCTTTTAATGAATCGAGTATGTGTGAATATTCTTGTTGGTTTATATAACCAGTTGAATATTTACATATTGCATCAAAATATTCAAGATGTTCTCGCAGATTTATTGGTAATTCATCTTTCTGTCTTTTTGATTTTTGAAAAAAAGCTAAAGCATCAAATAAATTTGAAGTATAATAATGAGCAATACCAACTGTCAGATTGAATAAAGGTGAAGTTATATCATTGGAAATTTTTTCACTTAATAATACAATTTCTTTTGAACGACCTTCATTAATTATTGTAAGTCCAATCTTTTCAATCAAATCAACAATTGATGTTTCATCAGTAATTTGATATTCAGATGTTATAGAAACTTTATTGCTTTTATCCTCTTTTCTGGTGAGATGAAGTCTTTCTGTAACTTCTCTTGTTTTTTCACATCTGCTTTTAACTTCTTCATAAATCACAGAAATAGAATCTTTGTTTAATATATCTGATGTTCTTAATGTATGAGAATCTTGACTATTCCAATCTTTATTTTTCTGTGAGATTTCATTAATAAAATCATTAATCTGTCTGAAATAAAATGTGTCATTTTGCTTCACATAGCAGATATAATAAGCTGGCAAACCACCATTTAACAAATATTGAATATTTGATGTGTCTATTTGCCAACTATATGAACCATCTGAATTAGGTTCTTTAGTTTCAGTCGATTTCAACTGAACTAAGAACCGAAAATTAGTATTTGAACCTTTATATTTTAATTCAATTGCTAAATCTAGTCCCTTATCCCTATATTCTTCAGGACGGAATTCAAATAATCCAATATCAAATAATGGTCTCAATTTATCTTTTGATAATTGTTCCAATTCTTCTTTAGGAGAACCTTTGGGTAATTTAATTTCATCCAATATACTCATGTAGAGTTCTGTTTTTGTATGGGCTATAACGGTTGCGGTATGAAAAGTTGCCGAATGCGGGCGATTTCCTATCAAGTTACACAAAAGTTGAAGCGGGCTACAACCTTAGAATAACTGCTATTTCGGCTTTTATTTTTGTACATTGTTATGTATTGGTTTTTTTTAGTATATGTTTTAAATCAATTTCCATTTCGTCAATTCCATTCGTATAATAAAGTTTTAATTTAAGCTTCGCCCTTTTTAGTACATCCCCCAATTCCAAACTTTTTATACCGAGACTCAATTCCCCGATTGTCAAGACTTCGTCTGGGAAAATTGGACTTGAATTTGATAAAGAAATTATCCTTTCATTGTCAAACAAAACACTGTGATTAAGTTTTGTTTCTTTGAGTCCTGTCCATTTAATCGTGTATTCTGTAAAATTGAGTTGTATTGTTAGTTTGAAATATTTTTCAATTGCCTTACCAATATTTTCAATTTGGAATGCGAGAAAATAAAAAACAGTTTCATCAATATCTCCTTCGTTTTCTTTATCTAATTTAGTAGATGTTATTATGTTATGAATAACAAGATTCGTTTTTTCTTTTCTATTATAAAGGTTTCTAATTTCATATTCTTCCATTTGAACCGATTCAAAGTTATAACGCTTATAAAACCTTTTGTCAGAAGTCATATGTGGAGCCAATGAACTTTCAGGAATCTTTATTATATAAATAGATTTTTGTAAATCATTATTAATTCTTACTGGTGTAATTTTTAAACCTTCTATTTTTCTTTGAATTCTTGTTTGTATTACCTGTTCAATCCATTCCTTAGTTATTTCATCTCCATCAATAAATGACAATGAATCTGCAACATGATTATTTTCTATTAATCCATAAACAATAAATCCTCCGGCAGAATTTGCAAAAGCGGATACATCTTTTGCTAGCTCCAATTTTTTCTTGTCATTCTTTCCTAATGAATCTGATTGCTTAAAATCGAGATGAATTGATTCTTCGACTTTTAAAGAAATTAATTGTTTAATATCTTCTTCAGTTAACATTTCTTTATCAAGTAATTCAATCATTGTTTGATAGTTTTAAACTAACACATAACGTTTGGCGGTATGAAAAGTTGCCGATTGCGGGCGATACCATGTCAAGATACACAAAAGTTGGAGCGGGCTACAAACCTTGAATAACCTACTATCCCGGCAATTTTTTATACCGCGTGTTAGCGGTTCGGGTTTTTTATTTGATGTTTTTCATGTTAAAAGTCTTTCTCATCTATTGTCTGTAATGTAGGATTTTATTTTGTTATGAATATTTTTTTCAATCCAAAGTCCGTATTCCGACTTCTCGTCTTTGGGTATGTGTCCCTTGTAATTAGTGCCTTTCTCAGCCCAAACATTTTGACTTGCCCATTCATTCCAAGGGCAACAGTTATTAAAAGTGTCCTTTTCTAATTTCAAGTCATAAAGTCCAAACATATAACCACCACGTGAAAACACTAAAAATCTGTTGTCAATGATTTCAATTTTTGGGTCGCTACAATATTGACTTGCTTCGTCATAGTTTGAGAGAATTGTTCTTTCTTCTATCCATTGTGCATCGTCACCTGTAATCCCATTCTTAATGCTGTAATTAATTTTAAGGTCTTTGGGATTTGTCTTTTTGTCAAGTTTTAGAACTAAAAACCCAGGGTCGCCAATGCTAAAATCAGAGTATAATCCATAATAAACTTGTCTGTCTGGCGATTCAATGTGCTGATAATAGTCTAAATAATTTAAGTTGCAAGACGACAATGTCAGAACTAAAAATAGTGTCGTTATGAAATGTCCTTTGGTCATTATTTTATTTTTATTTTTGTTCAATCTTTATATGTTTGTTTGGTCGTCCTAACCTGACCGCTAACTTGTTGATAAACACAATGTGTTTATGGAACTTATAGGCTAAGATAGAAACATAATTAACAAAAAATGACAATTATCTTCGTTTGTGGCTTAAAGTTCTATTTGGAATGTGATGGGGTTGCACATTTCTCGTAGCCGTGAACGAACTCTTGAACCGTATAGTTTTTCAATTTCATCTGCGCTATAAATAAAATGCTATTCTTTCTGATAATAAAATGAGAAAGTTTCGGCTTAGCTCTTTTCTAGATTAGAAAATAGCTATAGTCGATGTAAAGAGCGATTGTTGAGATGATTAGTGAACCGCTGTATACGAGAACCGTACGTACGGTGGTGATAATCTAAACCTGAGCCAAGTGGCTCAGGTCGGGATATTTGATTGTGCCACTTTATTTTTTGAATTCAGGATAATTTGCAAGCAATTCTTCGAGTCTTTCTTGTTCACTTTCTCCAAAATTATTCACTGAATACATTTCTTCTCCGTCTGGTCCGTCCAATTGTTTAACTTCTACAGTCAGAACAGCGCCTTTAGGTGCATCTACTCTACCCCAATCACTGAACCTATTAGGGGCTAAATACCAAGTCACTTCTTCTCCTGGTTCAAGTCCACCTGAAATCTCATAATTAAAGTCATCTTTTATCCATGGAACACTTCTATTTGGACTTGCTAAAGTTCCTGTAAAGTATGCTCTTGAGACAGCTTTATCTGTTCCATTCATAACAGTTAGCTCAATAATAGGTTCTTCGGTTACATAATATGTGCCTTGTTTTCTCTTGTAAAATCTTGAGCGTTTGACTTCAAATTTAATAAGCATTAATTTATCTTTTTCAGCTTGTTCCATTTTCTGATATAGTTCCTCAATCTCACCTTTAGCTTGTTCTTTCTTTTTTCTTTCGATTTCAGCTTGAATTTTCTCACCTTCTGCGATAATGTCATCAGCCGTTTTGCCATCAAGTTTGGATTTCATGTCGGAAACCGTTTTTTCCGCTCCACCTTCTTGCATTAATTTTCCTAAGTCAAGCCCGTGAAACATAATAAGTTTCATTGATTCTTCAAATATTTCCTTCTTGTCGTCATCTAATGATTTCTTAATTTCTTCAATTGACGATTTCATAGCATCTTCACTTGAACCGTCTATTTTCTTTGCACATGAAGAAAGCAGAATTGCGATTACTCCTAATAAAACTGTAATTTTTTTCATAATTATTTTTTTTTAATTGCTAATGTTTCGTCTATTTTAATGTGTCCCAACATCTTATATGCCTATTGTGTTTTATATTTACTTGTTTAAACAACTTTTATGTTGCAGGTATTACAGGCATAATGCTCCTATAGAAAAGTTGGTTTTTTTAATTGGGTTAAAGTTTCATTTTACTAAAGAGTATGTTAATATACTGTTAACCAAATATATAAAATAAGATTGTTTGTTTGAACTATAAAAAGCGATTTTGAGGAAGTTGAATGTTATTTCAATCTGAAAGTTAAAGTTGTAATTGTTGATTAATTAGAGTTGGCTTTGGTTTGCGCAAATAAATGGAATCGTTCTAAATATAGGGGTTTGCTAAAATCGCTGTGCAGAAATTTTACGAAAAGCTGGAAAAGTACATAAGGTTGGATAGGTTGTTAGTTCTCGAGGGAATTAAGAATGGAGATTATTTGATTAAAAAAAGGGGAGGCGCCTTAAAGAAAAGCTACCTCCCCAAACCTTAACCCGAGTTCAAAGATAGTGAGTTGTTTTAAGAAAAACAAGATGCTCATTTTCCTTACTGCAAGAGAGTTGTAGCAGGTGAATTTTCGCTTGTTTATTTTCTTTTGTCTGGTGCGTCTTTTGGGAAAGCGATGAGGTTGCACATTTCTCTTAGACGGGAGCGAACTCTTGGACCGTATAGTTTTTCAATTTCATCTGCGGAGAGGTTTGTGGTAAAGTGTGTTAGCATTTTATTTCGTATAAAAAGATCGTAACGTGAGAGGATAATTTCTGCCATGATATTGCACTCTTGGCCAAAGTGGCGAAGACTGTGTTCAGTTCCGAGGTCATCGAAGCAGTAGGTTTTTAAATAGGGCTTATGTGTAGTTGGGTGATGGGAAATTGAAGCGTACTTTCTGACTGTTTCAAATCCGTTTTTTTCAAATTCAAAGGCGATATCACGACAGCTTTTTATAATATGAGGTGAGATATTTAAAACCAGATAACGCAAGAGATTCATGAGAGATGATTTACCGCACCCAACAGGACCCGAGAGTAAAACCCCTTTGTTTAAGTCTATTTTTAATTTGTTAGCCGCAACTTTATCACGAATTGACCAGGCAATAAGTTTTTCTATTATTTCGTTGTCTTTAGGCTCTAATTTAAAATTAGAACCATAGAATAGAACACCGTTGTGTTTTAAAATCTGAAAACATTTTTTGCTGGATGTGGGCATAGTTCAAAATTTTATAGTGGGGTGTCATAGTTTTTATCTGTTTTAAGGTGAGTTTCGCCGAGTTTAACACAACCATTCGCCTTGGTTGATGGATTTATTCGATTGGATTTACTTCGTGCGTTAAATCGCTCCTTGTTGATTATCCAATTTCTTGCAGCCGCTTTCCAATCTTTCATTTTGGTTTTGCCCCCCACCAACCAACCGTTGCTTTCGTAATAATTAAAAAACTTTTCTGCTTCGATTGGTGGAAAACCTTTTTCGCTGAAATAAATTTTGATGTGAATTTCGGAGGGTGGAATTTGGGGTCCGTAACCCGAACTATTCATTGAACTATTATTTTTCACCATAGTGTTCTGATTTAAAATTTCATCATTAAAATTATTTTCGCTTTGTGTATATATATTGTTTGTTTGTTTTATAAAAGGTCGCACGACCTGTTCACTACCTTTA
>DATJCU010000083.1:0-3619 GCA_035497795.1 Edaphocola sp. | reverse complement strand
CAGCTATCACACATTTGCAGCATGGTTAAATTTTCGTCACATTGTCAACTGTCAATTATTTAAAATGTCACTCCTCCGGAGTTTTCTGTAATTTGAGCATCGTATTACTATAATAATGTCAGCCCGCTGGGCTTTCTCCTGCTATGAACTGGCCATTCAGGCCTTTAACTCCATTAATAACTAATAATTAATAATTAATAATTCTTCCCTCTTCTTGCACAACATTTCCAATATGCACGCAATATTTTTCATTTATAAAATATTCAACGCAATCATTGTCAATTGTCCACTGTCCATTGTCAACTATTTATAGTCCATTGTCAACTGTCAATTATTTATAGTCAATTGTCCATTGATAATTAACCACAAAGAACACAAAGGGGAATACACAAAGGACACAAATTAATCATTGACCATTAATAATTAACAATTAATCATTAACCATTATTTCTTCCTTTTCCTCATTTAACAACAAATCACCAACAATTCACTAACAATTAACTAACTTCTCTTCATCTTTCCCAAAAAAAATTACTACATTTGCATCTACTATTGTTATATACATTGTTCACAACAAGTATAAAACATAGTAACAATCAAATTTTGCATTCAATCCTTGTGATTCGGGCACAAAAAAACCCCGGGCACAAGCATCCCGAGGTTCTTTTTTACATTGCGAATTACAAATTTAAGATGTAATCGACAGATCCTCATTATCTACAGAAGGCAGTTGCTCATTTTTCGAAGACTTGGCAGCTGCTTTTTTTATGTTTAGCAGAGGGTCAATAATTCCATTCTCATTTAATTCATCACCTACTCCACCACGAAAACTCATGGTTTGTGTAGTACCGTCCATTTCAGTAGTCACATCAGGTTTGCTTTCTCCTTGTGCTTCGTTTTCCAACTCTTCCTCAGATTTGGATTTCTTATTTGCAAGAATCGTAGCACGCATTGAAATTAAACCTCTAAAATAACTCAACTCAACATTCAAATCGCTTATCAATTGAGCATAACTCAGTTCAGGGTTACGTGCCTGCGCCAAATTAATTTGATTAAACAAATTACGTATGGCAGCTGTCACGGATTGAGTAATAGGAGGGATATTAATATTCGGGCGGGCTGCAATAGAAGCCTTTCTTTGTGTTAATTTCACCTTAATCTTTGAATGAGCGCTACGCAATTCATTCATATACTCAACTAAACCTAATGTGGAAAAAGCTGTTTCCAGTTCTTCATTAAGTTCCACAACACGAAAAAACTCTGATATTCTCTGATGAACAATGCTTTGACTGTTGCTAGCAGAATTCTTCAAATAAAGATCAACAGCAGACTGAGCAATCTTTACAGCATTATCGCTGTTGTCAATGTCAGCCTTGCTAAGTACTTTCATTTGAAGTGAAATCAAAGTAACGTAAGTCAAACGCTTTGCACGCAAAGCATCCAAATCTTTCGTTATCAAGTGTGGACCATACTCCAATTTTAGAAGATCAATTTGCGGTTGCTGTTCGGCAAGCAAGTCAAATGATTCTTTAATTTTCAAAGCTTCAGAATCATACTTTTCTAAAATTGCTACTACATTTTCTGCCAAGTCTGGCAATTCAAGCTTTCTTAAACGCGATAATTTGATACTTTTTATTATCATTTTATTTAAAGTATTATATCCCTTCGGGTAATTCAATCTTTTAGTTACCAAATAGCTTGTATCTTCAGTTTTTTCGAAGATGAACTATCCCTTCGGAATAGATTATATCAATAGAAAATCCCATTGATTCACCAAAGTTAAAAAATAAAATTAATTAAACAAGCATAATTATGAAGTTATTTTTTGATAAAATTTAAGCTGTTGATATTCAGTTCGATACAGACGAAAATAATTTCAAAATTTATTTTCAGTTTACCAAAAAAGAGCTTTATTCAATAAGTAATTTATTTATGTCAGTTTTCGATTTGCATAACACATTGATAAGCAGATATAATTTGTCTTGTAGTAAAATTACTACAAGATTTAATTTTTGTAGTAATTTTACTACAAGAAAAGTTTTGTTTGTTATGTGAATTATATTATAAGTGAAATGTGATACGTGCGTTATATTAAATTAACGTTGCAATTTAACGTGATTGCTTATTACTTATATATATGCTTATGTCGATTTAAATATAATTTTATGTGCAAAAGTTATCAATGAGAAGAGATTCTTCAAATTCAGGGCGTCTTTAATTATTGAATTTGTTTTTTCTCTTCTATTCATCTAGAACGAAAAGTGAATTTGAAATCAAATATTTAATTCTCAGGCATTATTAAACCTCTTTTGTAGGGTACGAATCTTACCTCATTCAGAGTTATGTCGCTTTTGTAGGGTACAATTCTTACCTCATTCAGAGTTAGGTTGCTTTTGTAGGCTACAATTCCTACCTCATTCAGAGTTAGGCTGCTTTTGTAGGCTACAATTCTTACTTCATTCAGAGTTAGGTTGCTTTTGTAGGCTGCAAATCTTACTTCATTCAGCCTTATCTACGCTTTGTACGCAACATTTCCTATTTCATTCAACCTGTAACTTCTATTGTAGTCTAATCTCCCACCTTTCACAGCATAGTTATTCGCCTGTAAGCTAATCTTTCTATCTTTGGTATTAGAAACTGGAGACTAGAGACTAGGGACAAGAGCGTCTATTTTAATATTGTGCATTTCTGGGAGGATGGAGCTCCTGCTCCTTCCATATCATTTTTGTTTTAACCACAAAGGTCACAAAGGGAAATACGCAAGGAGCACCAGGAATTTGTAACTAGGAACTGGAGACTAGAGCGTCTATTTTAATATTATATAGTTATCACACATTTGCAAAATGATTAAATATCCTTCGTTGTCAACTGTCAATTATCAATTAATTAATCCCCACGCCTCTTTCCAATGTAAGCACTGACCATAACATATGCTAGTTATCATGACTTTTTTTAATCAAATTGTATACTTAATATATAATTGCTTACTTTTTATTGATATAGTTATATTCCGTTCATCATAAAATTTTTGTACTTTTGTCAATTGGAAAATTTATTTGACGCTAAAGGTGTTTATAAACGAATAGTACGAATGGAAACGAATAAAACGAATGGAAACGAATAAAACGAATGTGAGACAACCTGATATTGTATACAAAGAGGAATCGTATAAAATAACAGGAGCTTTATTCAACGTCCACAACAAAATGGGCAGAGGTTTTCTCGAATCGGTTTATTCTGAAGCATTAAGTATTGAGTTTGATAATATGGGTATTCCTTATGAGCAAGAGAAAAAGTTAGAAACATATTATGGCGATGTTAAGTTGAAAAAATACTTTCGTGCAGATTTCGTTTGTTACGATTCAATTGTGGTTGAGTTGAAGAATTCTCCTTTTATTACAAAAGCTTATGAAGATCAACTAATGAACTATCTTATGGCAACTAAATATAAACTAGGTATTATTGCTGCTTTTGGTGGCCCTCGCGTAGTGTACAAACGGATCATCAATCCCAACATAGAAAAACTATGACGCCCATTCGTTCCATTAGTTCCTCATTCGTTATATTCGTATAATAGCTATAGTAAAGAAAAAATAAACAACAAACATATATATATATA
>DATJCU010000082.1:0-2021 GCA_035497795.1 Edaphocola sp. | reverse complement strand
GAGAAAATCCCCTATTGAAATAGAAGGAAAAACCACAAACCTTGAGGGAATCAATAAAATGAAGAAAGAGAATGCTAAGCTCAAGGAGAAAAATGAAATATTAAAAAAGGCTATGGCTATATTCATAAAGAAATAAATCTTCCTTAGTTTCTCACTAAAACACTAAACATAAAACTATACACCCTTGCTATCCTAATAGATGCAGGGAATATTTTTTGTCAAATTTTAATCCTTTTATTGTTATTCTATGTCGTTCTATGGTATAATGATATTGGGTGATGAATATGTTTTTGAAAAAAGATAAAAGACCTAACGGTAGGCTCTACCTGTCTATTGTTGAAGGTTATAGGGAACCGGGAACTGGTAAAAGCAAACAAAGAAAAGTTAAAACCTTAGGATATTTAGATGATTTGGAAAAAGAGTATAATGATCCTATTCTTCATTTTACTAATATTGCTAAAAGGATGACTGAAGAAGCTAAAGAAAAGGAACTACCTTTGGATTTTAGCTTTTCTCCTAAGGATACTATTGATTCTTCCACTGTTTTAAGAAAGAATCTTGGATTTTCTATCTTAAGTTATTTTTACCATAAATTAAAAATTAATGAGTTTTTTATTAATAGGCAAAGAAATTTAAATATAGAGTATTCTCTCAATAATATTTTCCAAATGCTTGTTTACTCTAGGGTTTTAAATCCTAGTTCTAAGAAGTATTCTTTTGATACTATGGATAATTACTTTTGGGATTTTAATTTTGGAATAAATGATGTTTATAGAGCACTCGATTATTTTAATTTCTATAAGAATGATTTACTACTTTATATTCACGAGATGGTTCGTATGACTTATGGTAGAGATACTAGTAATGTATATTATGATGTTACTAATTATTATTTCGAAATTAAAGAACCTGATGACTTTCGAAAGAAAGGGGTTAGTAAGGAGCATAGACCTAATCCTATTATACAAATGGGACTATTAATGGACAATTCAGGGTTACCTATTAGTTATCAATTATTTGAAGGAAACACCAACGACTCTACTACTTTAATGCCTGTACTTAATGATTTAAAGAAAAATTATTCCTTAAACCGTGTTATTGTTGTGGCTGATAAAGGCATGAATACAGGAGAGAATATTGCATATAATATTTTACATAAAAACGGATATATTTATTCTCAAACCGTTCGTGGTGCGAATGCAGATTTAAAAAATTATGTTTTATCAAATGAAGAATATGAAATTTCTGCTGATGGATTTAAAATTAAATCCCGTTTAGTAACTACAAAGATATGGGTTGAAAACACTCAGGGGAAAAGAGTACAAGTTCCTGTTCAGCAGAAGCAAGTTGTATTTTACAGTCCCGATTATGCAAAAAGAGCAAAATATGAGAGAGAAAAAGCTATTGAAAAGGCAAAGAAGCTAATTAAAAACAGTAAGAACGGAAAAATTCCGGCTAAAGGTGCATCTAAGTATATTGTTTCTACTCCTCTTGACAAAGGAACTGGAGAACTCTTTGAGTTGTCAGAATATCATTTTGTAGATGGTAAAAAGATATCAGAAGAAGAAAAATTTGATGGCTACTATGCAATAGTAACAAGTGAATTGAAGATGCCAAACAATGAGATATTGGATGCATACAGAAGTCTATGGAAGATAGAAGAAACATTTAAGATTACCAAAAGTGAATTAAAAACTAGACCTGTATATTTATCTAAAAAAGAACATATTGAAGCACATTTTTTAACTTGTTTTATATCTTTACTTTTGCTTAGGCTACTTCAAATAAATACAGATCAGAAATATTCTACTAAGAAATTAGTGGACGAAATGAAAAACATCACTGGAACTTATGTAGATAAAAACTACTACATGTTTGATTATTCCAACGATGTTGTCAATGACTTAGGTAAGTCAACTGACATAGACTTTTCCAAAAGATTTATGACTCTAGGAGAAATTAAAAAAATTATATCTCATACTAAAAAATGAGCTGTAGTACAACAACTTTATGATTAAAAC
>DATJCU010000081.1:0-2956 GCA_035497795.1 Edaphocola sp. | reverse complement strand
GGAAGTGAAAAAAACGGTTTTATTATCAGGGACATTTATACT
Organism: Edaphocola sp.; assembly: GCA_035497795.1. Lineage (GTDB taxonomy): Bacteria > Bacteroidota > Bacteroidia > Chitinophagales > Chitinophagaceae > Edaphocola. The sequence goes on along the minus strand of DATJCU010000081.1, from coordinate 2,914 downwards.
TGCAGCATTATTACTATTTGTGGGCTATGGTTCTGGAAAGGATTCAACTGGTGATGGGCAAGTCATTGATGACATGTATGAAAATGGAACTATGAAGACCATCTCTGAAAAATATTTTGGTGCTAGAAATTCAGTAGGTGTAAGGTACAATGGATACTATTAAAATGATTGTAAATACTTCGATTAACTTATGAAAAAGTGGCTGTATAGGAGACACTATTAGTAGACCATAAATTTCATTAAAAAGTAGGCCACCCTTTATAAAAAATACCTCTAAAACACATAATAAATTGGAAATAATATTATGTATTAGAGGAGTTGCAGAGGGTGATTAAATTAATGAATAAACAAGATATTATTTTAATGTACATTAGAGACAAAAAATCAAAAAGAGCGATTGCTCGTGAAACTGGCTTTGCCAGGAAAACGGTTGATAAATATATAAATGAATATGAAACTAATTTAATGGAGTTAGGTGTAGAATGTAATGATGATATTAAACGCCAAGAACTTATTCAACAGCTTACAAATAAGCCTGAATATAAGTCATCTCCAAGAGTTAAAACGGTAGTTACAGATGCATTGATAAAGCGGATCCAATTCTATCTAGATGAAAATAAAACTAAAAGGTTAACAGGATTATCAAAGCAACAAAAAAAGAAAAAAGATATTTATGAAGTATTGGTTTCAGAAGGATTTAATGTAAGTTATACTACGGTTTCAAGAACTATCAATAAGATTGAACAAAAAGCTCAGGAAGCATATATTAAGCAGCAATATGTACCTGGAGATGTTGTTGAGTTTGATTGGGGAAGTGTAAAAATATATACCGAAGGAGGTGTATTAAGAGAATATCAGATGGCAGTATTCACTGCGGCATACAGCAATTTTCGCTGGGCGAAGCTATTCCCTAAACAAAATACACAATGCTTTTTAGAATCTCATAGCGATTTCTTCGAATATGTAAATGGATCATTTGCAGAAGTTGTATACGATAATATGCGATTGGTTATAAAAAAGTTTGTTGGTAGAAATGAAAAAGAGCCTACTGAAGCATTATTAAAGCTTTCTCTCTATTATAGATTTAATTTTAGATTCTGTAATGTTAGATCAGGCAATGAAAAGGGTCATGTGGAAAGAAGTGTGGAGGTGATTAGACGAAAGGCTTTTAGTAAAAAGGATAGATTTAACTCACTTGATGAGGCTAATCAATATCTTTTAGAAACCTGCCAATTTCTTAATGAAAGACACTCATATGATAAAGAAAAATCACCAAAGGAGTTATTTCAAGATGAAAAAGTTAAGCTTTTGCCTACCTTTGGTAAATATGAATCAGCAAGGTTAGAACTTCTTAGAGTAGATAAATATTCAACAGTAGTTGTTGATACTTGCCACTACTCCGTTCCCGATAGGTTTGTAAATAAAATATTGAAATGTAAGATATATTCCAATGATATAATTGTGTATTTTGAAGAAGAAAAAGTGGCTCATCATAAAAAGAATCCTGGCGCATTCCAGTGGATTATTAAGCTTGAGCATTATCTTAATACATTGTATCGTAAACCTAATGCATTAATAAATAGTTGTGCTTTTAAGCAAATAGATGGCAATATTCAAAATATATATAATTCATTTTTTATTGGAAAAGAAAAAGATTTTATTGAATTATTAAACCTAATTGGAGAAGTTGGAATAGAATCTGTAGAAAGAAGTATTGAAGTAATTAGAAAAATTACTCCTACTTCAGTAACTTTGGATAAAATAAAATTCATATGTCAGCGTAATGATGAAGAAGATTATTATAAGCAATATTTTGAAAATGACTCTAGTATAGTAAATAACTCAATAAATCTCTTGAATAATTATGCCGAATTGCTTTCTGAAAGAAAGGACGGTATGAGCTAATGAAAGATCATAATAAAAAGATATTTCTTAAAGGTATTTTAGAATACTCAAGTAACCTTAAATTAGCTACATTTAAAGATACAGTGGAATCAGAAATTAGAAATGCAACTGAAGTAGATTCAAGTTATGAAGAGCTGATTTATAAGCTTCTACAAAAAGAATATGACTATAAACAGGAACAGCTACGAAAGAACAGGATAAGAACAGCAAACTTTCCTTACAAAAGATATCTTGAAGAGTTGGACGTAAATGAGTTGCCTGCTGATGCTCAAAATAAACTTCCTATATTGAGTACTTTAGATTTTATAGAAAATGGTCAGAATGTTATTTTATCTGGTAACTGTGGAACAGGAAAAACTCATATAGCCATTGGATTAGGTATAAAGGCTTGTTTAAGCGGGTATAAGGTTTTCTTTGCAACAGTACCATTATTTATAACGCAACTAAAAGAATTACGTTCAACAAAAAGTTTAAGATCATTTCAATCAAAACTAGAAAAGTATGATTTAGTTATTCTTGATGAATTTGGATATATATCATCAGATAAAGAAGGAGGTGAATTACTATTCACTAATTTATCAATTAGGACGGGAAGGAAATCTACAATAATAACAACTAATCTATCTTTTGATAGATGGGGGGAAGTCTTTACCGATCCAGTCATGGCGGCAGCAATGACTGACAGAATTACATATAAATCATATATGGTAGATATGAATGGAGAATCTTATCGGATGAAAGAAACAAAAAAATGGCTAAAAGAATCATAAAATCCGTTTTCCATATTTACCATATATTGATGGCTGACTTTTTAATGAAAATTTGGCACACAAGTTAAGTATAAAATACAAATGATGCACAAAAACAAGTTTATTATAATTTAAGTCCAAGAGAAGCACTATTTTTTGATATTAAAAATTTAAAAAAAGGTGATGACTTTTGGGGATTTTTATCTATGGTTACAGGGGGAGTTTGTTTAGTCTTTGCCATAACAGCCATAGTGACAAAT
>DATJCU010000080.1:0-38687 GCA_035497795.1 Edaphocola sp. | reverse complement strand
TCTTGGTCTTAGATGAATAGAAGACTTTTTGAATAATACGTTCAATTCTTCTTGCGTTTCTTGCAGGGTTATTATTTGTGGTTTTGACATAATAAACTTATTGCAATAATCGTGCCAAACTAGTTGTCTAAATGGTATAATATTTGCACTTTGTTTCAGTTTCTCCTCCACTACCTTATTCAAAATAATGCACTGCACTACTCTTTTATAAAAAATGGTATTAAAACCATATCGACATAAAAAAAGCTTGTCATTTTCAGACAAGCTATTTTTTTAAAATTCTAAATTTATGCTTAACTTCCTTTTGAAGCAGTTTCTGCTTGACGAAGTGCACGTGTCATCACAACAGAAGCAATTGGCTGACGAGGGGAAACCATAATTTCCATATTCTCAGCTATAATATCTTGTACTCTCATGTTGGCATTCAATTCAAGGTTAGTTAAATCAACTTTAATCCCTTCAGATAAATATTTAGGATAAGTACGAACTTTAACTTTCTTCAAACGAGTTTGCAAACGACCACCGGCCTTAACACCTACTGGTTGACCTTCAAATATTAAAGGTATGTCAGCAATAACTTTTTTGTTTTCAACTAATTCCAATAAATCCACATGACTTAATTTATCAGTAACTCCGTCAAATTGTAAATCTTTTACAATAGTAGTGTAGGATTTATCACCCACTTTAATTTCAGCTAACTGAAATGCAGGAGTATACACCAATGAACGAAAAGCTAAAAGTGGAGCGGAGAAGTGAACTTCTTCTTTACCACCATAAATTACACCCAAAACATTTCCTTGACTTCTTAAGTCACGAGAAGCTTTTCTTCCAAGACCTTCTCTCAATTGTCCTTCGATAACAACTGTTTTCATTTTTAATAATTATTATTACGCTTCAGCAACAAAAGATAAACTGGCAAACATCTGCAACTGAATTGTTGATTTTTAATTTATTTGATTTTCTGCCTTTAGGCATGCCTGTTTTTTATAATTAAACATGTATCCTTTTTTCAAAGAGTTGCAAAATTAAGCTAATTTTGGTTTATGTGCAAATAAACTTGTTATAGATTTATTTTCAAATGTATTTTTAATAGCAACTGCAAAAAGATGTGCAGAAGTTAAGACTTCAATCTTATTTGATTTTTGTATTAAGGGAATCGTATCACAAACAACCAATTTCTCTAATACAGAGTTCTCTATATTTTCATATGCCTTTCCACTTAAAACGGGATGTGAACAAAAAGCTCTAACTGATAAAGCACCTTTTTCTTTTAAAATTGCAGCAGCCTTACAAAGTGTACCAGCTGTATCTATAATATCATCAATTAAAATAACATCTCGTCCCGAAACATCGCCTATAACTGTCATGGAGCCCACTTCATTTGCTTTCTTTCTGTGTTTATCGCAGATCACCATTTCTGCACCAAAATATGAGGCTACTTGTCTAACCCGATTGGTACTGCCTACATCAGGAGCTGCAAACATAAAATTACCCAAATCTAAGCTTTCGATATAAGGAATAAAAATAGCGGAACTATCTAAATGATCTACAGGTATATCAAAAAAACCTTGTATTTGAGGTGCATGTAAATCCATTGTCATGATACGATCTGCACCAGCGATGGTTAATAAGTTAGCAATCAATTTACTAGCGATTGAAACTCTAGGTCGATCTTTCCTATCTTGACGTGCAAAACCAAAGTAAGGAATTACTGCTGTAATGTATCCTGCTGAAGCTCTTCTGGCAGCATCTATCATCATTAACAACTCCATTAAATTGTCAGTCGGAGAATAAGTTGACTGAACCAAGAAAACATGATCGCCTCTTACTGACTCTTGAAAAACAGGCTGAAATTCTCCATCGCTAAATTGTTGAATAGTAACTTCACAAAGCTTTTTACCAGCAGACAAAGCAATTGATTTTGCTAAATTAAGAGAAGCATTTCCAGAGAAAATTTTAATAGAAGGTTGCATGTATTATATTTTTTGTAACTACAATCTGCAAACTTAGAATTTTATATCGAAATCAAAAAAAATAAATAGATATATTAAGTAATAGTGCAGAAGATAATAAAAAAATATTTAATTTATTTTTCATTATTTACTAAGTATTTTATATTCAATATCAAAAGGAAATATAAAATGATCCTTCAAAAGGTTTAGGTAATGAATTACAAAACAATCCATTGAGCATTACAAATATAATTTGATTTAAAACCAGATTACTATAACACTTTTCGGAAGATATGTTGGTAAAAATACATTGAAATTTATAATATAATATTAAATCTGAAGAATAAAATATATCCATCTATCAAAAATTTTATAAAAATTGATTACTTTTAACTTCTTTAAAAAAATAATAGTTTGATAGCAATCATAAGTGGTAAAATTGTAAACTCTTGGAAGGTGAATCCTAACAAATGGATATTTAAGGTAAAACGCTTTCTGAGTAGCTTTGGTCAAAGTCCGAATAAATGGGAAATTTTCGGAGGAGATGCTTTTATTTTGAAAGTAAGCCATCCTGATGAAAGTTTGTTTATAGCTATGATTTTTAAAGCTATTTTTAGACAAATTGAAGATTTAGATGTCGTTTTAAAAATAGCAATCGGAGAAGAGGACGAAGAAGGTGATTCTGTAAGAACCTCAAAAGGAAAGGTTTACGATTATTTTGACTCAGGAGGCGATGAGAAAATCCCAAAGAAATCATCTTTAAAACTTTATACAAAAGACATAGACCTCAATAATGAATTCAATTTATTATTTGATTTTGCATTACTCAATATGAATCAATGGTCATTTGCTGAAGCAGAAATGGTAGAATTATGTTTATTGTTTCCTGAAAAAAGTCAACAAGAATTTGCAGAATGGCTAAGAATAAATCAGTCGGCAGTAAGCCAAAGAAGAGGCAGAGCTCATCTTGATTTATTATTACAATTAAATGAACATTTTAAGAAAAAAATAAAAGAAATTAATCTGTAATCTATCAATCGTTCAAAAACAGAAATGGAAATTATTTTTAGCTTTATTTTTATGTGATAATTTTTGAAAAGCAGGCTCTTATTTAGAATATAAAAACGATTTAAAAAATTCGTTTTAGTTATTCCTTATAACAAAAATTATATTTTTAAGGTTTTAGTATATTCTCTCTTAATTCCTTAAAATATATGTAATTACTAAGGGTTCAAAGGAGTTTCAAAAAAAAAGCTCGTATATTTGTAATTCAAAAAAAAAGTAAAAATATGCTTTCCAAAACAATACAAGAAGCCTTAAATAATCAAGTTTCTATGGAGGCTGCTTCATCGCAAGCATATCTGGCCATGGCGAGTTGGGCAGAAATACAACCTGGATTAGATGGTGTAACCAATTTTTTCTATCAACAAAGTGAAGAAGAAAGAGTTCATATGCTAAAACTTATTCGTTACATCAATGAAAGAGGCGGATTTGGAGTCGTGCCAGCACTAGAACAACCTACCATAACTTTCCCTTCTTTAAAACATGTATTTGAAGAATTCCTAAAGCAAGAAATTATAGTTTCAAATAGCATTAATGAATTAGTGGGTCAATGCCTAGATGAAAGAGATTTCTCTACTCATAACTTCCTACAATGGTATGTAAATGAACAATTAGAAGAAGAAGCTTTGGCGAGAACATTAAATGATAAATTAGAACTAGTGGGTGAAGACAAAAGTGGTATTTATCTTTTTGATAAAGACATTATGTTATTTAGAAGTGCTGTCACCAAAAACTATGAAATTCAATAATTAGAATTAGAATTAGCACCCAATCCCCTTAAACATTAAATGGAAGAGAATTCAATTTTCGAAAAGGCTATTTCATTTGTCAATCAAACTAATCAATCCATTTTCTTAACAGGAAAGGCTGGTACTGGCAAGACTACTTTTCTGAAATACATTAGAGATCATAGCCACAAAAGAATGGTTACCTTGGCGCCAACTGGCGTAGCAGCTATTAATGCTGGTGGCAGTACGATCCACTCCTTCTTTTACCTTCCTTTTGGAACATTTATTCCCTCAAACCGAACGGTTTGGGGAGGAGAAAATGCAAATATTTATAATAAAAACCAACTGTTTTCAAAGGCAAAGCTTAATCAGAACAAAAGAACAATCATTCAAAACTTAGATGCCATTATCATAGATGAAATTTCTATGGTGAGAGCTGATACATTAGATGCTATTGATGCATTACTTAGAATGGTCCGTCGAAAACCCGAACTTGCCTTTGGTGGCATTCAAATGATTTTCATTGGAGATATGTTTCAATTGCCACCTGTGGTCAAAGACCAAGAATGGGAAAGCTTGAAGGAATATTACGAGTCACCCTATTTTTTTGATGCCTTGGTAATGAAAGAAGTAGAACCTGTTTATATTGAATTGAAAAAGATATACAGACAAAGTGATCAATTGTTTATTGATATTTTAAATAGGATAAGAAATAATGAGGTGGAAGAAGAAGACCTAAGTATTTTAAATGAAAAATTCGACCCTTATTACATTCCAGATGCTTATTCAGGCTTCATTACCCTTTCTACTCATAATTACAAAACAGATCAAATTAATCAAAATGCATTAGATCAATTGTTGAGTCCGCCTGTCATTTTCAAAGCAGACATCAAAGGTGATTTCCCTGCTCATATTTACCCTGTTGAGGAAGAATTAATTTTGAAAATTGGAGCTCAAGTTATGTTTATTAAAAATGACAAAGGGGAAGAAAGAAGATATTTTAATGGAAAAATAGCGACCATTGCAGACTTGAATGAAAAAGACAAAACGATTACTGTTGAGTTTTTAGACGATAATCAAACTTTAGTATTAGAGCGAGAGGAATGGGAAAATCTTAAATACGATTACGATAAAGAAAAAGATGAAATAAAAGAAACCAAACAAGGCACCTTTAGCCAGTATCCAATAAGATTGGCTTGGGCGATAACCATTCATAAAAGTCAAGGATTAACCTTTGAAAAAGCGATAATTGATGCTGGTCAAGCATTCGCTCCAGGTCAGGTTTATGTTGCTCTTTCAAGACTAACCAACTTAGAAGGTTTGATACTTAAATCAAAAATCTCTACTTCAAGTATTTATACTGATCCCAAAATCATTACTTTCTCAGAGAATGAAACTCCAGAAGAAGCATTAGAAAACATGCTGATTTTGAGTCAACAAGTCTTTGCAGAACAATCCATTAGTATGGCATTCTCTTTCGAGCAAGAATACGATAAATGCCTAGAACTCACAAAGGAATTAACTAGAAAAGCAATCCCAAATAAAGATACTGCTGGTGAATTTATATTAAAACAATTGGAACGATTGAAAGTTTTAGACCAAACTGGTCAGAAATTTAAAATGCAAATTGATACTTGGATTAATAGTACTGATAAAGAACGATTCAGATATTTAAATGAACGCGTACAGGCTGGTGCAGTATGGTTTTTGAATATAGTAAAAAACTTATTAGAAGAAACAAATAGCCATATTAAAGAGTTCCAATTAAAACAAAAAACAAAAAAGTATATTCAAGAATTAAAGGAATTACACCAATCCATTGAAAAGAAAAGAATTCAATTAGAACAAGCAGCAGTTGTAACAATGGGATTTTATGCAAAAAGCAATATTTCAATCATTATTCAGGAAGTTAATAAAATGTTTGCCCCTGTTCCTATTCAGGAAACGAGTGATTTTAATGTTCCTAAAGAAGAAAAAATATCATCAAAAGAAATCAGTCTTTCCTTATTTAATGACGGAAATTCAGTTAAAGAAATTGCAACTATCAGAGAAATGGCTTTTTCAACTATTTACGGTCACCTTTGTGATGCAATTGGTACCGGTGCATTAAAAGCAGAATCATTAATAGAAAAGGAAAAATTAGAAATTATTCAAAATACCATTAAGAGTAATAAATCACTAGGTCTCAAAGAATTAAAAGAATTATTAGGTCTGGATTATAGCTATGAAGACATCCGAGCAGTAAGAGAAGAATTAAAGTATTTAAAATTAATATAATCCACTTTCAAATTTAAATTTTTTAGGTAAATTACAGATGCTTAATGGTGGAAAACTTTGCAAAACTTTATTCTAATTTTAGTATTATAAAGGTAAAATTATGACAAAGATTTCGTAACTTCGTACTTTGTGTTTAAGTAAAAAAAATCTAGAGAAATTATTATAGAAATGAGCGAGGAAAACAAAGAAGTAACCGAAAAGCATTTAGGATATGATGCCAACTCCATACAAGTTTTAGAAGGCTTAGAAGCAGTTCGAAAACGTCCAGCCATGTATATTGGAGATACAGGAGTAAAAGGTTTACACCATTTGGTTTATGAGGTTGTAGACAACTCGATTGACGAGGCTATGGCCGGACATTGTAAGATTATTTCAGTCATTATTCATCCCGACAATTCAATTAGTGTAGAAGATGATGGTAGAGGTATTCCAACTGGCATTAACACCAAGGAAGGGAAATCTGCCTTAGAAATAGTTATGACGGTACTTCATGCTGGAGGTAAATTTGATAAAGATTCCTATAAAGTTTCTGGAGGTTTACATGGTGTGGGTGTAAGTTGTGTAAATGCTTTAAGCTCTCATATGCACACTGTCGTTTATCGCGAAGGAAAAATGTTTGAACAAGAATTCAAATGTGGAATTCCTCAGTATGATGTAAGAGAAATTGGCACTTCTGACAAAAGAGGTACAAAACAAACATTTTGGCCTGATTCTTCAATTTTTACACTAACGACCACTTTTAGTAGAGATATCTTAGCAGCTCGTCTTAGAGAACTTTCCTATCTTAACAAAGGGATAGTTATCACGCTTACCGATGAAAGAATTAGCGAAGATGATGAAGAAATTTTCCATGAAAGATTTTATAGTGAAGGTGGAATTGTAGAATTCATCCAAGTTTTAGACAAAAATGCTAAAAGAGACGTATTTATTCCTGAACCGATCTATATGGAAGGTTTTGATGAAGAAGCTAAAGTTATGGTTGAAGTAGCTTTACAATATAATACTTCCTATAGTGAAAACATATTTTCGTATGTAAACAATATCAATACTATTGAAGGCGGTACACACGTAACGGGTTTCAGAAGAGCCTTGACAAGAGTTTTTAAATCTTATGGAGATAAAAACAAATTATTTGAAAGGGCGAAAGTTGAAATCTTAGGTGATGACTTTAGAGAAGGTATGAGTGCAATTATATCTATAAAAGTACCAGAACCACAATTTGAAGGACAAACAAAGACAAAACTAGGCAACTCAGAAGTAAGTAGTATTGTTGATGGTACCGTAGCCAAAGTTTTAAACTTTTATCTTGAAGAAAATCCGAAACAGGCAAGACTAATAATTGACAAGGTGATTCTAGCAGCACAAGCTAGAGCTGCAGCAAAAAAAGCTAGAGAACTTGTTCAAAGAAAAAGTGTTTTAGTAGGTGGAGGGATGCCAGGAAAACTGGCAGATTGCTCAGATAAAGATCCTGAGAAATGTGAATTATACTTAGTCGAGGGTGACTCGGCAGGTGGAACGGCGAAACAAGGTAGAGATCGAAATTTCCAGGCAATTCTTCCACTAAGAGGTAAGATTTTAAACGTAGAAAAAGCACAAGAACATCGTATTTATGAAAATGAAGAGATAAAAAACATGTTTACTGCCTTAGGTGTTACCATTGGAACTGAGGAAGACCCTAAAGAACTTAATATATCTAAGCTTCGTTATCATAAGATAGTTATTATGACTGATGCCGATGTAGATGGAGCACATATTGCAACATTAATTCTAACTTTCTTTTTCAGATATATGAAAGCTTTGGTAGAACAAGGATACTTATACCTTGCGCAACCACCACTTTATTTAGTTAAAAAAGGTAAAGATTACATGTATACCTGGACAGAAGACGAACGTAAAGCAGCTGTTGCTAAACTAGCAGCTGGTGGTAAGGAGGAAAGTGTTGGCATCCAACGATATAAAGGTCTTGGAGAAATGAATGCAGAGCAATTATGGACAACTACCATGAATCCAGCTACACGTACTTTAAAGCAAGTAACTATTGATTCCGCAGCAGAGGCAGACAGCGTATTTGCTATGTTAATGGGAGAAGAGGTTGCACCAAGAAGGGAATTCATTGAGGCGAACGCTAAATATGCAAATATTGATGTTTAATAAAACTCAATAATATATAATTTAAAAGAGTGAAGTTCTAATGAACTTCACTCTTTTAAATTATAATCTATCTTAAAAATTATATTCTATCTAAAGAAACATCACTTCCAATATATCTTCTCCATCTATCAATTACTGTTTGAATATCATCTGGAACCTCAGATTCAAAATGCATCATTTCACCAGTTCTTGGATGAACAAAACCTAATTCCTTTGCATGTAAAGCCTGTCTTGGTAAAATTTTAAAACAGTTTTCAATAAACTGTTTATACTTAGCATAAACCGTACCTTTTATAATTCTATCACCACCATAGGTTGGATCATTAAAAAGAGGATGTCCAATATGCTGACTATGTACCCTAATTTGATGGGTTCGACCTGTTTCTAAACGATATTCTAATAAAGTGACATAATGAAACCTTTCCAAAACTTTATAATGAGTAACTGCATGTTTGCCAAAATCACCATCTGGAAAAACATCCATTTTTTTTCTAAACCTAATATTCCTTCCTATATTACCAGTAATGACGCCTTCGTTATCTTCAACATTTCCCCAAGCCAAAGCAATATATCTTCTATGAATACTTCGGTCTTGAAATTGAATATACAACTTTCTAATTGATTCTTCATTTTTTCCTAAAAGTAATAATCCACTAGTATCTTTATCTATTCGATGGATTAAACCTACTCTTGGTAAATCTATAATTTTCTCCTTATCTTGATCTGGGTTAAGATACCAAGCCACTCCATTTACTAAAGTTCCAGAATAATTTCCACAACCGGGATGCACAACCATTCCTGCTGGTTTATTAACCACTAAAATATCTTCATCTTCATAAACAATATTTAAGTCCATTGGTTCTGGAATAATATCTGTTCGCTCAGGACGACGATTATCATAATACACAACCGCCATTCCTGGCTTTACTTTCAAATTAGATTTAACAGGTTTGCCATCAACTAATACATAGTTCTCATCAATAGCTTGCTGCACTTTATTTCTAGTAGCTCCTTCTACTCGAACCATAATATACTTATCAATTCGAATAGGCTCCTGACCTTTATCCACTACAAACCTAGCTCGCTCAACCATTTCTGGCTGAACTTCTCCCTCCTCTATATCATCAATATCTGCTTCATCTTCCCAATCCGATACACTCATAATCTTATATTTTTTGCAAAAATACAATATAATAGTAGTATTATGTGGACAGTTACAAGTTCTGTAAGATATTTAGTAAATAATTAATAAAAAAAATAATCAAAAAGAACACTCAATTTACTATTATCTAAATGTATAAGTATCTAAAATGTATAAAAAATGGTTAATATCCTGTTTGTATTTCATAAAAGCTAAAACAATTATGTACTTTTGTTTTGTGAAAAGAATTATTGCCATATTTTTGATGTTGATTTATACAGTCTCCGTTTCTGGAGCTGTAGTACAATTGCACTTTTGTGGTGACGAATTAGAATCCATAAGCCTAAATAATACTAATAAATCCAAATGTTGCTGTAAGGTTGATAATACTATAAAACAAGATCCTTCTGCATATCATTTTTCAAAACAATCTTGTTGTAATGAATCCACTATAACTTTAAAATTAGATCTTGATCAAACATTAATAAATAGTTTATCTCAATTACAGCTTTTTCAAACAACAGCAGCTATTCCAAGTATTATTCTTCCTATTTGGCATAATAATTTTTCTTTAAAAGCTGACAAAATAACTTATTTTTCAAATGCACCTCCATTAGGTATTTGGCAAAATATTCCCTTATATAAACTCAACAATAGTTTTGTGCTTTACGATGATAAGTTTGTTTCGATTTAATAAAGAAACAATACATTATTATATTTAATAAAATTCGTAAAAATAACAAAACAATGAAAAACATAATTTTCGCAATAGCTGCAATGGCTATTATGAGCTTTACAAATAAATCTATAGCTCAAGAAAAAACTTTCTCAAAAACAACCCAAATCGTAACTGTTCATGTTGCTGGTAATTGTGGCGACTGTAAGACCAGAATTGAAAATGCAGCTTATATTAAAGGTGTGAAGCGAGCAGAATGGGATAAAAAAACCAAAGAACTAAAAGTAGTTTATAATTCTAAAAAAACTACTTTAGAAAAAATTGAGCAAAGTGTTGCCGATCAAGGTCATGATGCTGGAAACATAACGGCTACTAAAGAAGCTTATGACAAACTTCCTGCTTGCTGCGCATATCACGATGTTGATGAACATTAAAAATTTCACCTTTTGTTCAAAAACCCTTTTTAGTACTGTATTATTTTTTACGATTTCAGGTTCTATCACTATTACCTCAGCGCAGGAGGTAGATAGCATTCAAACTAATATTGCAGTTACAAAAAGAATTAATGGGCATATTATGGATGCCAAAACAAAAGAAGGTCTCCCAGGTGCTCATATTTATACTGCTCATAACAAACAACAAGCCGTCACAGATGACAAGGGCTTCTTCGAAATGAATGTTGATGACACAGCATCCTTTATAATGGTTGAATATATGAGTTTTGAAACTCAAAAAGTCAGCCTATTAAAAATTCATAACAATCATGTAATGGTGGCTATGAAAGAAGAAAATATGGGAACAACGCTTAAAGGTGTGAATGTAATGGGCAGAAAAAAGAGTTCTAGTGTCAGTACTTTAGGTATAGCTAAGGTTGAAAAAATAGGTGCTGGAGAGTTACTAAAGGCTGCATGTTGTAATTTGAGCGAGAGCTTTGAAACTACTCCTTCAGTTGATATTGGTTTTACAGATGCTGTTAGTGGCTATAAACAAATTCAGATGTTAGGTTTGGCTGGTCCTTATACTTCATTTACAAGAGAAAATATTCCAGATATTAGAGGCCTAGCTGCAGTATCAGGATTAACTTTTACTCCTGGTACATTTGTGGAAAGTATGCAATTGAGTAAAGGAGCTGGTAGCGTGGTGAATGGCTTTGAAGGAACAGCTGGACAAATAAATGTAGAATGGATTAAACCATTTGAAGAGAAGTCGCCTAAATTATTATTGAATGGTTATCAAAGTAGCCAAGGAAGAAGTGAAGGTAATCTCGTTTATAATCATGTGTTCAATAAAAAGTTAAGTACCAATGTAATGCTTCATGGTAGAGGAGATTGGCTAAAAGTTGATGAGAATAAAGATGGTTTTTTAGACAACCCTTTAGGTAAAGTTTTTATTGGAGCAAATCGCTGGTTTTATTTTGATGAAACAGGTTTTGAAGTTCAAGGAGGATTTAAAGGTGTAAAGCTTAATGGAACTGGAGGTCAAATTGATTATAAGAAAGGTGACGAACAAGTTTCTGGTTATAAACCATGGGGTTATCAAAATGAAGTAAACAGATTAGAAACTTGGGCTAAGATTGGAAAAGTATTTCCACAAAAACCTTATAAAAGTATGGGTTTACAGCTTTCTGCAATATTTCATGACCAAAATAATCAATACGGTTCAAAATCTTATTCAGGTAAGCAAAACAGTTATTATGCCAATTATATTTTCCAAACAATAATCTCAAATACCAATAATGTAATTAAATTTGGTGCAAGTACCTTGATTGATGATTATGATGAGCAATATAATCTTGAAAAAATGGAACGTGAAGAGATCATTTCAGGAGCTTTTGTAGAGTACTCTTATAGCTGGATGGAAAAATTCAATCTAGTTGCCGGAATTAGAGGTGATTATAATAACTTGTTTGGTGCTTTCGTTACTCCAAGAATACATGCCAGATATGCTCCTAACGAGACTACTGCCATTAGAGCTTCAGTTGGGAAGGCACAAAGAACAGCTAATGTACTTACCGAAAACATAGGAATAATGGCAAGCAGCCGAAGTTTCTACTTTAATGGAGCTGCTATTGGGAATAATGTAAGCAATAATAAATATCCTTTTGAGCCTGAAGTTGCTTGGAATATGGGAATCAATCTTACTAAGAAGTTTATGTTGAATTACAGAGATGGATCTTTTGGAATAGATTATTATTTTACAGATTTCACAAATCAAGTAGTAGTAGATTTAGATAAGTATAATGAAGTCAACTTTTACAACTTAGATGGCAAATCATTTGCACATAGTCTTCATATGCAATTGGATTATGAACCTATTAGAAACATGGACTTAAGATTGGCATACCGTTTTTATAACGTAAAGACCGATTATAAAACGTCAGGATTAAAGGACAAACCATTGGTAGCTGTTCATAGAGCTTTTGCTAATATTGCTTATACAACCAAAAAACAATGGAAATTTGATTATACCATTCAATGGCTAGGTTCTAAAAGAATGCCACAGTATTTTAATCAACATGATAATAATATCATTACAGATGCACAAAGTCCATCTTATTGGTTAATGAATGCTCAGATTAATAAGGTATTAAAAGGTGGTGCCATTAATGTTTATGTGGGTGCAGAGAATTTACTAAATGTTATGCAAAATCCTTTAATTATGAATAGTGACAATCCTTATGGACAAGGATTTGATGCTTCTCTTGTTTGGGGATCTGCAATGAGTAGAAATATCTATGCAGGCTTTAGATGGAATTTAGGAAATAAACAGGAATAATACTGAAGAAATTAATTTTCGGTAAAAATAAGAGCTTCAATTTATTTTGAAGCTCTTATTTTTTGTAATGTTTTCTTGTTGGTGATTACACAGAATTTGAAGCGAAAAATCTCAAAAAACAAAGATTCTCAAAAAGCTTATAACTTACGGAATTACCAATCGCCTAACAAAGTTTTGTTGAGCCGTTTTAAGATTTAAAATATAAATTCCGGAAGCCTGCTGAGATAAATTTATCATTTTGCCACTACCCTTAACAATAGTAGCACCTAAAATATTGTATACTTCCCAAGTCAATCTTGAATTGAAATCTGTTTCTATATAAAATAACTTATCTTTTGAAGGATTTGGATAAATTTGAACTGAACTATCCGATTTGTTTATTGAATTTATAACAGTGGTTGAAGTGTCACAAATTGGTGGTGTACTCACCAAAGGTGCAAAAAACTGTGCTAATTGCAATACCCTATTATTCTTATTATCATAATCATGACAACTGGTGTTATTCGTCTGATCTGCACAGCTGGCTTGACCAAACAGAAAGCTGTAAGGAAACACTATAGAAGTGAAATTATTTTCAAATTGATAACCATAATTATTATTTGCATTCAATTCACTTAAAGCTCTGCTTCCATTAATTAATGGCGTATTAGAAATCCCATAACAATTATATCCGTTAGTAAAACACCAAGTTAGGCCCCAAAATATCTTCTTTTGATCGATAGATACTATTAAATCACAAGGTTGGTGAAATGAAAAAATGGCTGGCTTAGGTTTTCCTACTTTTTTATGTTCTAATAAATCAGAAAAAGTACCTCCAAAAAAATTACCAATTCCTTTAATAGTATAATCATAATTTGTAGGCTCAATATTACCATCAATACCTCCTAGATCTGGCCGATCGATGGAATCATTTAGAAAAACTTTACCTTGATTATGAAAACAATTCAAAGCATTACTGTTTGGCTTATGCAGTTTATTTAAAGCGTATGTCTCAGTCCATCGTTCTATTGTAGTATCCATCAATGCAACACCCAATGCTGTGATTGCACCAGCACTTTCTCCTGCTACAAAAATATTATTTTCATCAATTTTCAAGGAATCTATCCTATTTACAAAAAACCGAATAGCACCTTTAACATCTTGGATGGCTCTATAAGTGGCTCGATACCACTCCGCAGTATCACCGGCGAAAAGACAACTATAATTAGGGAAATTACAAGACCAATTCCCATCATCAGAAATAAGTCCTAAGCGATAATTTATTGTAGCAGTTACATAACCTTTTTTGGCAAAACGTTTACACATATCAGTGACATCAGCTTTATCACCAGCTATAAAAGCACCTCCATGAACCCAGACTAATAATGGTCTCTTGGAAAGCTGCTGACTGTCATCACATTGAGGGAAATATATATCCATCTCCAAAGAATCCAAATCTCCATTAAAATTGACCGCTGTTCCATATCGCACATTAAGAACACTATCATATTCATACTTATCTGTTACCCATTGCTGTGCATAAGAGGAGGGAGCAATAATTAATAAATATGCGAGGAAAAGGAAATTTATAATAGTCTTATTTTTCATATTCTTTTTCTCAAAGTTACACATTTCCAATTAACGATATAAAAAATAATTAATTTTGTCCTATATCCTAGAAGTTTAAAATAATATGGCAAACTCCCTTAAAAACAAAAAAGGAATAGCAAAATTTACTATTCCTTTTTGAGAACGATTGTATAAACTTATTTTTTTTCTACAAATTTCTTGAAATTCAAAGGTCTAATAGTCATTTCTGGAGCATGTTTATTATCATCAGATAATTTTAAACTCATACTATCTTTACTCAAGAATAAAATATCATAAGTAACAGTATCTTCAGTCATTCCTGGCATTTTCATTTCAGGGTTAGTGAACATATGAATTTTCTTATTTTTAAAATCAGGCTTAAACATATTCAATGAATCTTTATACTCAGGATTATGTGAAGCATAATTTCTTAAAATACTGTCTTTACCGAAATCAAAAATAACAGATGTATTAGCCATTAGTGAATCATCACTAATTTTTACTTGCTCTGCAGATGCTTTCATTTTAGTTTTGAAAACATTTATATCATCAGATTGTAATAGCTCTACTAAATCTGGTGGTAATGTAGCTATTGAATCTTTAGGCATTTTCTCCAGCTCTCTTTTCATTTCTAATATCTCCTCAGGAAAAACAGTCATTGTATCTAAAGACATTAATTGTGCATTATACATAGAATCTCTAAGGTTTTTCATGGTTTGGTCTTGTACCTCCTCCCATTTTTGAGTCAGTTGAGAAAAATCTCCACCACCTCCAGAATTCTTACAAGATGCAAAGAACAGGATACCTAGTGTGCCAATAGCAATAATTAATTTATGCATTATTATTTATTTAAATATTATTTTATACGTTTAAAGAATATAGTATCAGACATTGTTCCAGCATAGTCAATTAATATAATACTGTCTTTGTCTGAGTTTCTTATTGATAAACTACTTCCTCCTTCAAAGATAGATTCTGAAAAGTCAGAGCTATCCTCTAATAAATTTAACTGAAGTTCACCATCATTGACCTCAAATTTATATAATTTCCGCTCAGCGCCATTCTTCTCATTCAATAAAGATAAAAACCCATCCTTTGAAAATTTATAAGAATATGCATTTTCAATTTGATATTGAAACTTTAGATCCTCTAACATTCTTTGTTTTAGAGTATCTAAATTTCTTGTGCCATATTTTTCTACTAAATCGTCTGGCACATTAATCATTTCATCAATAGCTTTCTTATTTTTTTCGAAAGCCATTTTAATTTGCACCTGTTTATAGGTTGGCTGAACCTGTTTCCAAGTTCCATAAAGTCTATCCTCTTGTGGACTACCACAGGAACTAAAACAAAAAACAGCTAAAAAAACCAGGGGAAAAGAAATATGTATCATAAAAAGTGATGCAAAACTAAGCTAATTTCAGTTTTAATAAAAAATAAATTATTTAATCTTTTCCCAAATAAAACTTATTTAAGTCTTTTAATGAAAAAAGATGGATTTATTATAATAAGTCCATCATTTTCACTCATTAATACATTCCCTTATTTTTGCAAAGTATTTACACTACGTAATAATCTTCCCCATCTTAATCCTTTTTTTCCATAAACGCCTTCTCCACTACCATAACTCAACCAAACGAATGCTGCTTTTCCAACAACATGGTCTTCGGGAACGAATCCAAAAAATCTAGAATCCGCAGAATTATGCCTATTATCTCCCATCATCCAATAATAATCCATTTTAAAGGTATAATTATTTATTTTATTACCATTAATATAAAATCCGTCTGGTCTTTCTTCAAAGCTTAAATTATCCTCATAAACCTTAATAATTCTACGATAAATAGCAATGTTCTCAGGTGTTAATTGGATAGTTTGCCCTTTTTTAGGAATCAATAAAGGTCCAAAATTATCCATATTCCATTTGTAATTATCGGTATCGAAAGGGAAAGTTATATCGACAGATCCGCCAATTTCTCCTGCTCCTAATTTATAGTAAGGCGAAACGTCTGAAATTCCATTCACAGCTTTCACTTTGGCTACCGTTCCATATTCCATAGAATAAACTGCAAATTGCCCATGTGGTTCTTCTCCTAAAAATTCAATGAAATTATCTTCCATAAATTCCGCAGTTAATCTAGTATTCCCTTTTACAATATAATCAGTTCTCTGATGTGCAAAAGCTTCTGCAATCTTATCATTGTTATACAAAACACCATTTTTAATTTCAATCTTATCACCTGGAATCCCAACACATCTTTTAATATAATTCTCTCTTTTATCAACAGGTCTGGTTATTACATGATATTGTTTATTAACTGCTTGCCAACCTAATTGACGAACATAGCTATAATAATCTTGACTTGGGTCTTCCAAAATAGTAGTATCATTATTTGGAAAATTAAAAACCACCACATCATAACGCTTAACATCACCAAATCCGGGCAATCTTTTATACTTCCAATGTACTGCTTCAGAATAAGACTTGCCTCCTGTTAAAGGCATGGTATTATGCACCAAAGGGAGAGAGATAGGAGTATTCGGTAATCTAGGACCATATGAAAGTTTGTTTACAAATAAATAATCATTCACTTTTAAAGTACCTTCCATTGAAGGCGTAGGAATGGTATAAGCTTCAATAAAAAACATTCTTATAATAGTGGCGGCAACAATGGCAAAAACTGCGGCATCTAACCATTCCCGCCAAACTGGTTTTTTCTTTTTATTCGTTTCTTTTTCTTTCTTTTTGAAGAAATTTATATTCATTGTTATTGATTTAAAATTCTTTTAAAGGTCAAAAGTACAGTTTAAGCTTGAATTTATTCCTAATTTGATTTAAATTATTGCTAATAATTTAAAATTGCTGCTTTTTATAGGCTTTATTTTCATTAATACTTAAGACTAGAATTATCGCGTAAGGATATTAAATTAAATAAAAAGCCTTTTCTTGATATTTCAGAAGTAATAAATAACAATATCATTTTTATTTTTTTAAAATCATCTTTAAAAATTCAATCGTTCCATTTTGCGCTGTCAAGCCTATAATATACATTCCATCAGGTAAGTAGTTTAAGAAAATTCCACATTCAGGCAGAATTGATTTTTCGAAAACAAGCTGTCCCAATTCATTCCATATTTTCATGTTTAATTGACTTCTATTATTAAACTTTCCACTTATATAAATAATACCCGAACTTGGATTGGGAAAAACACAATATTTGGAAGGAGAAATATCAGGTGTTTTAAAGCCCACGGGTGGATTAGGTAAAAGCCCACCACAGGTGGTTAAAACACCAGCTAAATATCGTTCTTTTGAGGGTATCGTTTTGCTATTTAATAGATTAGGAGTTCCAATTGAAGGCAAGGAATAACCAGTCATAAAAGAAGGATAATTATTTAAATAATACGAAGTATCAATAAGATTATTGGTACCATTTGGTTTAATCACATTATTCAAATTATTGCCATATTGAAAATGACCCGCTCCGAAAAGAATATAATTACCAAACGGGCTATTAGGATTAGTTATTTCATTACCAACAAAAGCAATAGAATCAGTCGCAGGATTATTATTCATTATAATACCATACAACTCAGAACGATTTCTAAAAAAACAATTATAAGGACCATTACGACCATGTGCATTATCAATCACAATATTTTGTACAATATTCCCTTCAAACAAATTAGCATAAGGATAGTTTCCATGTAAAACTATATCGCCCGCAGCATTACTTGGCAATGGACTTTGATTCCAAAAGGGATGAATGGAATAATTATATGCAAAAACATTAGCATTAGCTCCAGTTTGCAAAAGCATACTATGTCTTAAATGATCAAAGACATTATTTTCTATAAGACATTCATTACTAGTATTTCCGCACAAAATCCCTGCTGCTTTTCCTCCTTCGCCAAAACCAAAGGCATCATAAAAACAGGAACCTTTAATCTCAATATTTGTACTATTTAATAATGCAATATGCGCAAAATTAGATTTCTCACTAACGATTCCTTTTACAAAAGCATTTTCTACAAATTCAAAAAGAATATTATGCGTTTGATCGATAGTAGAATCCGTTCTTAATATTTTCAAACATTCAATACCTACATTCTTTATCATATTAATTTTTCGGATTCTAGGATTGTCCGAAAGATTATAATTTAATCTTATGAGACTACTAATCTTAATATCATTACCACTCTTAGCTAGGATTTCCACTATTTGCCCTACAGTTCCTAAACCCCAAGAGTCCGTGACTAAACTACTATCATTGAATTCAATCTTTATAAAGTCTCCAATATTAAAACTATCAGGGATTGCAATTTTCAATACAGAATCTCCTTTAAATACAGAATTGGTAATTAAAGAAATAATATTAGTAGCATTACCTTTAATAAGAATCCCATGTTTATCTGTTCCACCAAGTGCAAATTTTAAATTTGTTTTATGCGACCCTTCTCCTTTCAAAATAGTATTAGCTCCCAGAATAATTGTTTGATTAAATAAGTAATTCCCTTCAGGAAAATATATTTCTTTTATGGAACTACTCTGAGTATTTAATGCATTAAGTAATGCAGTATCAGAAGATAATACGCCTGTCGAGTCCGCACCAAAATCTAAAATATTTAAAATGTTGTTTGTCGCCGAGAAGACTTGTTTCATTCCAGCATTTTCCCAATGGGACTGATATTGAGTTGGTAAAATTTGTGACAGGCCTTTAGGGTAGACACTGCAAATTAAGACGATGATAAAGCTTAAAAGGAATTTCATAAATAAAAGTTTGTAGGACTTGCAATCAAAGTTAACTTTTTTATATAAATAAAAAAAAATTATAAATTTACAACTTATTTCATTTTTTAATTAGTAAGTGTTCCAATTTATATATTATGAAAGTCTAATAAATATTCATCCCAAAGAACTAATACTATTCGTACTTTTGATGAATATTCTTAAAAAATGATAATTCTAAAAAACGTTAATAAAATATACAAAAAAGGGGAAAACGAAATCATAGCCTCAAATAATATTAATTGCAAAATAGAAGCAGGGCAATTTATTGCTATCGTTGGGAAGTCAGGATCTGGAAAATCTACTTTACTTAATCTGATGACCGGACTAGACACTGTAAGCTCTGGACAGATTATATATGAAGGGAAAGATATAAGTACTTATACCGAAAATGAATTGGCAGATTTCAGATTACACAATATTGGTATTATTTTTCAATCCTTTAATCTAATCTTTTCTCAAACAGCTTTAGAAAATGTCATGTTGCCTTTAATCTTTTCAGATATTTCAAAAAATGAAAGAAAACAAAAGGCTATTTCTGTTTTAGAATCAGTTGGTCTAGGCACTCGTTTATACCATAAAACTAATGAACTTTCAGGAGGAGAAGCGCAAAGAGTCGCTATTGCCCGAGCTTTAGTAAATAATCCTAAAGTTATATTTGCTGATGAACCTACTGGGAATCTAGATACAACCACAACAGAAGAAATATTGAAAGTATTACTTTCTTTAAAAAAGGAAGGAAAAACTATAATAATGATTACTCATGATCAAGAAATTGCAGCAGAGGTAGCCGACGTAATCTTTACCATTAAAGATGGTGTCCTTACTATTCCAACAAAATAACAACGGTTTAAAAAGAATAAAACAAAGCATGAAAATAAATGACTTGATAAATATGGCAGGCAAAAACCTGTGGCGTACCAAATTAAGAACAACCCTTACATTAGTTGGAGTAATGGTAGGTATAGGTGCTTTAATTGCTATGGTGAGTTTTGGAGCTGGATTAGAAAAAAATATTACAGATAAGTTTAAGTCTAACGATCTATTCACTAGTTTGAGCATTTCAACAAAAGCAATCAACTTCAAAGATGGACCCAGAGGAGGCAAAATGCATCCGCCTACTGAGCGGACTGCAGATAATGATGTTCCGCTCAATGATTCTTTAGTTGATTTATTAAACAAACGGCCAGAAGTAAATGTAGCTTATCCGAGATTAAACTTTCCGATTAAGGCTCGATTAGGAGCATTACATATAAGCTCTCGCACCGGAAGTGTTCCACTTAAGATGGGAGAATACGCTCCTTATAATGATCTATATGCAGGTCAATTTTTCAGTAATGACACCGCAAAAGAGGCAATTGTCAGTTTAGACTTCTTACGCTCTTTAGGAATAGAAGCCAGAACAAAAAATAATATCAACAAAAAACTGGAAATTGATTCTGGTTTAAAACTATGCTTAGTAGACACCCTTTTAGGTAAAGATTTAGTGTTAATTACCACTAATTTAAAAAGCACTTCACCAATAGCTTTTTTAGGTGGCATAGAAAATGTGATTGGCGAGGATAGTACAACTGTAAAAATAGTAGGTATAATTAAAGAAGAACAGTTTGCAGGTCCAAGCTTACGAGAAGAGATCATTTTGCCCATTGGAACAGCAAAATCATTACCAGCAATTGGTTTTGATAAGATAAGTGAAATGCTGGATAATAAAACGAAAGGCAATCAGTATAACTCTATTTATGTGAAAGCAAAAAGCATGGATGATTTAAAGCAATTAAAAGCATTTCTAGATAAAGAGCATATCAATTATTTTGCTATAGATGATGGATTAAAGGAGATGAAGAAAGCATTTTTAATTCTAGATAGTATATTGGGAATAATTGGTTTAATCAGTTTATTAGTTGCAGGTTTTGGTATCATCAACACTATGCTAATGAGTATAATGGAACGCACGAGAGAAATTGGTATAATGAAAGCCATAGGCGGTAAAAACAGGGACATTAGATTAATTTTCTTTTTTGAAGCTGGGAGTATTGGTGTTCTTGGAGCCCTTGGTGGCATATCTCTAGGTTATGGCATTACGAGGATAGCTAATTTTGTTGTAAACAAACAATACATTAAAAATCCAGATGAAACAGTAGATTTATTTGCTTTCCCGATGTGGTTAATTTTTGGATCAATATTATTTTCAATTTTAATTAGCTTGCTGGCAGGCTTATATCCCGCAATAAGAGCATCTAAAATACGACCTATTGAAGCTTTACGACAAAATTAAAAAATAGAAGTACTTCTATGGACTGCTTTCGACTTTATTCTTCATAAATCCATATTTTTAGTTGAGGTTTGAAATTAAAATTAAATAGGATTATGCTCAAGTTAATGAAGTAACTGAAGTGATCTCATTAAAGTGAAAATATTTAATTTAAAAGTAAGCAATAACTGAATTATTTTAAAAGTATCGCAGTAATATCTCTGAAAGATAGCATTGAGCGCTTCAAATAAAAATAAATAATGAAGATATTAATAACATCTAAAAACGAGGAAATCCAGTATTTAAATTATTTAATTAAATTAGCATAATTAAAAACATAAAAAATATTATATTTGCCTTATGTCAGAAAAAATTTCAACCAACAAAGCACCTGCACCAGTAGGCTTGTATCCTCATGCAAGAAAAGTAAATAATCTATTATTCTTATCCGGTATAGGACCTAGAACTGTTTCTAATGAAATCCCAGGTTTAAAATTAGATAAAAATGGTAATTTCTTAGAATTCGATTTTGAAGCTCAATGCCGCAATGTTTTTGACAACGTAAAAATTGTTTTAGAGGAAAGTGGCTCTTCTTGGGATAAATTAGTTGATGTAACTGTTTTCCTAGTGAATATGAAAAGAGACTTTGCTATTTACAATAAGGTTTATGCCGAGTACTTTCAGGATAATCAACCATGCAGAACCACTGTTGAAATCAATTCTTTACCGACTCCAATTGCTATTGAATTAAAATGTATTGCAACAATATAATTTTAAAATTGCACTATCCTGTTTTTTAATTAAAACGGATTATTTTATTAAAAATTTTAATATAAACAAAAAAGACTTCTACTGAATCCGTAGAAGTCTTTGCTTTTAATAAAATAGGTGATTAATATTTAAAAACCATAAATGGCATTTTCTTATTCGCTTTTAATTTAGACCGAAATTCATCCTCCTCCAATCTCCATTTGTAAACAATATTTTCTGGTTTTTGAGTCGTAATTTTAAAATCGTCCAAACCAATATCATTGACTTCATCATAAGATTCTTTCATAATTGCATAAATTTCATTCCAGCCCTTTTTAAAACTCATTTCATAAACAAAGTTTGATTTGTATAAACCATCCTCCATACGAATTTGACCATTAACCGTTACATCTTTGTCGACGTAAACCCAATTGGATAAATATTCCGTATTTACTGTTTCTGCTCCATAAGAAAAGTAGCCCATTAAAGTGTTATTTTCATCCAAACCTATAATCTCCTCCAGAAAAGCAATATTCGCATTTGAATCACTAATTTGTACACTATCAATCATTTCTTCAAAAACAGTATTAACTGGAGCCAAATGTTCTGAAACAATATCATTTAACGTTAAAGTGAACCCATTATTTTCATAAGTTGCAGTTCCAACAGTATCGTCTCCATTATTTACTCCGATCTCCCATGAAGAAAGGGCGACAACTTTTTTTAATTCACTTTTACTATTCATCACATCTGAAGCAGTAATCGTAAATGGTTTCTTTTCATCGTCTTTCTTATTATCTTTCTTCCCGCAAGAAGACAAGAGATTAAAAGAAACTAATCCCACTGTCAAAAACAAAGCTACTTTTTTTAAGTTATTACTCATTATTATCACCCTTAATTTGTGTCGGGCACAACTTTTAGTTTATTTAAAATTTCATTTAAAAATATAAGCATAAAGTACGAAAGGATTAAAATTTTATTTTAATGCCTTCTATAGATAAGACGTAAAAAAAATTTAAAACTTAGAAAAAAGAAATGAATTGTAATTTAATTGCTAAACCTTTATAAAAAGACATAACTAAGACCAATTATTAAGAATAGTTTAATAACTTTGCATAAAATTTTCTAAATTGAATTCTAAACATATTTTAGCTTCGGTAATTGCAATTTTGGCAGTATTGGGTATTTATTTTGGTACAAGTAACGTTAAACCAAAAGAGAAAAATGTAGCGGCTCATGATCATCAACATGATAATAATGAAGCGCCTATGATGGGAGCAATGATGGCACAAGCTGCAAATTTCGATTCTCTGCTTAATGATATAAAAAAGAAAATATTATCACCTCAAGTAAAAGCAGAAGTAGAGAATATTGAATCTCAAGCAGATAAAGCTCCTGACAATCAAAAGAAATTTATAGCTTATGAATCCTTAGGAAAGAAATGGATGGCTATTGGTCAAAAAGGAATTGCAGCCCATTACTTTGAAATTGCAGGAAATTTGGAAAATTCAGAAAAAATACTGACCTTTGCCGCCCATTTGTATGAAGAAGGGATGAACAATGCTAGTAATCCATCAATTAGAAAGCTTTATGCAGATGGACAAGTAGCTTCTTTGAATAAGGTAGTAGAAATAAATCCAAAAAATGATAGTGCAAGTCTCAGTTTGGGTTTGGCAATGATTAATCAAGGTGATATGATGAATGGTATTATTAAGATTAGAGACATTGCTGATAAAAACCCTGAGAATATTGAAGCGCAAATTACTTTAGGAAAAATGTCTTTGCAAACCAATCAGGCAGAAAAAGCAATTGAAAGAGCAGAGATGGTGATAAAAGTAGATAAAACAAATGCTGAAGCACATCTTATAATGGGAGAAGCCTTTAAAGAGCAGGAAAAATTCGAACAAGCAGTAGAACATTTTCGTATTGCCAAAAAGCTGATAAACAGACCAGAATTTGACAAAGAAATTGAAAATTATATTGCCTCGTTTACAAAATCGTAGAACAATAAATTAAATAACATTACTCATTAAATTAAATTCATAGATTATGCCTTGTGGTAAGAAAAGAAAACGTCATAAAATTGCAACTCACAAACGTAAAAAGCGTTTAAGAAAAAACCGTCATAAATCAAAAAAATAGAAAAGTAGTAAAAGCTACTTTTCTAAAATATTTTTTTTAGACAAGTAAAAATACAGATATCTTTCTAGGAAAAGATGTCTGTATTTCTGTTTCGGTATGCAGAAATTTTTATTTTAAATTAATAAATCTTTTGAAATACTGATACACACATGATTGCATTCTTTTAAAGGACATTTCTGTATTTCTTTTGAAATTACTATTTCAAAAACCTACATGATGTTTCTCAAGATCTTTAAAAGAATAACCGGAAACCCGGCTGGTGAAAACGCCCGGGATATTTGATGTACAACTAATAAAATTTCTAATGAACAAAGAAATGGTCATTGATGCATCGGATAGCGGAGTAGCAATTGCGTTATTAGAAGATAAAAAACTTGTTGAATTACATTACGAGCAAAATAATAAAGCTTTTGCTGTTGGTGATTTATATCTAGGCAAAGTTAAGAAACTGATGCCTGGTCTAAATGCTGCATTTGTTGATGTAGGCTACGAGAAAGACGCATTTCTCCATTATACCGATTTGAGCCCTTATGTGCGCTCATTAATAAAATTTACGCATGCCGCCAGATTTGATACACATCCTGATGGCTTTGATTTCGGGCATTTTAAAAATGATCCTGAAATATTAAAAACAGGAAAAATAACTGAAATATTCAATCCAAAACCTGAAATTTTAGTTCAGATTCTGAAGGAACCCATTTCTAATAAAGGACCTCGATTAAGTTGTGAACTTTCTTTACCAGGAAGATTTGTGGTTTTAACGCCTTTTAATAATTTCGTTAATATCTCTCGAAAAATTTATGCGGCTGACGAAAGAAAAAGATTACAAAAGATTGTAGAAAGTATCAAACCTAAGAATTTTGGTATTATCGTCCGTACTGCTGCTGAAGGAAAAAATACAGCAGAATTACATGCTGATTTAACTGATCTTACCAATACTTGGAAAACAATTCAAAAGAACTTGAAAGGTGCAGTCCCTACTCAAAGAATTATGAGTGAGGAAAATAAGACTACTTCTATTTTAAGAGACTTACTTAATGATAGCTTTTCAAATATTGTCGTAAATGATAGAGAAATTTTAGGAGAAACAAAAGAGTATATTTCCAGAATAGCTCCTGATAAAGAAGATATTGTACAGCTCTATCAGCAAGATCAACCCATATTTGATAATTATGGAGTTACCCGACAAGTAAAAGCATCATTTGGCAAAACAGTCAACATGAAAAGTGGCTCCTATTTGATTATTGAGCATACCGAAGCTATGCATGTGATTGATGTAAATAGTGGTACCAGAGCAGCTGAAGCTAATCAGGAAGAAAGTGCTTTAAGAACAAATATAGAAACCGCAGAAGAAATTGCACGACAACTTAGGTTAAGAGATATTGGCGGAATCATTATCATTGATTTTATAGATA
Source organism: Edaphocola sp. (assembly GCA_035497795.1). Classification (GTDB taxonomy): domain Bacteria; phylum Bacteroidota; class Bacteroidia; order Chitinophagales; family Chitinophagaceae; genus Edaphocola. The sequence goes on along the minus strand of DATJCU010000080.1, from coordinate 13,009 downwards.
TGAAGCTCCCTGACCATAGAAAGGAACTCTATGAAGCTATGAATAAATTCATGGCCAGTGACCGAGCTAGACATACAGTGCTTCCAATCTCTAAATTTGGCTTGATGCAAATTACAAGACAAAGACTTAGACCAGAGATCAACATTACAACTACCGAAGTATGCCCTACTTGTAGCGGAACCGGTAAAATTGAAGCAAGTATTCTTATTACAGATGAGATAGAAAAAGACCTGAATTATTTGATAAATCAAGGTCATAAGAAGCTCACATTAGTATGTCACCCTATGATGATGTCCTATGTTAAGTTTGGAAAGATGTTTAATACACTTCAATGGAAATGGTATAAGAAACATAAGCTATGGCTTAAAATAAAAGCTAATAATGATTATCCTATTACAAAATACACTTTTATAGATAGGAATACTGAAGAAGAAATTAAATTATACTAAAAAAAGAAACACCTTCTAAAGAAAATTAGAAGGTGTTTTTTTATATAAATAAAATCATCAAATGCTATAATAAGAAGATAAAAGAACATAAGCCAAGTTATATCCAAGTAAATAACATTTTGTCAGACAACAATAAAAAAGCAAGGCAGTAAAGGAAAAAAGTTACGAAGTTTGAAAAACAGAGGAAACTATTCAGAAAAATTAGAATTCAACATCTAAAAAAATAGTAGATCCATTAGCTTTTTTTACTTTATAATAAGCCCTTTCTCCTTCTTTATATTTTCTTAAAGTTATCAAATAGTTTTTGGCATTAAAGATAGGGAAACTGCCAATTTGCAAAACAGTATCACCTACTACTAATCCCAATTGGGATGCCTTACTATCGGTTAAAACAGATTGAATTACTGCACCACCCTCTTGAGTATCTAATTCATTTACACCAAGCCCTATAATATCAGTAACAATATTTGTGGTTGATGAAAGTGTTGCATTGGATACCCCTTGAGATTGCATCCCTTTTACATCATTTGTTTTGTCACCACTAGGAGTATTCACTTTCCTGATGTAATGATTATTTGTATTTTTAAAATTATTTTTTGAAATTACAATTTGTTTACTTTCGGAAACTTCAACTGTTGGTTTATTGTTTATAATTTGGGTTTGAATATTTGGTTTCTCAGAAATAACCAATGGTCTTTTTATCCTAATATCCTCATCTTTAATTACTAAGTTAGGACTATTATATCTGACATCTTCAATTTCTTTATTTATACTGTTGATAAGATTAGTGATATAATTAACACTTTTAGCTAAACCTATAAAGTTTATTGAAGCTAAATTATCTTTTTTAATATCATAAGTATCAAATTTAGAAGACAAGGACAAGGTAGGTATCTGATTTTCTAAAAACACCTTAAATTCTTTACCCACAGGCAATTCCTGACCTACCTTCGGAACGAATAAGGTATCCGATAACTGCAAAAAGGAAGTTTTAAATACTGTGCCACTACCAATTCCATTAACAAAAATATTATTATTCAAATCAATATTTCCAAGACCATTAATGGCAATTGAATAAGCAATTTTCTCTTTAATACCTGGTACACTTAAAAATGCTTTTGCGCCAGCGTTCCCAATTGAACTACCTGAAAAAGCAGCGATAGCATAATTGTATTTTTTATAATCATTCCCTTTTAAGATATCTGCAACTTGAAATAATAAGGCTACACTTGAGGCATTAAAACTAGCTCCTTGAATGGCTTCTTCATCAACCTGATCAAAATTTGTAAATAATACAACTGTCTTTTCTGCCTTATTATCGATTAATCCAACTACATTAAATCCTTCGCCATATACCGTACCATATCTTGGAGCACTGGTTATATTCATTATAGAGTTTACATTCTTAAAATTCTCTTCCCATGCAGACTGCGATATAATCCAAACAGGTATCGATATTTCTTGATCTTCATTAATATCATTTTTAAATTTAAATTTAGAAAAATCAATTGACCCAGACTTATCATAAAAATATAAAGTAGATGCACCTCTAGACTGTGCATTAATAATACTAGATTTCAAATAGGTAATTAAATTATCTTCGGTATATGATTTTTGAGGGAGTGGCAAAGTCCATGGGCTATAGGGCTCATTAATTCCAGGTATCAAAAAGCCATCCACATCTTTTGCCGCAGAAAATGGCAATGGAATAACATCTTTTCCTATAAATAAGGATTTACCATTAATGTAAAATTTAGTATCATATCCTAATCTTCTACCAATAGGATATTTAAACGGAGTTCGATAGCCTATTGTACCATATCTTACAAGGCCCAAATGTTGCATTTTTCGTTCTATAAAGAAAGTTAGGTCTTTATAACCTTCAGTTCCTAATCTTCTTCCTGAATATTTAGAACTTACTAATTCCTTTACATCGATAAGCATTTGATTAACAGCAATATCCTTTGATGTTTTAGATTCTTTAAAATTAAATTTATTAAAAAAAGATTTTAATCCTCCTTGACTATAGGAAAACTGTACACTAAAAAAAACAAGGAAAATTAAAAGAGAAATCCTTTTAAAAACTGGCATAATTATATATTTCATAGTCTCTTAAGACAAAAGTTCATTTAATTGCAAATCTATACATTAGATTCTAAATATAAATATACAAATAGTTAAATTAAAAAAGAAATAATAGTATTTTGGATAAATTACTATCTACTATTCTTTCTATTCCTTTTTAATTTTACTTTCACCTTACTTTCATTCCCATTTATAAGTCGATTAATATTTTTATGATGTGTAAATAATACTAATAATGCAGTAGAGATCGCAAAAAGTAAATATGCAGGTTCTTGACCTTTAAAAATAAAAAGAAGTAAAAGAGGGAAAGTAGCACTAGCAGTAATGGAGCTTAAGGAAACATATTTAGTTAAGAAAAGCATGGTTACAAATACGGCAACTAAACACAGCGCGACAATCCATTGGATTCCTAAAATCATTCCAAATAAGGTAGCAATACCCTTTCCACCTTTAAATCCGGCAAATAAGGGAAAAATATGTCCTAAGACTGCTACCAAACCTAAGGCAATTTGCAAATTAGTAAATGCATCTCCGGAATGAGAAAAAGAATAAAAAGACATATAAGCTAATTTCACAGCAATAAATCCTTTAAACATATCTACAACAAAAACTGCAATTCCAGCTTGTTTTCCTAAAACCCTAAAAGTATTTGTTGCTCCAGCATTACCACTTCCATAATCTCTGATGTCAATTCCAAAAAACTTTTTACTAACCCAAACTGAAGTTGGGATTGATCCTAAAAGATAAGCAAAAGCTAAAAGAAACACTTCATTCATAAAGCTAATAATAATTTATAATACAAAACAAGTAACGAAGATATGAAAAAAAATCAACTTTGGAAAATTTAGGTTGTTAATTAATGCGAGAAGCTGGGTAATTAAGGTCTTTAAAATGCTTTTTATGTTTTAAAAAATAATCAATTATGATACTTCTCGGATAAACAGTTTTCAAAGATTTGTTCGTTTTTTTTGAGTCATTTACTTGACGTTTTTTCTTCCAAAAACCAAATTTTGAATAGAAACTAAAATGTGCTTTTAACACTGCCCAAATATTTTTAAAATTCCCTTCTTTCAAAAATAGTATACAAGAAACTCCATCTAGAACCAAACGTAAAGGAATTAACCACAATACTTTTGACCATTTCTCATTTTTTAGAATAATAATCAAATTATTTCGATAATTATAAAAAGTCTTTTGTGGACTACCATAAGATATAATACTCCCACCAACATGAAAAACAGTTGAGGCTCCTACTGCTGCAATTTTATAACCCATGTTTTGCAATCGCCAGCACAAATCAATTTCTTCCATATGTGCATATAAATCCACATCTAAAGCGCCAGCTTTAAAATAAGCATCAGAACGCACCATCAAGCAGCCTCCAGATGCCCAAAACACTTCAACCGAATCATCATACTGACCTATATCTTCTTCTAAGGTATTGAATACTCTACCTCTACAAAACATATACCCCCACTTATCCATGAAGCCACCTGCTGCACCGGCATATTCAAACAACTCTCTTTGTTTCCAATAACGAATTTTAGGCTGCAAGGCTCCTATTTCTGGATTGGATTCCATCAAATCAATAAGGGGTGGAAACCAATAGTCAGTAACTTCAAAATCAGAAGAAAGTAATACAAAATACTTTGCTTTTATCTGTTCCAAAGCAGCTGCATAACCACCAGCAAATCCTATGTTTTTTTCTAAACGAAGAAGCTTCACCGAAGGAAAATGCTCCTTTATAAATAAAGAAGTATCGTCCGGTGAAGCATGGTCAACAATCACAACATCATAACCAGATGAAGATTGTTCAATTATTTTAGGTAAGAATAATTTGTGCCATTCTATACTTTTATAGCTTAAAATAACTACAGCGGTCAAATTTTCACAAACTATCACTTACAACAAAGATTACTTATACTTTGGTGAGTATAATGAACTTTCGTTCACTTCTACTTTGTCTTTTTGACTTACATATTTATGCTTGTAAAGGTTATAGCAACCAGACCAAGCAAAGATAAAAAATCCAAAAAAACTTAAAAGAAAGAATAACCTTGAAGTATTGGGTTTACTAATCCTAATATCCTGAGGATTATCCACTTCTTGAATTTTATTCTCTTCTATAATATCCTGATCTAAATTTGAATTTTGTTCCATTTTTTTCGTTGTTAAACTATTCTTAATCTGTCGGCAAATTTAGTAATAAAACTGTCATTTCTCAAACTAAAGTGCAATTATTTTTGAATAGACTTAATAATGTTTTTCATTTTCGACATTATTTCCTGTTTGTTATCACTTCGCTTAGCAAGAGTCAAGGCATTAAATGCAAGAATAATATTTTCAAATTCTTTGTATTCTGGAGTTTCATTTACATTTGGCACAGCTGGTAAATTTGCTTTTCTATCAGCTAACAAGGCGTTAGTCTTATCAAGAAAAACATTATAGGCGGTTTCCAATTGTGCTCCACTAGCTTTATTGTAAGCATCCAAAGATTGCTGAAAGCTACTTTTACTTATCATGTCCACAGCTACTACAGCTTGAGTCTGTGCAAAAGTTGGACTATAATTTAAACCAAGGCCTAAAAACATTAATAATGCTATGGATATTTTAATAATTTTCATGTTTCTTATTTTAATTTACAAATTTATAGAATATTTATCGAATTGTCAATTATGTTTCTTTTAATTTTTCTTTGCTTGCATAAAGATCTCATAGATTTTCTTTGCTTGCACAGCTTCTTTAACATCATGCACTCTTAAAATATTAGCACCACGTTCTAATGCAAGCATATGCAAGGCAGTTGTACCATTTAATGCATCATCTGGATCGATTCCTAAATGTTTATAAATCATTGACTTCCTAGAAATACCCACCAGTATTGGTACCTTTAGCATTTCAAAAACCTCTAAATTTCTTAATAGGACATAGTTTTGCTCTAAAGTTTTACCAAAACCAAAACCTAAATCTATAGCGACATCTTTAATACCTAATGCTTGAGCTAATATCAATCGATCTTTTAAAAAATCAAAAATCTCTAATACCACATCCTCATAATGTGGGTTTGTTTGCATATTTTCTGGTGTTCCCTGCATATGCATCATAATATAAGACACCTTTAATTCTGAAATGGTTGGTAACATTTGCTCATCCATCAATCCTGCAGATATATCGTTTACAATAAGGGCTCCAGCTTTTACAGCTTCTTTCGCTACTGCTGCAAAATAAGTATCCACAGAAATAGGTATTTCAGGAAATCTATTGTGCAAAACTTCGATTACAGGAACCACTCTGTCAATTTCTTCTGTCACGCCTACCCTTTTTGACCCAGGCCGACTGCTTTGTCCGCCAATATCTAAAATATCAACACCTTCTGCTACCATTCTTTCTGCTAGATCCAAGGCTTCGTCGAAACTGCTATTTCGACCTCGATTATAGAAGGAGTCAGGAGTTTGATTGAGTACACCCATAATCTTAGCCTGATCAAAACTCATTAATTGACCATTGATGTTAAAACTTGTTGTCATGGCACAAAAATAAATTATTTCTTTAAAATAGGATGGGATATTATTAGAGATTTCAATTTTGCTAACAATAAATTTTAATCTTAGAATAATTACCACATTAATTCTGAATCATAAAAAATCCCCAATAGAAAACTATTGGAGATTCTTTAAACAAAGTTTAAATTACATATTCCTTCGGTATTGTCCACCTACTTCAAACAAAGCTGCTGTAATTTGTCCTAAAGAACAATATTTCACAGTTTCCATTAATTCTTCAAATATATTTTCATTCTTAATAGCTACTTTCTGTAAGCGTTTCAACATTTCTTCTCCTTTTGAACCACTACGCTCCATCAGATTTTTTACATTATTAATTTGAAATTCTTTCTCCTCCGTTGTAGAACGAATTACCTCTGCTGGAATAACGGTCGGGGAACCTTTAGAACTTAAAAATGTATTAACACCAATAATTGGATATTCACCGTTATGCTTCAAAGATTCATAATATAAAGACTCTTCTTGAATTTTACCTCTTTGATACATAGTTTCCATAGCACCTAAAACACCACCTCTTTCTGTTATCTTATCAAATTCTTTATACACTGCCTCTTCTACCAAATCAGTCATTTCTTCTATTATAAAAGAACCTTGTAAAGGATTTTCATTTTTTGCTAATCCTAATTCTCTATTTATAATTAACTGAATGGCCATAGCTCTACGAACAGACTCTTCAGTCGGTGTTGTTATAGCCTCATCATAAGCATTTGTATGCAGAGAGTTACAGTTATCATAGATAGCATACAAAGCTTGTAAAGTCGTTCTGATATCATTGAAATCAATTTCCTGCGCATGCAAAGAACGTCCAGAAGTTTGAATATGATATTTCAACATTTGGGAACGTTCATTACCACCATATTTGTATTTCATTGCTTTAGCCCAAATTCTTCTGGCCACTCTACCAATAACTGAATATTCAGGATCGATACCGTTTGAGAAAAAGAAGGATAAGTTAGGTGCAAAATCATCAATATGCATACCTCTGCTCAAATAATACTCTACAAATGTGAAACCATTCGAAATAGTGAAAGCTAGTTGAGAAATAGGATTTGCACCTGCTTCTGCAATATGATAACCAGAAATAGATACCGAATAAAAATTACGCACTCCTTTATCTATAAAATACTGTTGAACATCTCCCATTACTCTTAAAGAGAATTCGGTTGAAAAAATACAAGTATTTTGTGCTTGGTCTTCTTTTAATATATCTGCTTGAACAGTTCCACGAACTGCTTTTAATGTTTTCTCTTTTATTTCGGCATAAACATTTGCAGGTAAGACTTGGTCTCCAGTTACCCCTAAAAGCATAAGGCCTAAGCCATTATTGCCTTCTGGCAATTCACCTAGTTGACCTTCAGCTACCTTACCCGAACCTACATTACTTGAATAATATGGACGAGGAAGTCCTTTATCTCTATATATCGCATTTATCTTTTCATTTACCTCATCTTCTAAACCATTTTCCTTAATATATAATTCACATTGCTGATCAATTGCAGCATTCATAAAGAATGAAGTAATCGTTGGCGCTGGTCCATTTATTGTCATGGAAACTGAAGTCTTGGGATCAGCAAGATTAAAACCTGAATACAATTTTTTGGCATCATCAAGAGTCGGAACTGAAACTCCAGCATTTCCAATTTTACCAAAAATATCAGGACGATGCCCTGGGTCTTGACCGTAAAGGGTTACAGAGTCAAATGCAGTACTCAAACGAGCTGCTGGTAATCCTTTTGAAACATAATGAAATCGCTTATTCGTTCTTTCTGGACCACCTTCTCCTGCAAACATACGAGTAGGATCTTCTCCTTCTCGCTTGAATGGATAAATACCAGCTGCATACGGAAATTCTCCAGGAAAATTCTCTAATAAAGACCATTTCAGAATCTCACCCCATGCCTCATATTGTGGTACAGCAACCTTAGGTACTTGAGAATGTGAAAGTGATTCCGTATGCGTTTTAATTTTCAGGACCTTATCTCTTACTTTAAATTCAAAAAATTCTTTTTGATATTTAGATTTCTTCTCCTCCCAATGCTTTATTAATTCAAGGTTACGCGGATCAATATCTAAACTCACTTTATGATAAAGTGCTTCTAGATCTTTTATCAATCGATCTTTATCTTCAATATCAGAAGCTTTTAGTGTTTCTATAGTTTTATGAATTCCATATAGTTTTTGAGCAGTATTTGCTTGATCTTTCGCCTTCTTGTCATAACTCCTATTGTTTTCGGTAATTTCAGACAGATAGCGTATTCTGGCTGGCGGAATAATATATATTTTCTCACTGCTTTCATCATGCGCTACAAAGTCAGATTGTAAATCCGCTCCTGTTTTTGCTACAACCAAATCCATCAGTGCACGATACATTGTATTGGTACCAGGATCATTAAACTGAGAGGCTATAGTACCATAAACAGGCATACTATCCACAGATTTATCAAAGAATTTATGGTTACGTTGATATTGTTTTTTCACATCTCTTAATGCATCCGCAGCGCCTCTCTTATCGAATTTATTAACGACAACAATATCAGCAAAATCCAGCATATCAATTTTTTCTAATTGAGTAGCAGCACCATATTCAGGCGTCATAATATACATATTCACATCACCAAAATCGGTGATTTGAGTATCAGACTGACCGATTCCAGAAGTTTCAAGAATAACAAAATCAAATTGTGCCGCTTTTAGAATGTTTACAGCATCTGCAATGAATTTTGAAACTGTCAAATTGCTTTGTCTCGTTGCCATAGAACGCATATATACCCGATCATCACTGATGGCATTCATTCTAATTCTATCTCCTAATAATGCACCTCCAGTTTTTTTCTTTGACGGGTCAACCGAAATGATACCAATTGTCTTTTTTGGATAATCTATTAAAAATCTTCTTACAATTTCATCAATGGATGATGATTTTCCAGAACCACCTGTACCAGTAATACCCAAAATAGGTGTTTTACTTTTAGCAGCTAATTCATTTACCTGCTTTAACATTTCTTGTGTATGTGGCGCATCATTAAAGCTTTCTGCAGCCGATATCATTCTACCTATATCTAAAGGATTCTTATCAGTTATCCTTTCCACTTCATCACTCAAATATTCTCCGGTCGCATAATCTGATTGTTTTAATAGGTCAATAATCATTCCTTCCAATCCCATAGCACGTCCATCATCAGGAGAATAAATACGGTTTATACCATAATCTTCTAATTCCTTTATCTCAGACGGAAGAATGACGCCTCCACCTCCAGCAAAAATTTTAATTTTATCGGTTCCTTTTTCTCTAAGAAGGTCGTACATATATTTCAAATACTCTACATGGCCTCCTTGATAAGAAGTCATAGCAATTGCATTTGCATCTTCCTGAATTGCGCAATCCACTACTTCTTGGACACTTCTATTGTGCCCTAAATGGATTACCTCTGCTCCATCTGACTGCATTATTCGACGCATGATATTTATTGAGGCATCATGACCGTCAAACAAAGATGCGGCAGTTACGATTCTGATTTTGTGCTTAGGTTCAAAAGACATAAACTATAATGTTTTTATTAATTTATTCGATTTAATAGTACTTTCATTAAAGATATAAAAATACATCCTACAAAATTACATAATTTAATAGACTAAAATGAAATTCCATCCATTATTAGGAAAAATAAATCATTTAATAAGATTATTATAATCTTTACTTCTAATTTTCATCTTTCTTGATGGCAATTATTTAGATGTATTTAAATAATAAAATGAATTTATATACGTTATTATATTTATTACTCAATCGTATAAAAACCAATAATCATATATCATTATGGAAAGAAACGGCTTTTTAAGTCCTATTATTTGGGGACTAGCATTAATAATTACAGCTTTAGTATTAGGAAATAGTTTTAAAAATAGAAATGCTAATGATGATATCATAAACGTTATTGGTTTAGGTACGAAAGACTTCTTATCAGATGAAGTATTATGGACTGGAAGCTTTAGTTCAAAATCGATGGATGCTAAAGAAGCATACAGTAAGATTCTTGAAGATAAAACTAAGGTAGAAAGCTTTTTTAAAGCCAAAGGCTTCACATCAGAGGAATTTAGCTTTGGTGGTATACAAATTGAGAAGCTATACAAAACGGTTTATATTGAAACAGCCAATCGGGAGAGTAGAACAGAAAGTATTTTCGATGGTTATCTTGCCACACAATCTGTTACTTTTAATAGTATTAAAAATGAAGGTTTAATGAAGAAAATTGAAAGCGTTTCGGAACAAACCGCCGAATTAATAAATTCTGGAATAGAGTTTATGGGCAGAGATTTACAATACACTTACTCAAATTTAGCCAGTTTAAAATACAATTTGATCGAAGATGCCACTAAAGATGCCCGGGAGCGCGCCTCAAAAATCGTTAAAAAAGGTAAAGGAGATCTCGGAAAGCTAAAAACAGCTACTTTAGGAGTATTTCAAATAACAGCAAAAGGTAGCGAGGAAGAAGATACTTATGGTGGTATTTTAGATACACGTAGCAAATGGAAAACCGCAAGAATTACTGTTAGACTTAGCTATATTTTAGATTAATAAAAATAATTTTTATTATTAAAACATAAAGTATTGTAGTATTATTTTTTAATCTACTTTTATTATAAGCAATTAAGAAAAAATGAAAAGTCTATTCAAAAGTAGGCTCACAAAAAATAAATTTTCAGAAATTGAAATGAAGCCCAGTTAGGGAATATCTTGTCAGCTTAAGTGCCGATTTGGAGCTAGCTGGAAGTTCAATATAATCTTTGGAATAGCCATTTCGAAATGGATAATTTAATCAATAGTTTTACTACCTTTACGAAAATGAACTATTGTGAATATCTTAGTAATTGAAGATGACAAACGAATAAGTGATTTTCTATTAAAGGGGCTTCAAGAAGCAGCGCATATAGTAAATCTTGCTGGAGATGGTAATACGGCAAGAAGTTTAATCAATGAAAATCAATATGATATTATCCTAATGGATATTATGTTACCTGATATTGACGGTTTACAATTGACACAACTTATTCGATATAAAAATAACCATACTCCGATTTTAGTATTAAGTGCCTTAAATGAACCTGAAGATAAGATTAAAATTTTGGATTTAGGTGCCGATGACTATTTGACAAAACCTTTCCATTTTCAGGAATTACTTTCAAGAATCAATGCGTTAACAAGAAGGAATAAGCTTTCTTACACTCAATCGGATGCTCATATTCAATCTTGTGGCAGTATAAAAGTGGATACCAATTTACATAAAGCATTTCAATTTGATAAAGAGATTGAACTATCACCACGAGAATTTAAATTATTATCCTTCTTAATTCAAAATAAAAATAAAACGGTAGGCAGAAGTGCCATTTTATCTAATGTCTGGGGACTAGATTTTGACACAAGCACCAATATTGTGGATGTTTATATATCTTATGTTAGAAATAAAATAGACGAATCAGAAGAAAAATTAATTCATACCGTTAAAGGAGTAGGGTATTTAATGAAAGACTAGCATGACTTTAAAAAACAGATTTACTTTAATTTCCAGTTTATCATTTGGCATTGTGACCATTGCCGCGTTTATCGTTATTTTTATTGCTTTCTATGATAGCTCCAAGAATGAAAATTTTAAAACATTAAGAAATACAGTATTAGTAGCGGCTATTTATTATCTAGAAAAGGATGAATTACCCGAATTTGAACATGCAGAGATTCAGTCAGAATACAGAAGTCTAATAGAAAGTCATAGGGTAGCTATTTATAATGAAAACAATCAGGTAGCTTTTGGAAAACTCATTAACGATAAAAATATTACTACTCAACATTTGAATAGTATTAGAAAGAACAAACACACTCAATTCTTATCTAAAAACAATTTTTATTATGGCATATACTATCCCGATAATCAAGGTAACTTTGTAGTATTTGTAAAGGCTTCTAACGAAGCATTTAAAAGTCAGATTGTAAGACTTTTAATTATAATGATTTCTGTATTACTATTAGGCTTATTGACGATATATATTTTAAGTCGGTACTTATCTCACATAGTTTACAAACCTGTAATTAATGTTGTAAAGCAAGTAAAAAATGCAAATTGCAACGACATTTCTACCGCAATTTCCTCCACTCATACCAATGACGAAATTGGTGATCTTGTAAAAACCTATAATGATTTATTAAACAGAATTGCTGAAAGTATATTGATACAAAAGAATTTCATTAATTATGCTTCTCATGAATTAAAAACCCCATTGGCTGCTATCTTAGGTACAATGCAGGTATTCGCTCAAAAAGACCGTAGTCCTGAAGAATATCAAGAAGTTACACAAAAGGTTTCTAAAGAAGTCTTTCACATTGAGGATATTCTGAATAATTTATTATTGATTTCAGGTATCAAACAATTTGATGAGCAATTAACAAAAATCAGAATTGATGAGTTAATTTGGGATATTGTAGAAAACAAATCTAATATAAAAAGTGGGATTAATCCTTTATTCAATATTAATATAGACATAAAGAAATCTTCTTTATTAGAAATAAAAAGCAATCCAACGCTCCTCCAGTTAGCATTATTCAACATCATTGAAAATGCGATAAAATATAGTCATGGAAAAGAAATTAATATTCATCTTTTTGAAGAAAATAATAACTTAAAAATTACAATAGAAGATTCTGGTCCTGGTATTCCAAAAGAAAACATGGAGTATATCTTCAACCCTTTTTATAGAGGCAAGAACATAGAAAGTCTATCCGGAAACGGCAGTCTGTGAAAAAACCTCCGTATTTGTGGATAAAAATACATAAAAATATTTGTAAAAAAAATAAAAATTTTGTATTTTTAATGATGCAACACATTCAAGGAATAGCACGTTCACAGATAAGCTTCGGTTCAC
>DATJCU010000079.1:0-1691 GCA_035497795.1 Edaphocola sp. | reverse complement strand
TTTCCTAATTCTCCGTATTCGTTTTCAAAGTTAAATTTACAAACAGAACAAGTAAGTCCATAATGGTCAATACAAGTTTTTCTCGCATATGGATTTCGCTCGTATTTTGTTACTAAAACTTGATTTGGTGTACCTTCTGTATATACTTTTTGCTCGTCCTTTTCTGTTTGCTTGAACGGATTATGTCTAATTTCTTGAGTTGTTAAAAAGTCAAACCAAACAGCTTCTAATTCGTCTGTAACTTCTGGGCTAATTTCAATTCCCGAAGATTGTGGTGTCCAATTAACTTTCGCTAAATTTCCTTGATTTAAAATATCAAGACTTAAAAGCGGTTCTTTTTCAGGGTTTAAGATTACTTCAAAGTCAATCATTACACGATTCACTAATTTATCTTCTCCGCTCCAATGTTTTGATAAAAATGGCGGTGTCGATACAAATCCGGCAGCCATAATTCCTTTGGGTTCTTCTCCAAGTCGCATTAAAAATGCTCTGTCTCCTGGTTGGATTTTATTGTGACTTATTACACTCCATTTTTCTGTCGCTCGACCTGTTTGTTCAATTTGGTCAATGCTCTGTTCAAGAGTTGTCCAATTCCATTTTTTAGGATTCCACGCGAATAGGAATGTTTTCATATTGTCGTTTTTTAGCTTGCAGGTAACGGCGGCGGTATGATACGGGCGGCGTTAGGAACTGTTTCACTTTCTGCCGTTACGAATTTAATAGAAACTGCAAACCTTTCAAGTTGCTCGTCACCGCCGACTGGAATATACCGCTTGTTGTGGCCAGGTACGTTTTGCTAATCTATCCATCCAATGTTGGATTTACAGAAAATGTCAATTAGTTTTCATTTTTGTTTTCAAAATCCGTCGTTTCAAATTTTTAGCTTCAGTTTGTTCATTTTCGTATTGTTAATTGCTTCCGTTTATTTATATTTCTGTCTGTTAATTCAATTGTCTAATTTGTCATTAAAGTTAATTATTTCTTCGATTGTCGAACTTTTTAACTTCGTTTTCTATTCGTTAGTTCTCAAATCATTCAGCGTGAGAAATTTTCAACTTCGGGTAATTCTTATTTGTCTTGTTTTGGACTTTTGTCTTTAAATTCAGTTCGTTATTCATTAATAATTATCAAACTTAATCGTAGTATTTATAATGATATCAGACTGTTATCTGTTTTGTCTTTCGTGAATAATCTATTTGGTTGTCAAATTAATAATGTCGATTTCCTGAGATTTATTGATTTATATTCTGTCAAATCGGTTCATTTCATGTAAATATTAATCAAATGACTTGTTTCATATTATAGAAAAAGTTTTTTTGTCTCTGCGTTTCAACTGATTTATTATCAATTAAATATCATTAACTTTTTTGTCAAATCTTGCTATTTTGATTTATTCAAATTTCTCAATCTTAAAAATTATTTGGTTGGATTGAACTGCTCTCCACTTGGCCACAACGGGCAGCGGTATATTTTCGGACGGCGTAAAGGAACTCGAAACTTTCCAACCGTTAAAGACTTGTTAGGAAGCTAAAAACCAGTTGTTTATAAAGTCCCGCCGCCTGAAATATGACCGCATGTTAGGGGGCGTTACTATTAATTTTTACTTATATCAAATCCATACTGTCCAATACTTTCCATGTATTCTAAAATCAAATCAATTGTTCTGTCAACTATATTTTGCGGTATATGAT
>DATJCU010000078.1:0-7433 GCA_035497795.1 Edaphocola sp. | reverse complement strand
AGTGGAATCCTTTTTGCTCGCTTGATTTCCAATAGCGGCAAAGTACTCTCACAGAAAAAAATAGAACTCCCTTAATCACCGCTTATCATCGTCTTTATTAAAAAAAAGGCGATGTTTAATCTGTAATCATAAATAAGCGTTTAGTTTTACAACGCTTATTTATTTGAATTTGAAATATAATTGCCTGTCATTATATTATTTCTGTGACATTTAGATTCATATAATCTTTGATTTGCACATCAAAGTTTTTATAAGGTAAATCATCTTCTATTTTCAATTCAGAATGAATTATAAAGCAACAGTTTTTCACATTTTTTCGTAAAATACTTATAATGCTTTTCTCTGACATGATTTTTAAGTCAAATATACAAAGCCTTCTTTTAGACGAATATAGGTAATATCGGTACTCCAAACATGATTAGGTTTGGTGATGTTAATCCCTCTTAAAACTACCGTATAATAAATGTTTTTATAAATATAAACCGATTTGACAAAAACTGTCATTTACTTCGAGCTATATTAATAATACAGGGGTGAAATGAAAGAGGAATAAATAATGGAATATAAGCAATTAGATGGAAATATATAATTGAGTTTAAAATAATTAAATAAAGCAAGATATGCATAAAAGTAATAAGCATTCGAGCTTAAATTGTTTATATTAGGCGTAAGGAAATTATGAGCGAAATGTATTATAAATATTGGGGTAAATGTGATGATGAAAATAATTATCACCTTCTAATATGGCATTGTTTGGATGTAGCTGCTGTTGGAAAAGTATATTTAGAACAAAATCATAGATTATGCTTTAAAATTGCATCAAATTTAAATATGAAAAAAGATAAATTTATTGATTTGTTTTGTTTTTTCTTGGCTATTCATGATATAGGTAAATTTGCAGAGTCATTCCAAAATTTAAAGCCGGGTATATTACAAAAACTCCACAAGCCTAGTAATAAAGTATATACAAATCGTCATGACACTATGGGTTGCTATGCATGGGATAAAATTCTAAAACAAAGTCCTAAGATAAAAGGGTTATCTAGCGAAGAAAAAAGATTTTTAAATATATGGATTAGATTTTCAGTAGGCCATCATGGAAAGCCTGTGAAGGCTGAAAAAAAATGTGCTCTCGATTTTTCTCAACGAGATAAACAAGCTACAATAGATTGGTTTAATGAATGCTATTGCTTTTTTGAAGTAGATAAAATCTTAGATTTTGAAAACATTCAATTAAAAGATAAAAGTGTTGTTTTAAAAAACTATTCTTGGTTATTGGCTGGCTTAACTACCTTGTGTGATTGGCTAGGTTCTAATTCTAAATATTTTAGTTTTTGTTCAGAAGAATTACCTATAAGGGATTATTGGGAAAAATCGAAGCAAAATGCTGAAATTTCAATTAATTCGGCAAATATATCTCCAGCTAATATTAAAAATGATTTAACAATGAAATCATTGTTTCCGAAATTTTATAATGTAGCAACTCCATTGCAAGAATATTGTAATAATGTAGAAATACCAAATATGTCGCAATGTTGGATATTAGAAGATGTTACTGGTGCTGGCAAAACGGAAGCAGCATTAGTTTTAGCTTCTAGGATTGCATCAAAGGGCTTGGCTGATGGTGTTTTTATTGCATTACCAACTATGGCAACGTCTAATGCAATGTATGAGCGAATGTCTGAATGTTATCGAGCTATGTTTGATTCAACAAGGGACCCAAATTTAGTTTTGGCACATGGAGCTAGGCATTTATCAAAAAATTTTAGACAGTCTTATTTAGAAAATAATATTAAAGATAATGATATGAATTATTCAGACGGTGAAGGAGCAAAGTGCTCACAGTGGATTGCCGATTCTAATAAAAAAGCGCTTCTTGCAGATGTAGGTGTTGGATCTTTGGATCAAGTTTTGTTAGCAGCACTTCCAGTAAGACATCAATCTTTAAGATGGTTAGGGCTATCTAATAAGGTTTTAATTATTGATGAAATTCATGCCTATGATGAGTATATGCTAAAAATATTAAATAATGAAATAAAGGCTTTATCAGCAATTGGTGTTAGTATTATATTATTATCGGCGACATTGCCATCTAAACTTAGAAATGGACTTCTGAATTCTTATTATGAAGGTAAACTAAATGGGGGAAAGTCGGAAATAAAATGTGAAAGTATGGAGTATCCATTAGTTTCTCATCTTGCTTGTGATTTTCAAAATAATTTTTCTTGTGATGAGTATGCTGTTGATACAAGAGATTCTGTTAAAAGATCTGTTGATGTAGAATTTATTGATAATGAAAAAGAAGTGTTTGAGTTAATAAAGAAAACAGTTGCAGAAGGTAAATGTATTTGTTGGATTCGTAATACAGTTGTTGATGCAAATGAATCATTTGAATACCTAAAAAAAGAAGAATTTATAGATGAAGATAGGCTTCATCTATTTCATAGTCGTTTTGCGATGGGTGATAGAATAAAAGTTGAAAATAATGTTTTAGAGTTATTTGGAAAAAATTCTAATCATGGGATGAGGCGTGGACGAGTGTTAATAGCAACACAAGTTGTTGAGCAGAGTTTAGATTTAGATTTTGATGTATTAATTACTGATTTAGCTCCAATTGATTATGTAATACAAAGAGCGGGTCGTCTGCAACGACACTTACGTAATGAGAAAGGTGATAGAGTATTTACATTAGATGAAGCCAAAGATCGTAAAAAGCCTATTTTACATATTTATGGACCAATTCCAACAGATGATCCAACAGATGATTGGTATGAAGAATGTTTACCTAGAGCAAATTTCGTTTATCAAAATACTAAGGTCTTATGGAAAACACAACAGTTATTGTTAAAATACAAAAAGATAGAGATGCCTAAAATGGCAAGAACATTTATTGAAGGTGTATATGATGATGATTCATCAATATTGATGAATTCTAAACTTAAATCTGAAGGAATGGATGCAATGATGAAAGATGTTGCAGATAGATTTAAGATTGATTTTAAAGAAGGTTACTCTTCTAAAAGTAGTATTCAATGGACTGAAGAAGAAAACGTAAAAACTCGTTTAGGTGATGATCAACAAACAGTTTATTTAGTTGAATTTGTTGATAATAAAATAGTTCCTTTTTGTATGGGTGATTTTCCATGGGATTTAAGTTCATTAAAAACAAGATTTGGAATAATAAATGAGATGGTTTATCCTCAAGAAATTGTAACAGCTATTAAAGAGCTTCGACACAATAATAAAAGGTTTAGGGATGAAGATTTAATCGTTGTTTTAGAAAAAAAAGGTGATTTGTATTTTGCTGAAGGTGAAAATAAAAAAGGGAATGAAGTTAAGATTTCGTATGATAGAATTATAGGATGGAAATATGAAAAAAATCCCCACTGTTGTGGGGAAAATAATTGAATTATTATCAACTATAGGTTCATCTCTATTGAATAGAGAAAATTAAAATATAGAAAATATATTTTAAATTAAAGTTGTGTTAAACTATATTTTTATCTACTATCTTATATTTTTTGTTGCATTATTTGAATTATAGTAGTATATTTATAACATAGCATGAATATGTGCTATCTATTATTTGAAATGAGCTTTAAAATAATAGTTGATTTTTTGCTCAAATAAGGAAACATAATATGTTAATTCCAAAAGGTCCATATTATTATAAAGAATCTAGCGATACATATCACTGGGAAACAAGTTGTTCTAAAAACAGTTATCCAGCAAATGGTTGGAAAAAGGTTTCAGTAAAGCCAACTGGTAGAGAACAATGTAATGAATGTAAGGGAAAATAGGCTGCAACCTATTTTCCCTTGAATCATTAATAGACGCTACTTGTAGCGTCTATTATTAAAATATATTAAAATTAGAGGATTTTAAATGAATTTATTGACGGATAGGTGGTTGCCGATTGTTAGAAAATCTGGTAAACAAGAAAAAATAAGAATAAGTGAGATTGTTGATAATTATGAAAAAGATCCAGTTATTGATATAGAAGCTCCTAGACCGGATTTTAGAAACTCTATATATCAATTAATTATTGGAATTATTCAAGTTACTGTAACACCTAAAGATGACAATTGGATGAAATATTGGGAAAATCCATATTCTGAATCAGAGTTAATGAATGCTTTTTTGAATTATGAAAATTGTTTTATTATAGATAATCCAGAAGGTCCTGCATTTATGCAAGATTATGATTATGCTGCTTTTAAAGACGCTAAAGTGGAAAATGTATCGAGCTTATTAATTGAAGCTCCAGGAACAAATACTATAAAAGAAAATAAAGATCATTTTATTAAGCGTGGTGTTGTAGAAAATATGAGTCCTTATTGGGCTGCAATTGCTTTATATACTCTGCAAACGTTTGCTCCCTCTGGTGGTTCTGGTCATAGAGTTGGACTACGTGGTGGTGGTCCATTGACTACTATTGTTCTTTTAGATGAGTCTGAAAAGAAAAGTACTTTTTGGCAAAAAATATGGTTGAATATTTTAACTGAAAGTAAAGTTGAAAGTTTAAGTGGTGATAGAGAAAAAAATCAAATAAGTGATATCTTTCCATGGATGGCTCCTACTAAAACAAGTTCTAATGGAGAATTAACTATTCCAAATAATTGTAATCCTTTGCAAATGTATTTTGGTATGCCAAGACGAATTAGATTAGAATTTTTTGATGGTAAGAAAAATTGTGATATTGATGGTGAAGATTCATTAATTAGTGTGAATAAATACAAAACAATTCCTCGTGGTATTAATTATGGTGGAATGTGGATGCATCCTCTAAATGCTTATTCAATTGATCCTAAGAAACCTGAAGAAGAGCCTTTATCAATAAAAGCACAACCAGGTGGAGTTTGTTATCGTCATTGGTTAGGGTTTAATATAAAAACTGATAAAAACATTCCTTCGTGTGTCGTTAGTGATTTAGAGGATAATGAAGATAAGAATGAAATTATTAATGAATTTGGATCATTAATATGGGTCGCAGGATTCGATATGGATAATATGAAAGCAAGGTGTTGGTATGAATCAACTATGCCTGTATTTCCACTAAAAAGTATTGAATATAGAGAACAATTAAGTGTATTATCAGAAAGTATGATTCTTGGTGCTGTTGATTGTTTAAAGAGTTTAAAATCTTGTATAAAACAAGCGTGGTTTGATAGACCGAAAGATGCAAAAGGTGATTTTAGCTTTTTGGATTCGGAGTTTTGGAACAATACAGAAAAATTATTTTATAAATATTTGAAAGAGTTGCTAGAAGATCCTTTTGATGAAGATAATATCTCGAAGATTTTTAGTCACTGGTCTATTTGTTTGAAAAAAGAGTCAAATATATTGTTTGAAAAATGGTGTTTAAGTTCATCTCCTGAAGGAATTGATTATAAAAGAGTGATAAGTGCTAAAAATGAATTAGGAAAATACCTTAATCGCTCATGTAAGGTTTTGAAAAAATAAAAAAGGAATATTTATGGAAAATAAAGAAGAAAAAGTAAATAAGCCATATCTTCATAATTTATATAATGAAGAACAGCAAAAAAAATTAATTAATTGGCATAATAATTTAGATACTAATAAAGGCTTAAGAGCTGAGTTAAAACGAAGTTCAAGTCCATTAGAGGCAATGTTATGTCAAGCAACGCATAGTCTTAAGAGGGAATTTCATTATTGGCCTGATAAACCTGAAATTATAGCTTCAATAGCAGGGATATTAGCTTTAGTGAAAGTAGATACTGGAGTAAATGGTATTAGTTATGCTACACAGTTAGCAAAGCCGAAAGAAGGAAATAAATCACCATTAAGTGAATCGCGCTTTAAAAAAATTATAAAAAGTCAAACTTGGAATGAATTTTATATGAATATTCGACGATCAGTTGAAATATTAAAAGGTCAAGTAAATATATGTTCTTTAGCTGATGGAATTATTCAGTGGGGCAAAAAAAACAAAAGTGATGAGGTTGCTATTGGTTCTGAATCCTTAGAATTTCAATGGGCTCAAGACTATTATAATGAATTTTCAAAACACAATAATAATTAAGGAGTATATTATGTCAGATTTCATTCAATTACATATTTTAACAGCGTATCCACCATCAAATCCAAATAGAGATGATTTAGGTCGCCCTAAAACAGCTAGAATGGGTGGAGTAGATCGTTTACGTATTTCGTCTCAAAGTTTAAAACGAGCATGGCGTACATCCGAAATATTTGAAGATGCTTTGTCAGAGTATATTGGCAAAAGAACAAAGTTAATAGGCGTAGAAACTTATAAGTCATTAATTGAAAAGGGTGTTTCTGAAAAAAATGCGCTGGAATGGGCTACACAAATTGCGTCTAAATTCGGGAAAAACAAAGCAGAAGACAAAAAAAATCCTAAAAATAAATTAGAAATCGAGCAATTAGTTCATATAGGCCCTTCTGAACAAAAAGCAATAGATGATTTAATTAATGTATTGGTAAGCGAAGATCGCGCTCCAGAAGAAAATGAATTAGACTTTTTACGTAAAGATATTGAGGCTGTTGATATAGCGATGTTTGGAAGAATGTTAGCTTCTAGCCCTAAATTTAATATCGAAGCAGCAGTTCAAGTTTCTCATGCATTAACCGTAAATCAAGTTGTAGTTGAAGATGATTATTTTACAGCTGTAGATGATTTAAACGATGGACAAGAAGATGCTGGTTCTTCTCATATTGGTGAGACATCATTTGGTTCAGGTGTATTTTATGTTTATATATGTATAAATAAATCACTTTTAGTCAAAAACCTTTCAGGTAATGAGGAGCTTGCAAATAAAGCGATAAGTTCATTGGTTGAGGCCTCATTACAAGTGGCACCATCAGGAAAACAAAATAGTTATGCTAGTAGAGTAAGGGCATCTTTTGCAATGGCAGAAAAAGGCCCTCAACAGCCACGATCACTGGCGGTTTCATTTTTAGAACCAGTTAAAAATTCTGATCAAGTTACAGAGGCTATATCTCGTTTAAAGACTCAAAAAGAAAATATGGACAAAGTTTATGGTTCTTGTTCTGATTCTGAATATGAAATTGATGCTAAAAACGGTAATGGAACTGTAGCTGAATTATTGAAATTTTTAGTTTCCTAGAGGTATTTATGAAATATCTGGTATTTAGATTATATGGCCCTATGGCTTCATGGGGAGAAATCGCTGTTGGGGGAGAAAGGCGTTCTGCCTTACATCCCTCTAGGTCGGCAATTTTGGGCTTATTAGGAGCTGCGTTAGGAATAGATCGTTATGATGATGAAAAACATAAAAGTTTATCGTCAGCGTTTGTATTTGGTGGTAAGCTTCTTTGCTCTGGAGATATTTTAAAAGATTATCATACTTCACAAGTTTCTAAAACTAGAAAAGGAATCAGTTATACAACAAGGAAAGAAGAATTACTTCCTTCTGACATAAATGATGTTG
>DATJCU010000077.1:0-3012 GCA_035497795.1 Edaphocola sp. | reverse complement strand
ATGTGGAGGTCTCACAACCAAAGGAAGGACTAAACGCTAGTCTTTCTGAAATTAAAATGAGAAAGTTTCGACTTAGCTCATTTCGAAAGTAGGAAATAGCTATAGTCGGTGTAAAGAGCGATTGTAGAGATGATTAGCGAACCGCCGTATACGAGACCCGTACGTACGGTGGTGGGAGAGCCTAAACCTGAGCCATTTGGCTCAGGTTTAGGCTACTCGATTAGCTTTAGTTGATTATACATTAAAGTAATTCTGAACATCATGATTCCAGACAAAGAAGTTAACAGCTAATTGACAAAAGTCATTTTGAGCGATTTCTTTGCCTTGATTCTCCTTGCTCTCAAATTGAAATATCTTAATTCGTTCTCCTACTTTCCTAACCTCAGCTTGTTTAATATGAAATTTATGTCTTGATTCTATTTCAAGATCATCATATACTCGAATAGCTCCATCACAATGTTTTATACCTCCAGTATCCTTATTGAATATCGCATGAAAGTATCTACTTGTCGATAAACCGTCAAAATTATGACAAGGATATTCCTCACATGTAAAATGAATTTCATTATCCTTTGGAGCCCATACATAATCGGTAAAACTATTATCTTGTTCGTTAAACCACTGTCCAAAATCTTCGTTTCTCAAAGTGATTAACTTATTCCAATCTAAAGGCTTACCATGAACATGCATCTTGTATATTATCGGCTGGTAATTATCAGATTGAATTTCAATAAATGGGTCAAGTCTCACTTTGAAATTTACTTTCGATTCATGAATGCACTTAAGTATTGCTTGAAATATCCAGTAATTTGAATTTGATGCACCTGTAACTGGACACAACTCGTAAACATAATCATTAATCTGAAACCTATAGAAACTAAGGTCAAATTGGTTTGTGGAGATTAGATAATTTTTATCATACTCAATATTTAATAAATTCTTTGAGTCATATGGCTGGGGTAATGTATCAAAGTTTGAAAGTTTTCTAATGCGAGAATTAGCAATCTCATTTTGAAGATTAAAAACAATATAATAAGCTCTTTTCCCAAGTTCTTTATCTTCACGGCGATTTAAGAAGTTGTCAATATGATGTTTTTCAACAAATAAATCTAAATCATGGCTATCTATGTTCCGAATATCTGTCATTAAATTTTCGAACTGAGGATGTTCTTTATTATCCAATACCTCAAAAACCTCAAACATAGGGTCCATTAGATTCCTAGCAAAATAATCAAGTGTTTTATATGGCACAGTGTTCATTTTCAATTAAAGCTAACGTTCAGCGGTATATTTTCGGGAGGCGCAAAGGAACTCAAAATTTTCAAACCGTTAAAAACTTGATAAAAAGCTGATAACCAATTATTTAAAAGCCGACGCCGCCTGAAATATGACCGCATGTTATGCAATCGTAGATTTTTCAGATTTTTCAAAAGATAAAAATAGGTATTCAGCAATTGATTTTGATAAGTTCACAGTTAATATTGCGTGCCGAGCATCAATTTTATATGTCTTACTTGGAGAACTTCCATGTGCATCACTAAAATCATTTCTTAATCCAGAAATACCATTTATAATGCTAAATACTCCAGAAAGAATTTGTTTTATAAAATCGTTTGCATAATCGGAAGGTGTCATATTTAAAATCTTGCTAACATCTTTATATAATTTCAATAAATTACCTTTATAATCGTATACATCTTCTTTACTTTCATAAATAAAAAGACAAATTGATTCCAGCAATGCTCTTGAATTTGTTACAGCTCCATCAAAGTCCTTTTCTATAATTTTATCATTACATTTTTTTATCTGGTCTTGAATATATTCAAAGTCAAGACGTTTTAAATTATATGTATCAACAAGCTGTGTTTCATCCTTTAAATCAAAGTCAGGATAGTATTCTATATTAATTATTTCTGTTTCACCGTCTTTAGCTGGATAAATTAACAGTAAAGCATTATAGATTTCTTGTAAATCTTTTTCAGATAATTGTGTTAGTTTATCATACAGTTTAATAGGCGAATAAATTTCAAAGACACTTAATGTAGAAAATGCTCGACTGCCATAATATGATGATTCATTTAAAACAGAATGAGAAGATTTTAATAAATCAGCCAAATCCATTCTTTCTTTGTATTTTAATATTTTCCTAAGTTTACCTATATCTTGGTTTTCCATTTTCTATGTTGCATAACGGTAAGCGGTATATTGTCGGGCGGCTTTAGGAACTAAAAACTTTCCAGCCGCTAAATGCTTGATTAGAAGCCTGAAACTTAGTGTTTATAAGCTTCCGCCGCCTGAAATATGACCGCGTGTTGCCTACTTGCCATTTTTTGTAATTATCCCTGATAAATAAAAAAATAAATAAGGTTAATATATCAAGTCTTTATTTTTTTCTACAAATTCTTTTTCATAAAGTTTTGCCCATTGGATAAATTTATAGTGAGCTTTTAGACGAGCGAAAATATATCCATGAATTCCTTCTCGGAAAGCTCCTTTTAGAAAATAGTATTTGAAAAATTCAGATAATGGTCTAATTAATAATTTACTTATAGATGCTTTTCTATTCTTGGCATTAAAGCGTTTGAGTTCAAAATCAGTATAATGATTAGTCTTTTCAATAAAGTTATTGATGCTTGGTATGTGATAATGGAGAATGTGAACATTTTTTCCTTTTAGGTGAAAGTCATGTCCATTATGAGTTATGGGCATTTCATGAATTTTATCACTATAAGTACATGTTCCTTTTTTCCAGAATCTTTTGCATTTTGATTGTCTCCATGACTTAAGAGTTCTACCCATTAATACGGTTTCTCTTATAATAAAGCAGGAGTTATGATTTTCTTTTGGATTATTTGCATATTCACGAAGTGTTTTCCAAAGTTCAGGTGTTACAACTTCATCAGCATCTAAAATTAAAACCCAATCTCCGCTTGATTGGCTAATTGCCCAATTTCTTGCAGGTTCTACAATACCAGTTTTTTCGTGATAGACAATTTTACATTTGTATTTCTT
>DATJCU010000076.1:0-6658 GCA_035497795.1 Edaphocola sp. | reverse complement strand
CGAATTGGAAGCCACTGCTATTGAACGTGTACTGCCGTCAATAAAAAAATCACCGCCACGGGAAACGATATTCCCTTTTTCGCTCGTATAACTTAAAGCATACAATTGAGGATAGGACATATTAGTGCTTAAATCAAATTTCCCGTTTTTTACTTCGGAAATTAAAATGGGATTCTCATAAAATTTGTCGTCAATCCCATAATTACTAAACACAATAGTATCATGCGTCCTATTTTCTGAAATAACGCCTTTAATATGAACTTGCTTTTCAAAAGCCATCTGAGCCGTCAATGAATTGAAGCTTATGAGCAAAAAAACCAATATATTTTTCATCATTTTTTTATTAATTTAGATAAACATCAAACTGCAATAATTCTACTTTTTAAAAACGTATCCTGAAATAATTTTAAAGATATCCGTCTGAATTTTGCTTTCTAAAATAAGTGCTTTTTTCGTCAATTACAAGCATTAAAACCTGGGTTTACATATTATAATCTATCTTGTTCTTACTATATGTATTCTAAAACACCTCGTTTACTTGTATTGATATCATTTGTTTAATTTTAAAATCAGATTGCCTCAAGCAACGAGATTTTGACATTCTACCAACTTTTCCCCTTACATAAATCACAGCGAAAACCTCAAAGAAACCAATAATTGCGAAGGCCTCAACACATAAATATTTTCATTGCTAAAAAACTCTCCATTGGATACATTGATATAGTTTTTTGTATTTAGCACATTGTTCCAGACCATCTTGGCATCAAGCTTGTACTTTTTTAAAGTCCATTGATAACTCAAATTTAAAAAGTAATTATTGTTGGTGCTCGTCGCAATTTGATTGTAATAATGCTCGGCATCAATATTAAATATCTCATTTTCGTTCAAATAGAAAAAGGTCTTGATCGCACTTTTCCAGTTTTTAACCGTATTGGATTGGTCATTGATATGGCTCAGTTTTGACGTCATAAAACTTGTACTGCCACCCAAACTGAACCATTTAGTGATCTCGGAATCTATATTCAAATCATAGGCCTGAGTTGCGCTCCTTAATGAGGCAGAAACAGTATTGATGATTTGAGGATATTCTGAAAACGAAAACCTACCATTGGCGGTTACCGTTGTTTTAATCTTG
Source organism: Edaphocola sp. (assembly GCA_035497795.1). Classification (GTDB taxonomy): domain Bacteria; phylum Bacteroidota; class Bacteroidia; order Chitinophagales; family Chitinophagaceae; genus Edaphocola. Next base: position 5,523 of record DATJCU010000076.1, on the reverse strand, counting down.
CTAAAATATTTACTGGTATTAACGTTGATATTTTGCGTTGTAACCTTATTGCCAATTTCAACACTTTCTATGATCCATGAGCCGTCATCTGCTATGGAATTTTTATAAAGCAAGTTATTGTCATTCTTTGTAAGACTTAAGGACACACTCGCAAATAAGGCTTTTAACGCATTTCTATATCTGATATTCAATGAAGATGCATAACTGGTCTGTTCGCTCAGCGTGGAATTATAGCGTAACAAGCTCAGGTAATTTTTAAGGATATAAGCATCAAACAAATTGTCAATATCGCCAAATCGATTCTTCATATTGGCTCCAATCTGTGCTTCCCAATAGGGCGACAATTTTTTTGTGATGGACACATTAGGCTCAAAATTCAATTTCTTGATAGTTTTTTCAGGATTTGGCGTATTGTTGTCCGTCGTAAAATAGCGCAAATACAAAGGTGATCTTAGGGAAATTTGCCAACCATCCTGCTTAAGACTCAAAAGACTGGTCAGAAAGAAGTTGGAGTTTGTGAGTTCGATATCATTCTGATAATCCGGACCAATAGGTGATGGATTTCCGTCGATGGTCTTAAATAGATCAGAGGTCAACTGCTGTTTTTTATAAGCAAATCCCACTTCGGGCGCAAACGAAAAAATACCTAATTTTTTTGTAAACCCTGCCTTATTCTCCGAGAAAAAAGTAGTTATAGCACTCTGCTGCTTATTACTAATATAAGGTTGTCCATCATTTAAGATACTTTCAAATTGTCCCGGCGCGATCATCAATTCCTGATCGGTTTTGGTATAACCTGTATTTGAACTGAACGTTATCAATTGCTCACCAATCGGTTTGATGATTTTCAGTTCATTGGTCGCTATCACATACGGATTTGAAAGCTTTTGAAAAATATCCAAACCTTCATTAACAATAGTCCCTCTTTGGCTGTCCCAAAATGCTTTAAAGGAAAAGGCATTTCGCAAATAACTTTTGGATTGATTTTTTTCTAAGGTTAATTTAGAGCTTAAGGAATTGGAAAAAATGATGTTCTCAATATTTTCCTTAATATTTATAGTATCATCCTGAGTAATATAGGTTGTATTTCTTGTACCATTATCTGTTTGAATCCCATTTAAATAAGATAAATTTACTTTAAGGTCAGTGCCGTTTTTCAGGCGGTGCAAATAATCGAAATTACCGAGATGGTCATTATTGTCCAGCCATCGAGAGGTTGCAAATGGAGGTTTGGAAAGCTGTTGTAAGGACAGTATATTTTTTTTAGAAGCACTAAAGCCATCCACAACATTATTAGGGGTCGAAAAATCGTTGATACTCCGTGACAGATCATTACCTGTATTATTGTATTGGTAACTAACCAGCATCTGACTTTTTTTAGTAAAAACCAATGGCGTTATGTTAGTGTTAAATAAAATTGGATTAAAACCAGCACCAACTTCCGCAGAACCGCTTACAGAAACATTGTTTTTTAATTTGATGTTCAATGAGGTCCTTTCTGAGTAAACCAAACTATCCAAAACCTTAATAGGCTGGTGGTTTTCTAAAATCTGGACCTTACTGACATCATCTGCCGAAATATTATCATTGGCAAGATTATAACGGCCTTCCAACATGTCCATGCCTTCAATGTAATACTTCTCAATGGGGTTTCCCATATAGTAAATCTGGCCGTTGGGCATGACCGAAATACCAGGCATTTTTTTTATGACATCAGCAATAGATCTATCTTTTTGATCCTTAAACGCAGAAACCGAATAACTTAAAGTGTCGCCCCTTTTTTCTATATTATCAAATTTTATCAATACTTCTTTCAGTTCTTCTGGAGAACTCTCCAATACAATGGCTATGTTTTGGCTTTTGTTCTCAATGGTTTTGTTTACCGTTTTGTATCCTAAATAAGAGACACTGAGCACAAGGTTTAAAGCTTCCGATCTTACATCAATCGAAAAATTTCCGTTGCTATCAGAGATGTCATAATTTAAAAATGCACTGGAATCCTGATTTTTGATCGTTACGGAAGCGCCCATTAACACATTCCCAAGATCGTCTTTAACCGTCCCAATAATTGAGCTTTGGCTTTGGCATAAAAACACGTTAAACAATAACACCGTTAATAGAGGAACGAAATATCGAGGCATCCGCACTAATTATTTTTTTCAATATGGTTATTTTGTTTTGCCAACAACTCAGTGAAAACTTTGATATATTCCTGATGGACTTCAGGAGCAATCTTGACATTTGGATTTTTAACGTATGAAAAAGGATCCTTTTTATAGCGATGCCACACTTCAAAGAGCTTTTCTTTATCAGTTAAGATATATTGTTTAAGATTAGTTTTAAAGGGAATGGAAGGTTTTAATTCCTCAAATCCTTTTAGAATGAAATGATAATGATTTTGAGTATCGGAAAGTTCTATTATCAAACCAGGTAAGCCATTAAACTTAAAAGGCCCATCAGATATAGGGATTTCATTGGTAAACCAAGCAATATAATCGCGGCCGGAATAATTCATTGTTGCTTTTTGAGCATTATAACCATTGACAACTTTAGTTTCTTCGTGTAATTCCCAAGTAAATAAATTTAGCTTTTGCTCATAATGAAAGTAGTCATCTACAATTTGTAACGTATATGCCAAATAATTCTCTTTAGGATTTTTTATAATTACATAAGGAAAATCTGTTAAGCTTTCCTTTGAAGTTTGAGCCGTGTTACCTTTAACAGCTACTGAGTTTTTGAAAAGTTTAGCTTTGCTTGAATATGAGGATATGTCATCACCTAAAAATAGTATCATGTCTTCTGATTTTTTAGTATCTAAATCAGTTGAATCCAAACTATAGGTCAAATCATAAGTTGCCTTATATTTAAAATCTGTAGATATTTTTTTTTGAGGATACATATTGATTGACATTAAAAATGTCAAAGGGAACAGGATTATTTTAAACATATCATATAATTTTTATAAAGAAATTCACTTAAAGATGGTCATTTATTATAATTATTGAAACATCCGCACTAATTATTTTTTTCAATATGGTTGTTTTTTCTTGCATCTTGCTCGGCAAATAGTTTGGTGTAATGTTGGTGAACTTCCGGCGATGGGGTAGCCGTAAAATTAGGAATCTTCACGTATGAGAATGGATCTCTTTTATATCTAGATAAAACCTCAAAGAGTTCTTCTTCACTGGTTTTAATATAGTATTTAAAGTTAAGCTTAAAAGGGATTTCTGCATTGAGCTTTTCAACACCTTTGAGCGTAAAATTATAATGGTTTTCAATGTCGGAAATTTCGAGGATCAATCCTGGCAATCCATTGAATTTATAGGGACCGTCAGATATCGGGATTTCATGGGTAAACCAAGCAACATAATCGCGACCGGAATAACTCATGGTCGCTTTTTGGACCTTATAATCTTTAATTACTTTGGTTTCTTCGTGAAGTGTCCAGTCAAATAGATCCAAACTCTGGTTAAAATAAAAATAATCCTGAACAATCTGTCTGGTATATGACAAATAATCCTGTTTGAAATCCTTTATAATAATATAATCAAAATCCATGAGTGATGCCAGAGACGTATGCCCAGTATTGCCCTTAACCACAACCTTATTGCCGATTAGCTTAGCCTTGCCCGAATATGAAGATATCCCATCTCCTAAGAAAAGTATCATGTCCTCCGATTTTTTGGTATCCAAATCCATGGAATCCAAATTATAGGTCAAATCATAAGTTACTTTATATTTAAAATCTGTAGCGATTTTTTTCTGGGGATAAACAACAGCACTACAGATTAATAAAAGGAAAATTCTCATATACAGAAAATTTAAACCAAGTTAGCAAAATAACGGCCATTTTAGTAAAAGAATGACCGCTATTTGGTGTTAACATTTTAATCTCCGCTGCACGTGGCACCATAACCACCGCAATTAATTGAATTCAATGCTTCAGTTACATTATCAGCTTCTACGTAAAATTTAAGATGTTCAAATTGGCCTCCAACATGTCCGCAATAACACTCAAAGTTAGCACCTCCGCTAATACTGCCTTGCTGTTTTTTGTTGAGTACAGTAACTCCTTCTAAATTTAAAATGTTTTGTAACATAATTTTAAAAATTTATTTAATTAATATTACCTCAAACCATTATAGACACTTAAGGTTGTGTCTCATTCATGCATGAATAGTGTTAATTTCTTCTTTGGATACGTTGATCGATTGTTCTAAGATTGGCTCAATAAAATTTTCTATATCGGTGGGATTATAGGTTTCTGGAAAGAGCTTTCCGTTGACCAAAACAGCAGGTGTTCTGTCAATTCCATTTTTCAAACACCAGTACACCTGTTTACTTAGAATTACGTTATAGTTAACATCGTTACAATTACCCCATTTACTTGCCCAATTTTCAAAATCCCTATCATTATACCAGTCATCAAAGGCCTCTTTAAAAATCTTTATGTCATTTTCCATGTAGAGCTGTAACAGCCTTTCTGAAATCCTTGTTCTAGTATTATTCCTGTCATTGTTGGGTACTAAAAAGCGAAAGTTAATCTGTAACTTATCCGGATATTTATCCAATAAATCCATATAAACCTTGTGGGCTTTAAAACAACTCTTACACAATGGATTTGTAATTGCTACCATTTCTATTGTCGGAGTTTTGGATCCTAATTGTATTTGTTTCAAAGTTTTTGATTCAGTATCAATCTGTTTTAACGAATTGTAGTATGGTATAAAAAGATGATGATTTCTTCGGAATGACAAGTTTTCAATGACCAACGTATTGTTTTTTTGTTCCAAAACCAACAAAGGTTTACTGTAAAGCCAAACACTAGTTATTATCCCTAAAAGAAAGACAAATATCAATGAAGATGAGTAATCTAAATCAACTTTATCATTGATTGGTAAGATCGCAAAAAATTGTAAAACTAATACGGATGCTGTTCCTAAACATAATGGACACCATTTTTTGATCTTAAAATATTGTTGATATATTGAGTAAATAACAATTGGTAATGCCAGTACTGATATACCAAAGAAAAACACATTACCGGGCTGATACACATAGGCTAAGGTTAAAAAAGAAAAATAAACTACTGAGATATCACTGAGGTCTAAAAAATTAAAGAGCTTAGAGCCTTTTGATTCTATTACACTTTGACAATTTGTGTGTTTAGATAAATTACAGTATCGGGAGATAAAAGTGTAATGCCCATATTTTTCCTTTAATATTAAATAGCTTAAACTCAAGCCGATCATAGACAACAAAAAATAGGTTACTTTCAGAACAGAACTTGTGGTCAAGACTAAATATGATAAAACTGACAGGATGCAAATTAAAAGAGAAATATACAAAACGGCATTTTTAAATCTGCTCTTTTTTATTGGATGGGACTATTTCACAAAGTGTGTAAGTTAAATAAATAGCTGGGGCGCGCCCCAGCTATTTATTATTATGTTTAATTTTAATTTTTATACACTTATGAAAAAGAATGATTTAATTTCAGATGATTTTCTGAAGCAGTTCAAG
>DATJCU010000075.1:0-1807 GCA_035497795.1 Edaphocola sp. | reverse complement strand
ATAATGCTAATTGTTGGCGTTGCCGAAAATTTTTGATTGGTTCAGTTGTTCGGGCTGGAAAAATGGTTGTAGTTCGGAGAAAAATCCGAATTTCGACGGAAAACTGCTAAAAACCCCGAAATGACAGTTCCTATCAACTATTGCTTGCCAAAAGTTTGTGTGAACGGGCACATTTGTATATTTGGGATGAACCATTGAATTTTATTGATGTCGTTTCTCGTATGCAGATTGAGAAATTGCTAATTGAACATGAACTTACAATTTTGTTTGTTGAGCATGATAGTGCATTTTGTGAAAATGTTGCAACAAAAATAATAAAATTGTAAATGTAGAAATGGGAATTAACATGTTTAATGGGAACATAAAAATAACACACAATAGGCTCCATGCAAAGTCAGGTGTTTTCGGCGACGCTTGCATGGAGTAGTATAAGTCGCTAATTATACTGGCTTTGCTTCCTAACTATTAATAGTGAGGAGGAAGTTTACATGAAACAGACAAATAATAGTGAGGAGGAAGTTTACATGAAACAGACAAAAACGAAATATGAAAAAATAAAACAAATAATATCAAATCTAAAATTACCTGATTATAGATACGAGCAGGTTACAAAAGCTATTTTTCATCAAGGAATAGATAATTTTGATGATATGCATATGCTGCCAAAAGCGTTAAGGATAGCTTTAGTAAATGAGTTTGGAAATAATGTATCTAATGTAATACCTGTTTTTTCACAAGATTCCAAACAAGCTCAAAAATTGTTATTTGAATTGACTGATGGAGAAAGAATAGAAGCTGTTGCACTAAAGTATAAACAGGGGTGGGAATCTTTTTGCATCTCTTCCCAATGTGGCTGTGGTTTTGGATGTCGTTTTTGTGCAACGGGAAGTGCGGGATTTAAACGCAATCTTACTGCTGATGAGATAACTGACCAATTACTTTATTTCTATTCTAATGGCCATAGATTGAATAGTGTTTCATTTATGGGAATGGGTGAGGCTTTTGCAAATCCGGAGTTATTTGCTGCAGTAAAAATTTTAACTGATCAAAATTTATTTGGATTAAGTCAACGAAGAATTACTATTTCAACAATTGGTATTATACCGGGAATTCAAAGATTGACCAAAGAATTTCCGCAAGTGAATCTGGCTTTTTCACTTCATTCACCATTTGAAAGTCAACGAAGTGATTTAATGCCTATAAATAAAAGATTTCCATTGAATGAGGTAATGAAGACATTAGATGAGCATATCATTCATACGGGACGACGAGTGTTTATTGCTTATATTATGCTTGAAGGAATTAATGATTCGAAAGAACATGCAGAGGCAGTTATAGGTTTATTGAAAAATCGTGGTTCATGGGAGCATTTATATCACATTGATTTGATACCTTATAATTCTACAGACAAAACAATTTTTAAATTTCAATCTTCAAGTGCTATCAAACAATTTTACAGTACACTAAAGAAAGCTGGTATTAGTGCAACTGTTAGAACACAATTTGGTTCTGAAATTAGTGCTGCTTGCGGACAGTTATGTTATGAAGGTGAATTATGATGTTAGTTTAAAATATCCATTTAAGTAAAGAAATAGTTTCATTTTAAAGATCTTGAAGATTTTTAATTAAATATTGAAGAGTGTTGAATGTCCTTCAGATTTTAGATTTGAGGGACATTTTGATTAAGATGGATGAACTTTTATACAAGACTAGAGATTAATGTTTATTTTGCTTTATTAATTTTTGCAGTTATAATAAAACCAGATGTGTAAATACAAAAGATTTCGAAGATGAAGGAGGAAAATTA
>DATJCU010000074.1:0-3222 GCA_035497795.1 Edaphocola sp. | reverse complement strand
TGTAGGTAAAGGCATAGTCATCTAAACCATCTAGGTTAACATCTCCACATTCAAAAATTTCTCTTATATTATACCCATCAGGAATGCACACATCTTTTGGCACTGCACGTTTCCCTCCTGTGGTGAGCTGATTACATTCAGGACTTTGTCCACAAGAATAAAAAGAGATAAAAAGCAGCAAGCAAGTATTTAAAATTTTCATTCGTCTGTGTTTTTTGTTTTACATTCTGATAACTTAAAAACCTGGGTTGACAATCTGATATATTGAGTTTGTCTTTGAGGTAAGCCAATATAGCCTCCATTTACATTGTAAGATACTTTGTCAATATCCCCCCGTTCGGCGAAGTTTGCAACTTCGTCGTTTTAACCTTTGTAGTCTCCAGACTACCTCTATCTAATTATTTTAGCTGGTAAAACTAAAACAACCACCTTTAAAATTAACCTTGTTGTTCCTTAATTTGATAACCCAGTTGACATGTCTGATAAATTTCGTTTTAAGAGTGTTATTGCCTTGTGACCGTTTGGTTTTCTTGGTAAACCAAGAAATGTCAGTTACAAACTGCCTGTTAAAATTCGACGAAGTTGAAAACTTCGCCGAGCAGAGTAATGTTCTACTTGAAAAGAAGCCTTCATTAACAAAGGAAAATTAAAGATTCTTTAGCACATCAGGAGATTGGTGCGTACTTACTATTCCTATTATATAAATGGTGTTTTTCTTTTCTCTATACAATACTTTGTAATATTTTCTAACAACCATTCTTCGATAGTTGGGATTAATCTCATCAACTTGGTATTGTTTTGCAAAATAGATGGTCTTTGGACTTTTAAGAATATCGGCTCTAACATTATTGGCACCTTGGATTGATTTCTTTTTCCAAAATTCATAAATACTCTTTAAATCTTGTTTGGCTTGAAAAGTCCAGATAATTTTATAAATATTCATTACCAGTTCTCTATTTCCCTTTCAAGGTCTTCTTGTGTTACAGTTTCTCCTGACTCTATCTGCTTTTCTGCTACAAGTAGCCTTGCATTGTATTGTTGTTTTGTTAGAGGTTTGCCAGAAGTTGTGTACCCCACAATCATCTCTTTATCAAGAATGTTATTGATTTTATCCAATAAGGATGCTTTTGATACATTCATTATCTTTTGCATCACGCTTATTTTAGTGGCTTCTATATCCATATCTTAACTATTTTGAGCTCATACAAAGCTAACGATTTAAACTCAATTTTGTTGGTTCATTGGCATGGCTACTGACACCTTTCATTGGAGAAATTTGCTATATAACTTTACTACTGACTTCACTTACATTTTGACTTTAAGCAATAATAGTTATAAACTCCGCCAAACGAGTGAACGAAACTACAGCACAAGTAATAACTCAATCTCCATATATCTTTTTATACAATTTATTTTGTTTGAGTTTTTCGATTTCTTTCTTATCTAATCTCATCTTTGGTTGTTTAACTTCTTTTTTACGTTTTAACAACAAATAAATATGCTTGAAAAAATTCGGCGGCGGATTATCGTCATCAAGATTATTAACTAATCCATTTACATACAATTTATTTTTGCGATAATAACGGATTAATTCATAAACCTTATAATACAATGCAATACCAAAACCGAGTAATGCAATTATAGATATCGCCATTAATCCAGACTTGCCTAAATAATGCGCAATAAGCTTTTGTATAATAATTGCTCGCATATGTTGAGCATTGCCTGATATTACTCTTTCTTTTATATGTGTCAGAAGAATCTCTTCATCTATAAACATTTCAAAAATCAAAGCACCTAATGAAAGTAAAAAACCACATACATATATAAAAAGATGAGTATAATAAACCGATGGTGGCTGAAATTTCTTTGTAATTAGGGGCTTCATCATAATTTAATTAATCTTTCAACATGTTTTTAACTTCAGTAGTCATAAATGTTTGAGTAAAAGTATTCAATGCTTCCGGGGATATCATAGTAGAAAGTTGTTGTCGTACTAAATCATATTTAGCTATTTCTGAAAGTTCAGCTTTTAATTGACTGTAAACGTTTCCTCTCGTTAGATCGGATTTGTACTTTATGCCATACTTATTCAATTAAATCACCCATCTTTATTTTTTGGCAAAATCTTTTTTAGAAAAAGTTCCAATAAGACAATCAAAAAACTCCCAACCATTAGCACAAATACAATGTTTGCCAAAAGGTCATTGTGCTTTATCAAAATCTCATCTCCTCTTTTTGCTTGGGCAATATGGTATTCTCCACGCAACTTATAAATCCAAAGCGTAACTTCATCGCCCGATTGAAAAAGATCTGCGTATTGAGTATTGCTATGAATGATTCGATAAGCAAATGAATTCAACCTAAGAGACATACAATCATGACTAGTCAATCTGCCACGTGACGCTACATATTTATTTTCATCATTTTCAATTATCTTACGAACAACACCTTCAATCTTAGGATAAAAAACCAATAATCTAACTCCAAAGACCATGACCAAGATAATGGTTGACACTAAAACTATCTTGGACAAAAGAAAAGTATTATCCCAAAAGGTGCTTTTAACATCAATTTTATTCAACAATGTCTTCATGCGCTATAATTTCAAAAATTGAATCTAACTCGATTGTGCGGATTTGTTTGCAAGCAATATGGCATAACCAATCAGCAATCCGTTCCATATCATTAAATCAACCAAATATGGAACAATCCTATATTCGCCTGTATCGACTCTCAACCCATCAACCCCGCTCGGCGAAGTTTGTAACTTCATCGTTATAACCTCTGTAGTCTCCAGACTACACTTATCTAATTATTTTAGCTGGCAAAACTAAAACAACCACCTTTAAAATTAACCTTGTTGTTCCTTTATTTGATAACCTGTTGACATGGCTGATATATTTCGTTTTAAAATTATTATTGCTTTGCGCATGCTCGTCTTTCAAGGTAACCAACAAATGGCAGTTACAAACTACCTGTTAAAATTCGACGAAATTGAAAACTTTGACGAGAAAGGGAAAATCATGCAATAAGCTCTAAAACTCTTCTACAGAACTAACACTATATATTTGATTATTCTTAACCCACATTGCAGCCCAAACAGCTCTGAAATGTTAAAATTTAGTTAAAATCGACTTATTTAGAGTTTTTTGCATGGATGCATTTTCGTAAGTGTCTGATTATTAATTATACATTTTTTTCGCTGTTGAAAAAAGGCCA
>DATJCU010000073.1:0-106981 GCA_035497795.1 Edaphocola sp. | reverse complement strand
TCTTGGTCTTAGATGAATAGAAGACTTTTTGAATAATACGTTCAATTCTTCTTGCGTTTCTTGCAGGGTTATTATTTGTGGTTTTGACATAATAAACTTATTGCAATAATCGTGCCAAACTAGTTGTCTAAATGGTATAATTAATATACCAAATTATTCAAAACCCTTACCTTTTTCTTAATTTAATTACATGGAAAAAAAATACATACTATTGGTTAGTGCACTTTGTTTCTCATTTATACTACATGCACAAAGTCGTAAAAACAAAAGTTTTTCAAAAGAAGAAAAAATAGAGAAAGAAGAAAAAATCAATACTAAAGTAGAAAAAGTCCCTTTGAATCTTAGAATATCGAATAGTGCTATTGGTGCAGTAAAATTCAGTGATAACTATGAAGAATTATTAAAGAAATTTGGTAAAATAAACATTTTAGATGATGAGCTCCCTTCTTCTCCAGAATCTGATCATACAGAAATAAAAACCATTATTAATATTGGTGAAGAAACTGAAGTAATAATATCTTGGGATACAAAAGCTTTCCATAAAAAAATAAGTGCTATTGAGGTGAATCAACCTGAATTCCCTTTTATCACTAAAGAAGGCATAAGTTATGGAACTACTTTAGAGGAATTAGAAGTAATAAACGGTGCTCCTATAAGCTTCTATAGTTTCGGCCAGAGTTTAGGAGGTACCATTACAAATCTCAATAACGGAAAACTTGAAAAAAATAGTGGAATTAAAACATTGTATGAATTAAGTATAGACGGAATTATGGATGAGGACATTTCAGGAGTAGAAACATTAAAATCAGATGAATCCAAAATTGGAAAATACAGAAACAAAATTTATGTAAGTAAAATAACTCTAATTATAGGAAAATGAAAATCAATAATAGTATGCTAAAAAACGGAGGCTGTCTGAAATTCAGACAGCCTCCGTTGTAATAAATTATATTTTTAAATCACAGTCGTCCACCACCAGCGTAATATCTCGTCCAGTAAGCCTGACCTAAATCACTAATGGTCACTCCTCTACTCGATGAAGCATGTACGAACTTACCATCACCCAAATAAACCCCAACATGTGAAATTCGTTTTGTTTTAATACTAAAAAACACTAAATCACCTTCTTTCAATTCTTCTTTATTGTAAATTCTGGTAGTCATCATAAATTGCATTGCTGCAGTTCTATCTAAGCCAGTTGAATACACGTCAGCAAACAATTCTCTGGTAAAGGCAGAACAATCGATTGATCTTTTTGTTGTACCTCCTAAGCGGTAAGGCGTACCATACCATTCTTGGATAAAATTATATAAAGAGGGGCTACTTCTTTTTGTCTCCACTAAACTTTTAGAAATAGTATTCTTATCTTTAAAATCTGGAGCAGGAGCTGGTTCCTCAACAAATTCAGGTTGAATAACCGGCACAATAGTCTTCTTACTAATTCTATTGCGATAAGTAGCAGTATTTACAGAATTTGTTTTCTGTTTAACTGCTGGTGTTCCTACTGAAATACCTTCGATAAAACGACTATCTACTGGCATTTCCTCTAAATCAGTACTTGCTATCCGATTGTTTTTGGCCCCTTCTTGAGCAAATGTTATTGTTGTAGAAAATAAGCTTACAAACAATAATGTTGTTAATTTTTGCATTTGTTCTTTTTTGGTCAGAATTGGGCAAAAGTAATATCAAATATTGAAATAATCAATAAAAACATGTATTTTAACATTTATACTTTAAAAATACTATCTTATGACAAAATAGATTGCTAAAATAAGACGGTTATTATTATATTTGCAGACTTTTAAATTCATAATAACTACAATAAATTACAACAATATGAAAGTATTAATTTGTATTGCAAAAGCTCCGGATACAACCGCGAAAATCTCTTTTACAGACAATGACACAAAATTCAACGAAACTGGCGTCACTTTTATCATTAATCCTTATGATGAAATGTATGCTTTAGTGCGTGCAATTGAATTAAAAGAAAGTGGTGTTGCTACTGAACTTCATTTGGTAAGTGTGGGCGGTGCTGAATCAGATGCAATTATTCGTAAAGCGCTAGCTTTAGGCGGAGACCAAGCATTCCGTATTGATGCTTCTACTAATGATCCTTTTGTGATCGGTTCAGAAATTGCAAACTTAGTGAAACAAAACAATTATGACCTTGTTTTAACTGGTAAAGAATCAATCGATTATAATAATGGTGCTGTTGGTGCAACAATTGCAGGTTTATTAGATATTAATTATATAGGAAATATCACCAAATTAGATGTAAATGGCTCAGAAGCAACCGTTACCAGAGAAATGGATGGCGGACAGGAAACTGTTTCTTGTAGTTTACCTTTAGTTGCTGCTTGTCAACAAGGTGTTGCAGAACCAAGAATCCCAAATATGCGCGGCATTATGGCTGCTCGTACTAAACCATTGACTGTAGTACCGAGTACAGCTATAGAAAGCCTTGCAACTGTAGAAAGCTATGAACTTCCACCTGCTAAACAAGGTGTGAAATTATTCACAGTCGATCAGGTTGATGATTTGGTTAATGCATTAATTAATGAGGCTAAGGTTCTTTAAAATTTAATTCAACTAAAAAACAAGAAAAACATTATGTCAGTTTTAGTATATATCGACCACTCTAGTGGGTCATTCAAAAAAAATGCTTTTGAAGCAATCAATTATGCTTCCAAAACTGCTGCTGCAGTTGGCGGCGAAGTTGTAGCTTTAGTTTTAGGTACCGTTAATGATAACGAATTAGTAGCATTAGGAAAATATGGTGCTCAAAAAGTACTTAAGCTTAGCGACGAACGCTATAATCACTTTAACACAAAAGCCTATTCAAAGGCTGTAGAAGCTGCCGTAAATGAGACCGGAGCGAATGTAGTTATATTCTCTGCAAATAATAATGGTAAGTCTTTAGCGCCTATGGTAGCTGCTCAAATAAAAGCAGGACTAGTATCTGGTGCCGTTGCTTATCCTGACACCAGCAATGGCTTTAAAGTAAAAAAATCAGTATTCTCTGGAAAAGCTTTTGCATTTGTTTCAGTAAAAACAGATAAAAAAGTTATTAGCTTAACACAAAATTCATTTGCAGTTACAGAAGGTGGATCTGATGCAACTGTTGCTCCTTTAAATTACACTCCAGAAGATAGTGATTTCAGTTCAAAATTCGTTTCTGAAGACGTTATCAAAGGGGAAGTTCCTTTGAATGAGGCTGAAAGAGTTGTAAGTGGAGGTAGAGGTTTGAAAGGTCCTGAAAACTGGGGAATCCTTGAAGATTTAGCTACTGCGATGGATGCAAGTTTAGCTTGTAGCCGTCCGGTTGCTGATGCAGATTGGCGACCTCACCATGAGCACGTAGGACAAACTGGTGGTACCATCAGACCAAACCTTTATGTAGCTGTAGGTATTTCCGGAGCTATTCAACACTTAGCTGGAGTTAATGGATCAAAAGTAATTGTTGTTATTAATAAAGATCCAGAAGCTCCTTTCTTTAAAGCAGCAGATTATGGTATTGTTGGTGATGCTTTTGAAGTAATCCCCAAACTTACAGAAGCTGTAAAAAAGGCAAAAGGAAATTAATTTTTCGCTAAAAAAACACAAAATGAGGGTTTTACTTTTATTTAAACCCTCATTTTCAATAAAAGTTAAAAAAAAATGCCAAAATAATTTGTTAAAGATAAATAGTTTTGTAATTTGGCAGAAATTTATAAAAATTATTCAACGAAAATATATGAAAAGAAGTATTGTACTCCTATCCGCAATAGCAGGTATCTTTATGGGAACTTCAGCCTTGGCTCAAGATAACTCTGAAATGATTGCAGTTTACCGTTGGTACAATCCTACGGATAAGAACTTTGTAACACTAGCTGAAAACCAATATCCTGAAGGTCAACTTTTAAACTGGAAGTATAAGGATAAAACATTATTATTTTATGCATTTACAGAACCCGGACCTAATAGAGTGGCTGTAAATTCATGGTTTAATCCTGTTACTAAAGATCAGGTTTCTGTAGTTGAAGATGAATTTGCAGATGACGATATGATTAAAATGGGATATACCGATAAAGTTCATCAATTCTATGCGTCTGAAGTTAGAATGCCTAACAGAGTAGCTGTTTATCGTTGGTTTTTACCTAAAACACTTGACTGGGTTACAATTCCAGAAGAAGGTAATACAGATACCTATTTCAAAAAAGGATACAAGAGAAAAACTTTCCAATTCTATGGTGTTCGTAGAACATCAGATGAATCCTTATATAATGGAGAGCTATAATCTGAAATAAACTTAAATTTATTTAAAATAGTATAATTTATAATTAAGTTATACTATTTTTTTTGTTTAAAGCAAATATTGAGTGTATTTTTACATCAAATATAAAAAACAACTAAAATGGCATTAGAAGTTATAGGAAAATTAATAGAAATATTCCCTACGCAGCAAATTAAAGAAAATTTCTCGAAAAGAGAGTTTGTTATAGAAATGGCATCAACAACCAACACAGGAATGACCTATGTGAACTTGGCTTCATTTCAATTGGTT
The DNA here is from genome assembly GCA_035497795.1 of Edaphocola sp. Taxonomy (GTDB): domain Bacteria; phylum Bacteroidota; class Bacteroidia; order Chitinophagales; family Chitinophagaceae; genus Edaphocola. Next base: position 102,435 of record DATJCU010000073.1, on the reverse strand, counting down.
AATAATAACTGTGCCGCTATCGAAAAATTTCAAATAGGAGAAGAAGTAAAAGTTAGTTTCGATATCAGAGGGAACAAGTGGGAGAAAGACGGTCAAGTGAGATACATTACTAATCTAAACGCTTGGAGAATAGAACCTGCTATGCAACAACCAGAATACGGACCAGCACAGCAAGCTCAACAACCTTTTGGCCCGAGTGGCAATACATCTAACCCTACTCCACCACAAGCAGCCCCACCTTCCTTTGAGCAACCAGGAAGTCCGGCACAAGATGATGATTTACCATTTTAATTCAATAGCATAATAATTATTTAAAAGAAGCAAAATAAAATTGCTTCTTTTTTTATTTTCAATAACGACAAAGATCATGAAAACAGACCTTACAATATAATTTTTTTTTTAAACTAAGGTTTATGTTAATTGCTCAGATTTAAAATAAACATTAACGAAGTCTGTATCTTTGATTAAGAAATTAAATTTGTCTTTTTTTAAAAAAGCGAACATCTTGTTGTAATTCAATGCGTATGTTTTCCAATGCCATTAACCTAAATAATAAACAATTGAATGTCCCAATGAGAATCAATGGACAGTCTGGTATATAATGAAAAAGAAGCAGCGTTTGCTTATAAAACATCTCTTCAAAGGATAAAGCATGATAAAAATACTTTTAAAGTGAATATTAATAAATGAATAAGGTGTTTTTATTGGTTTTTAATTTATTATAAATGTGAAATATATCGGATAAAAAAACAGCCTGAATCTTATTGATTCAGGCTGTTTAAAATACTATATTCTTTTATAATTCCAACAATAATTGTGTTGGACTTTTACCAACTAATAATAATTGTGGATTTTCTAATAACTCTTTAACTCGAACTAAGAATCCAACTGATTCTTTACCATCAATAACTCTATGATCATAACTCAATGCTAAATACATCATAGGTCTGATTTTAATTTCTCCATTTATAACCATAGGTCGCTCTTGAATTTTATGCATACCCAAAATAGCAGATTGAGGAATATTGATTATTGGAGTGGACAAAAGCGAACCAAACACACCACCATTAGTAATAGTAAAGGTTCCGCCAGTCATTTCTTCAATGGTTAATTTATTATCTCTAGCTTTTGTAGCTAATTCTACTACTTTCCCCTCAATCTCAGCCATACTCAAACTTTCAGCATTTCTGATTACTGGTACAACCAAACCTTTAGGTGCAGAAACAGCAATCGAGATATCAGCATATTCATGATACAAAATATTATCTCCATCAATATAAGCATTTACTGCAGGCCATTCCATTAATGCAACCGTACAAGCTTTTGTAAAGAAAGACATAAAACCTAAGTTAACTCCATGGGTTTCCTTAAACTTATCTTTGTATTGTTTACGAATGGCCATGATATTAGTCATGTCCACTTCATTAAAAGTTGTCAACATAGCAGTAGAATTCTTGGCCTCAACCAAACGACGAGAAATCGTTCTACGAAGATTACTCATCTTCTGAGGTCGTTCTTCTCTACTAAATAACGCTTTACCCACTGGGCGACCAGGATTTTCTAAAGCAGCTAAAACATCGCTTTTAAATATTCTTCCATTAACACCTGTACCTTGTACAGCTTTAGGATCTACCTTTTTGTCGCTCATTATACTTTTAGCAACTGGTGTAGCTTTTACATCGTCAGGAATAGTTGTTGTAGTTTCCGTTTTGTTAGAAGCTGGAGCAGGAGCAGCAGGTTGCTCAGCAGGAGTTACTGCGGTTGCTACTGGGGCTTCTGGTGCCGGAGCAGCATTTGCTGGACGTTCTGCAGTTTCATCTATTTTACAGGCGATATCGCCAACTTTTATATCTTCACCTTCTTGAGCAATAGTGTGTAAAATCCCCGCCTCTTCAGCATTAAGTTCAAAAGTAGCTTTCTCCGATTCTAATTCACATAAAACTTCGTCTCTTTCTACCCATTCGCCGTCTTTTTTAAGCCAGGAAACAAGGGTTACTTCGCTAATTGATTCGCCAACAGGGGGCACCTTAATTTCTATCATAGTTTGCTATATTGCAAGATTAATTAATATTAAATATTCTATTTCAATTAGATTTTTCAAATCATCTGTAAAATTACTAAAGGCATTCCATTTAAACAAAAGCCAAAGCTAATATCTTAGACATTAAATCTAAAATGCATTACATCACCATCTACAACTTCATATTCTTTACCTTCAATTCTTAATTTTCCTTTTTCTCTAGCAGCAGATTCTCCACGAAGAGCAATAAAATCTTCATAAGCAATTACTTCCGCTTTAATAAATCCTCTTTCAAAATCCGTATGAATGACGCTAGCAGATTTTGGAGCTTTCCATCCTTTTTGAATTGTCCATGCTCTTACCTCTTGAACACCTGCCGTAAAATAAGTAATTAAATCTAAAAGATTATAAGTAGCTCTAATCAAACGGTTCAAACCAGGTTCTTCTAATTGATATTCTTCAAGAAACAAAGCCTTATCCTCTGGATTTTCCATTTCTGAAATCTCAGCTTCAATATTGTTACACATAACAATGATTTCTGCACTTTCCTCTTCAGCCACTTTTTTCAAAGCATCAGAAAATTTATTACCAGTAAGTATGGAAGCTTCATCCACATTGGCAACATATAAAACAGGTTTAGCAGTTAGTAGGAAAATATCTGCGATTGCTTCTAAATCATCACCTTCCAATGCTAAACCTCGAACATTCTTACCTTGTTCAAGCCAGTTTTTACATCGTAATAATGTTTCTAAAACTAATTTAGCCTTTGGATCACTTTTAACCATTTTCTCAGTTCTGGAAATTTTCTTATCCACACTAGCCAAATCGGCCAATTGCAATTCTGTATCAATGATCTCTTTATCTCCAACTGGATTAATAGCACCTTCTTCTCTTAGAATATTTTCATCTTCAAAACACCTTACCACATGAATAATGGCATCTACCTCACGAATATTTCCTAAAAACTTATTACCCAAACCTTCTCCCTTAGAAGCCCCTTGTACCAAACCTGCAATATCTACAAATTCGATGGAAGTAGGCACAACCCTCTGTGGCTGCACAATTTCAGACAAAGCATCTAATCTTTTATCCGGAACATCTACCAAACCCACATTAGGCTCAATAGTACAAAATCGATAATTAGAAGCCTGAGCTTTCGCACTATTACTTACTGCGTTAAAAAGTGTTGATTTTCCTACATTTGGTAATCCTACAATTCCTGCCTGTAAAGCCATACTTTAAAAAATTTTTGCAAAGATAAGACTATACTTTTATTAAAAAAGTAGATAATTATAAAGTGTAGATAAAATTAAGCTTGGGAATCATTTCTTTTGTTATTTAAATTTAATAAAAAATATAAATTATCAGACTAAAATACCCAATAAAATATTCTTACGACAAATAGCTTTTCAAATCAGGGAACTTTCATTAAAAAAATCTTTATTAATTAATTATTTTTCGTAAAAATTAGAAGATCCGTGTATATCTATTGTTCCTTTATAATACTTTGGCTTCCGTTTACGAACTATGTCTAAGAATGCTTTTATTTTTGCAAATTGCTCTCTTATTAAATTCTTTGTTGCCATATTATATACTCCTTTGTCGGCAGCATAACCCTCCGTATTTATTCCCAATTCATGACCAATATAAACAGCTCTTCTCAAGTGATAACTTTGGGTCACCATTAATGCCCTATCAACTTTAAAAATATTTTTAGCTCTATAAACTGTTGAATAGGTATCAAAACCAGCATAATCCACAAAAACATCGTTAGCGGAAACACCAGCATCGGTCATATATTTTTTCATTACCTTTAATTCATCATAATTTTTACTTCCATTATCTCCAGAAAGTAAAATACGTTGCACCTTTTTAAGATTATATAAACGAATTCCAGCATCTAATCTGTCTTTTAAATATTTACTGGGTGTTCCATCTCTTCTTATTCCTGCACCAAAAACAATTGCTACATAGTTATCAGGCACTTTAGTGATTTGTTTATAAATCAAAGGGCTGGTAACACTTTCAATATAGGCAATAATACCAACACTTACAACAACAATTGACAAAACACTCCAAGCTATAAGCTTTATTATAAAATTAAATTTCATTTTAATAAAATTAAAGTCTAAAGATAATAGCAAAAAGGTAAAAGAAAATTTAAAATTCATTTTTATCCTTAATCTCCTTATAAAAATTATTATACATTAGGCATTTATACCAAAATAAGAATTGAGTCCACTTCAAAAATGACTAAAGAAAATATTTTATACCTTTGAAGCTTTTAAATTTAATAATTTGAGTATAAAGATGAAATTAAGATTCCACCAGCTTTTAGCCGTATTTTTTATATTAACAATATCTTGCAATAAGGATATTAGTTCCGAAAGTTCAATTCCAGAGCGTATTTTACCAAAAGTGATGATCACTTTAAATGACCCCAATCAAATAATCACAAAAAAGAATAAAATTAAAGGGAATATTAGAATTGAAGGTGGAACTGATTATGATAATTATGAAGGTAGCTTAGACTTTAGCGGAAGAGGAAACAATTCTTGGCGCTTACCCAAAAAACCATTTAAAATAAAATTGGAAAGTCAAGCCGGTCTTTTTGGACTACCCGCAGCCAAAAAATGGATTTTATTAGCAGAATATCATGACGGAACAATGCTTTATAATGGTATTCCTTTTAATATGGGAAAAATGCTAGGCATACCTTTTACCAACACTATGATTCCTGTAAATTTATATATCAATGGTAAGGATCAAGGACTCTACGTTTTTACAGAGTCTAAGGAGGTGAGAAATGGAAGAATAGATTTGGATAAGGATGGGATCTTACTAGAAATGGATCGATATTTTGATGAGAAATGGAAATTTGAATCTAAAAATTTCAATTTGCCTGTTATGGTTCAATATCCGAAGGAGGATGATATGGATGTTGCTCAATTACAAAATATTCAAACTGATTTTGAAACAATGGAATCACTCATTTTTGACAGCTCTTTTCCAAACAATAATTATTTAGAATATTTAGACGATACTGCCTTCATAAATTATATGCTTGTTTTTGAGTTAACAAATAACAGAGAAATAAATATTCCCAAAAGTATTTATTTAAACAAACAATCTGAAGATTCTAAATACAGAATGGGTATTTTATGGGATTTTGACTGGGCTTTTGGATTTGAAGATGGAATAACCAGCCATTATGATATTCAAACTGCTGAATATCCTTTATTGTTGGATAATCAAGATAGTTCGGGAACCGTATTTTTCAAAAAAATCATGTCCGATGTTCATATGCAACAACTTTTTAATGATAGATGGCAATGGTTTAAGGTAAATAAGTTTGAGGAACTTAAAGACAAATTAAAAGATTATTCAGAATGGATTCGATTAGCTTATAATGATGATCATTTATTATGGGGAGAAAGAGGTGCAACCGGAGATCCTGATAAGGACTTACAAAGTGCGATAAACTGGTTAGATGCCAGGGCAAGATATATGAATAACCTGTATTAAGGTATACAAAATAGTAATTTGGGAAACGAAGACTTTTATAATAATTACAAGTAAAAAGCACTGCTATTTTGAAGTGCTAAGAGCCCCTATTATATTGCATTTCAATATATTAAGGGTTTATATAAAAGGATTCTTAAAAAGATGCAAGAATTTGTTAAAAATCACTTAGTTTTGCAAACTATTTTTAAAATTTTAATCCTTTAAAAAAATGAATTCACTGTTTTATCTTGTGCCCGGCTTAGCTATTGTAGGGCTAATTTACACAATGGTGCAGAGCTCTTGGGTTTCAAAGCAAAGCGCAGGCAATGACCGTATGAAGGAAATTGCAAAGTATATTTCCGAAGGTGCAATGGCATTTTTAAAAGCAGAATATAAGGTATTAACCTACTTTATTATTATTGCTGCTTTGTTATTAGCCTTTATGGGTGCCACCAATGAAGACTCTCACTGGACGATTGCTATTGCATTCATCCTTGGTGGCGTTTTATCCGCTCTTGCAGGTATGATTGGCATGCGAATCGCTACCAAAGCTAATGTACGTACAGCTGAAGCTGCCAGAACCAGCTTAGCAAAAGCTTTAAAAATATCATTCACAGGTGGAGCCGTTATGGGCTTAGGCGTTGCTGGATTAGCAGTTTTAGGTCTCGGTGGTTTATTTATTATTTTAATTTCGATTTTTGCTCCTGGCGTTACAGCGGATAACGCTTTAGTAGGAAAGGCTATTGAAATCTTAACTGGATTCAGTTTAGGTGCGGAAAGTATTGCTTTATTTGCACGAGTTGGTGGTGGAATTTATACTAAAGCTGCAGACGTTGGAGCTGATTTAGTGGGAAAAGTAGAAGCAGGGATTCCAGAAGATGACCCTCGTAATCCTGCTACAATTGCTGATAACGTTGGTGACAACGTAGGTGACGTTGCTGGTATGGGAGCCGACCTTTTCGGATCTTATGTCGCTACTGTTTTAGCTACTATGGTGTTAGGACATGAAGTAACAAGCGTTAACGGCGGTGCATTAGCAGATGGTTATGATGGATTTTCTCCTATTTTATTACCTATGCTCATTGCAGGTATCGGAATCATACTTTCTATTATTGGAACTTGGTTTGTAAAGGTTTCCGATAAAGTAGCAATTAATACAAAACCAATTCAAGCTGCTTTAAATTTAGGTAATTGGGGCGCTATGATATTAACTGCAATTGTTTCTTTCGGACTTGTAAAATATTTACTACCAGAAACTATGGTATTAAGAGGCCATGAGTTTACACAAATGGGTGTATTTGGAGCTATTATTGTAGGTTTATTGGTAGGAGCATTTATGACCATAATAACAGAGCATTATACTGCTATGGGCAAACGTCCAGTTATGAGTATCATTAAACAATCCTCTACTGGTCATGCAACAAATATAATTGGTGGCTTGGCAGTTGGAATGGAAAGCACCTTCTTACCTGTTCTAGTATTAGCATCTGGTATCTATGGGTCTTTCTTATTTGCAGGTCTATACGGTGTGGCTATTGCAGCTGCAGGTATGATGGCTACTACTGCTATGCAATTAGCAATTGACGCCTTCGGTCCAATCGCAGATAATGCTGGTGGTATTGCTGAAATGAGTGATTTGCCAAAAGAAGTAAGAGAAAAAACCGATGTATTAGATGCAGTAGGCAATACAACTGCTGCTACTGGAAAAGGTTTTGCAATTGCATCTGCTGCATTAACGGCTTTAGCTCTATTTGCTGCTTTTGTTGGTGTTTCTGGAATTTCAGGTATCGATATTTATAAAGCTGATGTATTAGCAGGTTTGTTTGTTGGTGGAATGATTCCATTTATATTCTCCTCTTTGGCTATTAGAGCTGTTGGAGAAGCTGCTATGGCAATGGTAGAAGAGGTTCGTCGTCAGTTCAGAGAGATTCCTGGTATAATGGAAGGAACTGCTACTCCAGAATACGATAAATGTGTTGCTATTTCGACACAAGCTTCTTTACGCAAAATGGTATTACCTGGTGCTATTGCATTGGTATTCCCTACTTTGATTGGATTTATATTCGGACCTGAAGTATTAGGAGGTTTCCTAGCAGGTGCAACAGTATCTGGTGTATTAATGGGTATCTTCCAAAACAATGCTGGTGGTGCTTGGGATAATGCCAAAAAATCGTTTGAACAAGGTGTAGAAATTAATGGTGAGATTCATTACAAAGGTTCAGAACCACATAAAGCTTCTGTAACAGGTGATACTGTTGGAGATCCTTTTAAAGATACATCTGGTCCTTCAATGAATATTTTAATTAAATTGATGAGTATTGTTGCTTTGATTATTGCACCTTCAATAGCATCGCTTCATGGTACAAAAATCAAAACTGCAAAGGTAATTACACCAACTGAAGTGATAAGTAATAACAATAATATCACTCCTAATAATTAATAAGACCTTGGATTAAATTTCAATATTTTATTATTTAAACCTCTAAATTTAGAATGATAATTCTGATTTAGAGGTTTATTCATTTATGATTTTTATCACTTTCATGCTTAGAAAATCAAAATCTAGCTTTAATTAAAAATAAAAACTTATTTTTGTTCTTTAATTATTTAAAATGGAATCATTAATCGTTAATGGAAAAAAGTTTATCCCTTACATTTCTGCTGAAGAGATTCAACAAAAGTGCTTTGAATTAGCGGCAAAAATTAATAGAGATTTTAAAAATGAGCATCCATTGTTTATTTGTATATTAAATGGTTCTTTTATCTTTGCTGCTGATTTATTTAGATTAATTAATATTGAGGCTGAGATTTCTTTTATTAAATTAGCCTCTTATAAAGGTACAAGCTCCAGCGGCAATGTAATTACAGCCATTGGATTAGACGAAAGAGTAAAAGATAGAAACATTATAATTTTAGAAGATATTTTAGATACGGGAAGAACTTTATATCAATTTCTCCCAGAAATATATAACCAAAATCCAAAGTCTTTAAAAATTGTAAGCTTATTGACAAAACCATCAGCAAAAATTTTTGATATCAAAGCTGATTATTTTGGATTTGAAATTCCAGATAAATTTGTTTTAGGTTATGGATTAGATTTTGATGGCTTAGGAAGAAACATTCCAGAAATTTATCAATTAGAAGAATAAAAAACATTATTTCACTATAAAATTTAAATTAAACAAATTATGAACGTACCTGCAAATTTAAAGTACACCAAAGAGCACGAATGGGTTTCTTTAGAGGGAGATACTGTAACTATTGGTGTTACCGACTTTGCTCAACAAGAGTTAGGTGATATCGTTTTCGTTGAAATCGAAACAGTTGGTCAATCATTAGCAGCTGATGAAGTTTTTGGTACAGTTGAGGCTGTAAAAACAGTTTCTGACTTATTTTTACCAGTGGCTGGAACAATTTTAGAATTTAACGAAGAGTTGACCAATGCTCCTGAAGCCATCAACACTGACCCATATGGTAAAGGATGGATGATAAAAATGAAAGTTGACAATATTGCTGATGTAGAAGGATTATTAAGTGCAACAGCTTATCAAGATTTAATTGGATAATATCAAGAAGAGATGCTGAGCATTTTCAATTGGTTTCAACAAAGAAAAAAAATAACAGCCCTATGTATAATCATGTGGGCTGTTATTATTTTAGCTGCTTGCCTAATTCCGAGCAAAGATGTCCCTAGCCTCAGTATTTTCCAATATGATAAATTAGTTCATTTCGGAATTTTTGGTTTGCTTTCTTTTTTGATGCTCTTATATTTAAAAAATCCAAGACTTGTTCCTCAAGGTCTATGGGTGTGGATAATATGTACTGTCTATGGCTATTTTATTGAACTTTTGCAAGGTAGTGGTATTACCGAAGGACGATCTTATGATGGTTTTGATGAATTAGCAGATAGTTTTGGAGCAGGCCTTGGAGTACTTATCTTTTTTCTATTTCATTTTTTAAATACGCGTTTTAAAAAAGATTAAAGCTTGTAAAATAATTATGCTCCTTAAGCTTCACTTTTGTTATTTCCCTCCTGCTTGAAGTTTATTCAAAAAGTTTTAATTTAGATTTTGATATTTCAAAACATTTCCCAAAAAGGAATTGGATCTATAACTTTTGATTTAAAACCTTACGAAACACCATAGAAATATCATTTAATAATTTAACCTTTCAATAAAAGATAAATTAAATGTCTATATTCTTCTATAAACAGGAAATCATTCGTAAATTGCACTTCAATTTTATCCAAAAAATAAATTTATGTTGAAAAGAATTGTACTTAGCATTGTTACAGCTGCTCTATTTTTTTCTGCCAGAGCAGATGAAGGCATGTGGATTCCGATGTTGATCGGTAAGAATATCGATGAAATGAAAGCCAAAGGTTTCCATTTAAATGCAGACGATGTATATAGCGTCAACCATGCAAGCCTTAAAGATGCCATCGTGCACTTTGGTGGTGGATGTACTGGAGAAATGATTTCAGACCAAGGTCTTTTAATCACTAACCATCACTGTGGATATGGAAATATTGCATCATTAAGCACCGTTGAAAAAAACTATCTAGAAGATGGCTTTTGGGCAAAATCTATGGATCAGGAAATTTATGCTCCGGGTTTGAGTGTAAAATTCTTAGTAAGAATGGAAGATGTTACCGATAAGGTTTTATCCGCTCAAAAAAAGAAAAAGCATACCGAAAAGTTAATTAATGAAATTATTGAAACTGCAAATGAAGACGGACAATACTCTTCACAAATTTCAGCATATTTTGGTGGAAATCAATACTTTTTAGTAGTATATGAAGTATTTACTGACGTTCGTTTGGTAGGAACTCCAACTAAATCATTAGGAAAATTTGGTGGTGATACTGATAACTGGATGTGGCCACGCCATACGGCAGATTTCTCTATGTTCCGAGTTTATGCTAATAAACAAAACAAACCTGCCAAATATTCAATAGATAATGTACCCTACAAACCTAAGAAATACTTGCCAGTAAGCTTGAAAGGTGTAGAGAATAATGATTATGCTATGATTATGGGTTATCCTGGTCGTACTAACAGATATGAAACTTCTTTTGGAGTGGACTTGGCGATTAACGAAATAAACCCTGCTATTGTAAATTTAAGAGATGCTCGTTTGGCCATCATGCGTAAATACATGCGTCAGGATAAAGCTATTAATCTTAAACTAGCCTCTAACTATGCAAGTATTGCAAACTATTGGAAATATTTCATTGGCCAAACAGAACAATTAAAAAGATTAAATGTTGTAGCCGAAAAAGAAAAACAAGAACAAGAATTTAATGAATGGGCAAAGAACAAAGGAAGAACTAACAAGAATTTGATCAGTAATTTTGCCAAAACTTATGCAGCTTATCGTCCTTATGCAAAACAAAATGTTTATTTATCAGAAGGAATTGCATCCTCTACATTAGGTAAATTAGGAGCTAGAGCAACGTCAGTTACTAAAGCACTTGAAAGTGGCAAGAAAGATGATATAGACAAAGCAATACAATCTTTGAAAGCGTTCAGATCATCTTTAATGACGAGTTACGTTCCACAAGTAGAAGAAGAGATGCTAGCAAAAACAATGGAAATGTACTATACTGACATTGCTGCTGAGCAAAGACCTAATATTTACGAAACTGTAATATTCAAAAAATATCCTAATGATAAGTCTGGTAATGCTTTTAAACAATATGCAGAATACTTAACTAATAATTCATTCTTGTTAGATGATAAGAAATTTGAACAATTTACAAATACACCCAGCCTTGAAGCTTTAAAGAAAGATCCTGCTGTTCAATACATGCAAGCATTCATAGACAACCAAGATAGTAAATTCAAAGAAAAAACTGATGAATATAATATCGCTAAATCAAATTTAGCAAAAGATTACATCGCTGGTTTAATGCAAATGAATCCTGATAAAAACTGGTATCCTGATGCAAATTCTACTATGCGTGTTACTTATGGTAATGTTGCTGGTTACAGTCCTCAAGATGCGGTAACTTACAGTTACTACACAACAATAGAAGGTTTAATGGCAAAATACAAACCAGGTGATTATGAGTTTGATTTACCTAAGGATTTCATTGATCTTTATAAGAAAAGAGACTTTGGTCAATATGTAAATAAAGAAGGAACAATCGTTACAGGATTCATTACCAATAATGATATTACTGGTGGAAATAGCGGTAGCCCAATCATCAGTGCTAATGGAGAATTATTAGGACTAGCTTTTGATGGCAACTGGGAAGCTATGAGTGGCGATATTGCTTTTGATAAAGAATATAAAAGAACTATTGCTGTAGATATCCGATTTGTTTTATGGATCATAGATAAAATGGGTGGTGCAGAAAATTTAATTAATGAAATGCAGTTAGTTAAATAATCATTACAAATATTTAAGGCTGTTCTATTTAAAAGAACAGCCTTTTTTAATTTTAAACTTTTCAAAAAATGAAAAAAATTATATTATTAGGATTGCTCCTCATTCAAGTAGGAGCACTTAGCGCACAAAAGAAACAGTTTACTATGCAAGATGCAGTTTTAGGTCTGCGTACAAATCTTGCTGTTGAAAATATATCTGCACCTGTATGGTCTAAAGAAAAACAAACACTTTTTTACCAAAAGAAAAATGTGTTATATAAAGCTGAGGCACCTCAATTTGAATCAAATGCCTGGATAAGCCTTGCCGGATTTAATGAAAAAATGTTTGGTAAGGACAGCTTAAAGGCTATTCCATTTATAAATTTCAATAACGAAAATCCTTATTTTAGAATTAAGAATCATTTGTATTTTGTAAAAGAGTTACAAACCAATGGAATTAGTTATGAAACACCTATATTGCTACCCGAGAATGCAGCAAATCTAAAAGTTTCAAAAAAACTAATTGCCTTCACTCAAGAAAACAATTTGATGGCAATTGATGAGAAGGGTCAAAAACATACCATAACAAATAATGGAGAAAACAGCCACATCATAAGTGGCCAGAGCGTTCACAGAAATGAATTTGGAATTAACGGAGGTATTTTTATTGCGCCTGATAATAATAAAATTGCTTTTTATCGTATGGATGAAAGCATGGTAAGCGACTACCCTATTATTTCTTGGCAGCCTGTTCCGGCTCAGAACAATAATATTAAATATCCAATGGCAGGTAGCACTTCACATCAAGTTACATTAGGCGTCTATGACCTCAACACCAAAAAGACTATATTTTTACAAACTGGAGCTCCTTTGGATCAATATTTAACTTGTGTTACTTGGAGCCCTGACAATAAATATATCTTTATTGCCGTTTTGAATCGAGATCAAAACTTTTTGAAATTAAATCGTTATGATGCAACAACGGGTACTTTTATAAATACTTTATTTGAAGAGCATTCTGAGAAATATGTTGAGCCACAACATGAATTAGTTTTTCTCCCAAAATCCAATACTGAATTTGTATGGATGAGTCAAAGAAGTGGCTTTATGCATTTATACCTCTATAATACTTCAGGAAAACTACTAAAGCAGTTAACCTCAGGTGGATGGTTGGTAAATGAAATAGAAGGTATTAATGCCAGCGCAAATGAATTAATCATCACCACAACTAAAGACTCTCCAAAAGAAAAGCATGTTTATAGCCTTAATTACAAAACTAAAGCTATGAAAAAACTAGATAATGCATCAGGTATTCATAATGTATCTATAAGTAAAGATGGAAAATACATATTAGATTCTTATGCAAATAGCACTACACCGAGAGTGACGAATATCATTAATAATAAAGGGACTGTTATCAAAAATATTATTAATGCTGATGATCCTTTAAAAGATTACGAACGTTCAAAGGTTCAGGAAGTTACCTTAGCTGCTGAAGACGGTACTCCTTTATTTGGAAAATTAATATATCCTAGCCAATTCGATCCAAACAAAAAATATCCAGTAATCGTTTATTTGTATAACGGCCCTCATGTTCAATTAATCACCAATAACTATCCTGCTTCAGGAAATTTATGGTATGAACTATTAGCTCAAAAGGGATATATTGTTTTTACAATGGATGGAAGAGGAAGTGGCAACAGAGGTTTAGCATTTGAGCAAGCTGTTTTTCGTCACTTAGGCACAAAAGAAATGAATGACCAATTAAAAGGAGTGGAATATTTAAAATCATTACCGTTTGTGGATAAGGACAGAATGGGTGTGCATGGCTGGAGTTTTGGTGGCTTCATGACGACTTCTTTAATGTTAAGACATCCTGATGTATTTAAGGTTGGTGTAGCAGGCGGCCCGGTTATAGATTGGACGATGTATGAGATTATGTATACGGAGCGCTATATGGATGCTCCTCAAAACAATCCAAAAGGTTATGCTGAAAGTAATTTATTAACCAAAACAAAAAATTTAAAAGGAAAATTATTAATGATTCATGGAGCACAAGACGATGTAGTAGTTTGGCAACATTCTATTCGATTTGTAAAAGCTTGTGTTGATAACGGGGTTCAAATGGACTATTTTGTATATCCTGGCCATCCTCATAATGTAATGGGAAAAGATCGAGTGCATTTAATGCAAAAGATTACAGACTATTTTGATGAATATTTAATGAAATAAATTTGAAAGCAAAAAAGAGTAGCCCAAATGGAGCTACTCTTTTTTTTGCGTTATTTTATTTTGCGTTAATTTATTATTGTTGTCCGATAAAAACTAAAAATGCAAAAAATGCTTGCTCTAACCCTTGTTAAATTAGGGCAAAAAAAATTCAAATTAAGATCCCTTTATTCAAATAAGGTTGGTATTGGAGGTGATTGACTTTTTTTGGAATGATTTTTAACCATGCTTTTTCGGGTTTTCACAGAGGCTGAAATATTAATGTAACATATCATTCCTAAACAAAATTTCGGTTTAAGGAAAAGTGAAAACGTGAAATTATTTGAAGCAATCCCTTGTGATACTTTTGAGATCTCTCCACTCCTAAAATTCACTTTTCTATGATTAGCAAATTTATTGTTCGATCGAAAAAACGATGAGGAGAAAAATGAGCAGACATAGAACATTTTTGTTTAGCAAATTTTGGACTGTTTATTATATGTATTTTGTATTAGAACTCAACACTAAACACTCAAAACTGGACACTATCCATATAAAAAAAGCTCGCCGAAACATCACTTTGTTCGACGAGCTTTTATTATATCCGCTAACTTATTCTTTTATCAGCTTGATAGTTTCTGTTTTCCCATTTGAGGTATATTTCAATAAATACACACCGCTTATGAAGTTCGAAAAATCAATTTTAAAACTTTGAGTTTTGAGCTCAAAAGTTCTAATTTCTTTTCCTGTTACATCCATTAATTGTAAGATTGCATCCGCAGTAATTGTAGTGCCTATTTCTACAAACACAATCTCCTTCGTTGGGTTTGGAAAGGCATTCAACATCCGTTTCTGATCTACATTCACCATTACTTTCACTGTTTTAGAATAGTGACTTTGTCCGTCCATATTGTTCATTTTCAAGCGGTAATAATTTGCTCCAGAAAGAGAGAAGCTATCATATTCTAAATAAAAACTAGGTTTTCCTTGAGCGTTGATTGAGCTTAATATTTCAAAATTCTTTCCATCACCACTTCGCTCTAACTCAAAACTACCCATCCGGTCCTCACGCAAAGTTTGCCAGTTTATAAGATTGACTGCACCTTGATTACGAGCACCAAAATTTACCAAATCAATATTTAAGGTAGTAGAAATAGGGGCAGATTTCACAAAGAAGCCAGAGAAACTTGTCACAGGAAGTGTCAATTTCCAGAAATTGCTGCTGGCAACCCACTCTACAGTGATTAATGCGTTAGGAATTAATTCCATATTAGTGGAATCATATATTCCGTTAGGTCCTGTTGTACCTGAACTTGGTAATCCATGATACTGTTCAATTACAATCTTATTGATATTAGTATCGCTTGCAGAGGTCGGTAAAAGGGGTTTATTATTAAGAATAGCCCATTCATTGTATTTATCAAACTCTTGTTGAGTATAATATAAAACTACCGTCGCTGGTAAATTATATTGAGGATGAATATCTACATAGCGAGGAACATAGCCTAGTAGACTACTATCTACCATTGTGCTAACGAATGTTAATCCTAAATTGTTATTGCCGCTAATCACAGATGCTAAACGCATACAGTTGTCATCCGAATAATTATAGGTTAAAGAATCATAATGATAAAAAGAATCTACTGTACCCGAATCTGCCAATTGAACATTCATCACATTGACTGACACGGCTGAAACATTCGACAACAGTGCATCACAACCTGGCTGTCCTTGCATCAACACGCTGTAGTTCCCGCTCTGATTAGCCAATACATAATCCACTCGAAGAGATGTACTATCCGCACCTAAAATTGGAGTAGTTTCAAATTGCCATTGATAAGCCGTTGCATTCTGAGCAAGTAATTCCAGCTCAATGACATTCCCTTCACAAACCTGGAGTGTAGCCGCAGGTTGGCTAAGGATATTGATTGGATTGTTAACCACAATCGAAAGCATCCTGGATGAGAGACTACCAAAATTATCACTAACAGTAAAGTTGTATTGACCAGCGGAAGTACTGTTAACCGAAGTATTTACGAATGTAGAATCTGTAGCCCCAGTTAAAATATTTCCATTCTGTTTCCAGTCGAAAGTTAAAGCCTGTCCATCATTCAGTACATTCGCGACTAAACTTAAAGAATCTGTCAAACACAGTACAGAATCGTTAGTACTTAAATCAACTATTCGCAAACGAGGACCAGTAGTAATGTTCAGTGATTCTTTATTATTCAAAACATTAAATTCTTGCGGATTTGCGCCTTCTATTTCTGTATAAATAGTTCCATTACCTATGAAATCAACTATCCAATTTTTGCTAATCGTTATACTATCATTTGAACCAAGACTGAATGTTGCACTATCTATTAAGGTAGAAACAGCAGCTGAATTCTTAATATAGAACTTCATTATCCCAGTTCCTGAAGCACCGCCAAAGTTTCTGATAGCACTTGAAATCAAAATGGTATCCTCTAATCTTGGCAATAAATTCGAAATTGAAATTCCAGCATTTATTGTTCTAGCAAAATCTGGAGCCGCTCCAACAATAATAGCTCTTGTAGCACTATTGTTACTTTCATTCATTTCTTGAACCACATTAGTTGCATCTACGCTAACTTTTATGATTTTGGGTCCAACAAGTGGTGACGAATAGATTGCATTTGCAGCAACTGTGGTGTCCGTACCAGCCGCCAAAGCTGAAAGTGGAATGTCGCTACCCAATTGAACACTGTCCACCCAAAACCGAACCACAGAAGGAACAGAGGATTGGTTTCCTTTGTTGAAAACAGAGGCTACAACATTAATCGTTTGGTTGGGCATTGGGTTTAGATTGCTAGGTGAAATATGTTCAGAGAAAATCTCCAAATCTGGCATTCCCTCCACAACATTAACATAGATAACGCCCATATTATTAGCTTCATTAAGCTCACATATAACATTGGCAGAATCTGGATGCAAAACTATTTGATAGCTTCCTACTGCCCCGAAGCTATGATAAACTCCAGTCGGTTTTTGAGTCTCAGAAGCTATTCCTCCTCCGATATTGTCATAACCAATCGTGATTCCGTACACTTTGAAGGTTACATCCACATTTTGATTAATATCTCTTGTGCCGGTATTGGTAACAACAGACTGAAAATGAACAATAGAATCTCGTACTACGACATAAGGACTACAAGCCGAGCCATAACCAAAGCAGGCTACCCCACTCTGTAAATCGTAAGCAATATACATAGAATCCTTATTATTAATCTTATTCAACTCTTGAATCGCCTGTTCAGAATCAACATAAGCTGTAATCACAATTGGACAAGTATCTGCCGGTATAGTGTAGGTTGGTGAAATAATTTGTTGCGTGCTGTTTGCCACCATAGTATCAATCTGAATTGGACTCCCAAATGCTATACCATTAGCATAAAATTGCACTTTGAAGGTATCAGAACCTGAGCCTGTGTTATGAATTTTTGCAGTAAAATTGACCACAGTACCTTCCTGAATATTGGAATTGGATAGCTCTATTTCAGTAACCGAAAGTTCTGGATACGGTACATAGAAAATTGTTTCAAATACATTGTTAGCTTCGTTTGTCTCTGACACTTCATTGTGTACATCCGTAACGATTCTCAAATAATGGTTACCCATCTCCATTCCTGGATTAGCATAACTTAAACTTACATAAGGACTCAAGCTCACTGCAGGGGATATATTACTTACATTAAAGCTATCCAATAATATATATTGTCCACTTATTGTAGTAGAATCATATAAAAAGACGGTATGTGAACCAGCCGGAACACAATAAGAACTATTGCTATTTCGGAATGAAAAGGAAGTGCTACTGGTTTTGGTGAAGGAAGAAGTATAGATTTCTGGAAGATCTCCAACAATGATACTATTAGAACCACTTAAAACAGTGCGCACACCAGCAGAATCATAGAAAACATGTTTGTAAGAAAGTACATAACTGCCCACGTTCAAGTTAACAAAATCGGTATCGAAAACGGTAATGCATGGAGCAATAGAGTCTCGAACATGAGTATTCAACAATACATTATCTAAGTAAACAAAAGTAGAATCATTGTAATAGCTAGGTGCATTGCAACTAGAAGCTAGGTTTATGGTATAAGCCGTTGGTGTTAACTTCGGAACACATTTTGGAATTGAGCCACCATGCGAGAAAGTTATGGGATTGGAAGGCGTATAACAAGGAATGCAAGGTGCTAGGAAAGTGTCACTCAACAATGCACTGGTTAGGGTATAATCAGTGATTTCAACTGTGTAGTCAAAATGCTGACCACAACTAAAGTCAGTCCAGTTAACATTCCAATTTCCGTCAGTGACAGTATGTGTAGTAAAACTTGGACCATTCAAAATAGAAACGGTAACAGTTGCTCCTAAAACTGGTGGATTATTTGCCAAGTTTAAGCCACTGTAGGTCGCACGTCCACTAATTCCTACACTAGGAATGTTACAAGAACTGGTGATAGCATTGCTAGTAGTAGTTATCGCTCCTGGCATACTGAAATTACCCACAATAACAGGACGAATGGCGTAGTTATTTAAAACATTTGTTTCACCAAGTGTTTGGCTACTATCTATCCACACTTTAATAGGATAAAAACCATCAACATTGAAGGACAGATTTCTATTTATAGTTAGTGTTGAGTTGGCTGGAATATTAGGAATAGTATCGGCAGCTAAGAAAACACTATCATTATAAAAACGAATGGGAACATTAGAAGCTGGATAAGGAGAATTGTTGCGTACTTGAGCAAAAACAGTAAATACCTGACCCACGCTTGGCGTATTATCGCTAAAGGTAATATCATTTGCATAAATATTCAAATCGACACTTTGGTTCGTAATCAAAGGTCCAGAAACATACTGCACTGCAGTGGAAGAAGCAACATTTCCTAAAGAATCTTTAGCAAAGAATTGATATCCAAAACCAGTTCCTAAGGGAAGTTGATAGCTAAACACATAAGTTTCACCATTCATCCAATCTGTTCCATTTCCAATTTTTGACATGGTAAACATTCCTTCACCTGTGTCTAGAAAATCTTGGTCTGCATTCTGATCAATTCCAACTTTTGGAAAACCAGCTTGAGGTGCAGTTCCATTTGGATGCTTATAGACAACACTATAAGTAAAGGTGCCGGGAGGTGAAACTGGATGATCAATTCCAGAGTTTCCTGAATAAGGAAATGAACTATTGTAACTCAAGATGGGCTTAGCTCCAGCGACGTAACCTAAACCACTCAATGACAAAGTCAAATCTGATAGCGAAGTGTTCACCGAAGATATGCTCGCTTGAGCCGAAAAAGAACCAATTGTTACTGGTTTGAATTTAGCATAAACAATAGAAGCTGCATTCACAGGAATAGTCGCACTTGAAGTCCAAAGTTCAAATAAACTGTTATTTGAAATTGCAGTGTCAATTACTATTGGAATATTTCCAGTATTCTGAACTGAAAATGCATGAATCATAGAATCGCCAACGGCGACATTACCAAAGCTATAGTTAATTTGAGAAATTGTCCAAGCCGCAGCTGGTAATTGCCCTTTTCCTTTTACAATTACCGTGAAGTTCCCAGCTGATGTTTGCACCAGCAAAGGCTCTTGATAGAAAATAGTATTTGTTGGCAAGAAGCTTATCGGAATTTGAACCGATTGAGAAGGTGCTAAAACAGTACTTGTGAAACTTGTACCAAATGCACCAGAAATTGAAGCAGAATGAACCGTATCAGGTAATGTTCCATTGTTAGTTACAGTAACAAAACTATTAACTGTATTGTTCAAAACAATATTCCCAAAATTAACAGAAGATGGAGCAACCGCTAAACTGCTGTAATTTACCGTTATTTTGACATTATCGGAACTGCTACAACCTGATTGATTGTATGCTGCTACTGTGTAAGTAGTGGTAGCACTTGGACTCACAACAATAGAAGCTGCTGTATCGCCTGTACTCCACAAATAAGTATCGCCACCAGAGGCTGTTAACACCGTACTACTTCCTTGATTTATTGTTTGGTCAACGCCTGCATACGCCACAGGAACTGCAAGAATTACTTTATAAATAGAATCGCTGATCACGTTATTAATTGACAAACAAGGATAATTGCTAGTCAGTTTACAGCTAATAGTATCTGCATTGGTTAACGCTATACTAGAATAAGTCGCACCGTTTGCACCGGAAATTGCTACTCCATTATTCAACCATTGAAAATTTGAGTTCCCACCAGTTTGCGTAGTAGCAGCAGTAAAGACGATGTTTGTTCCGCTGCATATTGTATCAGCACCAGAAGCAGAAATTGCAATCGTCGGTGTCAGATAAGGTTGAGTAATAATAGTCAAAACGTTACTAGTTGCGCTATCAGGAGCAGCACAAGAAGAACTGCTTGTTAAAAAACAGCTAACCTCATCATTCATATTTAGATTGGCATCAACATATTTAGAACTATCTATTCCCACATTCAAACCATTCTTTTTCCATTGGAATGTTGGAGTAACGCCTTGATTAGTTGCTGTTGCTGTAAACGTAACTTGAGCTTGTTCACAAATAGTGGTTCCTAAATTGGAAGAAATTGCTACACTTGTTGATGCACTAGAACTTACATTGAAGGTCAGAGTATCTGAATTTACATTTACAGGGAACGAACAAGCTTCTGTACTGGTCATCCTACAATATACAATATCACCATTATTCAAAGTATTGTCGGTATAAGTCGGACTGTTGACACCTACATTAGTTCCGTTTTTCTTCCATTGATAATTTGGAGTAGAGCTAGAGCTGTTTGGTGTTGCAGTAAAGGTTACAGACGTTCCAGAGCAAATGGTTGTTCCCATATTGGCAGCCATTGTTACCGTAGGAACAAAAGTTGGCGTTACATCCATAATAATACCATTACTAAAAGCAGAATCAGGAAAAGCGCAAGCTTCAGCGGTGAGCATAACACAAGAAACAGAATCACCATCGTTCAAGGTATTCAAGGTAAGCACATTAGCGTTTCCTCCGATATTTATTCCATTCAGTGCCCATTGATAACTTGGATTTGTTCCACCATGACTAGGAGTTGCCGTGAAATTAACGGTGACACCTGCACAAATTTGATTGTTTGGTGAAGCTGAAATAAGAACACTTGCAGGAAAACTTCCTACTTTCATTAAAATACTGTTGCTTATTGCAGTATCTGGACTTACACAGTTGCTGTTGCTCGTTAATTTACAAGTAATAACAGATTGATCTATAAGCGTAGAATCGGAATAAGTGTTAGAATTATTTCCAACTACTACTCCATTCTTTCTCCATTCAAAAGTTGGCGTATCGCCTTGGTTGGAAGCTGTTGCAGTGAATTGGACTAATGTTCCCAAACACACGCTGTCACCCTTGTTAGACGATATTGAAATTAAAGGTAAAACAACCGCACTACTAACCATATATTCGCCTCGTAAAGTATCTAAAGGCGTCAATAAGTTTTGAACGCTATCTATTCCTGCATAACTATCACTCCAAGCTGCAGTGTTGTTTTGCTTACGCTTATAAAGCTTGAAACCGCCTTCATTTAAACTACCACCTACAAAAGGCGTGTAATCATAATCTAAAGCATAAGTTACATTGCTTCCACCGATAGGAAAAACACCAAAATAACCAGCATTCTCCGACAAGCATGTTGTACCATTTATAGTATTTGCACTATCGGTAACGCAATACAATTGCACTCCTTGAGCATTTCCAGGTACATTTAAAGCAACCATTACAGAATCGGCGCGAGTTGGATGCGTTAAACTAACTGATGAATTGGCACCGGAATAATTATACTTACTTTTATTCCCGATGGCAGCACCAGAAGAAACCCATGAAGCACCATTTATATAACCCACTTTTTGTCTGTCGACATCAAATACTTTCGTTCCAGTGTTTTCATCAAAATTAAAATAATTGCTAAGTTGAGCAGACAGATTATCACTGGAATCAATTTTTCTACACATCCGATCTCTAATTTGAGCTTCGGTTAGTTCCACTTTCCAAAGTGTTACCTCATCCACGTTTCCTTTGAAATAATTGAAACCGCTTGCTGAAGATTGACCAATATGCATCGTTGTCATCGCGTTCCACATTGTACCAACGTTTTGCGGAGTTCCCTCCAGCATTCCGTTGACATAAAGTTTCATTTGTCCATTATTCTTTCCGGTAATTGCTATATGATACCATTTTGAAGTGCCTAAAGCAATTGTAGAACTGACTTGTTGCTGAGTGCCATCATAAATATAATTCTCTATTTTACCTGATCCATTTATCCTGATTTGATGCGAATTACTGGTGATTGGATTTCCAGATGAAAAAGATATAATACTTTGATTTGTCGCATTTTCTTGATTAGATTTCACCCAAGCAGTCACCGTGTATTCCGCTCCTAAAGCATCCACAGGAACTTCGACCTTGTCATTGCTACCATCAAAACTGAGCGCAAAACCGCTTCCTGGTTTTGGATATTTCACCACAAAATCTTGAGTTTCAAAAAGGCTCCAGTTTTGCTGTTCATCTTTAACTCGAATAGCAAGCGTGTGTCCACCTTCCGTTAAATTATTTGGAAGCGCAATAACCTGATTATTTGAAAATGAATCCACCGCAGGATTGATTGCAATTGGAGTTGCCATGCCAAACCCAGGATCTGCATCAATGAAATATTCTGCTCCAGCAATTTTGGCCACTCCGGGAACATTGTTGGTTACCATGAATTGGCGAGCTTCTTGAATTCCCCAAATATTATTATCATTTTTCGCTCTAATATATAAGGTATGAAAACCAGGAGACAAAGTACTTACTGGAATCGTAAACAACTGCTGAACCGTATCGTTTGCATTAAAGCTAAGCGGCGTTGCACTTCCGACGCCAGGATCTTGGTCAAAGTAGTATTCCATAGCACTCACTTGACCAGCGGAATTAGCAAGACCAGAAACCAAGAAAAGCTGACTAGAACTATGACTCCACACTTGATTGCTATTTTTAACCCTAATATACAAACTATGAATTCCTCCAGTCAAATTGGAAGGTACTGGGATTAATTTTTGAGTATTCAAACTGTCTCCTGCCGAGATGGTTAAGGGTGTACCACTTCCAAATCCAGGATCGGTATCAAAGTAAAATTCGGCAGCTACCAAATCATTGTTGTTGCTATAAATACCGGCGGAAAAGAACAATTGTCTGCTGGTATGTCCCCACTTATTTCCGTTTTTGGCACGGATATAAAGTTGATGAACACCAGGAGAAAAATTACTGTTAATAGGAATCGTTACGTTTAAATTTATGGAATCACTGGGTGTAAACCCAGTGTTCAATGGGGTGGCATTTCCGAAACCTGGATCGGTATCAAAGAAATACTCCATCTCGCTAATTTGAGCGAAAAGTGTTGAAGTGATACTCCATAGAAGCACCAAGACGAAGGTACTTATTTTTGTGATAAGGGAATGTTTCATCATAGTCAGTTTTAGTTTAAGTTCTCCTTCCAAAATGGATTTAGAACGATAAAAAAGAAGCACTAAAAAGTAGCTTATTTTTGATTAACTGCTTGAATTTGAACATTCAACTGACCACCCGGCGCAACAGACATAGACTGTAAAGTCATTCCGATAACTCTAGGCATAGCAGGCACCCCATTAATTGGATATTCTTTTGACAAAGCTGAAGTACCACCATAAATTCCTAAATCGGTTCCATTCATTCCCGCACCAATTGCTGCAGAACCTGCAGCTAAATGATAATCAACGTAAGTTGAAAAATCGCCTCTGGAAAGAGTACTATACGTATAAGCATTATTAACAAATCCAGCACTCATGCCTTGAATATTATTATTAGCATTTTGCCCAGACAAACTGGTAGTCGTAACAAACAAGTTATTATTGAAGGTGCAACCAGAGATACCATTAAGCAAATAATCTTCTAAAAATATATTGTTATTGAGGGTTCCTGTACCTGAAATGAAAGAAAGACTTCCAGCACTCACGCCATAATAAGAATGTGTTCTTTTAAAAATATTATTCTCGAAGATACTTGCGGTAACTTCGGAGAAGTTGGTTTTTCCTTGCAACACTGTATTAGAAACCATAGCCATTGAATATACTATTGGCTTAAACTCAGTGTCATAATTTACTTGCTCTGCAACAACGCATTGCTTCAAATACAAAGTATTGCATCGCATACGGTCTGAGGAGTTGTTGTAGTTTGGACGAATACCGCACCGTTCTATATACAAGGTATTTACGGTATTGGTTGAACTGTTGCCACAGCGTACTTCTTCCATTCTCAAACCAATCAGCGAAAGGTTTTTCGACC
This sequence comes from Edaphocola sp., assembly GCA_035497795.1. Classification (GTDB taxonomy): domain Bacteria; phylum Bacteroidota; class Bacteroidia; order Chitinophagales; family Chitinophagaceae; genus Edaphocola. Next base: position 77,999 of record DATJCU010000073.1, on the reverse strand, counting down.
CGGTAAAATTGATACAATTTATAGTTCCAATGATTGTGGATTGATTGGTACTATTTTGGAGATTAGTTCCAAAGCCAGATCCAATGATTACCAATTGCTTGTTATCAATAGTTACAGCTCCATAACTCACGTTCGTACCATGCAAATAAAGGGTGTCGTTGTCGGCACAAGCGTCAAGTGCTGTTTGGATTGAATTATAGGCATAAGGTGGATTTACGGGCGCATTAGGCGCATTGCTTACATTACGAACAGTTGCATTTGCGGCATGAAAAGCAAAAAATGTTGAGCAAATAAATAATAATGTCTTCATTATAAATATATTTTTGAATTTAAAAAATGTAAAAATTGAGTTGAGGATATAAAATTACTTCCTATTAATGAAAAATGCAATACGGCAAATGCACTATTTAGGACTCTAACTAAAAAAAGATCAACTCTTTACGAAATTAAAAAAGCTATGAACTAAAAGAAATAATACGGAAACATTGATCGGCTATATCAATATTTAATGATTCTCTGACTATCCGCTCTCGCAAGTCTTACGAAGCTGAATGTGAGGAACAAGACAGAAGTTGGTAACTTCTGCTAATAAACGCCAAGCAGGAATTTGTTTCTTTATTAAATTTGAATCGTTTTAAATAGCCAGAAAAATGAGCAATAGATATAAGTTTAACGACGAAAATGGACTATACTTTGTATCAAGCACCGTAGTGGGTTGGATAGACGTGTTCACCCGTGAACAAAACAGGACTATTTTATTGGAAAGTATAAAATACTGTCAAGCAAATAAAGGTTTAGAGGTTTTTGCTTGGGTGCTTATGACTTACCATTTTCATCTCATCGTTAGGGCAAAGCAGGGTCTTTTACTTTGAGAAATCATCCGAGATTTGAAGAAGATAACGAGCAAAACGTATAGTCGCTGCTATAGAATGGAATAGTTCAGAGAGCAGAAAAGACTGGATGCTTTACTTGTTTAATCGTTTTGGAAAGCGAAATCCTAATAATAGACTTAATAGACATTTTTTAGGCTCAAATCTTCTGTAAGTCTTATTATGATTAACTTTGGAGGCAATCAAAGGTTATGAATAAAAAAAGTACTTTTATTGTGGGACAGGATTTACCAAGAAAAATGGTTTTGTAAAAGGGGTTCAGTTGTACAAATGTGCCAATTGTGGGAATTTCAACTTTTGGAGGGATTTATTGAATTTGGTACTGTGATTTACAAACTTCACTCTTGTAAACTAACAAGTCGGCTTCGTAAGACTTGCGAGAGTGTTATCAAAATGAAAAAAAAGAGCCCTAAAAATGTCCATTATACCTGATTTTTCATTAAACAAAAATAAAATTTAATCCACAAAATCAAAATTGCTATTAGCATAAATTAATATCAGAATTTAGATTTTATTAAGCCTAAGAAACTAGCCAATAATTAAAATGCACTTAAAAATATTACCGGTAATTAATTCAGACTTCTAAAATCGACTGGAACTAATTTGCTTACGCCTGCCTCCTGCATTGTTACACCATAAATCACATCCACAGAAGCCATGGTTTGTTTATTATGGGTAACCAAAATAAATTGTGAATTATCACTAAACTGTCTAATCATATTCGTGAATTTACTAACATTTGCATCATCTAGCGGTGCGTCCACCTCATCTAAAATACAGAATGGTGCGGGCTTTATTAAATAAATCGCAAATAAGAAAGCAGTGGATGTAAGTGTTTTTTCTCCACCACTCAATTGCGTTAATGTACTTGGTCGTTTACCCTTAGGTTGAGCATAAATTTCTATCCCACTTTCGGCAACATTTAGTTCATCGGTAAGCCTTAAATCAGCATTATCCTCCTCAGAGAACAAGGCTTTAAATACTGTTTGGAAATTAATTCTTACTTGATCAAAAGTTTCTTTAAACCTTGTATTCGCAGTACTTTCTACTTCTTCAATAGTAGCAATTAAAGAATCACGCGCCTGTTCCAGATCCTGCTTCTGATCCTGAATGAAATCATAACGAACCTTCATCTCTTGAAATGCTTCGATAGCAGTTGGATTAATTTCTCCAATATTCTCCAATCGTTTTTTCAGTTTATCAGCCATTTCTTGTAAGTCTTCCATTGACTGTTCTGAAGTTCGCTTTTCTTCTAATACCTCATCCAATTCCACTTTAAACTCCACATATAATCGTTCTTTCAATCCTGCAACCTGTACTTTCATCTCATTCAGCTTATCCTTCAAACTATTCAGTAATTGGTCGGATTGGTCCCGTTCACGTCTTTGACGACTAATTCTGTTTTCATGCTCACTTATGCTATTTCTTAGCTCATAATACAATCTATCTTTTTCTGAAAGATCTTTCTCATCTCTTTCTTTTTGTTGCATTAATTCATATAGCTCATTATCTCCAAAATTAAGTTTACCACTCGTCTCACTCATTAAGCTGCTCACTTCTTTGAGTTGACGGTCATTTTGTGCAATCTGATTTTGAAGCTCAGCGAGTTGATTATTCTTAAAATTAAACTCATTTTTTAAATTCTCTATTTTACTTTGTTGACGAGTAATTTCTAGATTTTGATTATTATACTGTTGAACGGACATATTGTAGTCCGTTTCAATAATATGAAATTCAGATTCGGCATTTTTTATTTTTTCTAGGATTTCTGAAAGTCGAGCATTTATGGTACTTAAATCTTCTTGATGGTTGCCAACATTTCCTCTCACATCCATTAGCTGATCTTCTAAATCAGCAATTCTAGATTGTCCACTTTTTTCAGATTGAATTAAATGTTCTATTTTCTGCTGTGATGCAAAAATCTTATTCTTTTGTGCTTGAATATTCACTTTTGCTTTTTCAATATCCTTATCATTTAAAGATGCATTAAATCCTGCAATTTCGTTCCTTTTAAATTCAATTTCAGCTTTTAAGCTATTGGCATTTAGGGTTAAATTAGTTATCTCTTTTTGAAGTCTTTCTAAATTCTTAGCTCGACCAATTTTATTCCCTTCAAATTTTCCAATAGAGCCACCAGACAATCGATAATGACCTTTTATAATATTACCCTTACTATTTATAACTAAAATATCTTCAGGTAAACTCTTTTCCTTTAACAATGCATCATCAGAAGTTACAAAAGTGTTATTCAATAGATTATAAGCTAAATTTTCATATTTTGAGTCAATAGTTATCAAACTTAGCGCTTTGATGAATCCATCAAGTTGTGTATCTTGTTTTAATGTTTCTTTCTTTATGGCATCTAGAACAAAAAAGGAGGCCTTACCTTTCTTCGAATCCTCTAACAAAGTTAAAGCCTTATAAGCCTCATGCCAAGTATCACAAACATAATAGTTCAAATAGGGTTCTAAAACATTTTCTATTGCAGTACGATATTCTTGATTGACAACAAATAGATCAGATAATAATGGCGCAGCACTACTCCATTCTTTGTTCTTACTTAAAAACTTAATACTTTCAGGATAACCTTCCAAATTATTTACTAAAGAAAGTAACAAATCATGCTCATTTCGTTTAGCATCGAGACTTCTGTTTTCATCTATAGATTTACTTCTCAACAATTCAAATGATTCCTGACTATTTATTATTTTTTCTTTAATAACTTCCTGTTGTTGTATTATTGTTTCCAGATCTTCATTTTGAAAGGAAAGTTCTTCTTCGAATTTTATTTTTTCAGTTTGAATACTTTGAATCTGGCTATTTCGTTGAGCACTATCATCCAATAATTGCTGTAAACTTCTTTGAATATTAGCAATTGAAGAGTCTGCAACTGCTACTATTTTTTCAGCATCAAATTGTTTTCTTTGTGACACTTGAAATACAGTTCTATGCACATCCAAAGCTTTTTTCTTTTCATCATAAGCTTCTCTTTTTTCTTCCATTACATCTCTGGATGTAGCCAACTGCTCTTGGATGTCAATTAAAAACTCTTGCTCCTTATTCAAATTGTTTTTAGAATTTAGAATAGCTTCATTCAATAAGGATTGCTGATTGTCTGCATTTAATAAAAAGTCACTTAAACTTTTTTCCCTATCTTTTAAATGATCTAATCTTTGAGCTGCAAGACGTTTATCACTCTCTAATTGTCTAATTGCGGCTACCAATTCATTAAATCGCTTTTGCAAACCTTGTAATTCATGCTCCTTCTGTGTCAACTTCACTTTATCAGCTTCAATTTCAGCTTCATCACCAGCCAATGATGCATCTAAAGAAAGCTTATGATCACTTTCTCGCTCTACTTGCTCATTTAAAGATTGATACTGATCATTAAACGCTTCCAATGAAGCTTTTGCTAGTTCTATACTAATATCCTTGTATTCATTCTTGATATTATAATAGCGTTCTGCTTTTTTTGCCTGACCCTCTAAAGTTCGAAGGTTATTTGTTATTTCAAAAAGCAGATCTTCAATTCTGTCAACATCTAATTGCGTTGCATCTAATTTTGCTTTAGCTTCTTTTTTCCTGGTTTTATAAATGGAAATCCCAGCAGCCTGTTCCAGCATTCTTCTCCTGCTTCCTTCTTTATCTTTAATAATATCATCCACCATTGCTAGTTCAATAATAGCATAGGAATCATTACTCACACCCGTATCTATAAATAAATTATGAATATCTTTTAAGCGACAAGCAACATCATTTAATCGATATTCACTCTCACCACTTCTATAAAATTTACGGGTAATAGTTACTGTTGTAAACTCTGTGGGTAAAAGATTTCTTGTATTTTCAAAAGTCAATGATACCTCAGCCATACCGCTAGCAGCACGACTTCTGGAACCATTAAAAATTAAATCTTCAAGATTATCAGAGCGTAAGGCTTTAATTTTATGTTCACCAATCACCCAACGGATGGCATCAATAATATTTGATTTACCACAACCATTGGGACCCACAATCCCAGTTATTGGATTATCCAGTAAAATCTTGGTTTTATCTGCAAAAGATTTAAACCCTTTTATTTCTAATGATTTTAATTTCATTAATCAATCGCTCCTCAATTTAAAAAAGAATGCAAATATACAAAAATGTCATTTAGTGTTCAAAGTTTAGATAAAACAAGAATTTTTGATCACAAATAGGATTTATTCGAAATGACACTTATCGCTGATCTAATTACTAACTACCACTCTTCCAGAACTTTATGTAATTCTAAATAGATCTGTTCACTCAATTTATTTAAATGTTTCACTAATGATGGCAAAACTTCGGCTTGCTCTTCAGCTGCAGAATGTTCAATTAAATAAATATTACTTACTTCTTCCTTAACGCCCATATAACCCAATTGTGGTTTTAAAGAGTGAGCAGCAACTTTCATAGTCGGAAAGTCTTTTTGTTCTAATGCCTCGTTAATCTTTTTCAACAACTTAGGACAATTATCTAAAAACATATTGATATACTTATTCCTTTTCTCTTTATTATTAGAAGTGAACTGCTTTAAAAAGCTCATATCAGTAATGTGATCAGGAAACAATAAGGTTTTAGATGCATGATGATCATCATCAACATGACCATTATTAATAATTAATTTTTTCTGATCATTAAGCGCTAATAATAAGTCCTCAAGATGAAAAGGTTTGGCAACATAGCCATTCATACCTATGTCGAAATAATGTTTCACATCGTCTTGCAAAACATTTGCAGTCATTGCTACAATTTTAATGTCCTTCTTATTATCTGGAAGTTCTTTTCTAATATATTTTGTTGCAGCGATTCCATCCATAACAGGCATTAAAATATCCATAAGTACAACATCGTAATCATTTTCCAGAATCATTGCTATCGCTTCTTTTCCATTTTCAGCCAGTTCAATATTCAATTCTGGAATTTCTGATTTTAAGGTATCAACCGCTACTACTTGATTAAATTCATTATCCTCTACTAGTAAAATTTTAGCTCCTTTCAAATTATTCTTAAGAATTTCCAAATCCATACCTTTACTATTGGTTGGAATAATGTTATCCGCTAAAATAAATGGTATTGTTATTTTGAATGTGGTTCCATGCTCCAATTCACTATCGACCTCTATTCTTCCTTTCATCAGGTCCACTAATTGCTTTGAAATGGTCAATCCGAGGCCTGTACCTCCAAACTTCCGAGCAGTATCTGTACCAGCTTGAGTAAAACTTTCAAAAATGGTATTGATATACTGTTTAGAAATACCTATTCCAGTATCTTTAATATAAAATTTAATATTGACCTGATTATTAGTAGTATTTGTCAAAACAACATTAATTTTTACGCTTCCTTTCTCAGTAAATTTAATGGCATTTCCAACCAAGTTGATCAAAACTTGATTTAAACGGGTAGGATCTCCCAAAAGATTATCTGGTACGCCCTCTTCAACAGAAATATCGAAATCTAATTTCTTTTCCTCTGCTTTTACAATCATCATTTCTAAATGCTGATCCAAGAGTTCTCTTAAGGAGAATGGAATAGATTCTATAATGATTTTATTAGCTTCAATTTTAGATAAATCGAGGATATCATTGATTATTACTAATAGATTATCTGCACTTCTCTGAATTAAATTCAAATATCTAAGTTGCTCCCCATCGTTTTCTTTTTTTATTAATAACCTGGTAATTCCCACAATGGCATTCATTGGGGTTCTTATTTCATGACTCATATTAGCCATAAACTGCTGTTTCAACATTGCTGTTTTCTCCGCTACTTCTTTTTCTTTTTTGGCAACTTCAATTTTATTTTTAACTTGAAGATTACGCATCTTATCATAAGTCTTTTGATGAAAAATTTCTTCTTTTAATTTCTCATACGCTTTTAGATGATAGTAAGCTTTAGGAATGTCTTTCAAATGATCATAAATCTCTGATAATCTTTCATGAATACTTACTAAGTCCTGTTTTCTAGATAATTCATTAGCCAATTTAAAAGCATCATGATAATAGTTAAGTGCCTCATCTAACTTATTGTTGTACTCATATAAATGGGCAATGTAAAATTTTGCAAGAATCTCTATCTCATAATTTTTGGTTTGAGTAGCCTGATTTAATGCTAACTCTAAGAAAAAAGCAGCCTTATCAAACTCCTTCATTTTAAAGTACACCTTACCTAATCCACTATTTGCCAGCGGCATATTTGGTGAATTTTCACTTGATAATTTTTGAAGTTTCTGAAAATAATCTAATGCATCGGGATACATCTCTTTCCAATAATATATATTGGCAAGTGTATTATAATTACTTATTAATTTTGCAGGATCCTGTTCTTTCTGAAATATTGGTAATGCTTTTAAGGCATATTCTAATGCGGAATCATAATCGGCAAGATCCAGATAAAGATTTGCAATATTTGTTAGATTGATAGATTGATTTACTATGTTTTTCCTTTTTTCATTAATCTCTAATGCCTCCTCAAAATGAACCAAAGCATTTGAGATATCACCTAATTCTCTATAAATTCTTCCAAAGTTATTCAGCACTTTAGCTTCTAGAGAAGCATTTTCAATATCTCTTGCTATAGAATAGGCTTCGGCCAACTCGTCAAGTCCTTCTTCATACTCTCCTTTTATCCAATAACACGCACCTTTATGATTATAGGCATTCCCTATTCCTAGTTGATAATTAATTGCTTTAGACCTTTCAAAAAGCTCTTCATTCAAAACAAGGGCTTTGTCAGCATCTTCATTTCTAATTTCAAGAATAATATCAGAAAAGAAACTCAATTTCTCTTCTTCCGTTTTCGCATTGGCATAATCTATTTCTAAAAGTGCCAGTTTGGTTTTTGAACTCATAATAATTGTTATTCAATAACATTTTTTCAAAAGTAATGAAAATTTCACTACAGCATTAATTAATAAAAATAACTTTCATCAAATTTGTAAGCACGCTAATTTTGTACTTAAGAGCATTTGAAATAAATGGCAAAATGCAATACTCATCTATCAATCCATTGCTTTAAACAAAAGGAGTATCTCTATAGTTAAAGATACTCCTTTTTTCTTAAAAATTATTGCTTCTTATTTAAGCGCATTTATTGCGGCATCATAATTAGGTTCATTACCTATTTCAGAAACTTGTTCGGTATAAACTACTTTTCCAACTTCATCTAATACAACTACTGCACGACTAAGTAAACCTTGTAAAGCAGAATCGGTTAGCGTAACACCATAATCAGTACCAAATGCACCTCTGAAGTCCGAAAGGTTTTCAACATTCTCCAAACCTTCAGCAGCACAAAAGCGATTCATAGCGAAAGGTAAATCTTTTGAAACATTGACAACAACAGTATTTTCCATTTGGCTTGCTTTCTCATTAAAATTTCTAACTGAAGCAGCACAAACGCCTGTATCTATACTTGGGAAGACATTTAATAAAACTCTTTTACCTTTATAATCTGACAAAGTTTTGTCTTCTAATTTTGTACTTGTAAGATTAAAATCTTTTGCTGTAGAACCAATGGTAGGTAAAGAACCGATGGTATGAGCATCATTTCCATGAAATTTAATAGTTGCCATAATATTTTGATGTTTAATAAAATTAATACCAACAAATTTAATAAAATCAACGCTAATAAAATGATAAAATCTAAGACTTAAAAAAAACGAATGTCCACAAAAAACAAATAAAAAAACTAATTCTCTAAAAATGTATGGAATTTTTGATTTTATTTGTCTTCTTTTATAGAAAAATAGATGTTAAAATTTTAGGTATCTTTCAAGAAGAAAGCGAAAAATCGTATCATTGCAAGAAATTTTCATATGAAAAAGCGGATTTTTAATTATATAAGCCTTTGTAGCCTTTCTTTATTAATTGCCTGTAATGGAAGCAACTCCTCGGTAAGTAAAGAAAGTATGGCAGCTTATACTTCTGGGAAAATGGCTTTGGCTGTAGATGAAAGCTTTAAACCCGTAATGATTCAAGAAGTTAAAATATTTGACTCCTCCTATCCTAATGCAAAAATAGATACTGTTTTTCTTCCAGAAGCCGAGGTGATACAACAATTGTTTGCAGGGAAAGCGCAAATGATAATAACAACTAGAGATCTCACTGCTGAAGAAAAAAAGAAACTTGAAGCAAAAGAAATTTATGTAAGAAGTATGGCATTTGCGAAGGATGGCATAGCTGTAATCGTAAATAATGACTCCGAAGATAAAAAGATGACTACAGGTATGGTATCTAATATCATTCAAGGTAATTTCACTAGAAAATATAAAGTTATCCTGGACAATAAAAATGGAAGTATAGCACGTTATATCTCTGAGGAATTACTAAATGGTGGTGAGATGCCGAATGATGTTTTCGCTGTAAACAATAGTGATGAGGTTATTGACTATGTTTCTAAAAACAAAGATGCGATTGGTTTTGTAGGTATGACACATACATTTGATCCTAATTCAGATGTTGGATATGGATCTTTTAAAAAAGGAATAACAGTAGTCTCAATAGACAATGACTCTTTAAACAAATTTGTATTACCCTATCAAGGTCCGATCGCTTTAGGAGAATATCCTTATATAAGAAGAATTTATTTTATTTCTAGAATAGAATCAAACTTGGCAAGTGGATTTGCAAATTTCCTTACCAGCGAGCAAGGACAATTGATTATCCATAAAGCAAAATTAGTACCTTTAACAGTCCCATTAGAAATAAGAGACGTTGAAATTAAACCTTAACTTTAAATAATTATCTAAATAACATTAATAGACAATTTTCAAAAACAAAGAAAATATGAAGACATTTTGGTTAGCATTAGCAGCATCAACCGCGACTGTGATGGTATATGATGTGAATGCACAAAGCTTAGAACAAGGTAAGAAGTTTTTATCATACGAAAAATACAAAAGCGCTGAGACTGCTTTAAAGTCAATAATAACAAATAATCCAGAGGCAAACTATAATTATGGCTTATCGTTGTTAGGACAAAATAAGATTTCAGAAGCAAAGGCGGTATTCTCCACCTTTCCTGATGACTATATGAATCAATCTGGTTTGGCAAGAGTTTTATATGCCCAAGGAAAAGGTACAGAAGCTCTTGCTATGCTTGAAGATATTGTAAAAAACGCAAAAAAGAGAGACTGGCAAAAGCTAAAAATAGCTGCTGATGCCATAACTTATAGTGAACAAGCTACTCATATTGATGAAGCTATTAGCTGGTATGAAACTGCCAAAGACAAAAGTAAGAACGACCCAGAAGTACTACTGGGTTTAGCTGATGGCTTATTAAAGAAAAATACAGGAGAGGCCAATGGTCAAGCTGTAAATACCTTGGATGACCTAATTGCTAAAGGTGAATATGTATCTCTAGCTTATGCTCGCCAAGGAGATCTATGGATGAGAGCGAAAAACTATAAAGAAGCTTTAAATAATTATAATAAAGCAAAAAATGCTGATGCTGCTAACCCACTTCCTTATGGTGACTTGGCAAATGCGTATTATCGTAATGGTTCCTACGAGTTAGCCAAAGAGAATATTGTTGAATATTTAAAATACTCTGATAAATCAACAAACGATCAGTTGAAATACGGTAATATCTTATATCTTACAAAAGATTACGCTAAAGCACAAAAAGTTTTCAGTGACCTTATAAATTCTGGAGAAGGAAAGAAAACGCCTTCACTATACAGAGGTTTAGCTTTTGCTCAATATCAAACTAAAGATTATACGGAAGCTTTAGAAAATTTAAATACTTACAAAAACTCTTTGAAAGCAAATGAGCAATTAAAATATGATGATTATCTATATTTTGGCTTAATAAACAGTGGTATAGCAAAGGTTGATACTACAAATGCAAAGAACTACAACCTTGAAGCTGAACAAAACTTCACTAAAGCTCTAAGTATGGAAACGGATGGACTTGTGAATAAAGAGGAAGTATATCAACAAATTATTGAGGGATATAAAGAAGCTAAAGAATGGGGAAAAGTTTCAGAATGGTATGGCAAATTAGTTAAAGCATATCCTAATTCATCGGCTTCTGATTATTTTAATGCGGGTTATTATGCATACTTTGACAAAAACTATAAAACTGCAGAAGAGGACTTTATTATATTTAATGAAAAATTCCCTGAACAACATATTGGTTATTTTTGGTTAGGCAGAACTTATGCAGCACAAGATCCAGAAGCAAAAACAGGTAAGGCTGAAAGAACATTGCTAGAATGGCTAAATTATAGTGAAACCGAAAATGATCCTAAGAAAAGCGAAGATTTAATATTTGCTAATCAGTATTTAGCTTTGTATTATTACACTAAAGGAGAGAAACAAAGTTCAATAAAATATGCTAATAAATTATTAGAAATTGAACCAGATAATTCAGCTGCATTAACAATTTTAAAAAATCTGAAATAATAAATCCATTTTTTTGCCTTTAATGGCGGAATAGATTTAAAAATAGAAGAAATTATCTTTTTAACAGTAGTAGGCTTATGCTTACTACTGTTTTTTATTTCTTTAAAATAAGTCTAATATTTTAGTTGTATTTTACGTCTATTAATTAGGCAGGAATAATTCGATGGAAAGAGAAAGAAAATTTTATAACTTTACAATAGAAAAGACAAAAATAAAAGAATTCTCGAGCGGTAAATGGCTTAAAATAATATCGAATGTTATACTAAAGAAAATTTACCATAGGAGCTAAGCATAAAGGAAAATATCATTATTGATTAAATGGATTTAAATATAGATACACTTCGTCGTCTGATTAACGGCTGTATTGAAGGCAAAGCTTCAATGCAAAAGGAGATGTACTATACCTATTATCCCATATTAATGAAGATAGGTGTGAGATATGCCAATTGCAAAGAAGATGCAGAGCAATGGGTTCACGATGGCTTTTTGAAGATTTTTGAAAACTTAAATAAGTTTGAATATAAAGGATCATTCGAAGGCTGGATTAAAAAAATAATGGTAAGATTATGTTTAGATAAGATTAGGGCTCAAAATGCTCAAAAGAATGAAGTCAACAAAAATACAAATATAGATTTTGATGAGATCCAATCTTTTTCTAAATGGACCGTTCATAATCAGGTTTTAGAAAAAACTTCAGCAGAAGAAGTAATACACATCATGAGAGGTTTACCCGAAAAACAAAGAATTGTATTTAACCTTTACGTTTTTGAGGAATATAATCATAAAGAGATCTCTGAATATTTATCAATAACTGAAAATCATTCACACTGGCTTTTACACCAGGCAAAAAAGAATTTAAAAAATATAATTAAAACTGATTCAACGATAGCGGTATGAAAAAAGACATGAATGAAGATATTATAAAAGAAATATTAGATAAGGCAATTTACACGCCTAGTGAAGACTCGTGGAATAAACTGCATCAAGTATTGCAAAAGGAAAAAGTATTTGTCTCTCCAAAAAAATCGAGGTTTTTATTTTTAAATCCATTGCAACAAAAGATAGCAGCAAGTATTGCTGGTATAGGCTTCATAGTTGGCGGATTTTTCTTGCTAAATCAAAAAGAGACCGTATTACTAAGTACGCAATCTAATCCAACACAAAATGAACAAAACAATAATCAAAATAACAATAATCCTACTTATAATGTTCAGCATCCAGACGAAAAAATAAATCCAAACTCAACAGGAGGCATTCAAAAATCATTAGATAGTAGAATAACAAATAGTAATAAACTATCACAGTCTTCTTTATATATTTCAGAAACAGAAAATAATATTTCAACCAAAGAAGTGGCTTATTTAGCACTTTCAGGTCATCAATCTTTAGCAGGTTTATCTATTACTCCACTTAATACAGTATTAGCACCTATTAATACTTCAAGACAAACAAACATTGAGAATAATAAAAAATCTAAAAACAGAAAAATTATATTTCCTGCATTTCAACTAATGCCAGATTTTTATGCTCAAAATAACAATTCAGACGATTGGAATAATAATCACCTCACTTCAAAGTTTCCTGTACAGTATGAAGCAGGAATAAAGTTGGGGATACCCAATTCAGGTAGGTATCAAATAAATATAAATACAAATTACATTAAAGAATTAAATAGCATTTTCTTTTTTGCTTCTGAGATAAATGGAAGGATAAACGATGTTCAATATCAAAGTAATATATTTTACAAATATAACGAAAAGGGCAGTCTATCTAAAGTAGAAAGACCGCAACAATCAGCCGATATGTCTAGTAGAATTAAAGTAGATGGTAATACAACAACAACCTATAGTAATACTATTATCAGTCTGGGTATCACGCCTAAGTTGGGTGTGAAGATTTCTAATCGGATATCAATTGCTGCAGGTGGAGATTTATATTATAATTTCAACAATAAGCTTCATTTAAAAAACAATCCTATAATTACAGTAACAGGTTTGAAAAGTGAAGTTAATTCTGATAAAAAAATTAATAATATAGATGCTGGGCTTGTGGGTCAGTTATCTGTTAATCTATCTGATTATTTAAGTGCTGTAGCTCAATATAGACATGGCTTAACTACCCTATTCAAGAATGATTACAATCAAGAAATAAATAACAGTTCTGTAAGTTTAGGCTTACAGTTTAAAATGATACCATAAACTTGCAAATTAATCAATAAAAAAAGCTGGCAATCAAATTATTTGATTGCCAGCTTTTTAAATGATACTTTAATTACTGTATATATTAAGCTAATCTAACGTTTACAGCATTAAGGCCTTTTTTACCTTGTTGTACTTCATAGACAACGATATCATTTTCTCTAATTTTAGTTTCTAAGCCACTAATATGTACAAAAATATCTTCTGTACCATCGTTTGGTGTGATAAATCCGAAACCTTTTGTTTCATTGAAGAATTTTACTTTTCCTTCTTGCATTGTGTTGTATTTAAATTGTAAAAAAATAGTTTAATTTTTTGAATAAATATATTGATATTAAATTTATAGTCTTGTTGGAGTCTTTTAATGGTATAGCCTAAATCTAAATAAGATTAGAAATACTTGAACATTGGGATAAAATTGAATTAAAGTTATAGAAATGCTCAAGAGTAAATTCTTGATTTCTGTCTGTGGAATAAATAATAGGTACTACTTTCAGGTTATTAAAAAATTTGATATAAAAAAATAATTTGTTTAAATGACTTTAATTTCTAAATGAATAAATAAAACTCTATTTTGAGATTGTAAAAACATTAATAGATTTAAAGGATTTAAAGTGCAAAGATAAACAAATAATTTAAATTCCTATAGCTTTAATTAAAAAATAACAGATATTTTTTATTTACATGCATCTTAAGCCGAAATCAATCCTAAAATAATGTATAAAAAGCAGCCAATAACAATAAATATACACTTTAAGCGTAATAATGGGGAAAAAAAATCTAAAAATTAGTTAGCTAACAATGAAAATGGCTTATATTTGCTTAGTAAATTAATTGTTTCAATCTTAAAAATTAAAATTATGGACAAATCAAAAATGCTTACTGCATATTGCTTAAAAACTAAGGAAAAAAATGTTCCTATGCACAATGCAGTAATTTCTAAAACTTCAAGAGGTGGATTTATCGCTAAAGGAGAAGATGAAAGTGGAAATAAAATGAGTGCAATTCTTGGAGAAGCAAAAGCTTTACAAGCAATTAAAGACAAAGTCGCTAAACAAGATTTCTAATTCCTTTAATTAGGAGATAAGAATGGTGTCCCAAATTTTTAGGACACCTTTTTTTTTATGAAAGATTAAACCAGTTTAAATTAAAATAAAATCTTCAACATATTAATCCTAAAGAACTGGAAAGACTTCAAAGGTAAAAAAGCAATTATCAATCAATTTGTTATATTGTGGGAAATATAAAAATTACAAGAAAACTTTTAAGTAAAATCTTTTATTTTTTAAAAAAATTACAAATAATTAAAGATTATTATTTTTTAAATAGTCCTCAAAACTTAATTCTGGATAATCTTTAAGTTGATAAACAAATTCACGAACCAACTCAGCCCATTCTTCTGGTTTTTTACGCTTATCAAAAGTTTCTGGTTGAATGGGTTTCCCAAAAATAAAATGTGCTGTTGTATTCTTAAGTTTGTACATTTCATTTGCCAAATATATCATCTCGATATTAGCCTGCACGCCTATCATCTTTCTAAAATTACTTAACCTATAAAAGAATGGGCTGAGTTGTCCTTCGACTAATACAGGGATTACAGGTTTTTTATATTGTACCGCTTTTCTAACAAAGCTTTTATTCCATTTTAAATCTTGTACTTTTCCATCTATCTTTCTACTAACTAATCCAGCTGGAAAAATCATTGTAACTTGATCAGAGGCATAAATTTCATCAATATGTTTTAAATTTTCGGTTGAAGTAGCGCCTACCTTATTTACAGGAACAAAAAGTCGTTTAAAATTCACAAGATTGGTAAGCATATCATTTACCAAAAATCTTAAATCTCTCCTTACTTTACCCACTATTTGTAATAATGCCATTCCATCAATACCACCTAAAGGATGGTTAGAAGCTACAATACATCCACCTTCAATAGGCACATTCTCTAACCCAGAATAAGTAAGTGTAACACCAATTTCTGACAAGGCTGCATCCAAATATTCAAACTCAAATTTTTCATGATTCTCATTTTCAAAACGGTTTAAATCCTCTTCATGAACAATCTTCTTGATATAATTAATCAAAAATTTTGGTGTTAGTCTATAAGCTTTTGGATTCTTTTCCTTAAAAACCTTGTCAATATCGATATACTTTTCCTTTGTCATTAAATTAGTGTTTTAACCAGTTCTCAAACTCCTTTTGGTTTAATGCTCCTCCACTCACTTTTCTTATTACAATTCCATCTTCTATCCAAAAAATAGCAGGCACATAGCCGCCAGAAATTTCAACGAATTCAGATCTGTTTAAAAAGCTATGGGGAATATCTGCAAACTTTGTAATTTCTATAAAATTATCAAATAATTTTGACTTTAAAGAATCTGGCTCAACGTCTGCAAAGACAATATAAATTGGTAATGTCCCATTTTCGTTTTTCATTTTAGAAAGCTCTAAAGCTGCATCCATACAATGAGCACAAGTTAAACTCATAAAAGCTAACATATGTTTTCCTTTTCTTAACTCTTGTGTGGGTTGGAATTCTGGAGCAGAATTATATAATTTATTTAAGGCTAAAGTCTGTTTTTGAAACGGGAACACAATAAAAGGAAGAATAATTATAAGCAATAAACTTCCTATTGAAACCCATTGAATGGTCTTATTATTTGTTGCAGATACTTTCTTCCATAAAAAGCTTATAACTGCCAGCAATACAATATTTTTAGCTATTGAAGGCAAAGGTTTCATTGGAATCAAATCTCCCATACAACCACAACTTACCTCATTTCCCAGTCTTAGGAAAAGTAAGATCAAATGAAGCGTTAAAGCAATAATTAACCAAAATGAAAAGGAAATGACCCATTTAGATCTGCCATAAAAATTAAGTAATAATAAAAAACCTAATGCCGCTTCAAGACCAATAATAAATCGAGCTGCAAATCCAGCAGCAAACTCGTTAATTGGCAATTGCGATCGCAAAACAAATTCAAAACTCTCTATAGGGACTGTTTTGGTGTATGCTGAAAAAATAAAAAAACAACCTAGCAATACTGAGATCACATAATAAAGGATCTCTTTTTTATCGAACTTTTTCATTGAAATAATAATATATAGGGCACAAAAATAAAGCCGATAAATCTAAATTAAGAATATCGGCTTTTAAATTTTTTAAAAAACTCAATTTTACCTTGGAATCTCAAAACTTCCATTACTTATGACTAATTTATCATTTCCAAAAGTGGAGTTTTTGACTACACCGTTAAAATAACCTTTAAAAGCACCATCTATAAAGATAAAATTATTTTCTCCTGGCTGTCCTACATAAATCATAGTTGATCCCCCATCTACACGACTATAAGATAACTGTGCTGTTGATCCAAAATCATATCTTTTAACATCAGGATTATAATTATTAATTATAATTACTATTTGTTCAAAAACTCCAGGTAATTTATTATCTGCGTATTTAGTACCACTCAACACTAAACTTTTCACACCATCAACTTCGGTAATAGCAGCAGATTTCGATTCTGATTTAAAAAGGAATCCATCAACATCAAATGTTAGATGACCACTTAATGGATTTTCATTATTTCCTTTTTCAATATCTGGTGTACTATCATATTCTTTTTGACAGGAAACCAAAAGCGTACTAAAGGTTAAGAGTAAAGCAAAAAATTGAATAAATTTTCTCATTATATCTTTTCTATTTTATCAAAGTTATTTTCAATTCGTAAAAGTAAATATTAATTACTATTTTTCAAAATATTTTAGGAAATAAAAAACGGAGTGGATTGTGCTTGTTTAAACTCTGTCCATATTTCTTCAACTATATTTGCAGCTGGAAGAATTTTATTAATCATACCACTCACCTGTCCAATTTCCAATTCTCCCTCATACATATCTCCTTCAAACATTCCTTTCTTCGCTCTACCTCTACCTAATAAACTCACAAGTTCTTCTAAACTTGCTCCTTCATTTTCTGCAGTTAAAATATCTTTATAAAATTTATTTTTAAGTAAACGTACTGGCACTTGTTTTTTTAGTACTAATTGTGTGTCGCCTTCATTAGAATTAATAATAGCTTCCTTAAAATTAATATGACTACTAGCCTCTTCACTACAAACAAAACGCGACCCGATCTGAACACCTTCTGCACCCAAAGCCATAACCGCATACATTGCTCTTCCAGTAGCAATTCCGCCTGCAGCAATCAATGGGATATTAATATTCTGTCGCACATGCGGTATCAAACATAAGGTTGTTGTTTCCTCTCGTCCATTATGTCCACCTGCTTCAAAACCTTCAGCAACTACGGCATCTACTCCTGCATCTTGACTTTTAACAGCAAATTTCATACTAGAAACCACGTGAACAACTTTTATACCTTCGGATTTCAGAACAGGTGTCCAAACTTTAGGATTTCCAGCAGAAGTAAAAACTACAGGAACCTTCTCTTCTATAATTATTTTTATAAGTTCTTCAACATCAGGATAAAGCATGGGTACATTTACACCAAAAGGTTTATTGGTAGCAGCCTTACACTTTATCACATGTTCTCTTAAAACATCAGGATACATACTTCCTGATCCAATAAGCCCTAATCCTCCAGCATTACTTACTGCTGACGCCAAACGCCAACCTGAAGCCCAAATCATTCCAGCCTGAATAATTGGATATTGAATATTAAATAACGCTGTTATTCTATTTTTAAATTCCATTAAAATTAATCTTTATTTCCAAAATCTATATCGGCATTATCACCAATATTTAAACTTTTACTTGTTCCTGAAATAGAAGCATCACTTCCAATAATTGACGATTTAAGCACCACCCCATTTAGGACTGCAAAAGAACCAATAATAGAGTTGTTAATAATGGAAAAATGAATCTTAGCATTTTCACCAATAGTTACATTAGGGCCAATTATAGCTTGCTCTATAATACAATTCTTTGCTATACTTACCGGTGGTATTATAACTGCATTTGGATATTTTGACTTCAAATCTTCTTTAGGAGTATAGGCTCTTAAAAGAGTTGCATTAGTTTCCAGCAAAGTTTCTTTTCTTCCGCAATCAAACCAATTATTTACTTTAAAAGCTTTGATCTTTGTCCCTTGACTAATCATCATTTCTAATGCTTCTGTTAGGTAGTATTCATTATCTATCGAACCTATTTCATTCTTAATAAAATAATCTAAGGTATCGAAAAGAAGTTTAGTTTCTTTTATTTTAAAAATTCCTACTAATGCCATATTTGACTTAGGAATCAAAGGCTTTTCTATAATTTTAGTTATAGTAGAATGCTCATCCACTTCTGCGATACCAAAATTTCTAGGATGATCCACTCTTCTCACTCCTGCTTCAGAGAACTCACTTTCAGCAATCTTCTTAATGTCAAAATCGCAAATAGTATCTCCATAAATAATAAAAATCTCACTATCTCCTACCACTTCTTTAGTAAGCCATAATGCATGTCCTGTTCCTTTTCTATCATTTTGAGTTATAAAATCACATTTTAAATCTGGATAGGTAGAAACTACATAATCTTGGATTTTATCTCCTAAGTAACCAATCACAAATACAAACTCGTTAATTCCTGCAGATAATAACTGATCTATGATTACACTCAGTATAGTTTTCCCTGCAATTGGAATTAAAGCTTTGGGTTGAGTATAAGTGTGAGGTCTTAACTTTGTTCCGGCACCAGCCAAAGGAATAATAGCTTTCATCAAACTTAGATTTTTGAATAATTATACTGCAAGATAATAAATTGTTCTTAAGCTAATAGTTTTCTTTCGCTATATTTTTAAAAAAGATTGAATCATAGTGTTTTAAGAAAAAAGGAAGAGATTATTTACAAAAATTCAAACCATCATCCATTTTCAATTAATTCCTTGGACTGATGTTTATATTTAAACAATATCATAAATAATACAGCAACTATTAATGCATAAACAGCAAAAGTTAACCATATGCTATGCCAATCCCGCATCGCTATTTCTTGACTTAATTGTGTTCCCTTCTCTAGAGAGACATGGAAGGTGTTTTTTAAAATATCAAGAAAATCAGAATTCTCGATAGTAGTGTCTAAATATTTTGCTAAATCATTTGCATCAGTAAGTTTCAAAGTAAAAAAACGTTCTATTGCCACTCCTGAAATATAACTACCTAGGACCGCCCCAAAGCCATTGGTCATCATCATAAACAAGCCTTGAGCTGAAGATCGCATTTTAGGATCTGTTGATGTTTCTACAAATAAGGAACCTGAAATATTGAAAAAGTCAAATGCCATTCCATAAACAATACAAGAAAGAATAATCATCCAAACACCGTTTCCTGGATCACTATAAGCGAATAAACCAAATCTCAAAAACCAAGCTAGCATGCTTAACAGCATCACTGTTTTTATTCCATATCTTTTAAGGAAAAAAGGAATAGCCAAAATAAACAAAGTTTCAGAAATTTGAGAAATCGACATTATAATGGTTGATCGTTCAACAACAAAAGAATGAGCGTATTTAGGGAATCGGCCAAATTCACTTAAAAAGACATCTCCATAGGCATTGGTCAACTGTAAAGCTGCTCCAAGCAGTAATGAAAAAACAAAAAATAAGCCAAGCCGATAATTGGCAAAAAGTTTAAATGCATTCAAACCTAATTGTTCTGTCCAAGAAGCATTTTTATCAATTTGTTTTTGAGGAGGGCAATGCGGTAGTGTAAATGCAAAGATGCCTAGCGCAATGGCAGCAAAACCTCCAATATAAAACTGAAATCCAGAGCCTTTATTACCAGAAAAGTTAGTAATCCACATGGCTACAATAAAGCCAATAGTTCCCCACACCCGAACTGGTGGGAAGTCTTTAACTACATCCATCCCTTTTTGCTTAAGCAAGGTATAAGAAATAGAATTATTTAATGCAATTGTAGGCATATAACAAAACATTGCCAATAACATAAAATAAAAAAAAGATGTAGGCGTATTACTGTGAGGAAGTGCAATTAAAACTAATCCATAAAGTATTTGTAGAACACCGTAAATTTTTTCTGCATTTAGCCATCTATCGGCAATAATACCAATGATTGTGGGCATAAAAATTGAAGCGATCCCCATAGTGCTAAACACTAAACCAAACTCTTCCCCTCCCCAACCTTTATTACCAAACCAGAAATTACCAAAAGTAATGAGCCAAGCTCCCCATACAAAAAACTGAAAAAAGTTAAGGGTACTTAATTTAAATTTAATGCCCATACAAAACCAAATTATAAAAATAAATAGAATGAAAAGCTAAAATACAAATATTTAAACAAAGAGGTTTTGTTTTGAAAAATTAAAAAAGAAAAATTAAAATTTTCAATAATTCAAATTGTTGAAAATTCATTAAACTTTTAATGACAACAATCTAACAAAAGACGAATGTTAAATTCCATTTTTTAAGTAAAAATAGACAACCAATACTGGAAAAAATTATTAAAAAAATATGATCCTAAATTCTATTAAAGGCCGAAAGCACAGAAAGTCATTCTAGCGAACAAAACATAGTTAATCCTTAAAGAAAACTGCTAATTCAACCATTTAAATATTGATTCCATCCAAATCCTTTAAAGTCTTTTCAGTAAATGGGTCACAATGAACTCTAGTATAACCAAATAACTCTGCAATAGCAAGATCCTTACCTAGTATGGTTTTAAGCATTTCTTTGCCTCTGCTTAATCTTACTTTTACATTCGATTCTGAAATTTGCAATGTATCAGCAGTTTCTCTTGTACTTAAGCAATTCATCTCTCTTAAAGTGAATACCATACGGTAGTCATATGGAATCTTAATCAATGCCTCTTCAATTAAATATCTTAACTCCTTATTATCGACTGTTTCTTGGAAAGTAGGTTCTGAACTAGTAAACATTGGTGATTTATTCTCATTAATTTCCTCTTTTGAAAACTCATTTTTATAACTAAACTTCCCTCTTTTACGATAGCAGTTATTCAACATTATCCGGAATACCCAAGTTTTGAAACTAGAATGATTATGAAATTGTGATAAATTTTTATAAATATCGATATAAGTATCCTGCATTATATCTTCAGAATCTTCATGATTGAATCCATAAGATCTCCCAATTTTAAACAAAAGAGGATTATATTTCCTAATTATCTTTTCAAATAATTCTTTTTCACCAGAAAGGATTCGTTTCAAAGCCTCCTCTTCACTAATATTTTCAATTTCCAATTCCATAATTTTCATTTTGGATAAACTGTCTCAAAGTTAATGATAAATATCGGCATTTTTGGAATGGAAATTAAACAATTTTCTATATCAATCTAGAATGGAGTAGATTTTACAAAAAAATGCATTTTCATTTTCTAGTGTAATTAAAAAAGCAAAAAAATTAGCTCTTTCAACTTTCTTTTAAAAATTATTTATTTTTAAAGATTATCTTTGCGTGACATGTATTCTATTGCATATCATTCAAAGTATAATCACCCTTTACCTGCAGGTCATCGATTTCCAATGGAAAAATATGATTTACTACGTGAGCAATTACTTTATTGGGGAATCGTAACTAAAGAACAGTTCTTTGAACCTAAGCCAGTTGACTTGCAAGAAGTATATAAGGTTCATGACCGAGAATATGTTGATCGATATGTTCATTTAGAATTAAATGAGAAAGAAATTAGGCAGATTGGATTCAAACAAAATCAGCATTTAATTGATAGAGAACTTTTATTAATCGGCGGCACCATCCAAGGAGCTTTAAATAGTTTAAAAGATGAAATTTCATTCAATATTGCAGGCGGAACCCACCATGCATGTATAGACCATGGAGAAGGATTCTGTATGCTAAACGATCAAGCAATTGCTGCTCAATTTTTAATCGATCATCAATTTGCCCAAAAGATTTTGATAATTGATTTAGATGTTCATCAAGGTAATGGAACAGCTGATATATTCAATAATAGAAAAGATGTTTTTACGTTTTCTATGCATTGTGAATCAAATTACCCTTTCCGTAAGAAAAGGTCACATTTAGATATAGGCTTAGAAATAGGAACTAAAGATGATGAATATCTTTCTATTTTGTCGAAAAATCTGAAAAATATTGAAAATAGCTTTCAAGCTGATTTTATTTTTTATCAATCTGGTGTTGATATATTAGAAACAGACAAAATGGGAAAGTTAAAATGTACCATAGAAGGTTGTAAAGAAAGAGATAGAATCGTAATGAATTTTGCTAAAAGTTTAGGCATTCCTATGCAATGTAGTATGGGTGGAGGATATTCTCCAGAATTAAAAACTATATTGCAGGCGCATACTAATACTTTTATTGCAGCTAATGATGTATTTAGTTATAGTGAAAATTTGATTTAAATTTGATTATTAATTTTTTAAAAAATAAAGTAAAATGAAAAAACTTTTATTGGTGTTTATAAGTGCCCTTTTCTTCTTAAGTTGTAAGAACAGCAATGATTCTTTAAATTTAAACAATGGTGAGAAATGGGAAATTAATGAAGAGATGCGACCATTTATCAATACCGGATCAGAAATGGTTAATGGTTTTTTAGATGCTGAACATGGTGATTATAGAATTTTAGCTTACGATTTAAAAACACATAATGATGAATTAGTTAAGAGTTGTACTATGAAAGGTCAAAGTCATGATGAATTGCATAAATGGCTTCTTCCTCATTTAGAACTTGTAGCTAAGTTAGAAAGTGTGAAGGATGACAAAGAAGCTAAAAAAATAGTAAAGGAACTTCAAGAGTCTTATCAAAGATTTGATAAAAATTTCAAATAACTATTTTCCTCTTTTTCTGATGGATACAATTAAAAATAGTTTAAATTTTTTTCTATAAAAAGCAACCGTAAATTTTACAACTTTATGCTTAGAAATTACAACAAGTTTAAAATTATTTTTCCGATATTTGAAGCATAAATTTCAATGAAATATTAAATTAATTAATGATGCAAAACGTAAGCTATAAATTTAAAACAAATATCAATTGTGGAGGGTGTATAAAAGCGGTTACTCAACCATTAAACCAAGCAGAAGGTATTAGCTCCTGGGAAGTAAACACTGACAATCCTGATAAGATACTGACGGTAGTTTCAAATGGAATTACTAGAGAAGAAATAATGGCTATTATAAAAAAAGCAGGCTATAATATTGAAGTTATAAATAATTAAAAGCAGTAATTTATTCAAAATAGTGAAGATTACATTCATAGAAAGCTAGTATTCTTCACTATTCCATAATTCATAATCATTTCAATCTCATTTTTTATTTAATAAAAATCCCGAATAAACTTTAATGTTATTAACGGCACGAAATTTAGAAAAATCTTATAAAGACCTCAAAGTACTTAAAAACGTTTCTTTAGATATCAAAAAAGGCGAATTCATTGCTATTATAGGACCATCTGGAGCAGGAAAAAGTACCTTGTTGCACCTTTTAGGTATTTTAGAAAAACCCGATAGCGGGACAATAACTATTTCTGGTCAGGAGCTCAATCTTTTAAATGCAAGTAAACAGGCAAATTTTAGAAATAAACATATTGGTTTTGTTTTTCAGTCACATCACTTATTACCTGAATTTTCTGCTTTAGAAAATGTTTCCATTCCATTAAGAATAGCAGGAATAGATGAAAAAACTGCTGGAAATGAAGCCAAGAAGATATTGGTACAATTAGGATTAGCCAACAGACTTGAACATAAGCCTAATGAACTTTCTGGTGGGGAGCAACAAAGAGTGGCAATCGCCAGAGCTATTATTCAGAAACCTGAAGTCATTTTTGCGGATGAACCTACCGGCAATTTGGACAGCCATACCGCCCAAGAAATCAATAAAATTTTCATCCAATTAGTGGATCAATATAAAATCACTTTGATTATTGTCACCCATAATGAAGGGCTAACAAAATTGGCTCACAGAGTACTATATATGAAAGATGGAATGATAGTAGAAGAAAGGATGAAGAGTGATTGAATAAACGTAATATAAAAGAAATATAAAATGGGTAAACCTATGCAAAATGAACCCATTTTCTTTTAAGATTATTTCACAATAAACCCTTCATTAACCCAAAACCCTTCATTACTAGAAATTCTGATGAAATAGTTTCCTTTTAAGAAGAGCGTTTCCTTAATTGAAATAGATAAAAATCCTGCATTTGCTTTAAATGCTTCTGAAAATAGGTAATAACCCATAATATTATAAATCGAAACTTGAAAATTATCAAGATCAGCACTAACCTCAAGATTTAAGTCTTGATTCAAGGAGACAGGATTAGGATATAACTTTTTGTTTTGTTGTTTAGAAAAAGCTTCGATACCTGTACTTTGACCTTTTAAAATAACATGAGAACAAACAGTATCATTGTTGGGGTTTGGGTCGATATAAGAACTATCTAAAGGAGTTATCCAATAACAGATATCATAAGACTTATCTTGAGTTTCTCCATTAACAGAAATTACAATAATAAACTATTAACACATTCAAAATCAAATCAAACAATTTTTAATCTTAATTTTATGTTAAAAATTAAAATCAGTAATAAATTTTTGAATTTTGAACTCTTTTATTATAAAATTTGTTAAAAAACAATATTATGACGCTTTAAAGACCAAAATATAAAATACAAAAGCTATTTTTGTTCAAATTAGTATGCTTTTTATGCCGGATAATATTATTAGTATTGAGAATGCAGGTGTTTACCATGGGAAAACACCTATACTCAACAACGTTAATTTGCATCTCCAAAAAGGGGAGTTTGCCTACCTTATCGGTAAAACTGGTAGTGGTAAATCCAGCTTATTAAAAACATTGTATGGAGAACTACCACTAAAAGAAGGTACTGGAACGGTTTCTGGTTTTGATTTAAAAAAGTTGACTTGGAAAGAAATACCATTTTTAAGAAGAAAAATGGGTATTGTTTTTCAGGATTTCAAATTACTAACAGATAGAAATGTATATGATAATTTAGATTTTGTATTAAGAGCTACTGGCTGGGTAAATGGACAAAAAAGGAAACAGAGAATAGACGAAGTTTTAGACATGGTACACCTTCCGGCAAAAGGATATAAAAGACCTTATGAATTGAGTGGTGGCGAACAGCAACGTGTGGATATTGCAAGAGCATTGCTCAACAATCCAGAATTAATTCTGGCTGATGAACCTACTGGAAATCTAGATCCTGAAACAACAATATTGATAATGGATTTATTAAATAATATTTCAACCGAGACTAAGGCATCAGTTTTAATGGCGACTCACGATTATAGCATTTTACAACAATATCCTAAAAGAATAATTAAGGTTGAAAATAATACAATTAACGAACATCAAATAGTTGAACAAATTTAAAATGGAAGATAAAAACACAAAAGAAGCAGATTTCACAAAGTCATCAAATTCAACTTCAACCAAAGGATTAAAAAAATGGTTGAAGCGTTTTGGTGTAATAGGATTCTGGTTTTTCTTTATTAAAGGATTGGTATGGATTGGTGTAGCAGTAGGTGCTTACTATGGTTTTAAATTGTTTTAATTATACTTTAAGCTGTTTCCTTTTCATTTAAGAGTTTCCATAATTGATCTTTCAAGTCAACTATTCCTTGTTGACTAACAGAAGAGAAAAACAAATGAGGATAATCTTTGGGTAGTTCTTTTGCAATGGCTTCCTTCAATTCATTATCCAACATATCAGATTTACTTATTGCAATCAGCAATTTTTTATGTAATAATTCTGGATTATATTTTTCTAACTCACTGTGCAGTATTTGAAACTCTTTAAGATGATCTTCACTATCTGCGGGAATCACAAATAAAAGTACAGAATTACGTTCAATATGCCTTAAAAAGCGATGTCCTAAACCTCTACCCTCTGCGGCACCTTCTATTATTCCTGGCAAATCAGCCATACAAAAAGACTGATGATCTCTATAGGAAACCATTCCCAAATTAGGTGTTAAGGTAGTAAAAGCATAATTAGCGATTTTGGGTTTTGCAGCTGACACTATTGAAAGTAAAGTTGATTTGCCAGCATTAGGAAATCCTACTAAACCTACATCTGCCAAAACTTTCAATTCCAAAAACTTATACCCTTCAGTTCCCATTTCTCCGGGTTGAGCATATTCCGGTACTTGGTTAGTGGCAGACTTAAAATTAGCATTTCCCAATCCGCCTCTTCCTCCAGGAATCCAAATTACTTCCTGTCCATCTTCCAAAATTTCAGCTTCAATTTCACCAGTTTCCTGATCTTTAGCGACGGTTCCTAATGGCACATCTATATAAATATCCTTACCCTGACGTCCCGTAGAATTATTACCACTTCCACCTACACCATCTTCAGCCAAAATATTTTTATAATAACGTAGATGCAATAACGTCCACATTTGGCTATTTCCTCTTAAAATAATATGGGCTCCTCTACCTCCATCTCCACCATCCGGTCCTCCTTTAGCATTAAATTTGGTCCTCATAAAATGCACACTTCCTGCGCCACCTTTGCCAGAACGACAAAATATCCTAATATAATCTACAAAATTTGCTTTATCCATTGCTACAAAAATAAGGCCTTTTAACAAAAGGCCTCTAAAATATTTATTAAAATTCTTTAAATTAAATAATAATTAAGCGTTTACAAACTGCTCAACTTTATTCTTTATATTATTGAATATCTCCTCTATTTCACCTACCCCTAGTACGCTTTCTAATTTACCTAAATTAGAATAATATTGAGCAACTGGTTCTGTTTTAGATTTATATTCATGTATTCTTTTAATAATAACCTCTTCATTATCATCACTTCTTCCTGAGAACTCCCCTCTCAATAATAATCTCTTTTTCAACTCTTCTTCAGGAACATCTAATGACAAAAGCATTTTTATTGGTGCTCCTTTTTCTTCTAATAGCAGATCTAATGCCTCAGCCTGAGCTGTAGTTCTTGGGAAACCATCAAATATAAACCCAGCTACGTTAGGATGCTTTTCCAATGTAGAACTGATCATTCCAATCACAATTTCATCAGGAACTAATTGTCCATTATCCATATATCGCTTAGCCTCAAGCCCTAAAGGAGTTGCTCGTGCAATTTCATCTCTTAATAAATCACCGGTAGAAATATGATGTAAACCATAGGTTTTTATAAGATTATTAGATTGAGTTCCTTTACCACTGCCAGGAGGACCAAAGAGTATAATATTAAACATGCACAATTAAATTATTTTTCAAAAGGTTACAAAGATATTGAAATTTATTGGATATACCAAAATAAACTACTTTCCGATACCAAAATAAATGAAGCCTTCTTTATGCAATAATATATCATCATAAATATTTCGACCATCAAAAATAACTGCTTGCTTCATTCCTGTTTTTATTTTATTCCAATTTGGAAGTCTAAATTCATTCCATTCTGTCACTAAAGCTACGGCATCTGCTTGTTCAATGGTTTCATAAACATCGTCTGAATAAATCATTTGATTAGATTCAGGCATTATCTTTTTGGCTTCTTCAACAGCAATAGGATCAAAGGCTTTCACTATCGCTCCAGCAGCTAATAATAAATTGATTAATACTTCTGAAGGTGCTTCTCTCATATCATCAGTATTAGGCTTAAATGATAGTCCCCAAACCGCAATTACTTTTCCTTCTAGTTTCCCATCAAAATATTTATTTATTTTATCAAACAAAACATATTTCTGATCATTATTTATATCTTCGACAGCCTCCAAAAGACGCATCTTCATACCTTGTTCTTCTCCAATTTTCAATAAAGCCTTAACATCTTTTGGGAAACAAGATCCACCATAACCTACACCAGCATATAAGAATTTTTTTCCAATTCTTGGATCTGAACCAATTCCTGTTCTAACATGATTAATATCAGCTCCAAGCAGTTCACAGAGATTGGCTATTTCATTCATAAAAGAGATCCGTGTTGCAAGCATGGCATTCGCAGCATATTTAGTCATTTCTGCAGAAGGTATATCCATATAAAGAATACGATAACCATTTAATAAAAATGGCTTATAAATTGTATCCATAACTTCCTGAGCTAGAGGACTATCTATACCGACAACAATTCTATCTGGACTCATAAAGTCTTTAACAGCTGCTCCCTCTTTCAGAAATTCTGGATTAGATGCGATGTCAAATTTAATAGCAACCTTTCTTTTATCTAATTGTTTTTGAATGGCGTTCTTGACTTTTTTAGCTGATCCAACAGGAACGGTGCTTTTAGTAATTACTAAAACATAATCTTCAATTAATGAACCTATTTCATTTGCAACAGCCAACACATATTTCATATCTGCGCTACCATCTTCACCAGGCGGTGTTCCTACACAAATAAAGACAGCATCCGCACCGTTTATATGTGTAGGCAAGGAAGTATCAAACTGCAATCTTCCTCTTTCAAAATTATTTCTCACAATTGGCTCTAAGCCAGGCTCATAAATAGGAAGAATACCTAGTTTTAAATGTTCAATTTTTTCTATATCTACATCTATACATACTACGTCCACACCTATATCTGCTAAACAAGCACCTGTAACCAAACCAACGTATCCCGTTCCTACAACAATTACTTTCATAAAAGCTACAATTTTTTAAACCCGTAAAGTTAGCAATAAAATTACTTCTAAGTATTAATCAAACATAAAATAATATTTATCCTAAAATCTTTAACTTAAAGGTTCTCTATTTCACAAATAGTGGTTTATAAGTAATCATTACTCTAAATGGCTTGAATTATTAAGAATAAATCTCCAAAAACAATTTATTAAAATAAAATTAAAAAGCAGAAAACTAGCTCAATGGCATAAATTAAATATATATAACTTCATCAATGATAAGGCATTTAAACCCATTAAAGAATTTATAACTTTATAAATAAATAAAATTCTTCTCTCTATTTTATAAATACAAAAAATGAAAGTACCTTTACAGAATAAATCAAATATTTTTAAAATAGTTTAGTTATGCCAGCAATATTTAATGATGAAAATTTCGAAGCTGAAGTTTTAAAGTCCGATAAACTTTCTGTAATTGATTTTTGGGCTCCATGGTGTGGACCTTGTTTAGCGATAGGACCAACAATTGAGTCTTTAGCTAAAGAATATGAAGGGAAAATCAATGTAGGTAAAGTAAATGTTGATGAAAACCCTAATTTGTCTGTAGAATATGGTATTACCAGTATTCCATGTGTTCTTTACATGAAGAATGGAGAAATTGTAGATAAACAAGTCGGTGCTGCTCCTAAGTCTGCATTTGAAAAAAAGATCCAACAACACATGTAATCTTATAAAAAAGAGATTTTTATTTAAATTAATAAAGCCGAATTTAGATTCGGCTTTATTAATTTAAATAATTTTTTGCATTTCTCTTTTAAATTTTATAAAAAGTTTGTATTTTTCCACTTTCTTTAATATTAATTATGAAATATACTTTATTAAAAAAGGCTTTGGCTGTAACCTTAATCAGTGGAATATGCACTCCACAGGCATTTTCAGGTGTTCCTAATTTCTTCAAGAGACTAGAAATTGGATTTTCTTATAACTATAGTCCATCGGTTTATAAAAGTGTAGAGAATATTACTGCTGGAAATGGTGCAACCTTTACTAAGGATTTATCTTACGATGTTAAGCCAAAAATGGCTCTAGGAGGAATGATAGGAACCTATTTTCCAATTAAGCGTTTTAGTGAAAATGTTCTTTTAGCAGTACATACCGATATCGCTATAAATGTCAATATGTGGGATTTTAAATTATCTACTTTTAGATATTTTAAAACTGATGGTGATGGTAATCCAATTGAACCCATTTATAATGCAGAGTATTCTGAGGCGTCCATGAAAGGCAACAGCATGCTTGCTGGATTACCAATAAGTGTGGATTTAAAATTTGGTGGTGAGGCCAACTTACAAAACTATGCTAAAACAACAGGAAGTATAGGTGTAGGAGTCTATCCTATGCTAAATATAACCAAAGATTTTGGAACTGGTGATCAAGGATTTTTTGCAGCACCATTTGTTAAGGCGGAAATTGGGAAAAAAATGGGTATCTTTTGGAAATTAAGAGCTCAATATGTTTTTGGTGAAATCCCATTCTTTAAAGAGCATCTTTATATGCAACCCGGTACTTCTAATATCAGCAATGGTAAACTTATAGGAAATGGGATGGCTTCAGTATCTTTAGTTTTAATGCCATTTTCTTGGGATTTTAGAAATGATGGTTGGTGGAATAGTGGTAAATAAGAATATCTAATATTTCAATACCTTCCTTTTCAATATTTAAATGGAATGTATTTTTTTAAAAGACAGGCTATTTAAAAATAGTCTGTCTTTTAAAATTTACATAGCAAAAAGAGAGGTTATCTTTTCAGATAACCTCTCCTTTCAAATTTTGTATGAATAAATTATTCTACAGTAAGGGTACCATGCATCGTTCCGTGGTGACCAGGGAAAGAGCAAATGTAGTCATAAACACCTTCTGCAGGAGCTGTAAATTCGATAGAAGTAGATTCTCCACCACCGATAGTTTTAGTGTGTGCAATCACATCACCTTCCATATCTTTAGGTATATAATCATTATCTTTAGCAGCGATAGCAGCTTTAGCAAAATCTTCTACATTAACACCCATTTTCAAGAATACAACATTGTGTCCCATAGCTGCAACTGGAGCTTTACCCGTATGATTTAAAGTTAATTTGATCGTTTGACCAGCTTTAGCTTTTAATTCAGTAACGTCAAACTTCATAGCATCATCACCATTAATGGTAATTTCTTGAACAGCTGGCGTTTCAGTAGCAGGAGCTTCTGTAACTGTTGGAGCTTCTGTTGTTGTTGGAGCTTCTGTATCACCTCCACAAGAAGCGAAGAATATTGCTACAGATGCAATTGCGATAATTGTTTTTTTCATTTTTTTGAATTTTGAATTTTGAACTTAAATTATGATTATGATTAAATATGATTTAAAATTAATTTATTTGAAGGTTCCTTCCATTTCAATAGACTTAGGGAATAATATATTATTCTCTAAATGTATATGTAAATGAAGATCTTGCTCAAATTCTTGTAACATTGCCAAAGTTACTTTATAGCTATTACATCCATCCTCTGGAACAGTATAATTATTTGTTAATGCGGAAATTTTTCGAAAACGTTCTCCTTCTCCATCATGTTCATGCATCATATTTCTAATTGGATTCTGAACAGTACCAAATGGAGCTGGAACTTTATCTATATTACTATTTTTCGCTTGTACCATTTTTCGAACATAAGGAAACAATAATAACTCTTCTTTTTTCATATGAGCTGCTAATTCTCCTATTGATTCTTTAAACATAGATTGAACCTCAAACAGTTCAGGATGATTATCACCATGTACATTTGCTATTTTATCTAAATAAGGAATGATTTCAGCTCCCTTTGATTCAACGTAACGATGATGTTTCTTTTCAATGTAATCCGCCAATAAATCGATAGGCCAAGATTGATAATCAATTGAGCCTCCCTGATTTTCTTTTGAAACTTCTTGTAGTTCAGCAACTAATTCTTCTGGATTAAGGGCATCAGCTTTGCAAGCTTCTTCGATACTTCTATTTCCGTTACAACAAAAATCAATACCGTTACGACCAAAAACAGAAGCTGTACGATAATCTTTTGCAACTAAATCACCAACAATGGTTTCTTTTGATATAGACATAAATTAAATGTATTTAATTACCTTTGAGAGGCAAAATTAAGATTAATTACTGTAAATTAGAATATTTTACTGTCAAATAATTGTTATATTCTTTAATTTCTATTATAAAATTCAAAAAATATATATATTTTTTAAAAGAATGATTTATATAAATCAGGTTTAAAATACATGATTAAATAAAATAAACCAAATCCAATAAACATAATTACTAGCGCCCAAACCCAAGATGGAATTCCCTTTGGCGTTTCAGAACCTGATACTACGAAGATATCACTTCGTTCGCTTCCATAGGCATTTATAGTTATAGGTATTTGTTGATTGACAACATCGTGCCCTTGAAGGCCAACAACAGCGATCGAAGGGCCATTTCTCACCTCAAAAGGAACCAACTTTACTCCTTCGATATTATCGGTTGACTTCGCAACTATTTTCAAAACATGTTTCCCATCTGGTATTTTAGTAGTATCCAAAACAAATTTAACAGGCGTAGAGAATTCAGCGAAAGGTTGTGGATCATCATCCAAAAATATTTTTATATTTTGATTATTTTCCATAATATTATTCAATTACAATGTTTTTGATATGATCTGGAGCGTTTTCTCTAGGATTTACTAAAAATTTAATTGCATAAAACAAAGTTATACTTACAATAATAATTGCAGCAACAATAATTACATAATCCCATTTCCCTTCTGGCCCAGTACCGTGGGTAATTCCTTGTAAAAATTCAGGTTGATTTTTTTTACATGCCTCACAAGCAAATAATACGGCAGGATTAAGTGCTAAAGCAAGAAGGCATATTCTTAAAACATGTTTCATATTATTTTTTTGTTACGGTTTTTAAATATTCTCTAATTCTCTTCACATCCTCTGGTTTAACTGCAGGAGCATCGTTTCCCCAACTACTTCTTTCATGAGTTGTGATGGCAGCAATCTCCTCATCGCTTAAGGTCTCTCCAAAAGGAGGCATCGGTGCAAATCCTTGACTTACTCGACCGGAATAACCATCCAATACAATTGTTATCAATTGTTCAGGATCAGGATTATTTACAATTTTACTTCCTGCTAATTCTGGAAAGGTCCCAGCAATACCTTTACCATCTGCTTGGTGACATGTTGCACAAGTATTGGTATATAACATTGCTCCATCTAAACCTTCAGCCACTCCATCTCCTCCAGAAGCAACTTTTTTCTTCTCTGCTGCAGGTATAAAATTCCAATCTGGATCGCCTCCTAAATCGGGTTGTTTTAAAGAAATTAAATAAGCTACTAAATCCAATGCTTTTGTTGTGGCAACTATTTTCTTATCTTTATGTTTTAAGAACTCAGCAGGAACCGGTACTACAACCTCTCCTTTTTTAATTTGTGTAGAATCTTTTTCTACAAACAACCAAGGGAAACCCGGCATAATCGATTCTTTAACAACAATTCTAGGATTATATAAATGTAATAAGTGCCAATCTTTCCCTGATTGTCTTTTGCCTATATTGGTCAAATCCGGCCCAGTACGTTCGCTACCTAAAAGCGATGGAGATTGCCTCCAAACATCTAAACGCTTTTTACTATAATAATAATCTGCTGCTACCGAAGGTCTATCACCCCACATTTTATCCATCTCAATATTTCTAACCTGCTGAGTATGACAAGCCATACAATTTTCGGCGGTATACATTTTCAATCCACTCATTTCCTGAGGTGTCATGGCCTTCATAGAGGGTAATGGCATTGCCTCCTGCATTTTAAATGCTGGGATTATTGCTATAAGAGTACTTAAGCCAATATAAACAATTGCCGAGGTTATTACTAAATTTTTATGATTATTATGAAAATTAAACATGATATATAATTATGCTTTCGCTGATTTTAAAGATGATAATTCGCTCATTTCTTCAGGAGTTAATTTCTTTGTCATCACATAAAAATTATATGCAAAAACCAAATGAGAAATAAACATTAGAGAACCACCTACAGCTCTCCATACCCAATATGGAGTCATTAATATTACAGATTCAATAAAGGGTTTTCCTTCAATCCAAGATAATCCTCTTTCCGTCCCTCCAATCATTAATGAAGTCATATAAGCAAATAACCCTATAAAAGCTAACCAAAAGTGCATTCCAACATAAACCTGCTTTGGCTCTCGACCGAATATCTTAGGTACAATGGTATAGATACATGCCCAAAGAATAAAACAAATAATTCCATACATTGTCATGTGCGAGTGTGCCACATTAAAATCATTAAAGTGCCAAATAAAGTTGGTGAACCTAAATGCCTGTAAGCTTCCTTGTGTTGAACCAACAAAGTAAAATACAACACCTACTAAAAAGAAAGGTAAAGTATAACTCTTGGAAATATCATGCCATGTACCTCTCATTGTCATTAGAAAATTTGTAGAACCTGCTACTACCGGTATAAACATTCCAGCACTAAATACGATAGCAATTGTTTGCAACCACCAAGGTAAAGGACTAAATATAAAGTGATGGGTTCCAATTAAGGTATAGAATAACATTTGAGTCCAAAATGCTAATACTCCCAAGGAGTAAGAATAAATAGGTTTATTTAAAGAAGAAGGTAAATAATAATAGATTAATCCTAATGTAAAGGTCATAAACCACATCCCTACTCCTTGATGCATAAAATATCCTTGAATAACTGTTTCTCCTAACCCTTCTTGAAAAAAAGGAATATATCCAATAGTATAAAGCGTAATAGTCCAAATTAAGCCTCCTAAAAGGTACCAGTTAGAAATATAAATCTCATCAACCTTACGAGTGGCAACTGTTTTATAAAAATTATAAAAAGTTAGTATTAAACCTCCGCCAAAAAGAATCGCTACTGGCCAAATATATTCTCTGTATTCACCTCCTCCATTATTTACACCTGCCATTAATAATATATCTCCAATTATCACCGAAAGATTTATCATTATAAATGATATCCAAGATAGCTTTTCACTAAAAATTTTAGTGTTGGAAGTTCTGGCAATTACAAAATGGCCCAATCCAATCATTGCTAAAGATGCCCAGCCCCAAAATACAGTATTAGTATGTACTGGTCTCAATCTAGAAAAAGACAACCATTCTATTGTATCCATTTCAGGCCAAACAAATTTCATACCGACATACTGACCTATAGAAGTACCTATTACGAGCCAGCAAACTGATGCAGCTAAATACCAAAGTACAATTTTCTTTAAACGAGGATCTGTTTCAATAAAGATTCTAGACTTTTTCTTTTCATCTACAAGCGGTCGATCTGGATCATGGCTGATATCAGTCACAACACCTCTTATATCTATAACTTTAATATCACTACCCAATTCATCGCCTCTGAGCTTAAAATCTACCGCACCTTTTCTTTTTTCCAAGATTTCATCAATTTCCTTACTGTCTAAATGAACAAGTTCTTCAGATAACTTTAATTTTCGTTTTACCTTGTCTTTATTTCTAACTTTCTCAATAAATTCAGTAACTCTAAAATAAAGTATAAAGATTGCAATCAGCAAAACAATACATATTAAAATAATGGTTCCTATTACTCCTGGACTGTACTGCCAATTATCTAAATTGGGGTTGGGCTCAGCCTGAGCCATTGCCGCTGTGCTCAAAAACAAAGTAGGCAATACGAGCAATTTCTTATTTAAGACATTTTTGTCCAAAATAGATTTAAAAAAATAGTTCATCGAATTAAGGTTGTTTTTCCGGATTTGAATTTAATAGCAAGTTCGTATATGGTAGTATGCTCAAGCATTTCTTTTAGGTCATTTCTGATAGAAGCAAATTTTTCATGTAATGGACAAGGTTCATCTGGATTACATTCATCTAGACCTATTGCACAACCATTATATACATTATCTCCATCTATTACTGTAACAATTTCACTAATTTTGATTTGTCGCATCTTATTTATATCAATTTCAAAACCACCATTAGGTCCAGTAAAAGAATCAACAAGATCTGCTCTTTTCAGCTCTCCCATTATCTTAGCAGTAAATGCTTCTGGGCTATCTGAATTATTCGCAATACCAGTAACCTTAACCCTTTTATTCTCTAAGGATTGAGTTGCAATATAAACCATTGCCTTTATCGCGTATTCGCAAGCTTTTGAAAACATTTAACACTTCAAAATTAATTACAAAAGTAACATCTAATTGAATTAAGGACAAATTAATCTTAAATTTTTTATATATAGGCCTATAGAATACTTCTATAAAGATTCATTGTATCTTTTGCAAATTGCATATAGGAGAACTTGTTGGCATATTCAAAACTTTTTTCAATTTGCAATGCTTTTGAAGGATGATCTTTCAACAAATGCTTAATAAAAGTAATTAGCTGTCCTTCATCATTGGGATTGAAATACAAACTATTGGGACCACCTGCTTCTTCTAAACAACTACCTGTGGCGGCTATAACGGGGACCTTGGATTTTAAGGCTTCAATAATTGGAATACCGAATCCCTCAAAAATACTAGGGTAAATAAAGATATCTGCCATTTGATAAATACCTGGTAAATCCAAGTAAGCTACATTATGAAGAAAGACCACCCTATCCTTTAATTCATGTTTTTGAATAAAATTTTCTAAAACTTTAATATAAGTAGTAGCTTTCCCTACGAGTACCAATTTAATTTCTTGAGGCAATGCTAGTAAAGCCTTTAAAATAACTAATGCATTTTTTCTAAATTCTAAAGTACCTACACTAAGCAAATATTGATGTGGTAAACCATATTTCTTTTTAATTTGCTCTTTTTTTTCCGGTTTTATAGAGCATTCAAAAATCGAATCACAAACCTGATAAATCACATCTATTTGATTCGGATCTATACCTACAAATTCTACAACATCTCTTTTTGTTTGCTCACTAATCGCTATTATTTTATTTGCTTTATGGCAAGCATTTTTGGTTTTCTGGAAATAAATTGCTCTATCTATAGGCGCATAAAGTTCTGGAAATCGTTTAAAGATTAAATCATGAATCGTTACTACTGTTTTTGTAGTTTTGGAAATATTTCCGAGTGGCAATTCTGCACTTAAACCATGGTAAATTTCAGTTTTATGCTTTTTGAACGCTCCTATCACCCCAAAACTTCGCCAAAGATGGATAGGCCATATTTGACCAGGATGGATGATTTCAGTATTATGCCATTCTTCAACACTTCTAAAAAACATATCCTCTTTTATGGAAGGTGTAAACAACTGATAGTGATTTTCAGGATAATACATATGTAGTGCACTAATTAAATTGCGACTATAATTCCCTAATCCAGTTTTATTAAAAAAGGCTCTTTTTGCATCAAATCCAATATACATTGGTCAAATTTAGGAATTAAAATGGAGCTTCAGATATAAAAGTCAACTCTTTTCTTGAAATGGGATGCTTAATAGATAAGGAATAGGCATGTAGCATTAATCGCACTGCTTTTTCTCCATATAAATCGTCCCCAACTATTGGTATATTCAATCCTAATTGATGTGCACAATGTACTCTTAATTGATGTGTTCTTCCCGTTACTGGCACTAATTGTACTCGAGTATAAGCACCTTCAATACTTATTTTTTGCCAGATTGTTCTTGCTGGTTTACCGTGCTCAAAGCAAACTAATTGATGAGGACGATTGTCTAAGTCAACTCTTAAAGGTAAATTAATTTCACCTTCATTTTCTTTAGGATTTCCATCTAAAAGTGCAATATAAATTTTACTCACTTTTCTTTTAATAAACTGCGCTTGAATATTCTGATAGGCTTCTTTTGTTTTTGCTGCAATCAATAAACCAGAGGTAGCCATATCTAATCTGTGCACCAGTAATGGCCCAGTAGCGTTTGGAAATTTATTCTTTAAAATCCCTAAAACAGAAGTTTGTTTGATTTTTCCAGGCACTGATAGCATTTCAGAGGGTTTATCAATCACAATTATCGTTTCATCTTCATAAACGACTTTCAACTGTTGCACCATTTCTGGCGGTTGAAGCATTGGATTTTCTTCCATTACAACACCCTCTAACATATGTGCCAAAATTGGCTCACATTTTCCTCTGCACGCTGGATAAAAATGATTATGTTTCCGAATTTCTGAAACAGGGGAGGCACCCCACCAAAACTCGGCAAAGCATATCGGTTTTAATTGATGTAAAAATGCATATTGTAACATTTTTGGCAATGCACATTCTCCTGCTCCTGAAGGTGGCTTTTCCAATCCAATATTTAAAAAAACATCTTTGACATTTATTTGTTTTCCATGAATATTTAGAAAATTATATTGGGCAAAAAGTTGTTCTTGCACTTCAACTGATTTACAACTTCTTTCATGCTTTAATTGCTCAATATTTCCTAAAAATGTCTCCAATTTACTTTGAACCACAGCTGTTTTAGCCTTCATTTCTCGTTGAACAAACCTAAGTTCTCCTTGTTCTCTTATGCTTTCCAACCTTAAATCCTCCAGAACAGCTTCCTGTCCTTCTGCACATAAAGAAAAAGTAGCATCTGCCCTTTGCAATGCTCTTCTTTCCTTATTCTTTTTAATTTTGTCTTTTATTTTTTGAATTTCATTTTTTGAGCATTTAATTATTTCTTCCACGTCTTGAAATAAATGCTTCAATTCTGTGGAATGTTCTAAATCCAAAATCTGTTTATTCATTTTATTTAAGACAGTTTCTCCTTTTAAGAAAAAACCATCAGGCTGCAACATATCAAAAATTGGTGGTACAAAACGTGAGTGTGCATTCTTATTGGCTAATTTTCCTGAAAAAGCTGTTAAATATCCAATGATCCCATCTTTACTTTCCACTATCATAACACCAAACATCTTACCGATTACCAGTCCTTTTTGATTGGGTTGTAATCCAAAATTATGCTCCCATTCAGTTTGTGTCTGAAGATAAGTTTGCAATTCTTTTACGGCTTCTTCACATAATGGATGAGGCTTATGATAAAAAGGAAAATTAAACTCATTAGGGATTTCTGTAGAATCTATATTTCGATTAAAACGGATGAAACATTTTGGGAGTCCCTGTATTTTTTCATTAGATTTTGACATGAATAAAAAATAATTGACAAATTTAAAAAAATACAAAGTAATATCAAAAACATTTGTACATTTGTTAAACAAACTTTAACCTAAACTTAGAAATAATGAATTCGTTTATTCTACGCCTAACTATTTTTTGTATTATTGTTAGCCTAGCATTTTCTGGTAATGCTCAGCAATTTAAACCATTAAATTTAATACAAAAACAAAAATTATCTTTAAATCAGCAGAAAAAGCTGGATGATTATGCCCACACTTTAATTTTCACACAGGATACAAATGAGGTGAAGAATTTCGTTAGAACCATTTCTAATAATTACAATGAAAATAATTTTAAAAGTGAAATTACCCTTCCAAATTTCCAAGGGCAAGAAATAAATTTTATTTTAGAAAACAGTATGACACTTAGTAATGATTTCCAAAGAGATCAAGTTAATATAAAAAGCTTTAGAGGTATTTCTACAAATGGTGATTATACTATTAGACTTACATTATCTCATATGGGCGTTATGGGAAAATTATCAGAAAAAGTGTCTGGTAACAGCTGGTATATTACGCCGCTTGACATGCACCAGCCTAACACTTTAATAATGTTTGCTTCAGATGATGCTAAAGTTGCAGAAAATGCTCATTTCAACTGTGAGACTATAGAAATCCCGGAGGTTTATAAAAAGACAAACTTAACTCTTCCTCCATTAATTAAAATAGCGACTTTTGGAGATTGTCAATTAAGAACATATAAATTAGCGGTAGCTGCAACTGCAGAATACACCAATTGGTCTGGCAGCCAATCGAATGCAATTGTAAATATCGCAAATTCTGTAAATAACGTTAATGAAGTATACGAAAGGGACTTAACAATCCACTTTGAATTATATACTAAAAATGATGTCATTCAAACTAATTCTAATACTCAACCTTATTCATTGAATCCCGGCTTTTCAGCGCAAACTTTAAATGAGAATATAATTATTCTTAATTCAGTTTTCACTTCATCAGGATATGATTTAGGAATATTGTTTCATTACGGTTTCGGTGGTGGATTAGCCTATGTTGGAGCAGTATGCAGTAGTTATAAAGGTGGTGCTGCGGCAGGTATTGGTTCATCATCACAGGTTTCTTATTTTGAACTTTCTGTCATGCATGAAATTGGTCATTTATTCTCAGCGGGTCATACCATGTCCGTACAGACAGGTTCATGTGGAGGAAACAATTACACTTCAACATCTTCAGTAGAAGCAGGTGGAGGCTCATCAATAATGGCTTACGCTGGTAACTGTGGAGTATTGTCTTATCAAGGTGTAAGCGATAAGTATTTCCACTCCTTTAGTATTACACAAATGTTGAATTACATTAGCCAGAATTCATGTGCTCTAATTTCGAGTACCGGAAATACACCTCCAATAAGCTCAGTTTTAAACAAGTCATTTAATATTCCAAAGCTAACTCCTTTTAAATTATCTATGACTGCAATATCTCCCAATAGCAATTTATCATATGCTTTTGACCAAATGGATTTATATGGCGGAACAGGAGCGTCGAGTTTACCAAGCCCGACTGCTACATTTGGTCCTTTATTCAGAACGAGAGTACCGACCAACGACAGTTTTCGTTATTTCCCTTCAATAAGCATCTTATTGGGAGAAGAGTCAGGAGATTTTGAAGTATTAACTTCAGTAGCAAGAGCCATTAACTTTAAAGGTATAGTTAGAGATAACCATATCGGAGGAGGATGTAAAGCTCAGGAAACCACTGTGGTTACTACTAAGAATTGTGGTCCTTTCGAGTTTACAAATTTAACAACAGCAACAACCTTAACGGCCAATGGTAGCAATACAATTACTTTAAATTGGTCTACCGCTAATGCTTGTGTACCTACTACAAATGTTCGAATATCATTTTCAGTTGATGGAGGACACAACTATCCCTATATAATATTAAATAGTACTCCAAATGATGGAACAGAAACTATAATTGTTCCTAATCTTGCCACATGTAAAGGTAGATTCATGATAGAAGCTTTAGGCAATATTCATTTTAATATTAATAAGGGACCTATTACCATAATTTCAAGCTGTCAGGCTAACGGAACAAAGATAAGCTCTGATGCCAACATAAGTTACGAGAAAGGATCTCCAAATTTAAATCTATCATTAAGTCCTTTATATGGAACAGTAATAAGTCAACCGATAAGTGGGAATCTTACTAGTGCTGATCCAAACTCTTTTTTAGTATTTTTAAACACCGCAGCTAACACTTGTGAAATATCTGGAAATACTGTGAATTATAAAATATATGAATTTTATTCAAATACCACCGGAAATCACAATTTTAGCTTTACTGGAGCATTTGGACTATTATTAAACTTATATTCAGGTAGTTTTGACCCAAACAATCTCTGTTCAGGATATTTGTATTCCACTGCTCAAAGGAATGGTTCCATAGGACCTGTTACATTAAACAATTCCTTTAATTATAGCCTTTGTTCAAAACAAAAATACACTTTAGTAGTTTCTTCTTTTGGTCCTACAAACCCAATTTTACCTGGAAGTTACTCCATCAACATTACGGGTGGCAGTATTTTCAATAACATTCCTAATCCTGGTCCTGGTTATAATTATGGTTATGTAATAGTAGACGCTACCTCAGGTTTAATTAAAGAAATAAGTACTAATGCTAACTTAAGTGATCCAATTCAATATCCGGGAGGTAATTATTTAGTTTATGGATTGTCTACATCAAGCCCATTAAATTCATTAAACACAAGCTATTCAGGAAATGCTTTTTCATCATTCTCGACTGCTATTTTAAATCAAATTGGAGGTATTTGTGCTCAACTTTCAACCAATCTTAAAAAGGTGGCAATTATGGAACCTACCCCTCTAAATTATATTCAACTGGAAGGAAAAATTACAAAAGGGAATAGTGCCTTACTCTCCTGGTTCTATAAAGAAAATTTGATAAGCCCGTTTAATCTAGAAAGAAGTATAAATGGAAGAGATTATGTAACAATTGAAAAAATTGATAAAAGGAATAGGAATCAATATCAATTTGAGGATCAAAATTTTTCCACTCAAAACACATCAAAAGTTTATTATAGATTAAGAAATATCATGAAAAATGGAGAAGAATCTTTTTCTAATTTGGCAGTTTTAACACCTAATAAATTCAAAAATGCTACAATTGAAATATTTCCTAATCCTATTGAAGACAAGCTCATTCAAATTCAGTTTAAGGATGCTGCTCCTGCAACATATTGGCTTAAAATGTCCGATGTCTTAGGAAAAACTATTTTTAATGAAAAAATCGAGAAAGGAAGCGGTCAATTAAACCATCAAATTATCTTAAATAATTCAATTACTCCAGGTGTTTATTATATTCACATCAATTCTGGAGAAGAGCATTACAGCTTCAAAATTTCAAAAATTTAGAATAAACGATTTAAGTGACTAATTAACCAAAAAAAAATCACAAACAATAAAAGACCCGATTTATGAATCGGGTCTTTTATTTAAAAAATATTCAGAAAATATTTAATTGATTATTTTATTTTTATACTTAAGGGTTCTTTTTACTATTCTTAAGCCATAAATAGCTAATTGTTCCAACAAAAGCTATTG
Source organism: Edaphocola sp. (assembly GCA_035497795.1). Lineage (GTDB taxonomy): Bacteria > Bacteroidota > Bacteroidia > Chitinophagales > Chitinophagaceae > Edaphocola. The sequence continues at coordinate 35,135 of DATJCU010000073.1, read as the reverse complement.
GAATTGCGGCTAAATATAAGATCCCTATATTTAACTGTTTTGCACCGGATGCACCTAAGCTCTCAGCTGTTTTAGAACACATTGCACAACCCTGAGCCCAAATATCAGCTGTTGAAAGTAAAAAGAGTATTAATAAGGCGATTTTTCTTTTCATCATAATATCATTTGAAAGACTTAAGCAAAGGTAATCATATTTTAGACAATTATTAAAATTTAAAAAGCCGAAACAAAAACTTGTCTCGGCTTTTCTAAAATCGTCAACCTAATACTTAGGATTCTTTACCAGTCTTATATTTTGCCTGATTAAAATTAAACAAAAGTGAGAATCTCAATGTATTACTTAATGGATTTCTAGCGATACCAGAACCAGAAGGAACAAGATAAGAAGCATCCAATCCAAACATACTATAACGTACACCCGCACCAATTGCAAAATACTGTCTATTTCCTAAATCTTTATCTTCATGAAAATATCCACCACGAAGTGCAAATTGATCTTGATACCAATACTCTGCACCTATACCAATAGTAGTTCCGTACATACCAGGCGCATCAGAAAATGAGCTTAAAATACCGGAAACAACAGTTTTTTCTCTTGGAATTCTATAAAATGTGTCTACTGGAGGACCAGCTTCAACTACTCGTTCAGCTGCAGGAACCAATGACTTGACTAAGTCCAAAGCACCTGTAATTTTATTATACTCATCAATTATATAAATATATGCTACCCCTACTGCTAACTGGGCAGGAAGAAAGTCTTTCTGAACTTGAGAATAAGTAACTCTACTTCCTACATTTCTTAAGGTTGCTCCAAAATTAATTTCAGAACCTTCATCTTCAGAAGTCATCATTTTCTTTGTATAAAACAAGCCAATATCTGCAGCAACTGCATTAGCCGCTTTATATCCCATTCCACCAGATGAAGTTGATTTAACACCGGCAGCTATATTAGAATTAATATAACGAATTCCAGCTCCTAAAGACAAATTCTCAGATAATTTACGAGAATAGGCGATATCAAAAGCTAATTCATATGGCTGACCATTTCCTTCATCATCATTATTTTCGCTTCTATAATTAATTTTACCTAGATTGAAGTATCTTAATGAACCACTAATAGCTTGGTCTTTGTCTTTTCCAAACTTTGTAAATCCAGAAATATAATATAAAGAAACATCCGGAGCAATATCTCTCAACCATGGAGACATATTAATACCTAACCCGCCTTCGTCTTCACTCATTACCACTTTACCTACATTGTAAGCATGACCATAGGCATCTGGCGATAAAGCTACCCCTACATCACCCATTGCACCTGAACGAGCATCAGGAGTTATTGTTAAAAAAGGGACTGCGTATGATATTGGTCCTACTTTTTTATAAGATTGTCCAAATACATTATTCAATGGCAATAGCCCTAATAATATGGTACTCGACCATAAGATTTGTTTCCTATTCATTCTATTAATTTTGATTATTTTCAAAGCGAACAATGATAATATTAAAATTACCCTGTCTATTTATTATAAAATTGTGAGATAGAATTGTATCAAATAAAATTACGCTTTTAATGAGTTTGCAAAAATAGTATATTTTTTTAAAGAAAAGTCTAAAATAAAAAATAACTTATTATTACACTATATATGTTTAACGATTTATCACTAACTTTTGGTATAAAGTTTTTGATTTTCCTTTTTCAGTATTTATAGTTAACTGATACATATACATGCCAGCAGCAGCTTTTCCTCCATTTAAGGTAGAAGTTCCGTCCCATTCCCAAGTGGTGAAACTGCCTTCAGGTTTTAGGTTTTTATTGTTTGAATAAATCAATTGTCCTTGCATATTGAATATTTTCAAACCAACTTCCATTTCAACGGTTGGCTGATTATGCTGAAAAACAATAGTAGTATAATCCCTAAATGGATTAGGATAATTATATAATTTAAAGTCCAAGCTGTCCTTATCCTTCACAATAAAATCAATAGACCCTTCACCTGAATTGTTATAAATATCCCATGCCCTTACGGTAATGGTGTGCTTTCCAGGTTTTAATTTGTTTAATTGATAATATAAACTACCCTTGGTATAATCGTTAGGAGCACTTTTATAAAATGGATTCAGTACATAAGGATTTTCATACTCACCATCTACTACGGCTATTAAATCATGTCCTATTGAAGAACCCGAAACATTAATACCATTATTGTCAGAAAGCTCCACATACAATAATGGATTTTCACTTACAATATCACCAGATCTAAACTTATTATTATCAATATAAGGTTTCACAACTGGCCCTTCATTATCCGTCTCGGCAAATGTGCTAAAACCACCTACATAAAAGTTATTATTGTTTCCCGCGGCATCTTCTTGCTCATCAAAAGCATAAAAAGTTAATTTCCCATTCCCGATATCGTAATTAATATCTTTAGGAATAATAATATTAATGCTAAATTTTCCATTCACTACGGAAGCAATCCCTTTAAACAACACACTATTTTGCAAACTATAACTTTTTTGTTCGGCATTGGGAGCGGCAACCAAACTTGGATTTGATGCCATTACTGTATTCTTTTTGTCAAATAATGTTACAAATACTTGACCATTAAATTGAGATTTTAAATTACCGTTTATATCTTCAATATGACCTTCTAAGAGATATTTCCCAAGCGCTTTAAAAGTATCTGTTTCTATTGGCTCATTATTCTGACCCAACTCATAAATCTTATCTCTGAGAACATTATTAGTTGGCAAAGAAGGCCTTAAAGCAGGATCTCCTAAAATTACAAATTTCCTGGAGTTCATTTGATTTCCAACTCCATTACTAAGATTCGCAAAGTTTTTAGCCTCTTTAAAAGCATCTCCAAAACTTCTATATTGACCATTTGTTTTTTTACCAAATTGATATTGAATATAAACTTTGTTTAAAAGCTCATTTGGTCCAGGATAAACCTGTTCAGTTGTCGTTAAAGCTGCAATGGCGCCTCCATCTCTTTTTAAAACAATATCCATTCCTAAAGACTCTTTGGTAGGATTATCAAACCGACCAAAATCACAAGTAGCTGTTATAAAAATTGGAAGTTTATTTTTATTGGTCCATTGATCTACATCTCCTTTGTATAATATCTCTTCAACAGCCCATCTTTCAGGACTACCGTGACCAATATAATCCATTAAAAATGTACCGTTTAAAATCTGATTATTGATTCCTCTCGTTATTGACGGAAATTTAACACCTCCTGCAGTAGCTACTCTTGGAGCTGCATCTGAATATAATTTATTACATAAAAAAGTCTGATTGGCGTTTTCCAATTCATCACTCATAATTTCCGCACTTTTCAAAAATCCCATGAATGGCTCATAGTCATCTGTAATGAAAGTGGCATTGTTTTTCCATTCTCCAAAACTCTCATTGCTTACATACCTTTTCACTTTAGCTATATAATCTTGAGCTTCTGAAAGATTTCTAGCTGGAACCCTACCAATCCCAATATCAATATAATTTCCTGGATTCGTGGCATTAATACTCTCTCCATCATCTAATAATGAAAAATATTCGTCTGAAAGATAGGTATCGGCGGAACCAGTTGAAGCCAGTGTCTGATAGGTAGGAACAACATTGGTATTATTGCTAATTCTATCTTTATAATCAAAGGAAGCAGCGCCCAAAAGTAAAACATCTTCTAATTCGTTTACCCCATTTCCTCGATCATAAATCATTTTAATAAAATTCCGTATGCCACCTATATCTTGTCCACCCGATGAGAATTCATTGTATATTTCTTCAACAGTGGCTATTTGAGTTGTTGTTCCATAATGATTATTATGAAATAGAGCTAGCTCTTGAGCTGCTGTTAATAACTCTGCTCGGGTAATAATTAAATATTGTGCAGGGGCTAAGCCATGTAAATCTTGATTTTCAATTTTAGATACAAACGTTGGAATATTAAAACTATTATTATCAAAAGCAACAAACTCGTTCAAAACTCCCGCAGTATCCAGAAAATTAAAGGTATTACCTGATAATTGTGGATTAATACTATATGGTCGAAGTGGATCTGTTATATTCCATATTTTTACATTACTATTTACACCATTAATAATAAATTTTATTTTATCACCTAATGGCGCATTTAATTGTTCAAAACTCCTAAATGCCATTAATTGACCTGGCGTGAAGCTTAGTGTCCGTTTAAAATTAAAACGAATATAATCAAGATAAGTTTTAGCATTTATAGAATTTGCATTCGCTTCTAATTTTAATGGTGCATTAGAAGATGAAGGAATAAAATCTCCAGATATACTACTTAATGAAAATTTACTTTGTCCATTAGGTGTAATATTAGAGTTAGTGATAACTGCATTATTTGAATTATATAATTTGTATGAAATGGAACCAACATCAACAACACCAGCCATTTGTAATTTGAAGTTTACATTGTCTACCAAATTGGAGAAATTTACTGGAAGGTTAATAGAATTGTTTCTATTAATAAAGTGACCAAACCACATTTTTCCAATATTACTCAAACTAATAGAATCCTTTTCAATAACTGAGTAATCGTCATAAATTGCAATATTCTGACTTGTAACACCTGTTAATGCAGTTTCATTTTGGATTCGGCTTCCTGTTCCTAAGTCAAAATTCAAGAAGTAATAACTATTGTTTTCATAATAATTCTGAGTATGCTCATAAGATTGACTAACCAGATTAGGTTTCCATTTCAGTGGGCCATTTGCATAAAATAAAATATAATCATTCTGACCAAAAGTGCTACCGTTAGCATGAACTTCAATATGATTCTCTACCAAATCATCAGGAGATTCATCGGTAACTTCTTCCTTCATCACAGTGCCTCCATTCCCATAAACTCTAATGTTATTCGGATTTATACTTGCTGGATTAACACCTATTGATTGCAAAAAAGCGTAGTCAATCTTATAAACACCTCTTTTATTTATAGAAATTTTATACCAATTACCAGAGCTCAAAACGGAATGATTCTGATAATTTTTTTGTAATGTTTTATCCGCTCCATGATAAATAACATTCACTTTGAATGAAGTTATTTTATAGAACTGATTTTGATTTTTAAAAAAAACAGGAATACTCATTCCAGCGACAATTTTCTTTTGTGCTATTCCATAGGAATAAGACGGATCAGGTAAGCCTTTTGGAATTATAAACTTTGTAGGCAGCGGTATTTCCACAGGCTCAAAAACAAACTCACTAAGCTTAATATTACCCGTATCGTCCCAATTAGACAAAGGAATAAAGTGATGAAAAACGCCCGACTCATCTATTTTAAAAGCTTCCGGCTTAATTGTAAGCCGAAGCTGCTCATTACTCATCTGAGCAAATGAAAATGAGCTAAGAATTAAACCTATAAACAGAATATAATATTTCAATAATTTCATAAATTTCCGAGACGTTCTTACGCAAAAACAATAATTATACTTTAATGAATAAACGTAAAAACAATGTATTTAATATCTTTCAAAGTTAGTTTATTTTTTACGCCTTAAATGTTTAAATAAACTAAAGATATGTAAAAAGACATGCATTAGGAATAAATGATATCTAAATAATTTTATTTATAGGAGCAATTCATGAATTTTAATTCAAAGGCTTCCTTCCTGAAATAATATTATATAGAATAATAATTATTGCAATAACTAACAATATATGGATCAAATTTCCCATACCCATACCGCTACCTACGCCTAAAAGGCCTAAAAGCCAAATTACAATACAAATGAATGCTACAAACCAAAGTATACTTCTCATAATTTTTATTTTTTAAAAAACAAAAGCAGATTCTTTATAGTTTTCTAATACTGAACCTGCTTTTGTTAGAGTTAATAATTACAGACTATTCAAGAAATTTTCAACTTTTTCTTTAGTTTCACCTGCTTTCTGTTGGATACGACCAATCAGTTCTTGCTCTTTACCTTCTTCATATTTTAGATCATCATCAGTAAGATCCCCATAAGCGGCTTTTACTTTTCCTTTGATTTCGTTCCAACGACCTTTCCATTTAATTTCTGACATAATTCATAAATTTTAAGTGTTAATAATAATTGACCAAAACGTTTTAGCCATACTTACTTTTAAAAGCTATTACAAAGATAAGAACTAAATAATAACAAAAAACATGCCAAATAACTCAATTGAAAAAATAAATAACACAAATAGATGAAACTTGTAAAAACGTGCAATTACCTGTTCAAAACCATATTATATTTGCATTATAATTAAATTGTTTAACAAAAAAATTATTTTATGAGAAAGACAATGTTTAAAGCAGGAATTATTTTAAGTTCATTAGCTGTTATTAGTTTTACATTATCATCTTGCAGTAAAGATAAAGACCCTGTGGATTCCAATTTCTTTATTGGGAAATATAAAGGCAAAGTATCCTATATAGATGGCAATACAAATATAAGTACTAATAATGGAAGTGTGGAAGTGATTAAGCATGGAAAGACTTATGAATTTTTATTTTCTGATGGCATCCCAAATATTACAGGTGTAAAATTCAAAAATGATGGTAAAAACACTGTAATTAATATAGGCTCTGATGAATCGCATATTATCCATATTAATGAGAATCACTTGAATATTGTTTACACAACTGATGGGAAAGTTTGGACAGCAGATTGTAATAGATAAGGTTAACCCTTTTTAATAATTAAAAAATGGCGAAATTCAAAATTCGTTTCGCCATTTTTTCCTTTTCAAACCAAGGTATAAAGAAACAAGTATTACATGTATTTGCTATAGAAAAAATCAATAGAAAAAGATTGTAAACATTAAATAAAGCTACCAATTATAAGAGACTAATTTAAAGTTACTATCAAACAAAATAAAAAGAATAATTCTTAATCTAATCTTAGTTATATTTGTATAAATGTTTTCATTTTATGCAAGTTTTTGTTTCGAATTCAATCGAGTTAAACGGTGTTTTTCAAGATTTAGCTAATGAATTTTATTCTAGTTATATACAGAATTGTGAAGAGTATATATTATATATTCCAGAGCATTTAGGAAAAGGACTCATTAAAGGATTTAATTTGGGAGATGGCATCGTTTTAATGCAATATGATTGTACCTTCTCAGAAGATACAGAAATTCAATTTATTGCAGACCAAATCCATCCATTAAAATTTAAGTTTTGTGAAATTGGAAGTTTTAAGCATCGTTTTGAAGGTGAAGAAGTAGAGCATGATATTGATGAATTGATTTTTATTATTATAGCTAATGAAAGTAAGAATGGGCATATAATAAAATTCAATGCCAAGAACAGAACAAAAATAAATAAACTGGAAATTGACAGAAAAACATTTTTAAATTCAAGAAACTGTCAAATTTCAAAGATAAGAGGAAGATTAAGAACCCTATTTCAGGATATAGATGCTACAAAAAAATTCTATTTTCATGGAAATTATAGCCTACAAACATATAATATATTTAGACGTATTAAGGATTTTAAAGGAACTCCGTTTTTAAAAGATTTATTTATTCGAAGCCAAGCTTATCTTATCTTATATGTTTTAGTAAGAGAATTTCAAAAAGCAAATAACTCATCGAAACAATGTACTGTATTATTAAAAACGGATGTTAATCTTATTAATGATGCTTCTAGTATAATAAATACTAATCTACAGCAACCTAACACAGTAATTGAACTTGCAAGACTCGTCGGAACAAATACACAAAAACTACAATATGGATTTAAAGAAATATATGGATTAACAGTAAATCAATATATAAAAGAAAAACGACTAGTTGAAACAATTACTTTAATTAAAAATACAGAATTTTCTATTTCCGAAATAGCTGACAAAGTTGGAATTAAAAGTAAGAGTTATTTAACCAAAATTTTTAAAGAAAAATACGGTATTTGTCCATTGCAATACAGACAAAACCTTAAAGAAAACTAATTAATTCTATGCTTATATGAAAAGTTAGTGGTTTGTTCTCTACTAATCTAAAGCAAATTCTTAATCATTTCAAGTCAGCATCGAATTTATAAATTGGATGTCAAGTTATTAGTGTATTTATTTTAATCAGGAATTTGTTTATAATAACCATTTTGTTTAAAGAGACCCAAAATATTATATTAATAAGCATATTCTCTTGCCAAATGACACTAACAATCAATATTTAAATGAAAATAAAAGTAAATTTAAATATAAAAATTCTTATATTAGAAGCAAATAATATCACTTTAAACATACAAGCTTCTACTTAACAAGGTATTAGGATAAAATATTTTATTCTTAATTACCTTTACAGAAATAATAAAAGATTTACCAAAAATACAAGATCATGATAAAAAGATTAGTATATATCCCAATTTTTGCTGGATTATTTATAAATAATGCACAAGCTCAAGTTTCTGATGTAAGCGTAATTGTAGCACCATCTTTAGGTTATAATTGGTTTGACTCCAAATCAACAATAGAAAATGGTTTAATGTATGGTGTACAAGCAGGATTCAGTTTTGGCAAAGTAGTAGAACTCAGAGGAATTTTTGAGCGTTCTCCAAACTTAAATCAAAGATTTGGTCAATATGAAGATGACATTAAAGTCATTATTCCAGGTTTTTCTGGATTTCAAGATAGAAATATTAGAGTTACAAGAATTGGTGGGGAGTTTAAAACCAATATACCCATTGGTAATTTTTCTCCATATATTCTTTTAGGGACCGGAATTCAAAAATTTGAAAGAGAAATATCAAGTAATGAAACATATGTGAATGATAATCTATATGGGTCTGCTGGACTAGGTTTTAAAATTAATCTGGGCAAAAGAGTCACCTTTAACCTCGAAGGTCGTGGACTTAGTTACAATATGGATCCATCAAGTCTATTATATAATCCAGGCGGAAGTACAGATTTCGACAATTGGATCAACAGCCAAAACAAAAACAGAATGTACAATTGGAGTGCAACTGCAGGACTTCAATTCTATTTAGGAGGGACCGACAATAGCAATTTCTCAGAAATGGAAAAAGCATACTATAATAGGTTTAGTAGCGGCATGAAAGGATTGAAATTAACATTAGCACCAGCAGGCGCTTATGTAGATTTCAATAAGAATGCTCCTTTTAGAAGTACTTATTTATTAGGAGGTCAATTAGGAATTGACTTTACAGATTATGTAGGATTAAAAGGATATTATTACCAAGGTACTGCTGATAAAAACCCATCATTCGATTTTGATAATATGGGTATTTATGGAGTTGATTTCGTTGGTCGATTAAATGTTCCGAGAGGAATAGTGCCTTATATAACAATTGGTGGAGGAATGATTTATATTCAAGATAACTATCAAGGTAGAAAAATTGGAAACATTACACCTACAGTCTATCAAGATGCACAATCAACTTATTTTGCAAAAGGAGGGCTGGGTTTAGAAATCCCATTAGGAAAATATGTGGATATTTACGGAGCTGCTAATTTATTATATACTTTGAATAATAAAAAAGTTGACCTAAATGACTTAAGAACTCCAGATCAACTTCAAAAAAGCACTATGTACAATGTTGGCGTGAAATTAAAATTAGGCAAAAATGCACAAACGAAAGAAGCTGTAAATCAAGATTATTCTGAAAGGTTTGAATCAACCCGATTAGCCTATAATAAAAAAATAAAGAGTTTGGAAAAAGAGTTGAAAGAAGCGTATAAAAATAATGACGTAGAAAAAATAACAAAGATTGTTGAAGAAAAGAAAGAAGTAGAAACTAAACAGAAAAGTCAAGAATTGCAACCTAACATTCCAAGTGAAACTCAATTAATTAAATTAAGTCCTCAAGAGCTTAACGAGCTTATAGACAGAGTAATTAAAGGTGTAGAAACAAACGATGAAGAAAGCGTTGAAAAAAGAATAGAAAGATTAGAATTATTATTAAATAACTCCAATAAAAGAACATCGACGGAATATAATAATTCTGATTATAATTCTATTGAAGATAACAAAGCAAATAACGACAAATTAATGGCAGAAATTTCTAAACTTAATGCAAAGATTATAGAACAAAACAAAAATATAGAAACCTTAAAAGCTAATGAATTACGTGCAAAGGATAAAACTATTGTTATCCAAGAACCAATAAAATCAAATCCCGATGTTACGATAGTACAACCGAAATATATTACAGAAACACCTGTAACAGGAATAACATTTAATAAGGGGTTAAGCTTTTTTATTGCTCCCTCTTTTGGTGAGAATGTCAATTTGAACTTAGGTTTAAGAAGCTATACTGGATTTTCAAATACCAAAATAATGTTTATGCCAGAAGCTTACATTGCATTAGGTAAACAAACAGGATTTGGTGTAAGCGCAAATGGTATTATTCCAATTTTAAATAAGTATACTAATAATTTCTCTCCATACCTTGGAATAGGTGTTGGTGTGAATTATTATAATGGAGAGTTAAGTATTAATCCAAACTTTATTGCTGGTACAGGTTATCAGGTAGGGAAAGGAAGTTTGTTTGTGGATTATACCGTAAGAGGTAATTTCAAATATAATCAAGTAGCATTAGGCTATCGATTAAGATTCTAAACTAGGAGGTAAGATGAAAAAATATAAAAAATACATTTCATTTACTTTATTATTTGCTTTAGCCATTAGTAATTTCGCTATCGCTCAAAGTAGTAATAAAGGTGAAATCGTGATGACAAAAATTGAATTAGAAGCTTTTCTTTCGAAAATTGCACAACTAAAAAAAGATCAACTTTTAAAAAAACAGTCGATTACAGAAAGGAATAATCAAATTGATGATTCATTAATTAATTTGATACAAAAAAATCAGGAAATTAATACTAAAGATAAATTTCTTTTCGATGAGATAGAGCGATTAAATAATAGAATTGATTTATTATTGTTAAATTCAAGAGAGCATGCAAGTTCGACAAATTCTGTAGGTATCACAGAAGGACCTACAACAAATTCCAAAAACGCAAATCAGCGACAACCGACAATTACGAAGATTGAAGCTAAAAGTGTTCAACCTTCAGGAAATATTCAAAAGTCTTCTGATTTGTCTATCAATAATAATCCAATAACTCATCCTGAAAAATATGAAAAGACTTTGGTTAAGACGCAGCCTTCCAATACAACTATAAACAATTATTATTCAACTCAAGAAAAGCGTATACCAAATAACCAAATTAACAGGCAACCTGACACTACTATCATTATTTATCAAGAAAACAAGGAAGCCCAAAAAGCAATAAATGAGCTAGTAGAAAACCAATTTGAAGAGCTTTCAAGGTTAAAAAATCAAATTGCTGGATTAAAGGAACAAATAAGAGTATTGTCTTTATTAGATGTAACACTCAAGGCCAATAACAATAAAGATGAAATAAAGGCTTTAGAAGCAAAGGTTGAAGAATTAAACAATAACCTTAGAGCTCAATCAAAGTCGATAGATACGATTGTACAAATTAGGGAGGTTACAAAAGAAGAACCTTTTAAAACCACTACTACCGAAACAGATATAAGTAAAAACTTCAAAAGCTTTGTGTATACTATTTATTTCGAGAACAATTCCATAAAAATCGAGGCAAAAGACAATACATCAATTACAGAACTTGCGAATATGGTAAAAGATCACACTCCAAATGTAACGGTAGTTCTAAGAGGTTTTGCAAGTAATGTTGGAACAGCACAATATAATAATAAAATTTCTTTCAATAGAGCAGAAGCGGTAAGAAAAGCATTAATTAAAAATGGATTAAAAGCAAAAGATATTGTAGTATTGAATCATGGTATTGATAAAGACACTGATGATGCAAAAGCCAGAAGAGTAGAAATTACACTATTGACCTACTAAATCTAGCTTTTATTAACAAGACCAAGTTGAACCCCTTATTTGGTAATCAATTTGGTATTTATAATGTATTTTTTGTTAATTAAGAATCTTTTAAACTATTTTACAAAAAACCAGTCTTAATATTGAACATTCAACATCCATACTTATGAAAAAATCGATTTACTTATTTGGAGCTTTATTTTTAAGCCTTTTATTGATAGGTAGCGGTTGCACCAAATATTCATTTATGAAAATGGAAGACAAGGTCATAGGCACTTGGACTTTTGAAAAAGCTACTTTACGACCAGGAACTTTCAAGCCGCCAATGGATGTTACTAAAAATTTTAAAAACTTAGAATTCACATTTAATTCAGATGGAACATCTATTGTCTATAACAATCATACAAAAGAAACTAAAAATGGCTATTGGAAAATGTATGCTATTGAGGAATACGATGAAGAAAACTCATCTTATCAATATATTTTAAAATTTCAATACAACTTACCTGATCGAAAAAAAGAAACTTATGTTTGGGATATAGAGAACATAACTGCTAAACGTTTTAGAGCTCATGAAACCATAGGAAATGATAATTATAATTATGTGCTTCTTCGAAAATAATAATAAGAAAAACTCCCTTACAAAAAATTAGGGAGTTTTTTATTATTTAAAAGGTTTCCAATAAAATCTTCAATTCTTAAAATTGATTAAACTCTAGCCCTCCAAGGTATTTCTTTTCCTCCTTGCTGATGAACGATATATCTTGAGAGCATAAACAAAAAATCAGACAAACGATTTAAATACTTTATAACAACATCGGGAACATACTCCTCATTATTAACTAAATGTACACAAACACGCTCTGCACGACGACAAACACAACGTGCTACATGAAAAGTACTACCTACAACACTGCCCCCTGGTAAAATAAACGATTTCATAACAGGCAATTCGGCGTCCATTTCATCTATTTTCTTTTCTAACCAGCTGATATCTTCATCATGTAAATCAGGCAATTTCATTTTTGTCGACTTTGTATGGTCAGTAGCTAATGTAGTACCAATAGTAAATAATCTATCTTGAATTTCTAAAATCCATTCATTAATTTTCTCATCTCCTAACTGGTCATTTGCAAGACCTAGAAAAGAATTTAATTCATCAATAGTACCATAAGCCTCAATTCTAAGACTATCCTTAGGAACTCTTGTACCGCCAATTAATCCAGTGGTACCCTTGTCTCCCGTTTTTGTATATACCTTCATTGCCATAATTTAAAACAGATTTAATTAATTTAAAAAAATCGAGCATAATCGCCTATATAATAATAATTATAATAAAAGTAGTATTATCATTTTCTTATTTTTAAGCGTTTATACATATTACTTTAATAGTTCCAATCCTTGTAATACTCGTTGTTTAGTATCCTCCATACCAATAAAATGAGCAATATCAAAAACTCCAGGTCCAAACTTACCGCCTACTAGCATAATCCTTAATGGCAGCATCACTTCTCCTTTTTTAATTTGATGCTGAGTTGCTAAATCTGTTAATGAATTTTCTAAACTATCAGTTTCCCACGAAATGGTATCGAATGCTTTCAACCATTCTTGCATTAAATTAGTTTTATCCTCATTCCATTTAGCTTTAATGGGAGTCACATCAAGATCCTGAGGTGCTTTAAACAGAAAACCTGCCTGTTCAACGAAATCAGTTAATAAATGACAACGCTCTGTCACCATTTTAATAGCATTTTCTAATTTGGATAAATCTTCAATCTCAATCCCGGCATTTTCCATAAAGGGTTTTGTTAAGATTGCTAATCTACTCGAATCAGCTCTAAGTAAATGCTGTTGATTAAACCACTTTGCTTTTTCATAATCAAATTTTGCACCCGATTTATTCACTCTTTCGATTGAAAATAAATTCTCCAACTCGTCAAGAGAAAATATTTCCTGTTCAGTGCCTGAACTCCAACCGAGCATAGCCAGCATATTAATGAAGGCTTCTGGTAAAAAGCCCATTTCTTTAAACCCTTTATTTACTATTTCTGTTTTAGGATCAGTCCAATCCATTGCAAAAACAGGGAAGCCAAGGCGTTCACCATCTCTTTTACTTAATTTCCCATTTCCATCCGGCTTAAGAATAAGTGGAAGATGCGCCCATTTTGGCATATCCGATTCCCATCCTAAATATTTATAAAGCATAATCTGAATGGGTGCACTTGGTAACCATTCCTCACCTCTAAAAACATGCGTAATCTTCATTAAATGATCATCCACTACAACTGCAAGATGATAGGTAGGCATACCATCACTTTTCAATAATACCTTATCATCTACAACTGAAGAATCATGGCTTATCTCTCCCCTTATTAAATCTGTGAAATGAACAGATTCATTTTCAGACATTTTTATTCTAATTACATATGGGATATTAGCATCCAATAAGGCCTTAACTTCTTCATCAGACAAAGACAAAGAGTTACGCATTTGCATCCTTGTCTTATGATCATATTGAGGAGAAGGGTTTTCTGAAGTTTTCAAGCTATTTCGCATTGTCTCCAACTCTTCAGTTGTATCAAAGGCATAATAGGCATTTCCTTGAGTTACCAATTGTTCTGCATATTGTCGATACATAGGTTTACGCTCACTTTGTCGATAGGGTGCATATGGTCCAGGCTGTTTTGGACTTTCATCAGTTTTCATGCCTACCCAATCTAAACAATTAAATATATAATCTTCCGCACCATCAACAAATCTGGTTTGATCGGTATCCTCTACCCTAATAATAAATGAGCCTTGATGCTTTTTTGCAAAAAGATAATTAAACAATGCAGTGCGAACACCTCCTAAATGTAAGCCGCCTGTCGGGCTTGGAGCAAAACGTACTCTAACGGAATTCTTCATGTTGCGAAGTTAAAAAATTGTTTCCTTTTAAAAGAAAGGAAATTATATTCTTTTCATGGGTAAATTTGTCAGACCTATAAAAACTATTAATATTGTATCCAATAACTACATTAATTTAAAAAAAAATGAAAAAATCAGAAATAGGCAAATGGCTGAAAAAGAGAAAATGGGATATCTTAATCTATGGTATTTTGGCATTAATTTTATTTGTACCAGATATTAGGATGCCAATTGTTTCCACTGTTCAAAGAATTTTTGCTTTTTCACCCTCAGAACTACCAAAAAACAATCAGAAATCTGTTCAAGTCTATGACTGGGACTTAATGACATTAGAGGGATCACCTATAAATTTATCACAATCAAAAGAAAAAGTTGTATTGATAAATCTATGGGCGACTTGGTGTCCACCTTGTGTAGCCGAAATGCCATCTCTTCAAAAACTATATGATGAATATAAAGATAGAATATCGTTTTATTTCATTAGCAATGAAAAACCAGAGCAAATTCAGAAATTCATCGATAAGAAGGGGTATACATTTCCTGTTTATATACCTATTAGTAATTACCCGATTGATTTTGATGGCAATAAATTACCAACAACTTATGTCATTAGTAAGAAAGGAAAAATAATTATAGAAGAAACAGGAGCACATGATTGGTTTAGTAAAAGTTTACAGAAAAAAATAGAAAACCTAATAAATGAAAAAATAAACTTGAAATTTAAGAATATTTTCAAATCGAGAAGGAAGTAGCTGTATTATTATCTCGTAACTAGACGATGACACAAAAAAAGAGCTATTCTAAATTCTTAGAATAGCTCTTTTTCAAAAATAAAAATTTAGAAGAAAATACCTAAACGTAAAGCAAAGTTATTAAAACGAACATTTCCATCTTTAAAACTACTATTAACATTTATTGGTGTATTATCCACTCCATAAAGTTCGAAATTTTGAGGATTGGTCATATCAGGTGCAAAACCGTTATTAAAATAGAACCCAAAATACGCAGCAAGTTTATCTGCAATTGGATATTCCACTCCAAGACCTAGACTCATTTGAACATTAATTGGCGAAAACCCAGGTTTTAAGGTTCCTTTAGAACCCATTTTATCTTTTTGTACTGACCAAGATTGAGCATTGCCATCATTATCAAAATATTCAATATCGTATGATGCCATTTTTGTCACTCTGAAACCTAAACTAAAGCCAGCTTGACCAAAAAATCTAAAATTAGAAATAGGATCTGTTCTTAATTTTAAAGCTAAAGGAATCTCTAAAAAATTAAGGCTATAATCAAAACTAGCTTTGTTTATCATGTCGGAAGCGGCAGTTTTGTCAATCCTGTCCATAGCCATTTTGCCACCACCCATATTCATTTGCAAGCCAGAAACAATCGCATAATTAGGTTGGAAATAATACTCAGCTATTAGTCCATATGTAAAACCTATTTTAAACCCTTCATTTGAAATATTATAATTTTTACCATCATCTGTTCTTGCTGAAGATTTCATCCAAGAAATTGTAGGTGCAACAAAAGCACCAAACCGGAAAGGCTTGGTATCTATTCCATAAGAATAACTACTAACACCTTGAGCAAAACTAATAGTACTTAGTAAAGTTAAGCTTAATACCGAAATAATAAATTTTTTCATATTTTTTGTTTTTATTTTACTTACAAAGATAAGTAATAATTCCCTATTTCATATTTGAAATCTCTAGTTTAATCAAGTAATAACATGTTGTTAAAAATCAATTTCTTTAAAAATCGGATTAGCTTTTTGAGTGTTTTCTTTTGTACAATATTCTATAAATTCACATTTATATGGTTGAAAACATTGTGCCCCCATTTCAATACTGGGTTCTTCTTCCTGTTTTAATATTTTCAAAAATTCAATAATCTGTTGTTCTACATTAGGAATAAAAGCTTTTAAAGTTTCCGTTTTATCTATAATTTTAAAGCCACCATTTCCATCAGGCAAAACCAAGTTAAATTGTGCCAATCCTTTTCTTGAATGACTACACACGTAATATTGTATGGCCATATCTTGAATGAAAACTTCTTTTTCCTCAACACTGTTTTTTACTTCATAAATAATATAGCTACCATCTTCTTGAATCTGACAAACATCTGTCATTACTAAGGTTTTATTATATAAAAAGCAAGCTTCAAACAAATTATTTGCTCGATTTTGATTAAAAATTTCATTAGTGAATGCCACACCTTGACTAAACAAATCTTTTTTTAAAATTTCATTTACCGCTATTCCATTTGAGAATGATTCTTTAAATATAGCCTCGAAACTCCTACCTTTTTTAAACTTCTGAACAGTAAGTTCATCAGGTGGAGTTTTATATTTAGGCTTATGTACTGATAGATATAAATATTTCTCACACTGTATACCATTTACAACTTTAGTCTTGGAAAGTGTATAGAAGGATGGTATCAAGTTTCTTAAATTAATATTATGATTCATTGATTTTTAGAATAGTGTATATCCATAAAGTTAAAACAAATTAAGGTAAAATAAACTAATTTTATTTAAAATATGAGCAGGAGTAGTATTAAACCTTTCCTGTAGTTTAATGGTTTTAATATCAAATATCGCTTGTGAATAAACAATAGATTACTCAAGTAATTTATATAAAAATTAAATTATAGATGGAAAATTTGAACCAAGATTAAAATAGTTTTCTAATACACAGTTAGGAATTAATTTAGTAAAAGATGTGTAAAAATTTATAAATTAATCCTACTTTTGCAATAACATGTATTTAAAATATATCCCTTCTTGGGTACAAAAAATTTTCAAATCTTTTGTTTGGAAAATCCCTAGGACTTCAAAAGAGGTGGATATATATATAACTTTTGATGATGGACCACATCCTCAAATCACGCCTTGGGTTTTAGAACAATTAGAAAATTATAATGCTAAAGCAACTTTTTTTTGTATTGGTAAAAATGTGGTTGAATATCCAGATATTTATAATCAAATTATAGAAAAAGGACATATTGTCGGAAATCACACTCATAATCATTTAAGAGGTAGAAAGACTAAAGCAGACAGCTATATCGCAGATATTTTACAAGCTCAGAAATTTATCGATAGTAAATTATTCCGTCCTCCATACGGAAGCATAAACAGTTTGCAAACCAAAAAGCTCCATCAGCTTGGATTTAAAATTATTCTTTGGAATATTATTCCAGGAGATTGGGATTCTAAAGTAAGTCCAGAAAAATGCTTAGAAAACATAATTCTTAATATTGTCCCAGGTTCAATAATTGTGTTGCATGACAGTGTTAAAGCCAGAGAAAACATGGAATACGTATTACCTAAAATATTAGAATATGGACAAAAAAACAAATGGAATTTTAAAGTATTAACTTAATGTTCCAAAAATATAATGGAGTCAAATTCATTCCTAAAAAAATGGGTCAATACGGAAAAAATATAATGAAAAAAAAAGTGCAATGATATGGAGATCATTGCACTTAATATTAAATAGATAAAAGATTAATTAACCTCTTTTCCACCTTTTAATTCATCTTGCCATTTATTCAATTCATCCCAATTACCATCAGCAGCTAATTGAGCTTGTTTAGACCAAGTGGTTGAATCAGCAGCATTAAAGCTTCCACCTTCAACAGCGTCTAAAATTGCCTTAATTTCTTCAGCATTCTTAGCGGCTAAATCAGCAAAAGTGATTACACCTGCATTGTTTAAAGCTTCTGCAATTTTAGGTCCTATTCCTTCAATCTTAGTTAAATCATTTGAAGTTTCTACTGCAGCTTCAACAGTAGGAGTTGTAGAGCTATCTTTTTTAGAAGCACCACGGCTACGACGTGTTTTCTTAGCAGCAACTTTTTCTCCTGGCTTATAAATAGTATTGAAATCAACTAGTTCAATCATTGACATCTCAGCAGCATCACCTCTACGAGGTGCTAACTTAATAATTCTAGTATAACCGCCTGGACGATCTGCAACTTTATTTGAGATGACATCAAAAAGTTCTTTTACAGATTCTTTATTTTGCAAATACGCAAAAACAGTACGACGATTATGAGTTGTATCGTTTTTAGATTTCGTAATCAATGGTTCTACATAAACACGTAATGATTTAGCTTTAGCTAAAGTAGTAACTATTCTTTTATGATCAATCAATTGACTGGCCAAGTTACTCATTAATGCTTTTCTATGAGCCGATGTACGGCCTAAATTATTTACTTTGTCTCCGTGACGCATAATTTAAATGACTAGTTAATTAAACACTGTACCGTGTCAAGGAATACAGCATTGTTTTATCGCCCTGTAAAGAATAAACTTTCGATAAAACTATTGTTATGAAATTTATTAAAAATATTTTGATTTAGGGAGTATCAAAATTTCAAATTAAAAACTATTTTGTTCACTTTGCTTTACTCTTGTAACATCCATTCCAAAAGTTAATCCTCTTTCATTTAACATTTGATCAATTTCAATAAGTGATTTTTGACCAAAGTTTCTAAATTTCATCAACTCTTCAGGAGTATACTGTACCAATTCGATTAAAGAACTTATTTTAGCAGCTTTCAAACAATTAAATGCACGAACAGAAAGTTCTAAATCTTCCAAAGGAGTATTTAAAATCTTACGTAATTGCAATAACTCTTCGTCTACTGTTTCTTCTTTTTCTTCTGGTCTTGAATCAAATGAGATATTTTCATCTGTAATAATCATCAAGTGCTGGATAAGAATACGTGATGCTTCTTTAACAGCTTCTTCTGGATGAATAGTACCATCAGTAATAACATCCATGATTAATTTTTCAAAGTCAGTACGTTGTTCAACGCGGGTATTTTCTATCGTAAATTTTACATTTTTAATGGGTGTAAAAATAGAATCTATTGCGATGAAGTGTAAAGAATTATCTTTCGATTTTTGATCTTCAGCTGGCACATAACCTCTTCCTTTTCCGATATATAAATCAATCTCAATTGTAGCAGAAGTATCCAAGTGACAAATAGCCAATTCTGGATTCATTACTTCAAAATGAGGCGTAGCTTCACCTATCATTTCGGCTGTAAAAATTTCTTTATTTTTAATTACTAAAGAAATTTTCTCTGTGCTTACTCCTTCAGTAGTAGCTTTAAATCTAACCTGCTTTAAGTTTAAGATGATTTCTGTAACATCTTCAATAACGCCTTTAATCGTGTCAAACTCATGAGATACAGAAGCAATCTTAATACCAGTGATAGCATAGCCTTCTAGAGAGCCTAATAGGACTCTGCGTAGTGCATTACCTATGGTTACACCATAACCCGGTTCTAATGGTCGGAATTCAAATTGTGCCTCAAAATCTGTTGCTTTTTGTAAAACAATTTTATCGGGTTTTTGGAAACTCAATATAGCCATATTGAAAGTTGTTTTTAAATGTTATGCCTATTTGGCTTAAAAATAAAATTATATATTTAAAATATTGCTTATTAAATATTTTAATAAGCAATACTTCATTATTATTTAGAATACAATTCCACTATAAGATGTTCCCTAATATTTTCAGGAACGAATTCTCTTTCTGGAGCTGCTAAGAATGTGCCTTTGAATTCTTTTTCATTAACATCTAACCAGTTAATATTAGGATTCTTAGGACGACATAAGCTAGTTACAGAAGTATTTACTTTTGACTTTGGTTTTAATTCTACAATATCACCAGGTTTTAAGAAACTAGAAGGTATATTCATAGATTCTCCATTAACTAAGATATGTTTGTGAGTAACCAACTGACGAGCAGCAGGACGAGTTGGCGCTAAACCTAAACGATAAACTGTATTATCCAAACGGGATTCTAAAAGTTTAATTAAGTTTTCACCAGTCGCACCTTTTAAACGTGCAGCTTCTGAATAGGTATTTCTGAATTGTTTTTCTAAAACCAAATAAGTGTATTTTGCTTTTTGTTTTTCTTTCAATTGAATAGCATATTCAGACTGAGATTTACGTCTGCGATTACCACCATGCATTCCAGGAGGATTGCTGTTTTTTGAAAGATTTTTACCTGAACCTAAAATTGGTTCTCCAAAAGTACGATTGATTTTGTTTTTAGGTCCTGTGTAACGAGCCATTTTATATTATTTTTATTCGATTTTTAATTAAAATTAGTCTCTTCGTCTCATGTAAAAATCGTAAAAGCGGATACGAAAAGACATTTATAAATATTTTGAATGTATTCCTATTATGCTTTAATTTTAGTAGGAATTTCATTTTTAAAAACCATCTAATTATACACGACGTTTCTTAGGAGGACGGCATCCATTATGCGGAATTGGTGTAATATCTTTAATAGTTATTACTTCGATACCACTGTTAGATACAGAACGTATAGCTCCTTCACGACCAGAACCTGGTCCTTTTACGATAACGTCAACTTTTTTAACACCTGCATCTATTGCTACTTTAGCAGCATTAGCGGCAGCTTGTTGAGCAGCATAAGGTGTGTTCTTTTTAGAACCACGAAATCCCATCTTACCTGCTGAAGACCAAGAAATTACTTGACCTGCTTTGTTTGTAAAACTTATAATAATATTATTAAAAGTAGAAGTTACGTGAACGTCACCATGTGCGTCAACTTTTACTACTCTTTTTCTTGCTGCAGCTTTTGAGCCGCCAACTTTTCCTTTTGCCATTTTTTTAAGGTAATCTTTAAATGTTTAAAATGCTAAGCAACTTGCTTAGTCGTTGTAATCCTCCCTTTCGAAATAGTATAAAACAAAGATCTAGTATTACAACGAAGAATAATTATTTTACTATTTCGTAACTTTTTTCTTACCTGCAACTGTCTTACGTTTACCTTTACGAGTACGACTATTTGTTTTAGTACGTTGTCCACGCAATGGTAGTCCTTTACGATGACGGATTCCACGATAACAAGCGATATCCATTAAGCGCTTGATGTTCATTTGCACCTCAGAACGTAATTGACCTTCAACTTTGAATTCTTGAGTAATGATATTACGAATTGCAGTTTGCTCTTCGTCATTCCATTCGTTCACTTTCTTGTTGAAATCAATATTTGCTTTTGCAAGAATGTAACGGGCTTTACTATGACCTATTCCGTAAATGTAAGTCAAGCCTATTTCGCCACGTTTGTTTTTTGGTAAGTCTATACCTGCTATACGAGCCATTTAAAAAATTGTTGTTTTTTAAGATTAGTAAATAAGATTATCCCTGACGTTGTTTAAATCTAGGATTTTTCTTGTTGATAACATACAATATGCCTTTGCGACGTACGATTTTACAATCCTCGCTGCGTTTTTTGATGGATGCACGAACCTTCATTACTTTTTAATTTATTATTATGGTTTACAATGAAAATTAATTTTCCTTTTACTTATATCTGTAAATAATCCTTCCTCGAGTTAAATCATAAGGACTCATTTCCACACCTACTTTATCTCCAGGGAGTATTCTAATATAGTGCATTCTCATTTTTCCTGAGATTGTTGCGAGTATTTCGTGACCATTCTCTAATCTAACTCTGAACATTGCATTAGATAATGATTCAACGATACTTCCGTCTTGTTTAATAAGGGCTTGTTTCGACATAATTTTAAAAAAGGAATGCAAAGGTACTAAATATTTTTTATTTATTATATTTTTTATTCCAATTAAATATTCTTTAGTAGTGTTTTATTGTTATAGTCCTGTTAAATTTTAATTGCGACCACTATTCTTTACTTCATAATCTAAACAGCATTAGCATTTTAATCGAAATTATTAAAAAACAAACAATAAAAAAATGTTTTATGTTGGTAACAAAATACTTAAAAACAGGCTATAAAACTCCTTTAATAAAATTAGGAGCTTGCAATTTCTCATTGGAAAAGATTATTACTCGTTTTGAGGAAGCATTAAATAACAATACCCTGTATCTCCTTCTCCTTAATACTATTTATAAAATGAACAAAATAATCAATGTCTCTTTTAACTGTTGCCAATCCAAATGATATTCTTATTGCGCCCCTCATTTTTCCTAAAAATGAGATCATATCATAATATTCGTACTTTTCTCTACTAGTGAAATAACGAACCAAATCATTATTGGTAATACAATTATTAATTTCATCTAATCCAGGATTACAAAAGCAACCCGTTCTTAATGATATATTATCGACATTTGCCAATTGTTCTATTTTCTCAGTAGGAATAATATTACCATTTTTATCATGAATATTAAGAATAATAGTTCCACCTTTACATTCAATATCATCACTAGCATACAGCTTAACAATCTTGATGCCATTATCGTATTTTAAACCTGATAAGTTTTTAATCGCATATTCAGTAAGGTTTTTAATACGCCTATTAATCTTATCTATTCCAATAGATTCTATAAAATTTAAACCTAATGACAAGGCAGGGATATCTAAATAATTTAAGGTCCCATTTTCAAATTTTTCATGATTACTAGCTAATTCAAAACTTTCATTTTGAATAGAAACCCATGTCACTGTTCCACCTGCAAACCAATGTTTCTCTAATTTTTCAAATTTTTCTTTTTTAATTAAAAGACAACCTAAGCCTGTAGGATATCCAAAAATCTTATAGAACGAAATCGAAACAAAATCAGGTTTGTAAATACTTAAATCTAATTTGGAGGATGGAACATATGCTGCTGCATCCAACAAAACATCCCAGCCTCTTTGATGGGCATATTCAATCCAAGCTAAATCATGCTTAACCCCTGAAACATTACTTTGAGCCGGATAGGCAAATAATTTATTTTCAAAATTATCTATATCATTTAATTCTTTTTCTAAACTAGCTTTATTGAAACTTAAATCTTCAACATTTAAAAGAGAATAACGAACTGAACCGTTTTTCTCTTTACAATATTCTCTAATTCCATTTACCGAGTTATGATTATCAGCAGTATATAAAAATTTACTTTGACGATTAAAAGGATAACATTCTCCAATTATTTTCAATGCTGCAGATGCATTAGCTGTAAATACACAAATATAATCCTCTGCATTAAAAAATTTAATGATATGTTGTCTTGTATTTTCGATATTTACTGTAGAAAGTAAAGAGGTAGGATTACCCGAATGTGGATTGCCATAAACTGTTTCTGTAAGATATTGAAAATGACCCTTCAACAAACTTTCAGGAAATAAATTTCCGCCCGTAAAATCCAAATAACAATGTTGAGTATCGTCAATTCTTTTAAACTCTTTAACTCTAAGTTCATTAAAGAATTCATCTTCATCCAATATTTCATTAGAAGAATTTGAAAAGTTATTTATTGATGTATCCATAATAAGAATTAATATGCAAATTTCAGAAAAATTATTGAGTTTATAACATAAAAATTAAAAGTTCTAATATACGATATAATATATAAAAGATTACTTAGTATTTATCTGAATTTTATTTTTTTCATAAACTCTCCTAGAATTGAACCAATAAATTAGAAGACTAATAAAAGCAGTGGCAGCTGTAAATAGATACATTTTAGAATAACCATATTTCTCTGCTAAATAAGCTCCAAAAAACATTCCAATTCCAATCCCTAAGTCAAAACCTGTAAGATAAGTTGAATTTGCTGTTCCTCTTTTAGAAGCGGGAGCCATATTATTATAAATGGTTTGCAATGCTGGGAATAATGTACCATATCCTAATCCCATAATTAATGCTGAACCACAATAATAATAAACACTATGAAATAAAGAGAAACTTAAAAAACCAAGAGTAATTAAAGTCATAGATACCATCATAATTACATGTAAATAACCATAATCTACCAGCTTTCCTGATCGAACTCTAGATAAAATAATGCCTATTGCCATAAACACAAAAAATATACCGGCATTTTTTATTCCAATTTCTTTACCATATAGTACTGCATAGGCGGCTAAAGTACCCCAACCAAACGATAGAAATAATTGATTCCCAAAAATCGGCAAAGCCTTTACTAAAATAAAACGATCTATAGAAATTGTAGGATTCTTTTGTTCAATAATTTTATTAGGAACTTTAATAAAACTACCTACTATAATCGATAATGCACTTAAACTTAAAGCAGAAGTTATTAAAATATTAAATCCAAAATTATCATAAATATATACACCTAAATAAGGAGCAATAGCCATAGCCATGTTGCTAGTCACACCAAAATAGCCAATGCCTTCAGCTCTTCTTGTAGAAGGAATAATATCAATTGCAACTGTGTTATTAGCCACTGAAGCGAGTCCCCAAGATATACCATGAATAAACCTAACAATAATGAAAAACAATACAGTAAAGGCAAAATAGTATCCAATGAATGATGCACAAAAGAATATTAATCCAATAATCAAAAGACTCTTCCTGGAATATATATCCACTAAAAAGCCACTAAACGGCCTAAAAAACAGAAGTGCAATAACATAAGAGGACAAAACTATACCAATCTTACTTTGAGGTACATTTAAAACTTGTGATAGATAAATAGGAATAGTAGGTACCAAAACATGAAAAGAAGCTGCAACAAAAAAATAAGTAATGCAGGCTGTAATAAAATTTTTATTCCATAACTTTTCTTTTTGCTTCATTAAAATAACTTTTCTTAATCGTCTGCAAAGGTATATGCAAATTTGATAAGCTCTTTCCAAAAATTATATAAAAATTGTAAATTTAAATTAGCTTATTTAATTCAAACAATGCGTATTAAAAATTATACTTTCTATTACGATTTTTAATCCTATTATGATTAACTTGCAATTTATGAGAATAATAGCATTAATACCAGCCAGGTTAGGTTCAACTCGACTTGCTCAGAAATTATTAATTGATTTAGAAGGCAAAACAGTAATTCAGCGTACCTATGAGGCTACTGTTGACACTGGGTTATTTGATAAAGTCATTGTGGTAACGGATTCTGAGGCAATTGCTAATATTGTAAGAGATTGTGGAGGCGAAATTATTATCAGTGAAGGTGAATATGAAAGTGGAACAGATAGAATAGCAGCCATAGCTTCAAGTTTAGATGCAGATGTTTTTGTAAATGTACAAGGAGATGAGCCTTTTGTTAAGAAAAGTGCTTTGGAAAAGTTAATACAATTATTTGAGGATGAATCGGTAAGAATAGGAAGCTTAAAAAAACCGTTATTTGAAAAAATACTTATTGACAGTCCTAATACCGTAAAAGTGGTATGTGATAAAAATGAGAATGCACTATTATTTTCAAGAAGTGTAATACCTTATACAAGAGATACTGATATTAATTTCACTCATTTTCAGCATATCGGTATTTATGCTTTTCGCAAAGATATTTTACTGCTATTTCCTACCCTACCAAAAAGTCTTTTAGAGCAAATAGAGAAACTGGAGCAACTTCGTTTTTTAGAAAATGGCATTAGAATAAAAATGGGAATTATTGAAGAAATGGGAATAGGTATCGATGTTGAAGAAGATGTAGAGCGGGCTCGAGCCTTTTTAAGAAGTAATTAATGATAATTTTCGTAACTTGCATATCGTTTTAAATAAAATCAAACATCATCATGTCTTTGACAAAACTAGAAAATTATGCTGCTGGAAAATGGATTCCGGCTACTGATAATGGAGCAACATTGCACGATGCAATAACTGGATCTGCGATATATATGGCGGATAGTAAAAATGTAGATTTTGATGCGATGCTTCAGTATGGACGCACGGTTGGAAGCTCAGTTTTAAGAAAAATGACTTTCCATGAAAGAGGTAGAATGTTAAAAGCTTTAGCGCTGTATCTTTTAGATAGAAAAGAAAATTATTATAAAATCTCAGCTTTTACAGGAGCCACTCGCTCGGATAGCTGGGTAGATATTGAAGGAGGAATAGGCAATTTGTTTGCAAACGCTTCATTACGTCGCCAATTCCCTGATGAAACTTATTATATTGATGGTGATGTAGCACCTCTTTCAAAAAATGGAACTTTTATTGGTCATCATATTATGGTGCCAAAAAGAGGCGTTGCTATTCATATTAATGCATTTAACTTTCCTGTTTGGGGTATGCTTGAAAAACTGGCAGTAAATCTTATGGCAGGTGTAGCTGGTGTAGTTAAGCCCGCTACACTTACTTCTTTTTTAACAGAGGCAGTTGTAAAAGACATTATTGAATCTGGGATATTACCAGAAGGTTCATTACAACTAATTTGTGGCTCTGCTAATGGAATTTTAGATTTTGTTCAGAATGGAGATACGGTCACCTTTACTGGTTCTGCATCTACTGGAAAAATGCTCAAAGCACATCCTAAATTAATTGAAGAAGCGGTGCCATTTAATTTGGAGGCGGATTCACTAAATGCTTCAGTTCTAGGCTTAGATGTAACACCTGACACGCCAGAATTTGACATTTTCATTAAAGAAGTTGCTCGTGAAATTACTACTAAAGCAGGACAAAAGTGTACCGCTATTAGAAGGATAATAGTACCTGAAGACAGCGTAGAAGATGTTCAGATTGCTTTAGGGAAACGACTTCAAGGATCTGCCATTGGCAATCCTGCTTCAGAAGGTGTTCGAATGGGTTCTTTAGCAGCCATCTCACAAAGAGATGAGGTTTTAGGAAAAATAAAAGAACTTAAAAAATCACAAGAAATTGTAATTGGAGATTTAAACAACTTTGAAGTAATCGGTGCAGATAAAGAAAAAGGAGCGTTCTTACCTCCTATTATATTCTATAATGATAATCCATTTGTGAAAACGGATGTTCATAATATCGAAGCTTTTGGACCTGTAAGTACAATAATACCCTATAATACAACTGAAGAAGCAGCACAGCTTGCAGCTTTAGGAAAAGGTTCATTAGTAAGCTCTATAATAACTTATGATAATAAAATCGCTCGAGAATATACATTAGAAGCTGCCGCATCGCATGGACGTATACTTATTTTAAATAGAGATTGTGCTAAAGAAAGCACTGGACATGGATCTCCAATGCCTTTACTGACTCATGGTGGTCCTGGTCGAGCAGGTGGTGGTGAAGAAATGGGTGGTATTCGTGGTGTAAAACATTATTTACAACGTACCGCGATTCAAGGTTCGCCAACTGCAATAACTTCAATAATCAATGTATATCAACAAGGAGCAAAGGGAAATATAGAAGCCATTCATCCATTTAAAAAATACTATGAAGAGTTAAATGTTGGTGACCAACTTATCACTAAATCTAGAGAAATTACAGCTGAAGATATTGATCGCTTTGCAGCTTTGAGTGGAGATAATTTTTATGCTCATAAAAGAGAAACTGATTTTAAAGGAACTATGTTTGATGAGCAAGTAGCACATGGATATTTTATCATGAGTGTTGCAGCGGGTTTATTTGTAGACAGTTATGAAATGAATCCTGTTTTACTCAATTATGGAATTGATGAATTAAGATTCACTAAACCTGTGTATGCAGGATCAAAAATTCATATCCGTTTTACTTGTAAACAAAAACTTCCAAATGACACTACTCCAAATGAAGAGGATCCAAGATCCAAAATAAAAAGAGGTGTTGTAAAATGGTTAGTTGAAATGTTAGACGATACCGATGAGCCATTAGTAGGCGTCGCAACAATACTTACTATGGTAAAATTGAAAAATCAAAACTAATATTAAATTTCAAAATTAATAGGAATTCTTTTTTGAGAAATAAAAAATAACATAAAGTAAAAGTCTTATGAAATCGGTTTCATAAGACTTTTACTTTATATGTTTTTCTTAAAAAAAAAGGCCGGATTTTGTCGATCTATACTTATTGTTCAAGAAATTGTTCAATCAGCATTTTTGCGACAACTTTATCTATCGGAAGGTTTACCACATTTAATAATTGGGGTTCTATTTTTTGATAAAACAAAGTTCCTGTATCGGAATGCTGAGGAATAGACTGCCCATCTGGTAAATCAACCAGATAATATATACTGACAATCTGGTTGTCATTAACCACAGATTTTTGAAAAAAGTCAGTAGTATAAAAATGCCTAAAATTAAAAGGAGAAATTCCTAATTCTTCTTCAAACTCTCTTTTTAATCCATCTATTGTCCCTTCTCCATAATCCAAACCACCACCAGGGAATTTAGTAAACTCAAAGGCTTTGTATTGTTCAAAACTCAGCAAAACTTCATTTTTAGAATTTATAACTAAACCATAGACTCTGACATTAAATTTTAATTCCATTATGTAAAGTTAAAAATATTTATAAAATAAAGTTTCAGTAAAAATACATCAAAGATTGATAACAGGTAAAACGGTTGTAAATAAAGGCTTTACAATCGTTTTTTGATTTTTTGGTAATGAGGTAAAAAGCAGAAAAAAGCAACGATTGGCAAAAGTAAGGTTACTAAAACGTTACTTTTAAATATTGGAAACAATCTTTTTAAAATACTGTATTTCAGTCTTCTGCATGGTTTTTCATATTGTTCCGTAGCTCACATAGGTTTAATTTTATCATTAAGAATTGTGAGTATGGAAACGACAAAAAAATCAACGTTTAAGGTTCTTTTCTACCTTAAAAAAAATGCCCCGAAGAAGAACGGGAAAGTTACGGTTATGTGCAGGATTACCGTAAACGGCAAACAGTCTGCATTCAGTACCAAGCTGGATATTTCTGCATCAAATTGGGATTTGAAGTACGGCAGGGTTTTAGGAAAAAGCCGAGAA
This sequence comes from Edaphocola sp., assembly GCA_035497795.1. GTDB lineage: Bacteria > Bacteroidota > Bacteroidia > Chitinophagales > Chitinophagaceae > Edaphocola. The sequence continues at coordinate 5,768 of DATJCU010000073.1, read as the reverse complement.
GCCCAAGACGTGAACGGCAAGCTTGATAAAATCCGTTTAGGTATTGAGGAATGCTATTCCAAAATCCTAAAGAACGAGGGAACGGTAAACAGTTCTAAACTCAAAAATTCCTTTCTCGGTATGAAAAGCGGAGAGCTGACCTTTTTCAAGTTCTATGAACAATTCCTTTCTGATTATGAGAAAAAGGTCAATAACGGACTTCGGGTAAATGGTACACGCAGTAAGTACAAAACACTGTTAAAGCACCTGCGAAATTTTGCACTTACAAAATACGGATATTCTGACTTATCATTCAACGACCTTACCCCTGATTTTGTGCAGGACTTTGATTACTATCTACGTGATGACCAGAGCTTGACACACAACACCATTTGGTTGTATATGATTGGATTTACCACGCTTTGCCGTTTGGCAATGAGCAGAAAGCATCTTGCTTTCAATCCGTTCAGCGAGTACAAGAATACCAAAAAGGACAAAGACAGAGGTTATCTGTTACGGAACGAGTTGGAACAGCTCGTAACATTCAACTGCGAGAAAAAGAAAGACGAATTGGTTAAAGATTTGTTTGTTTTCAGTTGCTTTACAGGTCTTTCCTATTCAGATATGAAAGGGCTTAGAAACAGTAATATTCAAGATTTTTTTGACGGTAACCAATGGATTATCATACGTAGGAAAAAGACAGCCACATCGTCAAACGTGATGCTGTTGGATATTCCAAAAATGATTATTGAGAAATATACAGGATTTTCAAAGGACGGAAAGGTATTTCCTGTACCATCAAACACCGTCTGCAATGATAGTTTGAAGCGAATATCCCAACTGATTGACTGCCTGAAAGAAAAGAAAGTAACCTTTCACTTGGCACGTCATACGTTTGCCACGTTGTTTTTGAGCGAGGGCGTTCCGCTCGAAAGTTTGAGCAAAATGTTAGGGCATAAGAACATTGCCACAACGCAGATTTACGCAAAGATACTCAACGAGAAAGTCGGAAAGGATATGCAAAAGGTATCGCATAAATTTAAGGAAATGGAGCAATCTTTTGTGGCAAGCCTGTAACATTATATCACAATTCCTTAGAACATCGCAGCCCACTGCTTTAAGCAGTGGGCTGTTTATTTAATTGACCGATACGCTTACAGTTTCAAAGCATTCATTTAATCGGCTAACGCTGATAGTTATCTTCCAACACTTTTATAATATCGCTTTCACGGAAAAGGATTTTCCGTTCGAGTTTGATAAAAGGTATCAGTCCGTCATCTCTGTACTGTTGCAACGTCCGTTTGCTAATGTGTAACATCTCGCAAACCTGTTCGCCTGAAAGGTAGATTTCCCCTTTTAAGAGTGGATGGAAATATTCCCTGATATACAGCAGTTCGTTTTTGATACCTACCACAGCTTCGAGCAGGGCAAGCATATCTTCGTTTGAATTTCCAATCTGTTTCATTTCTTTTGCTTTTTTGATGGTCGCTCTTCCTGCATAAGTAATTCTACTTCGGATAACCTGAAATACGTCTTCCGATTGATTTGCGTTGCCCCAAGAATACCTTTTGCCCTGTACGTCTGCAATGTTCTTTTGCTGATATTGAGCAATTGGCAGGCTTCCTGTTGGTCGAGCCATTTTGTTGCCTGTTGCAATCCTTTGTAGGGTGCAGTCATTTCCGCTATCAAAATGGAGACTTCCTTAACTTCCCTATGCAATGCTTTTAAAATCTGAATGTCTAAAACTGTTATTTCCATATCTACATCATTTAAACCTCGAAAATAAAAGCTATTTACATAGGTTATTCTAATGTTGCGTCCGATGGCGGTATTTGGCGTGCAGTTGCCAAATACTCGGCTATAATCCCAATTTTGGTTTATTGTTTTTCGGACGAGGTTGTTGTGTTTTGATTGTATTATCCATTCTAAAAGCAGGTTTTTTGTTTGGCTTTACAGTCTGACTTTTTTTATCCTTTTTGAAATCCAAACGCATATCCGTTTTTGTCGCACCTATTATGCTTTCAGGTTCGGCAGTTTGTTTTTGTTGTTCAACACGTTTGCCCCCGAACAGCTTGCCTAGACCTAAACCCTTTGTATCTCTGAATTGACGTTTTAAATTAGCAATGAAATTGGAAATCGGGTCGCTATGCTTATCGACCTGCATAAAAGGTGCATCCTCTTTTTTATTGGACAGTTCTTTTTCTTTACGCTCTTTGTCAGGTATTACTTTTTGTGCCATAGGTTCAAAATTTGCACCCAATATAGAACACAAGGGAATGTATTGTTTTCATTTGGCATTATGTGGCAGTATTTGGCTTATGTTGGCACAACATGAATAGAAAGTAATCCTCAAAACACTTTAAATTTTCCTCGCAAAGCCCTCACACATTTAAAGAGTTTTGTAAGGATAAAGGAAAGCATACAAAAAACACCCTATCCTTAGCCCTTACGTGTTTTTTGTACCCTTTCTTTGATTGGAATTGATTAAAAAAAGAATAAAAAAGGGAGCAAAGATAAGGTGGACAGCCACCGCACCACCCAACCAAAAGACTACGGCATAATGGCAGGGCAAATATGGTGGCTTCGCCGAGTTTGTTGTGTGCCCTGCCACCCTTCGGGACTTATTCCGTTTCCTTTTGGTTTTTCCGCCTGTCCCCCTTGTTAAAATGGCTTTCTTTTTTTTCTGTTTTTTTCTTTTGGAAAATAATTTTAAGAGGTAGAAACGTACCACCCACCACGTATAGTTATCAAAACAACGGTTTGTGTTTCTCGTTATAGATTTCCCTAATCAATTCCCCGAACTCCTGAAAGTGGTATTCGATAATGTTGTCCAGATACGCATAAATCGTCAGTTTGTCGATGCCCATAATATTTGTAAGCCTGTTAAATGTTTCGTGGTGTTCCTGCCGTACATACACTGATTTCCCCCTGCTTGCCGTTGTCGTGGGAATTTTGAAGAACCGTCCGCAGTAGTCCTCTTTGGTCAGCTTCTTTGGCTTGTAAATCATCCTTCTTGTATTACTCGCAGGTGTTTTTGTGTTTTCCGTTTCAGTTTCCGAAGGTTCTTCGCCTGCCATTACACGCATAATAGCTTCCTCATCTACTTTGGGTTTGACAAAATCTTCCCGATGTGTTACTACCTGTTGTTCCGTGAAAGATTGTTTATTTTCATCAGTTATGAAATTTTCAATAGAGAAATCCTCTTTTTCGGGTTGCTGATTTTTGTTTTCTTCGTGTATCATATCTATCATTTTTAATATTATATCCAATTAGCTGTTTGGTTAACTAAGCAATCAGCTGTATATACTGTTGTATCTATGTAAATACCTATCTACCTAAGCACCTGCAGACCCTTAATTGGTTAGTTCATTAACTCAAAAATCTGTAATTCGTCTGCATTCAATCACGCAGATTTGCTGTCGGGGTTTATGCCGATTGGCTACATATTTAAGGTTATAACCAATCAGCCAGTTAACCAGTTACAAAGGAAATAAAAGCAATTCCAATCCCCATAAAGGTGGTAGTATTTGGCGTTTATTGGCTTTGTTTGGCGTGATTGTAAGTTGTTATTATTCAAATAGTCTTACCGAAATTTGTAATGGAAGCTATGGGTTTTCCCTGCTAACTACAATCCGTTTGCAAAACGGATTTTTCTGAACTCCTGTTCAGAGCAAGTTATCTTTTGAGGTACTCGAAATGAATTTCGGCACTCAAAAGCACTTGCCCTTGCAGGGAGCTGAAAACCGCTCCGAAGTCGCAGTTTTGTTTAACATTAGAAATGGATTTATTATGGAAGAAAAGAACAGTAAACAAATTAGGAAAACAGGGAGAAAACCGAAGAATGACCCTGCCGTACATCGGTATTCTATTAACCTGAATGCAGAGGAAAACGCCAAGTTCCTTGCCCTCTTTGACCAATCGGGGATAAGTGTAAAGGCACATTTCATTACGGCTTGCATCTTTCAAAAGACCGTAAAGACCGTAAAAATTGATATGAATGCGGTAGAATACCACGCAGGACTGACCAAATTTTTCAGTCAGTTTCGAGGAATAGCAACCAATTACAATCAGATTGTAAGGCTATTGAACGCCAATTTTTCGGAGAAAAAAGCATCTGCATATCTCTATAAATTGGAAAAACAGACCGCAAAAATGAAAGAACTGTTGCTAAAGGTTTTAATTCTTACCGACAGATTTGAAAAGCAATATCTACATAAAGAGTAAAATTATGATTGCAAAAATCGGAAAGGGAAGCAATATGTACGGAGCGATTTTGTACAATCAGCAGAAAGTGGACAGGGAAAACGGAGCGGTTTTGTTGCTGAACAAAATACCCGACACAATGGACGGCAGGTATTCCGTAGCGTATTTCAATAAATGTTTTGAGCCGTATTTGTCTGCAAACATCAAAACAGAAAAAACGGTACGGCATATTTCATTGAACCCAGACCCGAAAGACGAGGTAAGCGATGAGCAGTTTACGGAAATGGCACAGGAATATATGGAACGTATGGGCTACGGAAATCAGCCTTATATTGTTTTCAAACATACGGACATTGACCGAATGCATATCCATATCGTTTCGACCTGTGTAGGCATTGACGGTAAGAAAATCCCCGATGATTACGACCACCCACGTTCAATGGCAATCTGTCGGGATTTTGAAACGAAATACAACCTGCACAAAGCAACCGAGCAGGAGCAGAAACAAGCCAACAAAGTTTTCAAACCTGTGGATTACCACAAAGGCGACATCAAAAGTCAGATTGCTTCGGTAGTACGGCATTTGCCGAAGTATTACAGCTTTCCGACTATGGGAAGCTATAATGCTTTATTGTCGCTGTTCAACATCACAGCGGAAGAAGTCAAAGGCGAGCGGAACGGTCAGCCGGTAAACGGATTGGTCTATGTGGCAGTGGACGAAAACGGAAACAAGGCAAGCAATCCGTTTAAGGCATCGCTTTTCGGAAAAGACGCAGGAGTTGCACAACTACAAAAGCATTTTGAACAGTCAAAAGAGAAAATGAAAACCAATCCTGTAAGGTCAGTTTTAAAGAATACTGTTGAATTGGCTATGCACACGACAAGCAACGAAATAGAATTTAGAAAACAATTGACCGAACACGGTATTAATACGATTGTTCGCAGAAACGACAACGGACGGATTTACGGTATAACTTTTATCGACCACGAGAGCCGTAGTGTTTGGAACGGTTCAGCTTTAGACAGAAACCTATCAGCTAATGTATTCAACGATTGGTGGAACAACGGAAACAAACCCGAATTAAAAATACAGAACAGCCCTGTTTCCAAAACAAATACATTGGACGATTTGCCAACGAAAGACCTTTTTGAGTTTATTCCACAGGAGCATTCGACTAATTTCGATTTAGGATTATTCAGCTTGCTACCCGATGCACAGGGCGTGAATTACGAAGAAGAACAGTTTGCCAACCGGGTTGTAGTTGCAATCCTTCAGAACAGCATACGCATTTCCGTTGCTCACAATGCAAACGAACTTTTTGCCTTACAGATGCAGAAATTCCAAACATCAACATCCCTCAAAATTTTAAATTAGAAGGCATCAATTTGGTGCTCAAAGGACGGTGCGACAAATGCAATTAAAATAGTTTGAAACTTTGCAATCGGATTGCAAAGTTTATTTTTCTATATTTGCACTATAAATGAGATGGATAATCACAATATGGACTTTTTACCTGATGGTACTTTTTTCATTGCCTTGTAGCGATGGAAGCAATCAGTGTGAAGATACCATTCCTGAAATTGAA
>DATJCU010000072.1:0-2629 GCA_035497795.1 Edaphocola sp. | reverse complement strand
TTGTGAAAAAACAGCGGGCAATGCATTACTATGCGCAATGGAGGGAAGACTCAGGTACAACTTTTCATTTTTAAACATACTGAACATAGTGCGAAGACCATACACCAAATGCTTAAATGAACTCATACTAGGGGTGTTGTGCTGACGGATGTAAAACAAATACTCCTCTAGCTGATCCTGAGAAAGCTCTAATGGAGAACATTGAAAGTGCAACACTAACTTGGAGATCTGCATCAAATAATTGCGTGTGCACGACTCAGACTTCCCAGCAATGGTGTACTTACGCAGGAACTGGTCACTGATTGTTTTAAACTCTGGAACGGCCGCACAGGCCTGTTCTAAATAAGATTTTCGACTCATAACTAAATTGTTTAAAAAGTTTAAGTCGAAAAATCGGTTAAATTCAGAAGATTATGTAGTTTTATAGGTAAGCTCCCGTTGAAAACGGGTTTAGTTCAACATCATGTATAAAATATTTGGGGGTTTAGTGGTTACTTGAAGCATTCTACCCCGCATTAGCTTTTGTAACGGCAGACAGCTACGAAGCCCGCAATCCCCAAACATTTCATACATGTGCTCGTTACAGGCAATATTGAAAAAACATTTCCATAAACTATAAAATATAGTTGCACAACTAAAAATAATAGTTTACATTTGTATCATGATTAAAAAATGATACTATGAAACTGACAAACCGAGAAGAACAAATAATGAATTATTTATGGGAGAACGGTGAATCTTTTGTTAAAGATATTATTTCATCTTTTGATAGTCCTAAGCCACACTATAATACTATTTCGACTATTGTTAGGAATCTTGAACAAAAGGGATATATAAATCATGAAGATTTTGGTTCAACATTTAGGTATTTCGCTATGATATCCAAAGAGGAATTTGTGAAAAATAATGTAAGACAACAGGTTGAAAAATATTTTAATAATTCTTATAAATCATTCATTTCATCATTAGTAGAATCGGATGATTTATCGATTGAAGAAATAAAAGAATTAATTGAATTAGCTAAAAAGTAGTAATATGGGATTGCTTGAATATTATATGCTCGTTAATTCATACATCTTATTTTTTTGGATATTCTTTCATTATATTTTAAAAAATGAGACTGTATTTCAACAATTAAGAATTTATTTAATAGCGTCAATCTTTGTTTCAATCTTATTACCTTTTACGCATATTAGCTCCCAATCTTTACATTTTGTTTATAGTCAAATTCCTATAAATATTGGCCATATTGAAAATTCAGCAATACTATCGGAAAGTATATTGCCAAAAGAAGGTATAAAAACAAATATAGGATATGTGACAATATTGAAATACCTGATTTTGACTGGAATCATAATATCGTTAATGTTAAACGTATTCAAGCATCTTACAATTCATTCTTTAATTAATAAATCCGAAGAAAGAAAATATAGAAATTTATATGTTAAAATAACAACAAAACCAATAATCCCTCTACTTTACAATAAAACTATTATTATCCCAAATACAATTTCAACTGAAGAAACGAATATTGTTGTTGAACATGAATATCAGCATTATAAATTATTTCATTATATCGACAATTTTTTACTTCAGATATTTCAAATTATTTTTTGGATTAATCCTGTTATTTATCTATTAATAATGGATTTAAAACAAATACATGAATATCAGGTTGACAAAGAAGTTATCAAAACTGGCATCGATGTATCTATATACAAACTTACACTAATTAAATTTAGTGTTGGTTTTCAGAAGTTTGCAATTGCAAATGGATTATCTAATTATAAAATTAAAAATCGTATAGTTATGATGAACAAAATTAGTATCAAAAAGTGGAAATGGAAATTTTTACTTTTTATCCCTGCATTTTTTGTTGTATTCTTAATTTTAAGTTTTACAACATCTGACAATGATTCTTTATTAAATAGTTTTGAGCATCAAGGTGTTAATAACGAGAAAATTGAACTCACAACTATTTCATATGAAGAATTAAGAGCAAATAATAGTGTTTATGTTATTTTGATGATAAATCGTAAATCACAATTATTGATTAATAGCAAGGAAAAGTGTGCATTTGATGAAATCAATGAAAAAGTAAGCAATTCATTTCAACGAAAAGTATCAGATACATACAAACAATTGAATAGTAATTTATTAATCAATTCGTCACCTAAAATAAAGCTTGTTATTCAGAAAAGTACCCAAACAAATCAAAATGACTATGATAAACTGCTTGATTATTTGGGAAAGAGCATTTTTAGTTTGCAGGAAATATATAGTAATAAACTATTTGGAAAATCATATAATTTGTTGAATTCTTCGGATAAAGATGTTTTAAATAATTTAATCCAACCAAGATTATATACTTTGCCAGATAAAAATATATAATAAATACTGCCTGTAACATGCGGTCATATTTCAGGCGGCGGGATTTTCCAAACAATTAGCACCTTGCTTCAAAGCAAGTTATTAACGGCTGGAAAGTTTTAAGTTCCTTTCGCCGCCCGAAAAATATACCGCTGAACGTTGCCACCAATAGCACAAAATAAAATCACAACCAATACAGAGAAAAATTAAACGAGGAATGCTATATTTGATAAGGAAATCTTAGAAACAAAAAACCCGG
>DATJCU010000071.1:0-3896 GCA_035497795.1 Edaphocola sp. | reverse complement strand
GCGCAGAGCGAGTTGCCAGATGTTACTATTACTTGTAGTTCAGGACCCGACGGGAGGTGTTATATGGATGGACCAGATGAACACATTTGGACACCATTTGGTCCGATGTGTCAAACTACCTGTGTGTTTTCAGGCTATCAAAGTGATTTTTGTGTAGCTGGCATGCCATGCTAATTCTGATTATTGAGAGGGTGATATTTCACCCTCTTTTTCACATATTTTAAAAACATACGCAATATGAATTATTTAAGATTACTATTTGTTTTAACTGGTTTGGTAATGATTTCCTGCAGTCAAAATTCCCGTAAAAAATCAAGTGATAAGGGTTTTAAGATAGAAATAGTTAATGAAAATGAAGTTTATTCTCCCCTTGAACTAACCGATATTTTCTCAAAAATAGAATTAACACCTCTGGAAACATCAAAAAATGCAATTTTAGGTCGCCCTAATAAACTTATTGTTTGGAATAATCTTTTTTATATTCACAACACACAGCAAAATGAAGTTTTGGTTTTTGATAAAAATGGTTCTTTGATTTTTTCTTCGAAAACATATCGAGGCAAAGGACCTAATGAACATATAAACTGTGGAAATTACACTATTAATCGCAATACTGGCAATATTTTGATAATGGACCAATTAAAGTCTAAAATATTTGAATATAATTTAAAAGACGGATTTGTAGGGCATATGAATTTTCCAAGATCTATTATTGGTATTAATGATTTTGAAATATTGAAGGATAATATTTATTTGTTTTATTCTTCTAGTGGATTTAAAGATCACAATGAAGATAAAAGAAACAACACCCTTTTGGTGTTTGATTCCAAATCAAACAAAGTAATCAAAGGAATTGCACCATCCCTCGATGAACGTATTGAGGTTCATACTAAAACAACTTCTTTTTATCATTTAAACGATACAATTCATTTTAACTATCTATTTCCTTCCTCACATACATATATCATAGATCCTGAGCAATATATTTTAATTGAAAAATATATTTACGATTTTGCATCACTGAATTTAGATTTGTATAAAATCCCTAACTCAATGGATCCTAAACTTCATAGCAAACTTATGGATGATTTGTATTCACGTTACGCAATTATTAGTAATATGTTGGAAAATGATCGATTTGTTTTTTTATCTTATTTCCATAAAACAAGTAACATAGGTATTTACGATAAAATCAATAAATCAGTGAGCATTAAACAAAATAAAAGTGGGAGTCAGGAGCAATTGTTACCTCCTGATGCAATAGATGATAAATGTTTGTATTATTTATGCCTACCAGAATATATTAACTATGTTATATCTCAAGATTTACTAACAGAATCCGCTAAAAATGCATTGAATTCTATAAAGGAAAGTGATAATTATGTAATAATTAAGTACATCCTTAAAGACTGACCTAAGTGCAACAAAGATTAAGAATAATTCGAGGACTAGTGCGTAATATTCCTATGAAGTAAAATCTTAACACTTTATTTTAAGTTAATTTTTCATCAACAATATTCGATTATGAAGTTCTACCTGTTTGTTTTTACTCAGTTTATTATTTTACTCTTTCTTTTTTCATGTAATCAAATATCATCAACTGAAAAGGAATTGCGTGAGATAATTAATACCTCTCTTCAGGTTAAACAATTTGATACTGTTATACATAAAAGCACTATACTTCCATTTAAGGAAGTGCGGGAAATGCATGATTACCTATCTATAATTCACCTCCAGAATGGCTGTAAACCTTGTTATCCTAAGTTTTTAGAATGGCATCAAAAAATGGATTCATTATTTTTAAATGATAATCATGCCCTTTTGTTTGTCATACAAGGTAATGATTACTCTGAATTTATGACTCATGTTTTGTACATTGATTTTGTAGATGATAAGTATTATACAATTATGGATCCAGAAAGCAAGTTTTTAGAACAAAACAAAGATATTCCCAAATGGATAATTGATGCTGGAATCTTGATAGATGCCGAGAACAAGATAAAAATGGTGGGTGCACCTTGGTTAAATGAAGATATGACAGAGTTGTTTTATAAAACGGTAAACAGTGAACAGTGAATAATGAGCAGTTACCAATGAACAAGGAGAAGTAAGTAATGAATAATGTTTAGTCACCAGTTAACAGTCATTAATGAAAAATAAAAAGTAAACAATAACTGCTAACTGGTAACTGAACACTGATTTAATTGTGACAAAGATAAAGATTTAAATTAGAAATCACTCTGAGTTATCCCTTATGAGAGGGTGGTTCTGCAAGGCAGTAACACTTTTTAAACAATTTTTAATTCAATAGCTATTAACACAATAGCTAAATTTTAATTATCAATCTTTATTACAATGAAAAAGAAAGTGATTTTTGCAGTAGCAACAGGTTTGTTTGCCTTAGCAACAGTTTTTAATATGAATGTGTTACAATCAAACAATGCTGGCGATGTATCGTTGGAAAGTATTGCTGTGATGGCACAGGCGAATGATGAAAGTGGAAGTGATTGTTCGTCATGGGGACATAAAACATGGAATGTTTGGTATTCAAGCTCTGATGGAGTTGACTGTGCTTGTAAAGATAGAGAAGACGTAGGATCTGGTTGTTGATTGTAAATAATTTCACGCATCCGACGAATGTTTTTTGTCGGATGCAATTTCAATTAATACTTAAATTGTAAAGTATGAAGAATGTATTATTAGTTTCTCTTTTATTATGTATTATACTTTTAAGCAGTGGATGTGCTGAAAGTAATATTATCGATATCTCAACAAATGATTTCTCCAAAATGAGAATCCTATCTGAAAAAAGAATCCAAACAAAGGAAATGCTAAATATTAGGAATCTAACAGTTCAAGATTCGTTTTTATTCGTCAATAACTCGAGGGAGGATAGTCTTTTCATGATTTATAATTTAAATACTCAAGAAATTTTAAAAGCTTGGGGAACTCGAGGTAAGGGGCCAGATGAATACGGTTTATTTACACACCTTATAAAAGTATCTTCCAATAACATTCAAATAGCTGATTTCTCTCGTTATAAGATAGAAGAATATGTTATTCCATCTTTTCAATTAAAGTCAAGAACTGACATTTTAAAAAACCATCAGTTTAATACAGAAAGAGTGTTCCCGAGAAGAATAGTAACATCTGATGGTCAACAGTTCTACTATGACATGTTACTTGGAAATAAGTTGTCTCTAAATAGATGGGATTTAGGAGATGATCCTGTTATGATTAACGATTTCAATCATGCTATAAATTCTCTAGAATCTTCTAAATCCAGTATTGGTAGTTTAGCAATTAATTCTAATGCGAACAAAATTGTATATGCATATCGATTCTTAAGACAATTTGATATAATTAGTTCAGATGGTAAATTAAAAAAAACTATAAGAGTAAGTCCTAGTTTATCATCATCTTTATTTACAAAGCATATTGACAAAAAAGATCTTAATATGTGTTATATCGATGCTAAAATTTATAAAGAATCCTTTTTTTTACTTTATATAGGGCATTCACCAAAAGAAATCGAAAGTAATAATTTTATGACTCATTGCTATATAGAAGAGTATGATTGGGATGGAAACCCTTTAAACCTATATAGAGTTAATAGATTCATATCTCATTTTGATATATATGAAAATAATAATTCAAAATTATTTATTGGTGTTGATATAACTAATGAGCATCCATTAATAATTTTAAACCCAACAGCTATTGATTGATATAATAGTTAATTTTAATTATCAATCTTTATTACCTTAAAACCGCAAACTCCTAACTAATTAAAAGAAGTAAAACACTGTGCAAAAGAATATTGCACAGTGTTTTGATAGTAAAGTTTTATCACTTATTTTTATGATACAAAACAATAAAACAGGATAAAACCTTAT
>DATJCU010000070.1:0-7109 GCA_035497795.1 Edaphocola sp. | reverse complement strand
ATTAATTACCAACCTGAAAGGGGATGAGTTTCCAAATTTTGCTACATTAGAAGAGCCGTGTGATGGGAGACTATCAAGCACGGTTCTGTGAGAGGCTTGGGGTGAAATTCCCCTTGCCTACTCGACCATGTGGGCGTTGTATGCAAGCGAAAAAGAGAACTGTTCATTGAAGAAACGACAGTGCTAAATTGAGGGAATTTATTTTGTTTTTTCTCCCAGCGCACTTTTTCAAGAAACCCCTAGTCCACATTACAGCACATTTCCAAGCCACACATGCCAGCGCTTAAATCCAAAGCTTGTAAAAGAGCTGTAATTTTCCCATCACACTCGTTGGCTTTTGATAGGATTAATTGTATTTTTGAGGTCAATTAATTTGTTTTTGATGCAATTATTATGAATAAAAAACAACTAAACAGAATTAAAGTAGTTCTTGTTGAAAACAATAAGAGTAATAAGTGGCTTGCTCAAAAACTAGGCAAAAATGAAGCAACTATTTCTCGTTGGTGTACTAATGATGTGCAACCATCTTTGGAGACATTGACTGCAATTGCAGAAGCATTGAACGTTAAAGTAATCGAATTGATTAAAAGCTAATTGCGATATGAGTAATGATAGGTTAATAGAATTGAAAAACAAACTTGCCTCTGAACTTCAAAAAGAAAATTCAGATAATGGAATAATTCTATCCTTATCCAATGAGATTGCAAGGCTTGATGAGAAACAAATTAGATTTTCTGTTGATGCGGGGATTATAAATAGATTAGGTAAAGAACTCGTTGGTAGACATGAGACTGCTGTATCTGAATTAGTAAAAAACTCCTATGATGCTGACGCTACAGAAGTCAGGTTAACTTTTGAAAATGCCTGGCAAAAAGGAGGAAGATTAATAATTGAGGATAATGGTCTTGGCATGACAAGAGAGCAATTAATCAATGGTTTTATGAGGCTTTCTTCTTCAGATAAAATACACAACCCTATTTCTCCAAGATACAAAAGAACAAGAGCTGGAAGAAAGGGAATTGGGAGGTTTGCAACCCAAAGACTGGGACAAACATTAACCATTGTTACCCAGACTGAAAATTCAGATACTGCAATCAGAATAACAATTGATTGGAATACATTTGAGACAGATAAGGATTTAGCTTCTATTGCAAATAATATTGAAATTGTTCCAAAGATTAAAGACGAAGGAACGGATTTATTTATCGATAATCTTAGAGAAGGTTGGTCGGATGCTATGATTAAAAGAGTGTATCGATATACCTCAGACTTGTTGCAACCTTTCCCATTATCCAAAAAACGTAAGGACGAAGAAAAAAGCAAAATTGACCCTGGTTTTAATAGTTCATATCATCGAAAAGACAACAATGAAGAATATAAGATAATTGATGAAGAAGAAGCATTCTTAAATCATGCTTTAGCTGAAATTGAAGGTTATGTAATGGAAGATGGTCAAGGATGTTGGGCTCTAAAAAGTGAAAGATTAAGTTTTCCTCAAGATGTTTTCTTGATTGGAAAAAATAAAGAAAATTCAAACTCAAAGTTTGATTTCATACAAGGAGTTCACTTCAAATGCTATTATTTCATATATGAGTCAACATTGTTACCTAAGCAATCATTAGGTCTAATAAGAGAGGTTGCTAACGAGAAAGGAGGAATTCGATTATACCGAAATGGTTTTAGAGTTTTACCATATGGAGAACGAGGTAATGATTGGATTGGTTTAGATGCTTCGGTGCGTAAAAGAGTTATTTTGCCTCCGCATGGAAATGTAAATTTCTTTGGTTTTGTAGAAATTGAAGATAGAGATATCGAGAATTTTGAAGAAACGTCAAGTCGAGAAGGATTAATTGAATCACCTGCATTTTATGAGCTGACAGATTTTATTTTTAAATCAATTACATCTGCTGTAACAAAAATAGCTGAACTAAGAAATAAAAAGTCTAATACATCCACACCAAAAGAAAAGAGGGAATCTCCAACCGAAAAGGTAAACAATGCTATTAATAAAATGCAAGGTGTGTTTGGTGATTCAATAACATCTGAAGCAGAAAATGATACAGAGGGTAAATCTGAATATAGTTCACAAAAAGAAAAGTTTGATGAAGCTCTAAATGATTTAATCGAAGGTAGAGCAGAGGAAGAAAAAGAAAAACAAGAATTAATTAATGAACTAAACATGATGAGAATTCTTGCAGGATTAGGTCTTGTAATCGGTGAATTCGTTCATGAAATAAAGAACTATTTTCCAGGTATACATGCGGAAACCAATTTTCTGCGAAATGCCTTAAAAGACTATAAGGAAGGTATTGAAAGAGTTGATAACCTTGAAAAAAATGTAAAATCATTAACAACATATTCTTCTTATTTTGACGAAGCAATTTCAAGGAATGTACTTAGAGAGTTGGAGCCAATTGAATTAAGAGATGTGGTAAATAGCTTTGAAGAAGTAATTCAAAATAATTTAGAAAGAACTAGGATTTCATTTGAGAAACCAGTTTTTGAAGGTTTTGACCTTTATACAATTCCAATGCATCCATCTGAATGGGCATCGATATTATTTAACTTTTTTACAAACTCAAAAAAGGCCATAAGAAGAGCTGGTGTAGCGGGACGTGTTTTTATTCGATGTGGACGTGAAGAAGGAAAAGTGTATTTAGAATTTTCAGATAATGGAGATGGAATTCCTAAAGAAAAAGAAGAAGTTATTTTTAATGCTTTTTATACAACATCTTCAGCTGCAGGTCGTTCTGCTTCTGAAATAGATTCGCTCACTGGTACAGGATTAGGATTGAAGATAGTGAGTGATATAATTGAAAGCTACAATGGTAATGTTTATGTAACGACACCTCACGATGGTTATACAACCACACTTAGAGTTGAAGTTCCAGAAACAAAAATAGATTAGATATGAAGCCAAAATATTTATATATAGATGATGAAAATCCAGATGCATTAAAGTCCATTGTAAATGGATTTAATGATGTTGGTGAAATTGAGGTAGAACTTGTTGATTTAAGCAAACTAAGAGATTTTGAATCATTAAAGCAGTATATCTGTGAACAAAATCCTGACGGATTGATTCTTGACTTAAGATTAGATGGTGATGGTCAAAATAGATTAAGCTTTCCAGCTACAACATTTGCTCAGGATTTAAGAACTTTAGCTGTGTCGGGTGATGTCAAATTCTTTCCTTTAATCCTTTGTTCTACCAGTCCTAAAATGCGTGCTACTTACGATGTAGACAAGACTAGTCACGATTTATTTGACTATAAATTTGAAAAATCCGATACTCCTGAATGGAAGAAGTTTTCAATTAAACTCAAAAGTATTGCAAATTCCTATAAGTGGCTTAATGAACGGAAGCGAACTGTAGAAGAAATATTGAACCGAGAAGATTGGCAACAATTTGATAGTAGAATTTTTGAAAAATTCATTGATAAAGAACAAGATTTAAAGGTAAATGACATTGCTCAATTTGTAATTAAAGAATTATTTAATCACCCTGGGATTTTAATAAAAGAACGAACTGTAGCTGCTAGGTTAGGAGTTGATATCGATGCATCAGGAAATGGATGGAATAGACTGAAAAAAGAATTCCTAGAAGATTGTATGTATAATGGAGCATTTGGAAATGGTTGGGAAAGGTGGTGGTTTGATAGAATAGCTTCCAAATTCCAATCAATCTCAAAAGGAGAAAAGCTTCAAAATCTTAATGCAAGTCAAAGAGTTGAAATCTTGAGTAAATTGGGGTTTACTTTAATTTCTGCGAAACCAATAGAGCCATATTGCAAAAGTAGCGAATTTTGGACTGTTTGTGAATATTATAAAACACCTCTTGACCCACTTGAAGGATTTAAAATATATGAGTCAACAGAACTGAAACCTTGGCAGGAACCTAAATTTCTTTCATTTAGTGCTGAATTGGAAAGAAAAGGACGAGATAGAGGCTTACGACCACACCCATCAGAGTTACAAAACGTTAAGGATTTAAAAGAAATGCTTTCAAAATGACTGTACCAAAAAAAATAATGATATTTAGAAGGCAAAGAGCTAAAGAATTAAAGCGCTTCGCTGACAAATTGGAGACTTATATAGGTAGTGGTATTAGTACTAAACTATACGATGGAATAAACCAACTTGAAAACTCAAGTTATATTCCATTTTACAGAGACGAGAACGGTAATTGTGTAAATACCGATGTTAATTATTGGGGGTATTCAATAGATGATATAAAGCTAGATATAAATGCCGACAGACATTTAAAGCCTAAAGAAATCAATAAGGCTGAAGCATATTTAAGTATAAATTTAGTTTCGGATTTTAGGAATTGGAAAAATGTAAAAGACCCTTTTTGCGAGTTATCATTTAATGTAACAATAAAAGGGATTAAACCTAAATCAGCAGAAGGTGTGCATTATTTTGGATTTCATTTGGATAGACATCATGAATCTCAAGATTCTGACGAAATTCATCCAACCTATCATCTACAATACAATCTTAATCCTAAGAATAACAAGGACTTTGATTATGGTGAAACTCTTAATATAGACTCTCCTCGATTTTTACATTATCCGATGGACTTAATTTTAGGTTTGTCTTATTTGATTGCAAATTTTCAACCATTAAGTTATTCTAAATTGATTGAAGATAGAGAAGTAAAGAATCTTATACGGGATTATCAAGATAGTATTTGGAAACCATATAGTTTTACAATTTCTAATCATTGGCAAAACGATGGTTCAGCTATTGAGTGGAATAAAACAGCTATTTGTCCATTTTTAGTATGAAAAATGAGCTATTAAAATATTTAAATTCAATATCATCAATGGAACCTATTTCTGTTGATAGATTGCTTATTTCTTCATTTATCGAAATAAATAAAATATCATTTTCTAAAAATCAATTTATTAAGGATTATATTATTAATCCAAATCAAAAGGACGAATACAACTACCTTCAAGAGATTATTTCCATAATTAAAAACAGTAATGATTTATACAATTTCGAAAATTTAATTAAGCTTTTTGAATTTGTAGTTTCTCCAACTGATAAAATTGTAACTGGAGCAGTATATACGCCTAGAAATATTAGAGAATTTATTATATCCAATGCATTAGCTGTAAAAACGGATATTACTTCTGAAACTAAGATTGCTGATATATCATGTGGTTGTGGAAGTTTCTTATTCGATATTGCGAAAAAAATTAGAAAGTCTAAGTCTTTATCATACTTTGAGATATTTAAGAATAATTTATTTGGCTTGGATATCCAGCAATATTCAATAACAAGAACAAAACTTTTACTAACTCTTTTAGCCTTGTCGGAAGGAGAAGATGTTGAGGATTTTTCGTTCAATCTTTTTGTTGGTAATGCTCTATCATTTAGATGGGAAGATGTATTAGAAAGTTTTAATGGTTTTGAGATAATCGTTGGTAATCCACCCTATGTTTGTTCTCGGAATATTCCAGAAGACTCAAAAAAAATTTTATATAACTGGGAAGTTTGTAAATCTGGTCATCCTGATTTATATATCCCATTTTTTCAGATTGGAATAGAAAATTTATCTCCAAATGGTATTTTAGGGTATATAACTATGAATACTTTTTTTAAGAGTATTAATGGTAGAGCATTAAGAGAGTATTTTCAAAATAATCAATATCGCTTCAAAATAATAGATTTTGGAAATAATCAGATTTTCCAAAGTAAATCAACCTATACCTGTATTTGTTTGATTGAGAAATCGAAATCTCCATTTATTGAGTTTGCAAGCAGTAATAATTCATTGAACAATCTGACGTACAAGAAGATAGAATATTCAAAATTTAATTCCCTAAAGGGATGGAATTTAAAAGAAAAAGACCTAATTGATAAAATAGAAGAAACTGGGATTTCTTTTGGAGAATTGTACAAAACAAGAAATGGTATTGCAACATTAAAAAACAACATTTATATTTTCAATCCGATTGGTGAAAATGAGGATTATTATTATTTACAAAATGGCAAAATATATGAAATTGAAAAACACATTTGTAAGGATATAATAAATCCAAATAAATTTACCCAAGCGAAGAGTGTTGATTCAATTAAAAAGAAAGCAATTTTCCCATATGAATATGTAAACGACAAGGTTACTCTACTTGATGAAGCTGTTATTAAAGAAAACTATCCTAAAGCATACAACTATCTGTCGGATAAAAAGCAAATATTGAGTACTAGAGATAAAGGAAATGGAAAGTACCAAAATTGGTATGCATATGGGAGAAATCAATCATTAGAAAAGTTAAAGTATAAATTGTTTTTTCCCCATGTTTCTCCAACCACTCCAAATTTCACAATTGATACAGACGAAAATTTGTTGTTTTATAATGGATTAGCAGTTATTACAGAGGATGAAAAAGAACTTCATTTTCTTAAAAAACTTATGACGTCAAGATTATTCTGGACATATATAAAACTATCAAGTAAGCCATATGGTTCTGGTTATTATTCGTTAAGCCGAAATTATATTAAGAATTTTGGAGTATATAATTTTGACAAGGAAGATAAGGATTTCATAATAAATACACATGAACAAAAAGAATTAGATAATTTCATTGAAAGTAGATATGGAATTAAATTAGAATAGCCAGCACATTTTGCAAGCACATTGTCAAAGCCCCTCAAGCCATCGCTTATACCTAAGCTTTGTCAAAGAGCTTACAAAGCCAACCCGATTAGCTCACAGGGCTTTAGGGTTTGCCGACGCGCAAAAAAACAAAATAAATTTGTGCTTCGTGGATAGGTTGGTGCGGATTGAAAATAAAAATTATGATAAGGCTAAGTGGTTGATAAATAGACAGAAACGAATGAACGCCAGCATACAACACGGTATATAAAACATTTGGCGGAAAGTGCTAATTTTAAGGGCGGTACATTTAATAAACATCGCAACGGTTAGATAGGAAATCGCTTTGAAATGCCAAACGTTTCATAGTGTGCCGAGAAGCAGAACATCGGTAATATATTGTTCTGCATGCTGTAGTTAAGATGGTGGGAACAGTTGTAAGTTGAACCACCGGTGTCGTCTTACAGGAGAGGGCATCAAACCACCTAAAGGTGCTGTGGTA
>DATJCU010000069.1:0-2940 GCA_035497795.1 Edaphocola sp. | reverse complement strand
ATAAGGTTTTTGATTTTTTTTTAAACATAATTCTAAATTTTAAAGATTATATCAGCAAGTTCTACTATTTTAGCAATAATAAAAAGCTTCCGCTTTAGCGGATTAGTTCAACAATGTATATAAAAAATAGGCGAAACAGTAATAAATTCAAGGGTTTGGGCTCGTATCAAACTTTGTGCTTAACTGAAAGTTTAGTGCTTCGAAATCGCCTACTTTTCATATACTAACCGTTATGCAAAATTTAAAAGACGAAATATGAAAAGCAAAATCTTGTTTTTGTTAATAATCGTAATTTTTGAAAGCTGTAGTTTTCAAAATAAAAACGATTATGAAAACTTCAAATTGAATGGAAAAGTAAACTCAGTTAGAGAAACCACTTACCAAGCAGAAGAAAAATTTGGTGAGATTTCAAAAGGTGAAATAGGAAGAAAATCTTACGATATTCTTTCAAAAGACGGGCTAATTATATTCAATCAAGATGGAAAGTTAAAAACAATAACAATTTATGAAACGCACTCAGATAAAGATGAAATTTTTCAAAAATTGGTTTATAAATATACAGAAAAGATTTGCTCTGAAGTTGATACATATTCCTCTGATGGAGAACTCGAAGAAAAAATTACAACCGAAATTAAAAATGGAAAAATCATAAAAGAAATTTCTTATGATTCAGAAGGAAAGTTGAAATCAACTCTTGAATATAAATATGGTAGAAATAACAATAAAAAGCAAGCAATAAGATATGATTCAAATTCAGTAATTGTTTCAAAATCTAATTATGAATATTCCAATAGAGATAAAGTAAAACAAACAGAAACTTTTGCTAAAAATGGAAAACTTAAATCAAAAGGAACCTATGACAAAAATGGAAATCTAATTGAATATGTTTGGTTTAAAGATAATGGAAAAGTGGAAATGAAAAGTTTAACCAAATATGATGAAAATAATTTTGAGATTGAGAATACTTTATTTGACGACAACCACGAAATTTACTCTATAACAAAATATGAATATTCTGATTTTGATGAAAATGGTAATTGGTTAAAAAGAGTTCAATTTGATAATGATGGCGACTATGTTGATGGAAAATATGTTGTAAGTGATAAATTTAAAGCTGAATATATTGTTGAAAGAGAAATTACCTATTATTAAAATCTAAATATTTTGAAATGTATTTTAGCGATACTGAACTTGGTGAAAAAGAAAGAAATCAAGAGGAAATAAGTGTTCCTGTCTGGAATGGGATTGTTTCCATTTTTGAAAGATTTAAATCTGAAAATTTCTTCTCGTCAGATTTCCCTGAAAATTGTCCTGATGGATTGGGAGTTGTTAGTTTTAATAGTGAATTATTCAATGACAGGGTTAAATCTGAAATTCCTAATATTGATATACCAATTTCCCGAAAAAATGAAAAAAATGTAACTTTTCAGGATTGGGAAGAAAAAATTACAGAAAATTCCATAGATAAATATTCTGCACTTGACTTTCTTGAGTTTTGTTACATTCATATTAAACAGCCAGTTCAAGGAAGTTATCATGAATATTTCAATCATTATCATTTGACTTTTCAAGACAGTATTGAGCCACAAAAGAAATTTCAAGGTGAAATAAATAAAATTTTTGAAAGAAATGGAATTGTCTTTTTCATCAATGATAATGGCAAAATAATCAGGCATGTTCCTATTACACTTCAAAAACAAACAAATCAAATTTTCAATACAACAGACTCAAAACTAAATGAATTAATAAGATTAGCCTATTCCAAATTTATTTTGCCAAAATTAGAAGACAGAATTAATGGATTAGAAAAAATTTGGGATGCATTTGAACGAGTAAAAACCTTTTATAGCTCCCAAAAAAATGTTTCAGCATCGCACTTAATTGAATTGGTTTCAAATGGAAATAGTTCCATTAAAGATGAATTAGAAAAAGAAGCAAAAGCACTAACAGAAATTGGGAACAAATTTCAAATAAGGCACTTCGAGACAGATAAAATTGAGATTACTGATAATAAACACGTTGATTATTTATTTTATAGAGTGGTAAGTTTGATTCACTTATTTATGACAGAATTAGAATAAAAACTTTGCATAACAGCACCTAAGAAAACATGGGGCAGGCTGTGGTTTTCGCAAGCTTGGTTTTTCATGGTTATATTTGCTGTAAACTGACAGTGAAAAGCTTCGAAATGCCCCACGTCTCTTAGCTGCGACACGTTATAGCCAATTTTAGGACGACAGAACTACAACATGAACGGAGTAAAAAAACATAGAGGACTAAAACGATATTATAAAAATCTATCGACTGAAAACGACCTTGACAAAGCAACTTGGCTTGACTTTGACAATCCCGAAACATGGTTTGACAATTGGCATCTGCACTTTGACTGGAAAGGCTACGGTAACGACAGTTTTAAAAGACGAAAACCACATTTAGACAAGTTGTTTAGGCACTTTGACTTACTCGTGGACAAGACAAAGAAATTGAAAATTGACTTTCAACTCTATTCAATTTTACTCGACTTTGACAGTTATAGTGACGCATTATTTTTGCATACACCTAATCCAAACAACAGTCAATTTCCGTTTAAAATTGCAGACTTACAGCTGACAACAACATTGACAAATAAACAACTGAATGACTATATCAATAACTTGGACGGCTACGAAAAGCTATATGGACAAGCAGAAGAAGCGTTCTGTTTAATATTCAAGAAAAATGTGGGTCTACCTTTTTGACAGAAGAAAAACTGGCTATAACAGCACATTTGCAATAGGCGGGCTTGCGTGCTTCGTAGACTGACTCGTCCTAAAAAAAGTTTACAGGTTAAAGATTAAATCCTGCTATAAGTTTACAGTAGTTTTTTAGTCCTGACATTGGTTTACAAATGTAGTTTTTTTCTGATAATAATTCTTCCATAATTTTTCTATTTTTAGTGGT
>DATJCU010000068.1:0-4342 GCA_035497795.1 Edaphocola sp. | reverse complement strand
AAACCCTAAAAACAAAGTAGCAATTAATTAATAACACACTATTAAAAGTATGAAGAAAATTCTTATTCTTGTTGCGAGTGAGTCAAATTTACCTTTTATCGAGTCTGCAAAAAAATTAGGATTACATGTGATAACTTGTGATAATAACAGATCCAATCCAGGACACAAAATTGCAGACGAGAACCTATTTATCGATGTGTATGATCATGACTCAATAATCGAAGCAATAAAAGATAAAAATATCGATGGTGTGATGTCATTTGTCTCCGCACATGGGTTAAATACAGCGTCTATAATATCTGAACACTATCATTTAAAAGGGTACTCTCAAACTGCATTAAAGACTCTCACTGATAAAGGATTGTTTCGTGATTTTTTGTCAAGAAACAGTTTAAACTTTCCGGCGTATCAATGTGTTCATAATTTGGATGAAATCGATTTGAAGCAACTTACTTATCCAATAATCATAAAACCAACAGATAAGGGAGGTAGTCAAGGTGTAATAAAAATCAACAATGAAAATGAATTGCTTTTGAATTTCCAGACATCGAAGAACTTTTCAGATTCAGACACAGTGATTATTGAAGAGTTTTTAGAAGGTGAAGAACTAATTAATGGGGATTGTCTCATATACAATGGAGAAATTATAGGTAGTATAGTAGGTAATTATATTTATGATAATGAAACAAATAATGTATTACCTATTGCTACAGTCTTTCCTGCAAATTATGATGTGTCTGAAGCACTCAAACAAGTATCAGAGATAGTCAAAACTCTTAAAATACCCGATGGGATTATTAATTTTGAAGCAATTGCAAGAAAAAATATACCATATATTGTTGAAATTAATCCCAGACCGAGTGGAAACTATATTTGGAAGCTCTTGGGTTATAAATATTCAGTTGACATACCGGCTCTTGCTATTAATCTTTATTTCAATTCAGACAATCATATAAATGAACTTAAGGAGACGAAAAAACATAGCTATGCATATCAGTTAATCTATTCTGATAAAAATAAAATATTTAAAGGATTTAAACCACCATCGGAATTAGAGAATAATGTTCTTGATATAAATTTTTTTCATCAAGAAAACACTCATATCAACTCATTTAATAATTTATACGATAGAATTGGAATTGTATTATTGGAATTTAAAGATGATAAAAAAAGAAATTACTATATGGATCACACAAAAAAATTCAGAATATGAAAAAATTACCTAAGAATTTCTCATTAGAGAAATATGGATTAAAAGTTAGACTTGTAAATGAGAACGATGCCGATTTTATTTTATCACTGAGAACTAATCCAAATAGAACAAAATACATGCTTACTCTTGATAACGAAATTGAAAGTCAAAAAAAATGGATACAGGAGTATAAAAAAAGAGAAAAAGAGGGCTTGGATTATTATTTTATATATAGTAATGCTGAAGGAAAACCGATTGGATTAAATAGAGTTTCTCATTTAGATTATAATGTAAAGACAGCTAAGACAAGTAGTTGGATCGCAGTTGAAGGATTAAAATATGAACCACTAATAATGATATTATTAGGAAATGAAATAGTGTTTAATTTAATAGAAATTGAGGCAACTTGGGGTGAACTTCATAAGAATAATAGCAGTGCATTCAAAATACTTAAACTATTTGGCTATAAATTAAAAGATGACGGAACAGAATATTATAGGTCCTCTCTGCTAAAAAGAGATTTTTTTGATGCATGTGAGAACAGTAATATATTAAGAAGAATAAAAAAAATAACAGGTGAGAGGTGAGAGCTGAATTATTCAATATCAATAGAATAACTATATTTGAAATAATAAATAATGAATGAAATTTAGAAAGTTCAAGATTATCAATTAAATACTATACGAAGTGTTGATTTTAGTGTGTGATTAGGCGTTAGGAGATAATACAACTGAGCTTCCTTCATAACAATTATGCAACAGAAGTTCTAAAAACCATTGACTCAACTCCACCTTAAAGCTATTATCAATATTTCAGCAAACATAAATAAGCTAATAATGTTAAACAACCCTATTCCAATTACTCAGCATCTTTTGGATGATGATACAGTTCAGTTAGTAAGTATCAGTTGTCTCACATATAATCACGAGAGATTTATTAGTGATGCTATAGAGGGATTTTTGATGCAGAAAACAACCTTTCCGGTTAAGATAAATATTTTTGAAGATTGCTCATCAGACAATACCGCAAATATTATCAGAGAATATCAAGCAAAATATCCGTCCTTATTTAATGTATTCTTCCAAGCAGAAAATACTTGGAGAAAGCCCATTCGTGAAAAAGCACTTAAGCCCTTTTATGAAGCACATAACAAAGCCAAATATATCGCTCTTTGTGAGGGTGATGACTATTGGACTGATCCACTCAAATTACAAAAACAAGTAGATTTTTTAGAGCAAAATGAAGATTATGGATTAGTGTATACTGAAATAAACAGAATAGATGAAAAAGGAGATATAATAGATCGAGATTTCTTTAAAAATGAGCCTGCTGCTTTTTGCCAGACCTTTGAAGATTATCTATTGCATGCTCCGTTTAGAGCACCGTGCACATGGCTTTTTAGAAGAAAACTTTATAGAGAAATAACTAAAAGATATGTAGCGGCTGATTTGCCGATGTTATTAGACATTATAGCATCCTCAAAGATTCATTTTTTAAACGATACTACAACGCATTATAGAATACTTACAGAAAGTGCAAGCCATTTCACCAATCTTAGCCACACATACGCTTTTATGAAAGGAGTTTTTGAAATTCAAATGGATTATGCTCAAAAATATAATGTAAGCAAAGATATAATTGAGGCTATCAAAATTAAGCATGCATTTGTATCGTATAATTTTGCCGTTGCACAACATGATATAAATCAAATTAAAACAGCTGATAAATTATTGATAGATCATCCTGAACTTTCATATAAGTTTAAAGTTATAAAACTATTAAGCAAAACAAAATTTGGTAGATTATTAGTTAGGAAGAGACTAATTAAACGACTTGGATATTTAAACTGACAGTTTAAATATCCACTCGGAGGTATGTATCTCACGAACAGTGGGTGCAACATAATAGGGAATGATAAAGTCCCTTTTTTCTCTTCCCTTCAGTCTATTACTCAACGTATAAACTCCCTACAAGCATAAATGATTGTTTAAAAAAAATATTTATAATATGGGTTTATGTTTAATGTTTAATTATCAATGAACAAAAAAGAGTCTCAATTCTTAATGGACTTATTAAGATCCTCATTAGCAGATTCTTCTATTATGGATGATAATATCTTTGATAATTTTTCGGCACCAATTTCAGAAAGATGATTAGCATCATAATAATCAATTGCTGTAAATCTTGAATCATCAATTAAATTATAATATTCGCAGTTGTTATATTTAGATGCAATCGCATTCGCAGTTTCTATAGTAAGGTTTAATTGTCCAACATGTAAATTATTGCGATATGTTTTATATGCAGGAGGCGTAATCAGAATTACTTTTATATTATTATTCTCACTCCATTCCATAAACTGTTTTAATAATATTTCATTTTCCTTTGTTGTAGTTTGTACAACTTCAAGAGCTAAATCGAAACGTTGATGAAAAGCCGCAGTTTTACCCGTTTCTATCAAATCCTTGGCATTTTCAGATTGATAAGTCGTTCCCCATCCTAAACTATCAGAATGTAGAGGATCATTTTTATCTATATAATAGTCTTTTAATCTGAGAATATTTACTTTTAAATTTTGATTGAATAATTCAAAATTTTGAAATAATTTTTCATATATATTTAAATCAGAATAAATCACATATTTCTTTATTCTCCATGATTCAGGCGTTAAACTGAGTTTTGAGAATAATGAAAAATATGAGATGGGTAGTACAATTGTTTTTAAATTCTTGAAATTATCCTTATATTTATCTATAATTAAAAAATCGAGGTCTAATGATTGTAATAAATAACCTGCATTATAAGTCTTGCTAACAAAATACTTAGGATCAATTCCAAAAAAAGTTTGAGAACTGCCTAAAATGAGTGTTTCAATTTTATTTGAATTAGCATCCAG
This sequence comes from Edaphocola sp., assembly GCA_035497795.1. GTDB lineage: Bacteria > Bacteroidota > Bacteroidia > Chitinophagales > Chitinophagaceae > Edaphocola. The sequence continues at coordinate 254 of DATJCU010000068.1, read as the reverse complement.
ATATTCTTTTTTTAATTTATAATCGCTCGGTATCGATCTTAAGCCCAACTCCATAATAATAAACATTAATAAAATTGGTATGCCGAGTAAAACTATTTTCGTTGTAAATCTTTTCATTGCTTAAAATTGAAAATAATAAAATATGGAAATAGAAATCCTGAAGGTTCTCTAAAAACATTAAAGTTTATATATGACCTAGCATCAAACTACAACAACTAAGGGTTTGTAATGAAATAAGTTGACTGTTTGAAACG
>DATJCU010000067.1:0-3718 GCA_035497795.1 Edaphocola sp. | reverse complement strand
TCTCACTTTTCATCTTGCAAGACATACCTTTGCAACTACAGTTACACTAGCAAAGGGCATTCCGATTGAAACTGTTAGTAAAATGTTAGGACACACCAATATTCAAACAACTCAAATCTATGCTCGTATTACTAATGATAAAATAAGTAAGGATATGCAGGGGTTGTCTGAGAAGTTTACTGACAAAGAGAAGTTTTTTAATTAAATATATGAGTACACTCTGAAAATTCGACAAAGATTTATAGGTTTTTCATCTATTGTTTCTAATGTGAAAGCTTAACAAACAGTTTTAAGACAAAGTCCTCTTAAGAGTGTTTAGGAATAGATACAGATTAATTCAACTTTCCGTGTGTTCTAATTTTAGAGACAAGAAAAGAAAAAGAAAATAAAAACTATGGTTGTGTACCATACATTTATTTCCCTTTTCTTTTTGTTAAAAATAGCAGTGACATTTCACCGATATTTACGGGTATCTATGCAACAGTAGCAAGAATAATAGCAGGAGGTATTGGTGAATCGAATGTGTACATTATTTTACTTGAGGATCTACTGTCACCTTGATATAAGTGTTTACCATCAAATGTGTAAATTCTTTTGCTTGACGATGTACTATTTCCTTGATAAAAACACTTTCCGTCCCAAGTGTAAAGTATCTTGCTTGAAGAAGTTGAATTACCTTGAAAAAGATGTTTTCCGTTCCAAGTGTACATTATTTTACTTGAAGATGTGCTATCTCCTTGAAAAATGTATTTTCTGTCCCACGTGTAAATCCTTCTGCTTGATGATGAGCTGTTGCCCTGATAAACGAATTTCCCGTCGAACGTAAATACAATATTGCTAGATGATGTAGTGTTTCCTTGAAAAATTTTAGCCATTTTCTTATGTTTTTATTTTATATGATGGTTGACAAATAATACAGTATTGCGAATATTATAACTAAACCTATAATTTTAAATACGTTTCTTAGTAAATATAGAACACCACCAATAGCTCCTAATTTTAATAGATCTTTCATAATATGATCTTGCTTTTTTTTCATCAGATTATTAAGCTATTACTTATTTTGAATATTCAATATATTGACATGAAAATAGTTAGCAGTCTTATATTTTTACACCAACTTTTTGTTTAGTAAGTCAGCTAATTCATAATAAGCTCTGAACGAATTATTCCCGTTTTTTGGCTTAGGTTTGTTTTTAAGCTCAATGAAGTTCTCTGATAGAATAAAAACTTGTTTGTCTTCTTTTGGAAGATCAATCCATAATTTATTATCGATTAGGTATTCAACATATCCTTTTACTCTATTACGATAATCTATATTATAATTTTCATCTTTCATGAATGTTTCAAAATCTTCATGGAAGTTTAAAATGATAATTTCCTCTACTTTGAATAATTTATCCATTTCACCACCTCCACTTTTTCTAAAAGTTATATAGAGTGGTTTGCTTTTAATTAAATATCTTCCTTCATTAGGACATTCATAAATCAGTAAATCATTTATTGCATTTTCTGAGGCCTTTCTAGTCGGAATTGAGATAACTTCTTTTTCGTAAAATTTCATAGCGCCATTTATATTAATAAGAAAATTAAAATAATCTTTAAGTAAGTTGTCTTGTTTGGGTAGAACTCTGTAGAATGCATTTATAATATCTTCCCATGTAATAGATATTAAACTTTTATGTGTGGTATAGCTTGGAAGTTTCGTCAAGGTGATGCCAAAGCTGTTATCTCCAAAAACTTTAAGTTCCTCAAAAGCCTCATTTTCAATATACCCCTCTATTTGCGCATTGGTTGCAGAAACTGATGTTCCCTTATTTATACTTTTAGCTTCAATTAAAAGAGCTTTAAATGGTTGTCCGTCTTTATAAAATCGTAATACAATATCTGCACGAAACTTGTTTTCAGTTTTCGATATTAACTCACAATTTACAATTATACGACCTAGGCTTTTTATATCTATTTCCCCAATTTTTGATTGGATTGCGGGAATTTCAAGGAATGCTTTTAATGCTGTCTCTGATTTAGATAAAAGAAGCCCAAGTCCTTTTGTTTGTTGAGTTTCTTTATCTCCTGATATCAAATCAAAGTAAGTTGAATTTACCGAGCTATTAAGTCTGAAAATACTCTTCATTTGTGCTTTTATTAAGATTGTGTATTATTGTTGAAATATTTATGTTATCCGTCTGTTTATCTAGTCAAGGCTTAACGATTATTTGTTAAAGATATAACAATATTCTGAAGTACCAATGAGCTTTTTTTAAAAAGACTTGAGTTTCTTCTGTTTTGTTCTCTATCCATAAATTTGACATTTATATTTTATGAAATACGCTTCAATTTAATACACTAATGTTAGCTTTACACCCTTATGCATATCCTCTTCTATGGTTATTTTTTTGTGTTTGCGTTTTCTATCTATTTTAAAATCAATATTCTTAGCATCTCCCAAATGGAAGAATAAATCAAATTTCTTATTTAATGGCACAGGTTCTAAAAATAATATTTCACCACAATCTACATCCTCTTCTGTCTTATATAAGAATAGTTCTTTTTTTGTTATGATATGTTCTTCAATTTCTTGAATAAGCGAATCATATCGTAAAACCTCTAATAGGCTTCTGTTTTTTAAAGCTTCATAATCTGGTTTTGTAGTTTTCATTTCATTTTATTGCTTTATTTATATGATATGTATCAATGTCCAAATATTGAACTGTTTCGCCATTAATTTTAATTCTATGACTTAGTTGATATTCCGATAATGGTGTTGGTTTATGAAAATCATAGTTATGATAGTATACTGGGAAAACATTCTGGAACTTGAGTCTAGTTTTTCTCCATACTGTTCTGAATAATTTTATAAATATTCTTTTACACTTGGGTATTGAGGTATCATTAATTTTAATGGCAAGCCTATCATCAATTTCATATTTAGCATCAATATCAAATTTTATATTAACTTCAAGTGATAGTTTTAGTATTTTCTCATTATCTTTCATGTATTCCTGTAATGTGTATAGTCTTCTAATGGCTTCTCTACGGGTTATAGGGAAAAGATAATATTTATGATTCACAGCATCATTACGAAACATCGCTTCATCATAATCAAAGTATACACAAATATCCATAGTTTTACCATCTACACCAATATCACTCCTTTTATAATTACATGTAAGATAGTCTAATAATAATTCAAGGTTTCTATTGGCATGCATGGCATCACCATCATTATCAAATATATGTTTTAAAAAATCATATCCATTAATGGTACGATATGGTTCTAAAATTAATCTTTTTCGTTTCATTTATGAGGGGTTAGTTGAATGAATTAGTTATGTCTTAATTCCATATTTCTTATGGAAAAATGTATACCAAGGTATAATCTCTAAATATTTAAAGAGTGATTAATAATTTTTATTACTTTCCTATTATACCCGGATTTCGAGTTTAATTGCAGTTTTAAGAAAGAAAAGTTCATTTTCTTTTTTTTAATCGCTTTAGAATTACAATTAGAGTTCTAAAACTGCTAATACTATGTGCAAAATTTGCATAGAACTCGGTTTATATGGTAATTATATCATTTAACGAATACACACTATTATTCTATTATTTGCACAAATATGTTCTGATAAAAAATCTACAAAAAACTGTTTAAATTGAATTCCTCTAAATTCTTAGGAGTCAAAGTCTCAGATTTGTGCTCTGACGTATTAGCACCATA
>DATJCU010000066.1:0-4149 GCA_035497795.1 Edaphocola sp. | reverse complement strand
TAAATGGAGTGAATGATAATTCCCAAGTAAGTATATATTTATAATGTGCAAAAATATAAATCCCGCTTTCCCATATAAATATGCTGGAAAATGAGACAAACATAAACATAAACAGGAGGGTCTTAAATAACATCCCCGTATTTCGTCTATTAAAAAGAAAATAAAAGAAATAAAGTAAAAAGTTAAAAATTAAAATTTCCATTACTTATTCTTCACAAGGATTTCAATCTTTCCTATTATTATCATAATATATTTATATATAAACTCATTCTTGATATAAAAGAATTGAATCAAGAAAAAAAGCAGCCCATTTATTATCAAAGCAATAGCAATTGTTGCAAAACTACTATAAACCCAGTAGGCCAATATAATATTGACTATTACATAAGGGAACAGATTAACAACGTGCTTTTTCAACATTTTAAAAGAATATACAATAATCTTTTGTTTATGAGAGTAAAAAATATAGTAAGCTGTTACAATTGTTTCAGAAATTAGAAGAACACATGCAGTGCCGATGCTTCCATATTTTGAAACAAAAATTAGATTGCCAGATACTCCAATAACAGCACCAATAATTGAGGCCCTCAATATCTGACTGTCATGTTTTAAAGGCATTAAAACCTGGATGGCTATGATTTGTGCCACTCCCACCACCAATAAAAGAGGCATAATTATTTGCATTGGAGTTATTGCTCCTTTATATCCTGCTCCTGCCAATATGAATATGAGTTGTGGCGCAAGTATTGTGCTAACAATAATCAGAGGTAAAACAAATGAAAGAAGAAGATCGAAAGATTTCTTTATTAGTTCATTAAACTTATCAAATTCCATTCGAACGACCAGTCCGCTCATTCTTGGCATCATCACTCCTGTAAATGCAGTATAGAACCCCATTATTATAGTATATACTTTTAAAGCCGTCCAGTAATACCCCACCTCTATTGAACTGCATACAAAACCTAAGTACATAATATTAAAAGTGGTGTACATGGATGTTAACAATGAGTAGGAACCAATGTATAAAACTTGCTTAACGAATGGCAAAATTGTGATATCCTTAAAAGTAAAGGAGATAAACCTTCTTGAATACCATAAGTTTATCAATGAGCTAACTACAATACTTAAAACTGTTAGGAGAAAGTAAGTTTCAACATCTTGTTCTTCTCTCACAAACAAAAATATAAGAATCAGGTATATGAGTTTTACCACTCCATTTCTAATGCTTATAAATTTAAAATTCTCTATTCCTCTATAAAACCATTCAATTGAATAAATGGTAAAAATTAGTTTTGCGACACCTATTAAAAATAGATTTTTGTATTGTGAAAAATTAGGAACAGCATAGATTAATACAAAATATACGATTAATACGCCTGCCAAAAAGATAGACGATAGTGTTATAAGACTATTGAAAACAGAATTTAAATTAACCTTATTTGCCTTTACTCGTGCAATTTCTCTTGCTCCTATGGTGCTTATTCCCAGAGTTGCAAAAAGGATGAAATAATTTATTGAGTTATCTACGAAACCTACTACCCCAATATTTGCTACTCCAAGTACACGAGAGATATAAGGAAACACAATAAGGCCTACAATGTAATTTGATAAAGTGAGGAATAAATTGTATAAAAAATTTCTTTTTATACCCATAATAACATACAATTTTGTTTACTTATCGATTCCTCTATAATTGATAACCGATTTCTTTAATATTTTATTTGCTAAAAAGTTTATTCTAATATAGATTGATATCGGTCTTTTCACAAACTCTGTGCTGATCAAATTCTGAAAATTCATCTCAAAAGGATAAAACTATCAAATATGTAACAGCAAATTTACATCTGTCTTTGGCATTTTTTTTAAAAATTACAGACAAAAAAGCAAATAGCTTTTCTCTCATGATTTAAAATAATTTTGTTCCAATTGGTATATTTTAAAATTAAATGGGAATAAAATTTAAAAACAAATTACACCGATTGACAAAGAACAAAACGAGAATTATTTCAAAAATATTTTCAAAGTCCTCTCCTGGGGATTTAAGAGTGCTATTATACTATTCCCAAACCCATATTCCCTAACCCCTATTCCCTAACCTGCTTACTCATATTTTTAAATTGAGTTATGAAATTTATCCAATACATCTTACCATAGAAAATACCTGCCCCTACTATTGCTCCCAGGATCAAACTCACTATCACAATAACACTTCTACGTGGTGCACTTTTCTTTTCTGGAACTACAGCAGGTTCCAACACCTTAACCACAGGAGTTTGCTCTTGCAATAAAATCTGTGTTTCTTCATACTTTTGAGCCATAGCGCTGTATATTTTGAATGCCAAATCATAATCACTTTGCAGTCGCTGCACAGTAGCTTGCGCCATCTCCGTCATAAGACCATGATTTTGATCACGAAATTTAGCCAAAGATTCTTGTGATATTTCAAAACGTTCTTGAGCTCCCTTCAATTGCTTCTCAATAAACTCTAAATCGTTGCGTGTTTTCTCCGTCTTGTAATGTTTCACATACTCCACCAACATCTCTGTAATCCTATCTGCTACCTCTGCTACCAAGTAATCCCCTGGCATTTTAACCTCTAAAGTGACAATGCCGACCTTGTTATCTATTGTAACAGAAATATTATTTACCAATAACGCATAAATTTTCCACTCTTCTTCACTAAGATAAATAACAGGTCGCATCCCCTCCTTTTCCATCATCTTCTGCTTATTCCCTTTTATTGCATCTAAAATAGTAAAGGGCAATCTAATGGTATATCTTTTTACTGTAGAAAGAACAGATGACCTTCTATATTCAGAATAAAACTGGAATAAGGTTGTTTTTTTATCAGTTTCTAAAGTAGTCAATTCATAGTTCATCAACTCTTTCATAAAAGGCAAACTCCCAACAATCGCAGGATAATATTCAGGAGGAATACCCTCCCCATCAGGAAGAGCTGACAGCCCTCCAAATCCAAACTGTGAAGCCAATCCGCCCAAAGCTCCGAGACTAAGACTTTGGCTTGATTCTGGCATCAACTTTACCGTAGTAGTAAACTCATCACGGCTAAAAATGGCAATAAATACTCCAAAAGTCAGAAAGACTCCAACGGTTATAAAAACAATTTTACGCCCTTGCCAAAGAGAAAGTGCCAAGGCAGCTAAATTTATCACATCATCTTTAATAATTGGAGGAATTGACTTTTCTTGATTCATAATGTGTTGTTAAAAAACAAATGGTACTTATAATTTCAAAAATGCATTCAAAACTATTGCAAAAATGGAAAAACTACAGTGTAATAATAAATATAAGTTGAACTGGATTTTTATTTGTTTTATTAAAATGATACGGTTTATGGACAAAATAGACCCTTCTAATATGAATTTACCCTTATCAATATATATGTTCCAAATAAATATAGCATATTACTTCGTCGCATTAATCAACGTTACTAAAGTAAGAGCGATAGTTGAAATACCACTTCCAATGCTAATCCATGCAGTAACAGGCAATGCTTCTTTTTCAGGTCTTTGGGGTACTACAATTTCGCTGCCAGGTAAAACTTTAGGATAAGATCTAAAAAATAGAAAATTAGAGGTGGCACCTGCGCTGCCATTCGGATAAACCACATAAGTACGGTTCCGTTTGGCACGCAAAGCAAATCCTCCACTATTTTTTACATAATACTTAACTCCCCTACCTCCTATATAAGGCATACTCAAAGGGTTAAGAACACCACCGCCTACTTGAATGGTCTGATTGTGCCGTGGAATTACCAATTCGTCTCCATTACGTAAAAATATATCATCTCGCCCACCAGGATTATTGATGGCTTTAGAAAGATCTATGCCCACCACTTCAAATTCCATGGCCTTCATTTCCAGACCTTCGTTTTGCGACAATGCAAATTCTCGCAAGCGCCTTTCCTTGGCCGTTAATGAGATGGGACGAGTCAACATAGCCCCTGGAAGATAAGCCTCATCTGTAAATCCACCACTACGTTTGATTATATCGGATAACCGCTCATTTTTATTTATCAAAGCATAAGTTCCAGCATATCTTACCTCACCATTAATTAAAACGGAACCTTCGCGAATCGCCCCGGGTGCACGTCGCACATACACCTCATCAAACGGCAATAGCTCAAAA